>NZ_JAKEEB010000009.1 GCF_021462825.1 Streptomyces glomeratus | reverse complement strand
TTCTGGTCCCGCTCCTACTTCGCCGGCTCGTGCGGCGGCGCACCGCTCAGCATCGTCCGCCAGTACATCGAAGGCCAGAAGCGGCCCACCTGACCTCACCGAGGAGGCGCAGCGAACTCCGGCGCTGCGCACCTCCGACCCGAGCACGCGTTTCCCTCCCCGGCTGAAGCCGAGGATACCCACCCAAGATCACGGATGGATCTGGCCCGCGGCGAGGTAGTTGGCGGCCCGCCAGTGAGCGTCCAGGGTGCGCAGTTCGTCGTCGGCCGGCGGGGTTGCGGTCCGGTGGTCGGCGTGCGGCATGGGTGACTCCACGAGTGGTCGGGAGCTGGTTCGTCGAACGGACGGGCCGGCGCGATCGCCGCCGTGGCCGACGAGCCCGCGCGGGGGCCGGCGGGGGACGCGCGGACGGGCGCCGGCCGTGGCCGGTCAGTCGTGTGCGACGACGGCGACGGGTGCGCTGGCGTGGTGCAGGACGGCGTGGGTGACGGAGCCGATGCGGACGCCGAGCGGGTTGCGGTGGATCCTCCGGCCCACGACCACCAAAGACGCCTCCCGCGAGGCTTCGACCAGCAGAGCGGCGGCGGAACCCGAGCGGGAACGCTCCACCACCTCGACCGCGGGATACTTCTGCCGCCACACACCCAGTACCTGGCTCAGGGCACCGGCCCGCTCCCGCGCGTACTCGTCGTACGGATCCACCTCGGCGGCCATGCCGGCGACGGGGGTGAACGGCAGGTTCCAGCCGTGGACGAGGTGCAGAGGGGCGGCGCGGTAGGCGGCCTCCTCGAAGGCGAACCGGAGCGGCTCGTCGGACGGGTGCTCGGTGTCGAGCCCCAGTACCACGGGACGGAACCGGGTTGCCGCCGACGGGATGCCCACGGGGTCCTTCTCGTGCTCGTCGGCGGCCTGCTCGCCGGTACGCACCAGGATCACCGGCCGTACGGCGCGGGCGACGACGGCGAGCGACACCGAGCCGAGCAGGAACCCGCCGACTCCGCCCAGCGCACGCGACCCCAGCACGAGCAGTTCGGCGTCCTCGGCCACTTCCGCCAACACGTCGGCGGGCCGTCCGGCGCGGTGCTCGGCGGTCACCTCGACACCGGGGTGTCGCAGCCGAAGGCCCTCTGCGGCCTCCCGCGGAATCCTCGCGATCCAGTCCTGCCGGGTCTCGGTGCCCAGCAGCGGGGCCCGCATCAGGACGTCGGGTACGGGCTCCCGGACGTGGACCAGCGTGAGCGGCAGGCCGCGCAGCCGGGCCTCGCGGGCCGCCCACTCGGCGGCGGCCCGGCTCTCGGACGAGCTGTCGAGACCGACGGTGACGGGGCGGGGCATGGTCTCCACCTCCCGAATCGTGGATCACGGGGCTCGGGAATGTTCCGAATCCGCTTCCAGCCTGGTGCCGCGGAGCCTCGGGGTGGAGGGGCCGTAGGTCCCCGGCCGGGGGCCGACCGGTGTCGGCGAACCCCCCGGTGAGCACTGTCACCCGTTCAAGCGGGGTGGCCCGTTCAAGCGGTGTCGCCGTTCAAGCAGTCTCGCCGTTCAAGCGCTGTCACCCATTCAGCTGTCACCCATTCAGGTGTGCGGGACGACGGCCACCGGGCATCGGGCGTGGTGGAGCACCGCGTGGGTGACGGAACCGATGTGCGGGCCGAGACGGGTGTTCCGCGTCCGGCGCCCCACGACGAGAAGGGAGGCACATGCGGAGGCGTGCACCAGTTCGGCGGCGGCCCGCCCCTCGGCGACGGTCTCGGTCACCAGAACCCGGGGGAACTTCTCACACCACGGGCGGAGCGCCGCCAGCAGGACCTGGTCCCGCCCGGTGAGCGGTTCCCCGGCGGGAGCCGTGTCCGGCGGGCCGTCATCGGCGTGGGCCGGGACCACGCCCATGGCGTGGATCACGCGCAGCCCGGAGCCGCGGCGGCGGGCCGACTCGAAGGCGAACCCGAGCAGCTCGTCCGAGAGGTGCTCGGTGTCCAGCCCGAGGACGACGTCGCGGTAGGGGGTCTCCGGGATCTCCTCGGGCGAGACGCCGTCCAGAGCGGGCAGATGCTCGTCGGCGTTAGTCTCACCTGCACGGACGAGCACCACGGGGCACGATGACCGGGCGAGGACACGCTGGGACACGGACCCGAGCGCGAACCCCGCGATCCGGCCGAGGCCATGCGATCCGAGCACCAGTACCTCCGCCTCCTCGGCGACCGCGAGCAGGACGGTGACCGGGGAGTCGGACAACAGCACGTCCTCCACTCGCAGCCCCGGGTGCGCGGCGCGCACGCTGGCGGCCGAGCGCCGCAGGGTGCGCTCGGCGACATGGCGGCGCGCGGTGTCGGCGGACACAGGGGGCACCGACCCCGGCTGCCCCCTCCAGGCGTGCACGAGGCGCAGCCCCGCGCCACGGCGCAGGGCCTCCCGGGCGGCCCAGTGGGCGGCCGCGAGGCCCTCGGCCGTCGCGTCGACACCCGCGGTGACATGCTGAGCCATGGTGCGCACCTCCAGCGCATGGCCTGGACGGCCCGACAACCGGGCCGAGGGCCGGGCGGTCCGTGACCGCAGCGGGAACGCGGCCCCACGCCGACAAGCGTCGGTCTCCCTGCCCACCGGGGGGCGCTCCTTCGAGGACCAGCATGCTCCGTGCGCAGCGCACCGACCACCGGGAGAAGCCGATGCGGGTGCGTGAGGAGGAAGGCATGGTGGGGGCACGGGGCCGGTCGGCCCTAGTGCTCGCGGTCATCCCTGGGTGACGATCGTGGCCGAGGGCGGTCCGCAGCCCGTTCGTCGCAGCGAGAAGGAGAGGTCCCGATGGCCGAGGCGCTCACCTTCACCGAGCAGAACCCGATCCGGGTCTTCCTGCTGGACGACCACGAGGTCGTCCGACGCGGCCTGGCCGACCTGCTGGACGCCGAACCCGACATCTCGGTGGTCGGTGACGCCGATACGGTGGAGCACGCGCTCGCCCGCGGCCCGGCGCTGCGACCGCACGTCGCGGTCCTCGACGTACGCCTCCCGGACGGCGACGGCATCACCGTCTGCCGCGAGTTGCGCAGCCGGATGCCGGAGCTGGCCTGTCTGATGCTGACCTCGTTCGACGACGAGGACGCGCTGCTCGACGCGATCATGGCCGGAGCCTCGGGCTATGTGCTGAAGCAGATCAAGGGTTCCGACCTGGTCTCGGCGGTACGCACCGTCGCCTCCGGGCAGTCCATGCTGGACCCGGCGACGACGGCACGGCTGATGCGCTCGCTGCGCGCCGAACCCGACGAGCAGCCGGCGGTCGCACCGGAGCTGGCGAGCCTGTCGCCGCGCGAGCGGGAGATCCTCGCGCTGATCGGAGACGGGCTTACCAACAGGGAGATCGGCCAGAAGCTCTATCTGTCGGAGAAGACGGTCAAGAACCACATCTCCCGCCTGCTGGCCAAGCTGGGTGTGCAGCGCCGGGTCCAGGCCGCGGTCCTCGCCTCCCACCTCGCCACACCGGCGCCCGGGGGCGGCCCCGCCCGGTGAACCGGGGGCGTGCGGCACCGCCGGGGCGCGGGGGCCGCCGGGTGCGACGGGCCGTCAGTCCTGTTCCGGCCATACCGGGACGTGCCACACCAGCCGCGTCCCGCCACCTTCGCGGCGCTCACCGACGGTGAGGCTGCCGCCGAGGGCGACGGCCCGTTCCTCCAGGTTCCGCAGCCCGCTGCGGCGGGCCCCCTGCGGCACCCCGCAGCCGTCGTCGGCCACCGTGAGCGTCAACGCACCCGCGGCGAGCCGAAGATGCACGTCCACATGGCCCGCCCCGGAGTGCCGGGCGGCGTTGCTCAGGGCCTCACCGAGGACGGCGATCACCTGGTCGGCGACGTCGTCGGGAACATCGGTGTCCACGAGTCCCTCGATCCGCAGCGCAGGGGTGAAGCCGAGGGAGGCGGCCGACGCCGCCACCGTCGCGGACATCCGGGCCCGCAGACCCGTCTGCTCCTCCGCCCGGCTGCCATGGGTACGCAGCCCGAAGATGGTCGACCGGATGATCTTGATGGTCTCGTCGAGGTCGTCGACGGTCCGCGACAGCCGTTCGGCGGCCTCGGGGTGGTCGACGAAGCGCTGGGTGCTCTGCAGCGTCATACCGGCCGCGAACAACCGCTGGATCGCGAGGTCGTGCAGATCGCGGGCGATGCGGTCACGATCCTGGAGCAGCGCGATCTGCTCGGCGTCCCGGCGGCGCTCGGCCAGCTCCAGTGCCAGCGCGGCCTGCCCCGCGAACCCGAGCAGCGGGCCGGCGTCGGTGTCCGTGAACGGGGTACGGCCCGCCGTGCGCCCCAGCAGCAGCACCCCGAGGGACTTGCCGCTGGCCACCAGCGGCACACCCAGCACGGGCCCGAGCCCGGCCCACAGGTCGGAGTCCCGGACGATCCGGGCGTCCTTCTGGATGTCCGCGCTCACCACCGGCTCGGTCGTGCTCAACGCGGCCTCCACGAAGCCGTCCTGTCCGGACACCATGAGGCCCCGCCGCCGCTCCGCCCCCAGACCGACCGCGAGCAGCGGCCGCAGCACGGATTCCCCGGCCACCCGCTCGGCGATCATCCCCACATCGGCGGAGACGATCCCCCGCGCCTGTTCGACGATCATCTCCAGCACGTCCGGGCCCGGGGCGCCGGACAGCAGGGCGCTGGTGACCTGGGAGCTCGCCCTGAGCCAGCGCTCGCGCAGCCGCGTCTCCTCGAAGAGCCGGGCGTTCTCGACGGCGACGCCCGCGGCCACCGCCAGCGTGGACAGCACCGCCTCGTCCTCCGCGTCGAACCCCGCGGCACCGCGCTTCTCGGTCATGTAGAGGTTTCCGAAGACCTGGTCGCGCACCCGGATGGGCACACCGAGGAAGGAGTGCATCGGGGGGTGGTGGGCCGGGAATCCGTAGGAGGCCGGATGCTCCGAGAGCTCGGCGAGGCGCAGCGGCTCGGGATGCCGGATCAGCTCCCCGAGGATGCCGTGCCCGCTGGGCAGCGCCCCGATCTCCGCCCGCCGCTCCTCGCTGATGCCGACGGTGTGGAACTCCGAGAGCATGCGGTCGTCACCGATCACGCCCAGCGCGCCGTACTCGGCGTCCACGAGGGCCACGGCCGCCTCGACGATGCCCCGCAGCACCTGCGGCAGGTCCAGTTCCCGTCCGACGGACAGCACGGCCTCCAGCAGGCGGTGCACCCGGTCCTGGGTGCCACGCGCCGCATCGATACGGGCCTGCAGCTCGTCCAGCAGCTCGTCCAGCCGCAACTTCGGCAGATGCTGCTCCGACCGCCCCGGCCCTTCGCCGCCCATCGCTTCCTCCGACCGCATCACGCAGACAAAGTGCGGACCGCCAGCATCTCTCGAACCCTCACGATACTTGCTGACGGCCTGCCCGAAGAGCACCACTCCGTGACCCTTTGGCCAGAAACAGCCGAGCCGAGGTGCCGTCGCCGCCCGGCGGGCGCGTTGCACCCAGGGACCTGACTGCTTTGCACCTAATGTGCTTGGAAGATGACCATGACCGGGACCTGGGAGGTGTGGTGGCGCAGACGGACGGCCCGGCGGACGGGCCGGGGCGAGGGCGCGCGGCGCGCGCCGTCGTGCTGGGCAGCCGGCCGTCGCACTCCGTACGCGCCCCCCGGCGCGCCCCGTCCGCCCCCACCACGGCGGCCGAGCGCACGGTCCCCTGGCTGCGCGTCGCGGCCGCCTACGCCTGGCGCCTGATCCTGGTCGGGATCGTCGTCTACGGCGTCTTCACCATCCTCGGACGCTTCCAGCTCATCGCCGTGGCCCTGTTCCTGGCGCTCGTCATCACCTCGGTGCTGCGGCCCGTCGCCGATCTGCTGAACCGGTGGCTCCCGCGGTCCCTGACGGTCGCCGTCGCCCTGATCGGCAGCATTCTCGTCCTGTTCACGATCCTCGCCCTGGTGGGTGACGCGGTGGCGGGCGAGTCGGCGAAACTGGCCGACGAATTCCGCGGCGGCATCCGGCAGATCGAACGTTGGCTCGAACGCCCACCGTTCCGGCTGAGCCCCCGCAAGCTCTCCGATCTCCAGCAGCAGATCGTCTCCTACCTGTCCGCCCACCGGGCGAACCTGCTCAACAACGCCATCAGCGGCCTCAGCAGGATCGTCGAACTGGTCACCGGAGTCGCGCTCGCGCTCTTCTCCTCGGTGTTCTTCCTCCACTCCGGCGAACGGCTGTGGCGCTGGACGCGTGACCAGTTGCTGCCCCGGACCGCACGAGCGGCGTGGGACCGGGCGGGGCACGCGGCCTGGCGGACGTTCGCCGGGTACACCCGGGGCATCATCATCGTCGCCGGCAGCAACGCCGCACTCGTCGGTATCGCCCTGTTCGCGCTGCGCGTACCGCTGGCGCTGCCGCTCACTCTGCTGGAGTTCTTCGCGACATTCGTGCCGCTGGTCGGCTCGCCGGTCGCGCTCGCCGTGGCCACGGTGGTCGCTCTCGCCGGCCGCGGCCCGCTCACTGCGGCGGCCGTGCTGCTGCTCATCGTCGTCATCGGCCAGATCGAGGGACATCTGCTGCACCCCCTCGTGATGAGCTGGGCGGTCCGTCTGCATCCGCTCATCGTCGCCGTGTCCGTCATCGGGGGCAGCATCGTCGCGGGCGTGGTCGGGGCCGTCGTGGCCGTCCCGTTCATCTCCGTGGTCTGGGCGGTCATGCAGGCGCTGCGGCCCGCGCCCTCGTAGCGTCCGGACCTCCGGCAGGGGGCGGGCCCCACCGTCGCGTGCCACGCTGGCCGGAGGGGGCGAGGTGCGCCGGCCGGACAGCACGGGAGGCGATATGGGCCCCGACGAGCCGACCAGGGCGGAACACGCACAGGCACAGGGACAGGAAGAGGGACAGGGACGGGGACGGGGACACCGCCGGGAACCCGGAGGCGCCGGCGGGCTGGGGCGCAGGGGCTTCCTCGGAGTGTGCGCCGGCCTGGGGCTCGCCTCGGCCGCGGCCGCCGGCTGCGACACGGCCCCTTCCGCGGACCGGCGCTCCCGGGGGACCTCGTCGCGGCCCGAGACGGAACAGGGCCGCACGGGGACCGCCGACTGGCGCATCCACTCCCCCGGTCCCGCCGCATCCATCGCCGGTTACGCCGAACGGGTGAGTGTGACACCGGGCGAGGAGTGCCGTCTGTACGTGTCGACGACCGCGTCGTCCTTCCGTGTCTCGGCCTTCCGCGTCGGCTGGTACGGCGGGGCCGGAGCCCGGCTCGTCTGGTCCTCGCAGCGCATTCCGGGCCGCGTGCAGTCCGCCCCCCGCCTGCTGTCCGGCACCCGCACGGTCCGCACGGACTGGCGGCCCACCCTGACGTTCGGCACCGAAGGCTGGCCGGAGGGCGCGTACCTGCTGCGACTGGACGCGGACAACGGTCATCAGCGCTATGTCCCGCTGATCGTGCGCTCCGTCCGGGGCGCGGGCCGGACCGTCCTGATGCACGCCCCCGCCACCTGGCAGGCGTACAACCGGTGGGGCGGCTACAGCCTCTACAACGGGGAGTCCGGCGCGTATGCCACCCGGTCCCTGGCCGTCAGCTTCGACCGGCCCTACGACTCCGACGGTGCGGAGAAGTTCCTGGTGTACGAGCGGGCGGCGGTGGTCCTGGCCGAACGGATCGGCATCCCCCTCGCCTACACCACAGGCCCGGACGTGCACCGCGACCCGGCAGTGCTGAGCGGGGCGGCCGCCGTCGTCTCCCTGGGCCACGACGAGTACTGGACCCCGGAGCAGCGCCGGCATGTCACCGAGGCCCGGGACAACGGCACCAACGTCGCCTTCCTCGGCGCCAACACCTGTTTCCGCCGGGTCCGCCTCGAACAGGGCGACTCCGGGCCCGGGCGCACGGTGGTCTGCTACAAGACCGACGTCCGGGCCGACCCCTGCTACACCTCCCGTCCCGCCCTGGCGACGACCGACTTCCGCGAGGCTCCGTCGGCCGACCCGGAGTCGTCGCTCACGGGCGTGCTCTACGAGGGGTATCCGACGGACGCGCCGTACGTCGTACAGACGGCCGACCACTGGCTGTACGAGGGAACGGGTGTCCGTCCCGGGGACGGCTTCGCCCACCTGGTCGGCGTCGAGTACGACCGGGTCATCCCGGGTTCGCCCGTCCCCGCACCGCTGGAGATCACGGCGCACTCCCCTCTCGTGTGCGGCGGCCGGCGCAGCCACAGCGACTCGGCCTACTACGCGGTCCCGAGCGGCGCCGGCGTCTTCGCGACCGGCACCATGCGCTGGGTGGAGGCCCTGATGGCCGGCACCCCCGACGGCGGCCGCGACCACGGCATGGACGCCCGCACCCGCACCTTCGTGACCCGCACGACGGAGAACCTCCTGCGCGCCTACGCGCTGGGTCCCGCCGCACGGCACCGCCCCGTGCCACGCCCGAACGCCGGCGAGGTGTACCGGGGCCGCCGCTGAGGGGCCGTCAGGGCCGGGTCACCACGCTCCCCGCCGGACCAGGTGGCGGCGGATCCTCCCGGTCGGCGTCCGGGGCAGCGACGGAACGAAACTGACGCCCCGGGGCACCTCAGGGGCGGCGAGGTGCTCGCGGGCCAGGCAGATCAGGTCGGCCTCCAGGCCGACGGGGATAGGGGTGACGGGCACGACGAAGGCGCGCAGCCGGGGCGCACCGTGGTGGTCGGTGACGGCGGCCACCGCGACCTCACGCACCGCCGGATGCGTGCGCAGCAGTTCCTCGACCCCCAGCGGGGAGACGGCGATGCCGCCGACGGTCTCCAAGTCGTCCGCGCGGCCCAGATGGGTGAAGGTGCCGTCGGGTTCGCGGCGCGCCCGGTCCCGGGTGCACAGCCAGCCGCCGACGAGGGCGCGCCCCGTCTCCTCGGCCCGGTTCGGGTAACCGGGCGTCACCGTGGGCCCCCGGACCCACAGTTCTCCCTCCTCGCCGTCCGGCACCGCATTCCCCGCGGGGTCGCGCACCTCGACCTCGTAGCCGGGCACGGGGCGGCCGACGGTGCCCGGGCGGTTGTCGTCGACGCCGTTGGCGCAGAAGGCGTGTCCCGCCTCGGTGGAGCCCAGCTGCTCCAGGACGGGGGCGCCGAGCAGGGCGGTGACGCGGCGGGCCAGTTCGGCGGGCAGGTGCTCGCCGGACGAGACGGCGGCCCGTACGGACGCGAAGCATGCCTCGTGCCCGTCCGCCCGCTCCTCGACGAGGGCCGCGTACTGGGCGGGCACCGCGTACAGCAGGGTCACCCGGTGCCGTGCGACGAGTTCGTCCACGGCGGCCGGATCCGGACGCCGGTCGGCCAGCACCGCGGAGGAGCCGGAGAACAGCGGGAAGACGAAGGCGTTGCCGAAGCCGTAGGCGGAGAAGAGATGCGCGAGGGACAGCGTGACGTCGTCCGGGGTGAGGCGCAGCAGTCGCCGTGCGATGAGGTCGTGGTACGCCTTCGGGTCACCGTGTCCGTGCACGACCGGCTTGGGACGGCCGGTGGTTCCGGATGTGTACTGGATGTAGAGAGGGGTGTGCGCGTCGACCTGGTGCGCGAGGACGGTGGGCGGGGCGTCCCGGGTGAGCTCGGCCAACCGGTCGGCGCCGAGGCGGACGCGGCGCGGGAAACGGTCGCCGAGGCCGGCTCCGGTCAGGCACAGCAGGGGTTCGCTGTCCTCGGCCGTGAACTCGAGGTCCGGCGGGGTGAGCCCCGGGTTGACCAGGACGGCGACGGCGCCGAGGCGGGCGACGGCGAGGAAGGCGGTGACCCAGGCGACGGAGTCGGGGAGGGCGAGCAGCACCCGGTCGCCGGGGCCGACGCCGTGCTCGGCGAGCACACCGGCCGTCCGGGCCGCGAGGTCGTGCACCTCGCCATGGGTCCAGCGGCGGTGCCTCTGATGGAAGGCGGGGCGGCCGGTCCAGGCGCGCCGCTCGGCGAGTGCGGCGAGCTGGGCCGCGAGGTTGCCGGGGGCCTCGGCGCCGGCGGGGGTCAGGGCGGCCCTGGGCGTGGTGACGGTCATCGGGCCGCCTCCTCCTCGGTGGCCGGCGCGCTGGTGTGCTCGCGGTGGGCGCGCATCGCGGCGGCGGTCTTCAGCAGCATCTCCTCGTACTCGGCGCCCGGGTCGGAGTCGAGGACGATCGCGCCGCCGGCGCCCACGTGCATCAGGCCGCCGGCCAGTACGGCGGTGCGGATGACGACGCCGAGGTCCGCGCCGCCGCTGCATCCGAAGTAGCCGAGGGCCCCGGAGTAGACGCCCCGGGCCTCGGTCTCCAGCGTGCTGATGATCTCCATGGTCCGCAGCTTCGGTGCGCCGGTCACCGAGCCGGCGGGGAAGCAGGCGCGGACGCAGTCCACGGCGTCCGTTCCCTCCCGCAGACGGCCCTCGACGGTGGAGACCAACTGGTGCACGGTCGCGCAGGTCTCCGTGGCCATGAGCCGGGCGACCCGTACCGTCCCGGTCTCGCAGACCCGGCCCAGATCGTTGCGGAGCAGGTCGACGATCATCAGGTTCTCGGCGCGGGTCTTGTCGTCAACGGCCAGCGAGTGCCGCAGCCGTGCGTCCTCCGCCGGGTTCGAGCCGCGGGGTGCGGTGCCCTTGACCGGCCTGGCCTGAGCGACGCCGTCCCGGGTGATCCGCAGGAAGCGCTCGGGGGACGAGCAGGCCACGTCGAGGTCCCCGAACCTCAGGAGAGCCGCATACGGCGCCGGGTCGACGCGGCGCAGCACCCGGTAGAAGCCGTGGGCGTCGTCCGGTGCGGGCAGCCGGGCGGCGTTGGTCAGGCAGATCTCGTAGCTGGTGCCGGCCTCCAGTTCACGCCGGCATGCCTCGATGTCCGCGAGATAGGTCGTACGGTCGCGCACCAGCCACGGCTCGGCGGCGCCCGCGTCCGGCTCGGCCGGGTCCGGGTCGTCGGCGGGCTCGCCGGAGGAGACGAAGGTGAGCTGGGCCATCGCGCCGTCGAGCCAGTCCGCGGCCTCTCGGGTGGCCCCCGGGTTGTCCTCCGCGACGCACACCGCGTAGGTGGCGCCTTCCTCGTGGTCCACGGCGATCAGCCGGTCCGCGAACAGCCAGCAGGCGTCGGGGGTTGGGGCCCGGTGCCGGTTCGGCGAGCCGCAGTCGGCCTTGGTCTCGTAGCCGACATAGCCGACGTAGCCTCCGGTGAAGTCGAAGGGAAGGCCCGTCGCGTCGACATGACGGGTCGCCAACTGCCGCTTGAGATAGTCGAAGACGTTCGCGCGGACCCGGCGCACCGGCCGTCCCTGCCGCTCGATCTCGCAGACGCCGCTGTCGACGTCGTAGCGCACGAACTCGGCGAGCGGGCCGGTGCCGTCCCCGAAGAAGGAGAAGCGGGCGAGGCCGGGCTCGACGCGTGAACTGTCCAGCCAGAAGGCACGGGGGGCGTCGGCGCTCATCCGGGCGAAGGCCGCCTCGGCGTCGACGGCCGTGTCGAGCCGGCGGTAGTGCAGCCGGTGGGCGGGACGGACGGTACGGCGGGGGCGGGGCGCGGCGGCCGCGGACGCGGGGATGGTGGTGTTCTTCGTACGGGGGCTGCGGGCCCGCTCGGCGGTCAGATTGCGGAAGTTGACGAGCATGCGGTGGCCGTAGTCGGTGAGCACCGACTCCGGATGGAACTGCACGCCCCACAGGGGGCGGTCGCGGTGCCTGAGGCCCATCACCACCCCGTCCTCGGCCCAGGCGGTGGCCTCCAGGGTCTCGGGCAGCGGCTCGGCGACGGACAGCGAGTGGTAGCGCACCGCGGTGAAGTTCTGCGGCAGACCCTGGAACAGGTCCCGGCCGTCGTGCCGGACCGTGGACAGGTGGCCGTGCCGGGGCCGCGGCGCGGGCGTGACGCTGCCCCGCTCCCCCACCGCGATGCCCTGATGGCCGAGACAGACCCCGAGCACGGGTATGCGGGACCGTGCGATCACTCTCGCGCCGATGCCGAAGTCCCGCGGCTCGGCCGGGTGTCCGGGTCCCGGCGACACCACCACGTTGTCGAACTCCGCCAGATCCGGAAAGGCGTCGGCGGGGGTGTCGTTGAGGACGACCACCGGTTCCTCGCCGTTGACCTCGGCGATCAGCTGGAACAGGTTGTACGTGTATGAGTCGTAATTGTCGATGAGCAGGGTCTTCACCCGCCCACCTCCCTCGTGTCGGTCTCGGGCCTGCCCGGGGCCGCGGCGCGGTCGTCCGCAGCACGGCCCACTCCCCGAGTGGAAGTCCGCCTCGCGGCCCGGCACCACCTGATGAGCGACGGCGGCGGTAACGGGATCCCTGAGGTCACACCGTCGAGTACGCAGGGACGGCGGGCCCTGTTCAAACCCCGGGTGGGCTCAGCAGATCCTCGGCAGTTGCTCCCCGATCGGCAGGTCGACCACCCGGGTGCCGCCGAGGCCGGTACGGGCCACGACCATGCCCGGATGGTCCGCCACCGCCTCGCCGATGATCCTTGCCTCCGCGCCGAGCGGATGCGCCCGCATCGCCTCCAGTACGGCGTCGGCGTGCCGGCGCGGCACGAACGCCACGAGCTTGCCCTCGTTCGCCACGTACATCGGATCGAGGCCCAGCACGGCGCAGGCGTTGGCGACCGCCGGCGGGATGGGGACCTCGCGCTCGGTGATGACGACACCGGTGCCCGAGGCGGTCGCGAGCTCGTTCAGGGCGGCCCCCAGTCCTCCCCGGGTGGGATCGCGCAGCACATGCAGGTCCGGGGTGACGGCGAGCATGGCGTCGACCAGTGGGCCGAGGGCCGCGCAGTCGCTCTCGATCTCCACACCGAACTCCAGGCCCTCGCGAACGCTCATGATCGCCACACCGTGGACGCCGATCGGGCCGCTGACGATCACGACATCGCCGGGGACGACCCGCTGCGGCCGCAGGTCGACGCCCGCCGGGATCAGCCCGATACCGGCCGTGTTGATGAAGATCCCGTCGCCGTGCCCGGCCTCCACGACCTTGGTGTCGCCCGTCGCCACCTCGACCCCGGCGGCCCGCGCCGCCGCGCCGAGCGCGTCGGCGACCCGGGCGACCGTGTCCAGTTCGACGCCCTCCTCCAGGATGAAACCGCAGGAGAGGTACGAGGCCCGGGCGCCGCTCATCGCCAGATCGTTGACGGTGCCGTTGACCGCGAGGTCGCCGATGCTGCCGCCGGGGAAGAACAGCGGCCGCACCACGAAGGAGTCGGTGGAGAACGCCAGGCGCAGTCCGCCCAGCGACAGCGCGGCGGCATCGCCGAGCTGTGCCAGGGTCTCTCCTCCGAAGGCGGGCGCGAAGACGTCCCGGACCAGTTCCGCGGAGAGCGCCCCGCCCCCGCCGTGGCCCATGACGACGCGGGACTGGTCGTACAGCGGAGCGGGGCAGGTCCAGGACGCCGGGTCCACGGACGGCATGCGCAGATCGGTGGTGTCAGACAACGGGGGTCGCCTCCCGGGGCGCGGGGGTGATGTCCAGGCGCCGGTAGAGGTAGTACGCGGCGCAGGCGCCCTCGCTGGAGACCATCGTGGCTCCGAGCGGGGTGCGCGGGGTGCACAGAGTGCCGAACGCCTCGCACTCGTGCGGTTTGATCAGGCCCTGTAGGACCTCTCCGCTGCGGCACTCGGCGGGTTCGCGGGTCCGGATGCCGTCCACCGAGAAGCGGTGCTCGGCATCGTAGTCGCGGTACTTCGGGGAGAGCCGCCAGCCGCTGCCGGGGATCACACCGATGCCGCGCCAGGAGCGGTCGGTGACCTCGAAGACGTCCTCCAGCATGGCCTTGGCGGCCGGGTTGCCTTCGGCGCGGACGGCACGCGGGTAGGCGTTGTCGACGGTGTGCTCGCCACGTTCGAGCTGGGCCACGGTCCGGCGCACGCCCTCGAGGATGTCCAGGGGCTCGAACCCGGTGACCACGATCGGGACGCGGAAGCGCCGCGCCAGTTCCGGGTACTCGTCGACGCCCATCACGCTGCACACGTGCCCCGCGGCCAGGAAACCCTGGACGCGGCAGCTCGGCGACCGCATGATCGCCTCGATGGCGGGGGGCACCCGCACATGGGACACGAGCATGCTGAAGTTCCGGATACCGAGCTTGCGGGCCTGGTGGACCGTCATCGCGTTGGGGGGCGCGGTGGTCTCGAAGCCGATACCGAAGAACACCACCTGCCGGTCCGGGTTCTGCTGGGCGATCCTCAGCGCGTCGAGCGGGGAGTAGACGACCCGGACGTCGCCGCCCGCCCCCCGCACCTGGAACAGGTCCCGTCCGGTGCCGGGCACGCGGAGCATGTCGCCGAAGGAGCAGAAGACCACCCCGGGGCGGGAGGCGATCTCCAGCGCCTTGTCGATGACCTCCAGCGGGGTCACGCACACGGGGCAGCCCGGACCGTGGATCAGCTCGACCTCTGCCGGCAGCAGTTGGTCGATGCCGTGCCGGATGATCGAGTGCGTCTGGCCGCCGCAGACCTCCATCAGCGCCCAGGGCCTGGTCACCGTGGCGTGGATCTCGTGGAGGAGCCGGCGTGCCAGCTCCGGGTCCTGGAATTCCTCGATGTACTTCACCGAAGCGCCTCCTCGCTCCCGGGCGGGAGCGTTCCGTTCGCCTCCGCCGCCGTTTCCCAGGGATCGCCGAACTCCTCCTGCAGCATGCCGAGGGTTTCGAACAGTTCGAGCGTCTGTTTGGCCGACTCCTCGTCGAGGCGCTGCAGGGCGAAGCCGACGTGGACGATGGCGTACTCGCCGACCTGGATGTCGGGCAGGTACTCCAGGCACACCTCCTTGACGACCCCGCCGAAGTCGACGGTGGCCATCCGGGTGCCGTCGCGTTCCTCGATGTCCAGCACTTTGCCGGGTACCGCCAGGCACATGGGCCTCTCCTCGCTGTGGATGGTGCGTCGCCCGGCACCGCCGGGACGGTAGGTCAGTCGGGGGCCGCGGTCCGCTCCCCCGCGCGGGCTGCCACCATGAGCTGGCCGAGGGCCAGGCCGCCGTCTCCCGGGGGCACCTGGTGATGGCGCAGCACGGTGAAGCCGTCGGCGCTCAGGGACCGGGCGCAGGCCGAGGAGAGCAGGGAGTTGAGGAACACGCCGCCGGTGAGGGCGACCGTGTCCGCTCCGTGCAGCTCCCGGGCCCGTACGCACATGCCGTGGACTAGGGCCGCGACAGCCCGGTGGAAGCGGACCGCGACCAGTTCCGCCGGTGCGCCCGCGCGCAGGTCGTCGACGATCGCCGCGATCACCGGCGCGGGATCCGCCCGCACCGGGCCGCCGTCCGGCTGCGGGGGCCCGAGGGCGAACGCGTAGGCCGCGGTGTCCCCGGCGGGTGCGCGCAGCGCGGCCGCCTCCAGTTCCACGGCGGCCTGAGCCTCGTACCGGGACCGGTGACGGACGCCCGCCAGGGACGACACGGCGTCGAAGAGCCGACCCATGCTGGAGGTTGGGACGCAGTTCAGGTTGCGCTCCAACTGCCGCCGGAGCACGCGGCGTTCGTCGGCCGGGCAGGCGGCCGCGCAGGGCAGGTCGGGCGACCAGTCGATCCCCGTCCGGCGCAGCTGCGCGAGGGCCGTGCGGTACGGCCGGTGCACCGCCGCGTCGCCCCCGGGCAGCGGCGCATACGCCAGGTGCCCGAACCGGGTGAAGCCGTCGTAGTCGGCGAGCAGGAACTCCCCGCCCCACACCGCCCCGTCGTCAGCCGGTGCCGTCGAAGGCGACACCGAGGACCGGGACGCTGCCGTCGAGCCCGTGTTCGGCCATCGCGGCGGCGACATGGGCGTGATGGTGCTGGACACGGACGACGGGGCGGCCCGCCGCGTTGCGGACCGCCCATCGGGCGGACCGGTAGGCGGGATGCCGGTCGGCCGCCAGGAGCCGCGGCCGCACCGGGGTGATCGACTCCAGTTGCGCCACGGCGCGTTCGAAGGCCCGCTGGGTGGCGAGGTCGTCCATGTCGCCGATATGGGCGGAGAGCCAGGCCCGGCGGCCCGCGCCCAGGCAAAAGGCGTTCTTGAGGTCGCCGCCGACGGCGAGGGCCGGGCGCACCTCGAGGGGAAGGGGCAGCGGCAGCGGCGCGTAGCCGCGGGCACGGCGCACGAGGAGCGGCCGTCCGTCGCACACGCGCACCACGGAGTCGTCGCAGGGCACATGGATCGGCCGGTCGTGGGTGAGCCAGGCGTCGGCCAGGTGGGCCAGGCGCTCCAGCGCCTCCGCGTCATCGGTGACGATGGGCTCGCCGGAGAGATTTCCGCTGGTCATGACGAGCAGGCGGGGGCCCTCGGGGTCGCCGGGAAGGCCGAACAGCAGGTGGTGCACGGGGGTGTACGGCAGCATGATGCCGAAGTCGGGGCTGCCGGGCGCGACGCCTTCGGCCGGCCGGAGGCCCCCGGGCACGGTCGGGCCGTCCGTGCGGCGGCGCAGCAGCACGATGGGCCGGGTGGTGGCGGTGAGCAGGGCGCGCTCCTCGGGGTCGAGCCGGACGAGGGGCTCGATGTCCTCGACGCTCGCAGCCATGACCGCGAAGGGCTTGTCCCCTCGGGCCTTGCGGTGCCGCAGCCGTTCCACGGCCGCGGGATCGGTGGCGTCGCAGGCGAGGTGATAGCCGCCCAGGCCCTTGACCGCCAGGACGGCGCCGCCCGCCAGGAGCCGCCGGGCCGCGGCGATCGGATCCCCGTCGGTGACCGGGCTCGGCTGCCCGGCTTCGTCGGCTCGGCGGACGAGCAGAGCGAGCCGCGGGCCGCAGTCCGGGCAGGCGACCGGCTGGGCATGGAAGCGGCGGTCGGCCGGATCGGTGTACTCGCGGGCGCAGCCGGCGCACATGGGGAAGCCGGCCATGGTGGTCTGGTCCCGGTCGTAGGGCAGGCCGGTGACGATGGTGAACCGCGGGCCGCAGTGGGTGCAGGTGACGAACGGATGGCGGTGGCGCCGGTCGCGGGGGTCGGCCAGCTCGCCGAGGCACGCGGCACAGGTGGCCGTGTCCGGCGGGATCAGGGCCCGGGTGGGGCCGTCCGCCCGGGAGGCGAGGATGGTGAAGGCGGAGTCGCCGGTGGCGGGCACCTCCTGGTGGTGGACGGAGTCCACCCGGGCCAGCGGAGGCGCGTCCACGGCGATGCGGTCGCAGAACCGGGCGACGGCAGCCGGGTCACCCTCGACCTCCACGACGACGCCCTCGGGGGTGTTGGTCACATTCCCGGACAGGTCCAGGGCGGTGGCCAGGGCGTGAACGTACGGCCGGAAGCCGACCCCCTGCACCACGCCCTGGACGGTGACCCTCCGGCGCAGCGGCGCGTGGACCGTGACGGCCGCCGGGGGCGGTCCGCTCACGGGCGGGGCTGCGCCATGGCAGCGGTGCCGTTGGTGTGGTCCGCGTCGTCGGCCGAGTGGTCGTGCGCGAGGTCGGTGTGGTCGCCGGCGTGCTCATGGGTGTGCGGGTGCGGCTCGCGGGCCATGACGGGGCTGTGGACGGGAGCGCCGGCGGCGGCGGCCAGGGCCCGGTCGAGCAGAAGTCCCACCCCCAACTCGCGGCGGGCCGAGGTCAGCAGCACCTCCACCCCCGGGTTGACCCGTTCCACGTTCGCGCGGAACGCCGCCTCGTCGAAGCCGACCGCCTCGGCGATGTCCGTCTTGGTCACCACGACCAGGTGGGCCAGTCCGAACGCCGTGGGGTACTTGAGGGGCTTGTCCTCGCCCTCGGTGACGGAGGCGAGCACCACGCGCAGCGTCTCGCCCAGGTCGTAGGAGGCCGGACAGACGAGATTGCCGACGTTCTCCACGAACAGCAGCCGGACCGGGGTGGGCAGCCACCCCTCCAGGTGGCCCGCCAGCATTCCGGCCTCCAGATGGCACAGACCGTCGGTGAGGATCTGCCTGACCGGGACGCCCGAACGCGCGAGGCGTTCCGCGTCGTTCTCGGTGGCGAGATCGGCCGTGAGCGCCGCGACCGGCACGGCCCTGTCCCTGGCCTCGACCAGTTCGCGTTCCAGAAGGGCGGTCTTGCCGCTGCCGGGGCTGGAGAGCAGGTTGACGACGGTGGTGCCACGGGCCGCGAGTTCGGCGCGCAGGGTGTCCGCGGCCCGGTCGTTCTTGGCGAGTACGGCCTGGTGCAGGTCGACCACACGGCACATGGTTCAGCGCTCCTCGGGGATGGGTTCGCGGGTGGGTGCGGGCGTCCGGCCGTCCTCCCAGCGCACTGCGACGATCTGCAGTTCACGGCCGGACAGCAGATCGGTGCTGCCCCCGTCGCAGCGCGGACAGCTCAGCAGCGGCGGCATGCCGACGGCCCATTCGTGTGCGCACGGTGCGCAGCGGGCGCGTCCGGGCACGAAGTCGGTGACCAGTTCGGCACCCTCAAGGACGGTGCCGGCGCAGGCCAGCTCGAAGCAGAAGGACAGGGCTTCGGGTACTACGCCGGCCAGCTCGCCCACCTGGAGCCGCACCTCACGCACCGCCGTGATGTCACCGGCCCGCCCGGCCGCCTCTTCCACCTGGCCGATCACCGCCAGCGCGATGGACATCTCGTGCATGGGTCTCCGTCCCGGCGGGAGGCCGGGGAGCCGCCCCAGGGGACGGAGCGTGCGCGGCCCGCCGACGTCCATTAGAGGTGAGGCTCCCCCGCCTCCCGGACCGGCACGCCGGTGCCTCGGGGGCCGGTACACCGTTCGCCGCAACGGCCGGACCGGCGGGCCGATGGGGACCGGTCCGGTCAGAGTGCGGTGTCGTCGACCAGGGCCTCGGGCGCGGGGGCGCCCGGTGCGTCGGCGCGCAGGATCTCCTCGATCAGCCGGACGGCCCTGGGCACCGCGTCGGACACCGCCGGGCTGAGGCCGATGCGCTCCTCCACGGAGGCGGGCTCACATCCCACCACCACCGTGCGCCGGGGCGGCTGCCCGCCCGTTCCGGCGCAGAGTGTGCCCAGCAGGGCGAGGACGGCGTCGGGGGTCATCCGGTGGCCGTCCATCGGCGCGGCGGGCACACCCTCCGCCGCGGCCTCCTCGTGCTCGATCACATACAGGGTGCCGGGGTCCCCGCCGCGCGCGGTGGCGTCCACCATGACCAGGGTGTCGTAGCCGTCGAGGAGCTGGTAGGCGAGGTGCACTCCGCGCACCCCGATGTCCAGGACCTCGACGTGTCCGGGCAGCCGGCGTCCGCCCAGCGCGCGGACGGTCTCCACGCCGAAGCCGTCGTCCCCGAGGAAGACGTTCCCGATGCCGGCCACCAGGACCTTGCCGTGGGCGGTGTCAGGGCTCATTCCTCGTCCTCCAGGGGTGTCACCTCGTCGGTCCGGAAGTACAGGAAGCTCCCCTGCTCCCGCCGGATGTCGGCGCCCGGGTCGTCCTCCACCGTCACCGCCAGGTGCACCGAGCCGTCCACGTCGTGCAGCACGGACTCGACGGTCGCGATACGGCCGCGCAGGAACAGGTCCTGTGCGTCGGTGCGCCGCAGACCGGGGTGGAGCCGCACCCGGCTCCCGGCGCGCACGGGCCGGCCGTCCACGACGACCTGGCCGGGGGCCGGGTCGACGGCCGCCCCGTCCGCCGGGCCCCACCGGGTGTCCGGGCGCACGATCCCGTACTCGTCGGGGAAGCCCTCGTACGACGTGCCGGCCTGCTGCGGGGTCGCGGCCGGATGGTCCCCGAGCATCACCGGCGAGGACAGCACCACGTCCGCACGGCCGGGTTCACCGGCGAGGACGGGCCAGGTGTGGAGATTGCGGCAGGCGGCGATCGCGTCCTTCGCCCATTCGGGGGGATCCGTCATCGACAGGAACGATCCGGAGCCGAGCCCCAGCAGGAGGTGGGTGGCCACCAGGGAGCGGGGCAGCGCGGCGCCCCGGTCGGCGGCCTCGCCCTCCTCGGGGACCCAGGGGCTGGTGTTCTCCACGACGGCGGTCAGCCGCAGGACCCGGAAGGGGCCGTCGAGCCGGCGTGCCGACAGCCGCAGCGCTCCGCTGATCTCCTCGTACCGGCGCAGCAGACGGCCGGCCGTCCGGCCGTCCCCGTCGAGGACCGGCTCGCTCTCCTCCTCGGCCGGGCGGGCGAAGGCGACCGTGACGCCGTCGCCGTCGACGAGTTCGGCCGGTGTCACGACCGCTTCGACGCGCTCCTCGGTGCCCTCGTCCCGGGGGACGAGCACGCGGCCGTCCAGCGGGAGTTCGGCAACCGTGGTGAAGGTGCCGTCGTCGAGGGCCCGCTGCACCGTGCGGCGCCGGACGCGCAGGAAGCGCAGCTCGACCGCCAGGGTGGCGTCCGGCCCGGTTTCCATCAGGCACTCGGTGTGCTGGAAGTCGTACTCCTCGCGGTCGGCGCCCCAGGCGGGTGGTACGAGTACCCCGGACTGCCGGCGCAGCCGGTGCTCGCCGGCGGAGCCGGGATACGGGTGCAGCGCACAGCCCTCGAAGAGGACGGTGTCGGCGACCCGCCGGGCCAGTGCGAGGCGTGCCTCCGTCTCCGGGGCGAACACGGTCACGCTCACGGAGCGGTCCTTTCGGGCGTCGGCGGGCCGCTGAACGCGGCGCGGAGGCGGCGGTCTCGCGCGGCGCGGCGAGGGAGGGGCCGCCGATTCCCGTCCCTCGTGGGTCCTGCCATCAGTCGTGTGGCCGTGAGGTGGCGCCCTCGGCGGGCGCCGCGTCGACCGCGCCCCTCGACCCGGCCGGATCCCTCGCTGTCCGCATGCTCGCGGCGACGGCGAGATGCGGGGGCGTGCACGACGGTGTCTCCTTGCGGACGAAGGCCCGCCGCAGTGCGTGGTAGGGGGCACCCGGGTGGTGGAAGATCCGGTGCATCCTGGCCAGCTCCCGCTCCCGGAAGGCGGCCAGCGGTTCCTTGCTCTCCTGGCAATCCAGTTCCGACTTCTTCATCGCGATCCGGGAGCGCGTTCCCGGATGTGCCGCCAGCCGGGCCGCCAGCCGGCGGACCTCGGCAGTGAAGTCCTGCGGCCCGCACTCGAGCACCTGGTCGACGAGTCCGAGCCGCCGGGCCGTCGCGGCGCTCACCGGGAGGGCCTCGTGCAGGAGCCGGTCGGCCATCGTGGCGCCGACGCGGCGGGGCAGCGTGTACGTCCAGTACTCGGAGCCGTACAGGCCCATCAGCCGGTAGTGCGGGTTGAGGACGCAGCCCGCGCGGCACCAGACCTCGTCGGCCGCGAGGGCGAGCATCACGCCGCCGGCCGCCGCGTTGCCGCCGAGCGCGGAGACGACCAGCCGGCCCGTGGTCCTCAGGACCGCCTCGACCAGGTCGTCGATGGCGTTGATGTTCGCCCAGGACTCGGCCGCGGGGTCGTCGGCGGCCTCGATGACGCCCAGGTGGATGCCGTTGGAGAAGAAGTCCCGCCAGCCGCCCAGCACCAGCACCGAGGTGGGGCGCGCGCAGGCGTCCCGGTAGGCGGCCAGCAGGCGGCGGCACTGGGTGGTGCTCATGGCGCCGCCGGGGAAGGCGAACGAGAGGAAGCCGACGCCGCCCTCCTCGCGGTACCGGATGTCCGTCCAGGCCGGCCACGGGGCGTCCGGGGCCACCGGCAGCTCGGGCAGCGGGGGCAGCCGGCCGCCGAGTGCCCGGACGGCGGGGAGTTTGACCGGGCGCGGCTGCCCCGGAACGCGCCGGCGTCGCAGTTCGGGGATCCACACGGCACCGTCCCTGGTGGCCCGGCAGATCGCCCCGGCCCTGGTGGCGAGCAGTTCCCCAGGGGCCCCGCGCAGGCCCTCCTCGGGGTGGCCGCCGTGCAGGTACCACTCCTCGCCGAGCAGCACGTCGAGCACGCCGGGCTGGGAGTCGGCGGACCGCAGTTTGCGCACGACGGTCCACGTCGCATCGGTGTCCCAGTCGATCCGCCTAACGCTCTGGTCCAGGTACGGGCGGCTTCGCGCCGGGCCCTGCGCGAGCGGGGTGTAGGTCCCGGAGGCGAAGCGCTCCACGGCCAGCAGAACGGCCGCGAGGGCCGCGTCGGCGATCTCGCCCCGGTACAGGTCGCTCTTGGACACCGGTGGCACGGGGCACGCGACGGACGCCCACACGGCGCCCGCGTCCATCTCGTCCTCCGCCTGAAAAACGGTCACACCCCACCGAGTCGCGCCTTCCAGGACGGCCCAGTCCAGGGAGGACGGCCCGCGGTCTCCGACGGGGCCCGGGTGGACGACGAGGCACGGGTAGGCGCTCCACACCTCCCGGGGAATGGCCGTCTTCAGCATCGGCGCGAGCACGAGGTGCGGCGTGTGCCGCCGTACGGTGTCCGCCAGGGGGACCCCCGGCAGGGCGAGTTCCACCGTCACGGTGTGGCCCCGGTCGCGCAGCTCGGCGTGGACGCGCTGGGTGAGGCTGTTGAACGCGGTGGCCACAAGCAGGATGTGCACGGCGGACTCCCGACGGACTCCCGGCGGACGGTGCGGGCGGAGTTGCCCGGCCGACTGTGATGGTCGGCCACGGCCGCCCCGGGGTTCCGCAGACTGGCTCCGAAGTCACTCGAAAGTGGGCGTGGCGCGCCCACTCGGCGGCGAGAGCGGCAGGCCCTCTCCCGGCGTCGCGCTCGGCCCGCACCGGCGTCCTGTTCCACCTCCCGTCCGCCTCGCAACCGGGGAACGCACCGTCACGGTGTGTGCTGCTCTCGCCTCCCGCGCCCGGGAAGTGTAGACATGGCACATGGTCCGACTCCTGTGTCGAACCGGCTCCCGGTCGTCCCGTCGTCGTAGCGGTCTGCGCGGCCCCCAGGCGCAGAGCTGCGTCGACCTGCCCTCACCGGGTGCCCCGCAGCCGCCGCACCCTGCGCCGGCCGGGGAGCAGCGGGAGACGGACCGGCGGCGCCCGGGTGCCCTCTCGGCGCTGCGGTCGGCGCTGACCGGACGCAGCGTCGCGGGACAGGTCTTCGTGCTGCAAGTGGTCATCGTGCTGCTGCTGGTGATAACCGCGGTGGCGGCGCTGCTCCTTCAGGTGCGGCGCGACACCGCCCAGGAGGCCCGCAACCGTTCCCTCGCCGTCGCCGAGGCGTTCGCGAACGCGCCGGGCACCCGCGAGGGCCTGTCCAGCCCCGACCCCACGGCCGTACTGCAACCCGCCGCCGAGGCCGCCCGCGCCACGGCGCATGTGGACTTCATCGTCGTCATGAACAACCAGGGGGTGCGCTACACCCACCCCGTGCCGGAGCGTATCGGCCAGCAGTTCGTGGGGAACATCGAGCCGGCGCTGGCCGGTGACACCGTGACCGAGGAGATCGACGGCACCCTCGGCCGGATGGTGCAGGCCGTCGTTCCGGTCAAGGCGGTCGACGGCAGAGTCCTCGGCCTGGTGTCGGCCGGTGTCACGAAGGAACACGTGGGCGGGGCCGCGGACCGGCAGCTGCCGCTGGTGCTGGGCGCCGCGGCCGTCGGGCTGGCCCTGGCCACGGCGGGGACGGCGCTGGTCAGCCGGCGGCTGCTGCGCCAGACCCATGGCCTCGGGCCGAGTGAGATGACCCGGATGTACGAGCATCACGACGCGGTGCTGCATTCGGTCCGCGAGGGTGTGATCATCCTGAGCGGCGACGGTGATCTGCTGCTCGCCAACGACGAGGCGCAGCGTCTGCTCGCCCTGCCCGACGACGCAGAGCGACGGCATGTGACCGACCTGGGACTGCCCTCCGACACCGCCGCTCTGCTGGCCTCCGGACGGGTCGCCACCGACGAGGTGCGGCTGGTCGGGGACCGGCTGCTGGCCATCAACCAGCGGCCCACGGACCGGGGGGGAGGTCCGCCCGGGAGTGTGGCCACCCTGCGTGACTCGACGGAGCTGCGCGCCCTGTCCGGCCGGGCCGAGGTGGCGCGCGAGCGGCTCACCCTGCTCTACGACGCGGGTGGGGCCGTCGGGACGAGCCTGAACGTGCGGCGCACGGCGGAGGAGCTGGCGGAGCTGGCGGTCCCCCGGTTCGCCGACTTCGTCACCGTGGATCTTTTCGACGCGGTGCTGGACGGTGAGGAACCGGAAGCGGGGTCCCCGCTGTGCCGCACCGCGTCCTGCGGGATACGCAACGACGCCCCCCTGTACCCGCTGGGGGAGCGGATCCAGTTCGTTGCGTCCTCTCCGCAGGCCCACAGCCTCCGCAGCGGCAGGGCCACGCTGGAACCCAGGCTCGGGGAGGCGCCGGGCTGGCTCGCGCAGGACTGGGACCGCACCACGTCGGTCGTGGCGTACGGCATCCACTCGCTGATCACCGTGCCGGTGCGGGCGAGGTCGCTCGTTCTGGGCGTCGTGAACTTCTGGCGGTCCGAGAAGCCTGAGCCCTTCGACGCGGAGGACATGGCCCTGGCGGAGGAGTTGGTGGCCCGTGCCGCGGTCGCCATCGACAACGCCCGCCGCTACACGCGTGAGCACAGCATGGCGGTGACGCTGCAGCGCAGTCTGCTGCCGCGGAGACTGCCCGAGCAGGGCGCCCTGGACATCGCCTACCGGTACCTTCCGGCGCACGCCGGGGTGGGCGGCGACTGGTTCGATGTGCTGCCGCTGTCCGGCGCCCGGGTGGCGCTGGTGGTGGGCGACGTGGTGGGACACGGCCTGCATGCGGCGGCCACGATGGGACGGCTGCGCACGGCGGTCCACAACTTCTCGGCCCTCGATCTGCCGCCCGACGAAATCCTCGGTCTGCTGGACGAACTGGTGGCCCGCATCGACCAGCACGAGACGGCCGACGACGGGAGCGCGCCCGTCACGGGCGCGACGTGTCTGTACGCGATCTACGACCCGGCGACGCGGCGCTGCGCCATCGCCCGCGCGGGACATCCGCCGCCGGCCGTGATCCCGCCCGACGGCCGGGTGCACTTCCCCGACGTGCCGGCCGGTCCGCCGCTGGGGCTCGGCGGTCTGCCGTTCGAGACGGCAGACCTGGAGCTGGCGGAGGGCACCCGGCTCGTCCTCTACACGGACGGGCTCGTCGAGGATCGGGAACAGGACATCGACGTCGGACTTGACCTGCTGAGCACCGCCTTGAGGGAGGCGGGGCCGTCGCCCGAGGACACCTGCCGGGCGGTCCTCGACGCCCGGCTGCCGTCCCGGCCCAGCGACGACATCGCCCTGATCGTCGCGCGCACCCGGGCCCTGACGGCCGAACAGGTGGACGAGCACCATGTGCCGATGGATCCGGCGGCCGTCGGGGAGGTACGCGCGGCGGTGACACGGCGGCTGGCGGAGTGGGAGCTGGAGGAGCTGACGTTCACGACGGAGCTGATCCTCAGCGAGCTGGTCACCAACGCGATCCGTTACGGCAGTCCCCCGGTCCAAGTCCGGGTGGTGCGCGGCCGCAGCCTGATCTGCGAGGTCTTCGACGGCAGCAGCACCTCTCCGCATCTGCGCTACGCGGCCATGACGGACGAGGGCGGACGCGGCCTGTTCCTCGTGGCGCAGCTGGCGGAGCGCTGGGGGACCCGTTACACGCCCAAGGGCAAGGTCATCTGGGCCGAGCAGCCGCTTCCCTGAGAAGGGCGGCGGCCCGACACGGTCCCGGCCGATCCGGAGGGGCAGCGGCCTGGCGCGGTCCCGCCCGACCTGGAGTCCGGCTCTGCGAAGTCGTCCGACCCTACGAACCTTTCGCTTGACGGGTACCCATCACCGGTGACTTCTGATAGGAAACCTTCCTATCAGTGCAGCCACTCCCCACCCCTCTTGGAGTCCCCGTGGTACATCCCTCCCCCGACGCCGCAGGCCCGAGGGCCGCGTCCCGGCGCACCGTTCTCGCTCTCATCGGAGCGTCCCTGGCGGCCGTGCCGCTGCTGAACTCCCCCTACGCCTCGGCGGCTCCCACGGCCGCCAGGGCCGCGGGGCTCGACGACCCGGCGAAGAAGGAGATCGCCATGGAACTGGTCTCCAGCGCGGAGAACTCCTCCCTCGACTGGAAGGCCCAGTACAAGTACATCGAGGACATCGGTGACGGCCGCGGCTACACCGCCGGCATCATCGGCTTCTGTTCCGGCACCGGCGACATGCTGGACCTGGTGCAGCTCTACACCGACCGCAAGCCCGGCAACGTACTCGCCAAGTACCTGCCCGCGCTGCGCCGGGTGAACGGCAGCGACTCGCACGCGGGTCTCGACCCGAACTTCCCCAGGGACTGGCGCAAGGCCGCGCAGGACACGGCGTTCCAGCAGGCGCAGAACGACGAGCGCGACCGGGTGTACTTCAACCCCGCCGTCCGGCAGGGCAAGGCCGACGGGCTCGGTGTGCTCGGGCAGTTCACGTACTACGACGCCATCGTCATGCACGGCGACGGTGACGACCCGACGAGCTTCGGCAACATACGCAGGCGCGCGCTGCGCACGGCGAAGCCGCCGGCGCAGGGCGGCACCGAGGTGGCGTACCTCAACGCCTTCCTGGACGCGCGGGTGTGGGCCATGAAGCAGGAGGAGGCCCACAGCGACACCAGCCGGGTCGACACCGAGCAGCGGGTCTTCCTGCGCAAGGGCAACCTGAACCTCGACCCGCCGCTCGACTGGAAGGTGTACGGGGACAGCTACCACATCGGCTGAACCCGGGCACCTACCGCAACAGGGCCACGGTCAGCGGCCGGAACCCCACCCGCGACCGTGCGCCGTCCGCGGCCCAGGTCACCTCGACGCCGTCGTCGCCGGCCACCACCGCGGCGACGGCGTCCGCCGACGGCCCGGGCCCGGGCCGTCGGCGTGAGAGCGGCCAGGCACACATACACCGACGTGCCGCCCGCCGCCCCGCTCAGCCGGGGCACCCGGGCCCAGCGGGTGCAGGCCGTGCCCTGGGGCGCGGGCACCGGCTCGGGGCCCTCGTCCCAGCCGTACAGCCCGTGCAGCGCCGACAGAACAGGCTCCCGGGGGCCGGTGGCCCAGCATGACGGGCCGGGTTGTACGACCGCTCGCGTTCTGTCCGCTGCGGCCGGGCTCCTGAGGGGGCGTCAAGCGTCCAGATCGTCCGCGTACCGGCGGAAGCCGTGGCGCTCCCTGTGCAGATCCCACAGGGCGTCCGCCAGTACGGCAGGATCCTTCCTGGGATGGCCCGGGATGATCGCGCCGGGCACGACCAGCTGGGCGACGTGGATGCCGTCGGCGGCGAGCACATCGTGGAGCAGATGGCCGTAGGCGCTCTCGGCGGCGAAGGCGATGGACGTGCCGGCGCGGTCGGGGTGCGGGACGGCCGCGGTGCCGCCGTTGACGAAGAGGACGGTGCCACGGCCTAGAGCCCGCATCCCGGGCAGCACATGCCGCACGGCCGTCACGGGGCCGTACACCGAGAACTCCACCGGGCCCAGCAGGTCCTCGGGGCCGGTCTCCAGGACGGGCCGCATGAAGTCCGGAGGCGGGAGGGGGCTGTACTGCAAGACCTCGACCGGCCCCAGAGCCGTGGCCGCCGCGTCCAGTGCCGCCGCCAGGGTCTTCCGGTCGCGTACGTCGGCGGTGAAGCCCCGGGCCCGCACGCCTTCCTCGGCGAGTTCCGCGGCCAGGGCGTCGAGGCGGGCCCGGTCGCGGGCGACGAGGGCGACGTCGTGTCCCTCGCGGCCGAACCGCCGCGCGACGGCGGCGCCGAGACCGAAACCCGCTCCGACGATCGCGATGGTGGTCATGGTCCGGTCCTCCGCCTCCTCCATGGACGACGGTCCGCCGCCACGGCGACCGCCCGGCGCCCCTCGGCCTGGGCCCCCACCCACTGCACCCCGTGCGCACCGCCGTCCGCAACCCGTCGTGCCCCGGCGCGCCCGAGGTCGCCGACGGTCGCGCGTAGCCTGGACTCATGGTGGCGAGGACCGCCGAACAGCATGTCGTCCTGCCCGTGGCCGAGGCGCGGTGGCTGAGCCAGACCTTCGTCCACTGGCCCTACGAGCCGTGGATCGTGCAGGACCTGCTGCCGTCGGGCCTCACGGTGGACACGTACGAGGACGCTGCGTGGGTCGGGTTCACGCCCTTCGTCATGTCGGCGCTGCGGCCCGGCGGTCTGCCGCCCCCGCGGTGGTCCTTTCCGGAAACCAACCTGCGCACCTACGTGCGCCGCCCCGACGGTCTGGACGGCCTGTGGTTCCTCTCCCTGGACGTCGGCGCGGCCGTCATGCTCGCGGCCCGGGCCATCGGCGCGCCGTACCACCTCGGCGCCCTGACCGTGCACGTCGGGGACGGCCTCGTGCGGTACGCCGGGGTCCGCCGCGGGGGTTTCCCGTCCTACGGGCTCACCGTGCGGCCCGGTGCACCGGTCGCCCCCGGCGCCCGGGACGTATGGCTGACCTCCCGGTGGCGTGCCTTCACCCGCACCGGCCGCGTGCTGTGGCAGACGGCCGTCGACCACGAGCCCTGGCCGTTGTACACAGCCGACGTGGTGGACCTCCGCCAGACGCTGACGGCGGCGGCCGGTCTCCCTGCGCCGTCCGGCCCTGCGGTGCTGCACTACGCTCCGCGCGTCCGCGCGGTGCGGTTCGCGCCGCCCCGTCCGTCCCCTGCGGGACCGCTGAGCGCCGTGTGCGCCACCGTGCGACGACACCGCTAGCCGGGCCCGCCGTCCCGGCCGGGGACGTCCGGTCCGCCCATCAGGGCCTCGTCCGCCTGGTCGAGCGCGTCCGCCGACGCATGGACCCCGGCGCGCACCCGGTCACGCGCGGCCGCTCCCAGGGCCACGGCCCCCGCCACGTAGACGCAGCCCAGCAGGGCCGAGGCGCGCGGGCCGGGCAGTTTCGACTCCAGTGCCCGCAGCGCGGTCTCGTGCGCCGACCACAGCGCGAGGACGCCGCACACACCGGCGGCGCCCAGCAGCGCGCCTCCCGCGCCGATCCGCCGCAGGGCGGCCCTGACCTCACTCTGTGCCGCGAGGATCTCGTGACGGACCAGCTGCGCGGTGTCCTGGGCCAGTCGCGCCGCCGCGTCGCCGACCCGGACCCTGCCGTCCGACGAGTCGTCGCCTTGCACCTGCATAGCCGCCGCCTCCGCTCGCTGCCAACCGGTTGCCGGGTCCGCCGACATCGAGAGCGACGGCCGGAGTCCTCTCCGCAGTACCCCGTCATGCCGCCCCCTCACTCACCCGTATGCACCCAATACGCGCTTTACACACCAAAAGGTGTGATGGTTGTAAACCAAAGCACGACCACTGTTAGTCATCGAGGAGCCACGGTGAGCGACTCTGACCAGGGGCGCGGAAGCGCACATGAGGCGGGTTCCGCGTTCGAGGAGGCCTGTGCCGTGGCGGACGCCGTCCTCTACGAGGGGTATCTGCTCTACCCGTACCGAAGGTCCTCCCCCAAGAACAGAGTGCGCTGGCAGTTCGGCATCCTCGCGCCGCGGGCCTGGGCCGAGGCACACGGCCCGGTGGCGCCCGGCCTCTCGGGGTCCGTGGAGTCCTGGCGGCAGCAGACCGAGTGCCTGATGCGGGCCGGACCCGATGCCGTGCTGCGGGTGCGGGTGCGCTATCTGCAGACGCAGGAACGGAGCGTCGAGCGCCGGACCCAGGACGGCCGCCATGTGCCCGTGGACGGCATGGAGGCCGCCGGCACCGTCCATCTCGCCTTCGACGAGGCGGTGCCACGGGAGAGGGACCTGCTCGTTCCGCTGGTGGACCTCCTGGCGGCGGAGCGGGGGTTCGACGTCGGGGCCCCCGGCGGCGAGGAGACCGAGCAACTGCCCGAGGACGTGGGACGCCTGGTGCGCCGACGCCGTCCCGTTCAGGCGCGGACGACGCTGGGTGCCGAGCGGCTGCCCGGACCCGGCTCGCTGTACCGGCTGCGGGTGTGCACGGAGAACACCGGCCGGTCGACGCCGGCCGGCGCGCGGCGTGAGGAGGCCCTCGGCCATGCCCTCATCGCGGCGCACACCCTCATCGGCGGCGCGGGGGTGAGCTTCTTCTCCTCCATCGACCCGCCCGACGAGGTCGCGGCGCTCGTACGCGACTGCCGGAATCTGCACACCTTCCCGGTGCTGGCCGGCGAGGAGGGATCCAACGGCCTCGTACTGTCGTCGCCGATCATCCTGCCCGACCATCCGCAGGTGGCGCCGGAGAGCCCCGGCGACCTGCACGACGCGGCGGAGATCGACGAGATTCTGACGTTGCGGACGCTGCTGCTCACGGACGAGGAGAAGCGGGAGGCACGCGCCACCGATCCGAGAGCCGCCGGGATCCTGGACCGGGTGGAGACCATGCCGCCGGAGGTGTTCGCGCGGCTGCACGGAGCCATCCGCTCCCTGACGCCCGCCGCTGTCCCGGATGTCCCGGACCAGGAAGGGGTGTCATGGACGCCATCGAGTTGCTGAAGCGTGACCACCGGATGGTCGAGCAGCTGTTCCGCGACTACCACTCCGCCGCTTCCGGCGGCCAGCGCCGGGCCGTGGTCGAGACGCTGGTCCGCGAGGTGTCCCGGCACGCCGCGGTCGAGGAACTGATGGTCTATCCGCTGGCCAAGAGGGCTCTGCCGGGCGAAGTGCAGGAGGTCGAAGAGCACCTGGCCGAGCACATGGCGGTGAAGAAGACGCTTCTGGCCCTCGACAAGCTGTCGGTGGACGACCCCCGCGAGAGCGAACTCGTCGAGCGGCTGCGGCAGGAGATCGAGGACCATGTGCGCGAGGAGGAGGGCGAGCTGCTGCCGAGGCTCCGCGACGCCGTGTCCCAGACCGATCTGGACCGGCTCGGGGAGCTCCTCGCCCAGGCGAGGCAGACCGCGCCGACCCGGCCGCATCCGCACGCACCGGACGAGCCTCCCGCGCTGTCGCTCGCCGGGCCGGTGGCCGCGGCCTACGACCGACTCCGGGACCGACTGCAAGGGAGGCCGAGGACATGACCGTCGAAAGCGGGACCACGGAGGTCAGCCAGCAGCCCACCAGGGCTGAGGACAGGCAGGGGTTCGACGAGGTCCATATTCTGTGGATCTCCGAGGGCATGAGCTGCGACGGCGACACCGTGTCGATGACGGCGGCGGGCCAGCCGGGGATCGAGGACGTCGTCCTCGGACTCGTGCCGGGCCTGCCGAAGGTGAACCTGCACAACAAGGTGCTCTCCCCCAGCCTGGGCGGCGAGGACTTCCTCGCCCCCTACCGGGCGGCGGCACGCGGCGAGCTGGAACCGTTCGTCCTGGTCATCGAGGGTTCGATCCCCAACCAGAACATCATCGAGGGCGACGGCTACTGGACCTCGTTCGGCAACGACCCGGAGACCGGCGACCCTCTCACCCTGAACTGGTGGATCGACCAGCTCGCCCCCAAGGCCTGGGCGGTCGTCGCCGCCGGCACGTGCGCCACGTACGGCGGGATCCACGCGATGGCCGGCAACCCCACGGGCTCCATGGGCCTGGCCGACTATCTGGGCCGGGACTTCAAGTCGAAGGGCGCGCTGCCGATCGTCAACGTGCCGGGCTGCCCGATCCAGCCGGAGAACTTCATGGAGACGCTGATCTGGCTGCTGTACCACGCGGCCGGATCGGCGCCGCCGCCCCCGCTGGACCACATGCTGCGGCCGCAGTGGCTGTTCGGGAAGACGGTGCACGAGGGCTGCGACCGCGCCGCGTACTACGAGCAGGCCGACTTCGCCCGGGACTACAACTCGCCCAAGTGCCAGGTAAAGGTGGGCTGCTGGGGTCCGGTCGTCAACTGCAACGTGCCCAAGCGCGGCTGGATGGCGGGCGTGGGCGGCTGCCCGAACGTCGGGGGTGTCTGCATCGGCTGCACCATGCCCGGCTTCCCCGACGCGTTCATGCCGTTCATGGACGAGCCGACGGGCGCCACCTTCTCGTCCGCTCTCATCCGGCCCTACGGGGCCGCGATCCGCAGGCTGCGCGGCCTCACCAACATCGCCGTCAACCGCGAGCCCCGGTGGCGCCACAACAAGGCCGCGTTGACCAGCGGCTACGACCCCTACTGGCGCCCCTGAGAAGGGGCGAGCACAAGAGCGAGGAAGGCTCGGACATGACGGCAACCGAGGCGCGGGGCACAAAACGCAAGCCCGCGCAGATCGTGGACATGTCGTGGGATCCGATCACCCGGATCGTCGGCAATCTCGGCATCTACACGAAGATCGACTTCGCCAACCGGGAGGTGGTGGAGTGTCACAGCACTTCATCGCTCTTCCGGGGCTACTCCGTCTTCATGAGGGGCAAGGATCCGCGCGACGCGGGCTTCATCACATCACGCATCTGCGGAATCTGCGGTGACAACCACACCACCTGTTCCAACTACGCGCAGCAGATGGCCTACGGCGTCAAACCGCCGCCGCTCGCCGACACCATCGTCAACCTGGGCGAGGCGGCCGAATACATCTTCGACCACACCATTTTCCAGGACAACCTGGTCTTCGTGGACTTCTGCGAGGCCATGGTCAAGGCCACCAATCCGAGCGTCCTGGCCCGGGCGGAGCGCACCGAGGCCCGCAGTGGCAGCATCCACGGCTACCGGACCGTCGCCGACATCATGCGCGCCTTCAACCCCTTCGAGGGCGAGGTGTACAAGGAGGCGCTGAAGGTCAGCCGGATCACCCGGGAGATGTTCTGCCTGATGGAGGGACGCCACGTGCATCCCTCCACGCTGTATCCGGGCGGGGTCGGCACGATGCCGCAGCCGACCACGTTCACCGACTACCTCTCCCGGCTGATGCGCGTCCTCGACTTCGTCAAGAAGGCCGTCGCGATGAACGACGACGTCTTCGACTTCTTCTACGAGGCGCTGCCCGGCTACGAGGAGGTGGGCCGCCGCCGGATCATGCTCGGCTGCTGGGGCGCCTGGCAGAACCAGGACGTGTGCGACTACCGCTACGAGACGATGAGCGAGTGGGGCCGGGCGATGTATGTCACCCCCGGCGTCATCGTGGACGGCAAGCTCGTCACCAACGACCTCGTCGACATCAACCTCGGCATCAGGGTCCTGCTGGGCAGTTCGTACTACGAGGACTGGGCGAACGAGGAGCCGTTCGTCACCCGTGATCCGCTCGGCAACCCCGTCGACATGCGCCACCCGTGGAACCAGACGACGGTCCCGATGCCGCAGAAGCGCGACTTCGACGGCAACTACAGCTGGGTGATGAGCCCGCGCTGGTACGACAAGAACTCCGGTGAGCACCTCGCCCTGGACACCGGCGGCGGCCCGCTGGCGCGTCTGTGGTCGACCGCGCTGAACGGGCTGGTCGACACGCCGTATGTGAAGGCCACGGGGCACAGCGTGCGGATCTCGCTGCCGAAGAGCGAGCAGCTGCCGGAGATGACCCTGGAGTGGGAGATCCCCAGGTGGAGCAACACTCTGGAACGCGACCGGGCCCGGCCTTACTTCGTCGCCTATGCCGCCGCCATGGCCTTCCAGTTCCTGGAGCAGGCGATGACGGCCGTCCGCGCCGGTGAGACCAAGGTCTTCGAGAACTACGAGGTGCCCGACGAGGCGATCGGCTGCGGCTTCCACGAAGCGGTACGCGGTGTGCTCTCCCACCATCTGGTGATCAAGGACAAGAAGATCGCGAACTACCACCCGTACCCGCCGACCCCCTGGAACGGCAGCCCCCGGGACATCTACGGCACCCCCGGCCCGTACGAGGACGCCGTCCAGGGCCAGCCGATCTTCGAGGAGAACGACCCGGACGACTTCAAGGGCGTCGACATCATGCGCACCGTGCGCAGCTTCGACCCCTGCCTGCCCTGCGGTGTGCACATGTACCTCGGCAAGGGCAACACGCTGACCAAGCTTCACTCGCCCACCTATGGGGCGGCTCATGCCTGAGACGCCCGAGAGCACACGGCTCGACGAGGCGGCGGTCGCGGAGCGGCTGTCGCGGATCGACCGGCTGCTGGAGCAGGTCCAGGGCGCTCCCGGCCCGATGACCGGCGCCGCGATCGAGGCGGTGCAGGCCCTCACCGAAATCTACGGCGAGGCCCTGGCCCGGGTGCTGGACGGTGCCGACGACGGTCTGGCCGACCGTATGGCCGGTGATGAGCTCATCGGGCACCTCCTGGTGCTCCACGGCATCCATCCGGAGCCGCCGGAGCGCCGGGCCGCGCGCGCCGTCGCCGGTCTGCGGCCGGCGGTGCGCGAGCGCGGGGGTGAGATCGAACTGGCCGCCGTGGAGGAGGGAGTGGCCCGGGTACGCGTCTCCGCCAAGGGGTGCGGCACCTCGTCCGCGGCGCTGGAGGAGGCGGTCCGCGAGGCCGTGCTCACCCTGGCACCGGAGCTCTCCGGTGTCGAACGCGCACCGGGGGACGAGGGGCGCCGGACCGCCTTCGTCCCGGTCGAGTCGCTCACCCTGCGCCCGGCCTCCGCCGGGGGGCGGTCATGACCTCCGGCGCGCTGGCCCGTGTCATCCGCTCCGCAGCCGACCGGCGACCGGACGCGGAGTTCTGTGACCTGTGCGGCGCAGAGGCCCCGTCCGGACACCGGCATCTGTGGGACACGGTCGAGGAGGCGGTGCTGTGCGCGTGCCGGCCCTGCTCACTGCTCTTCGTCGAGGAGGGGGCGAGCGAGGCTCGCTACCGGCTGGTGCCACGGCGCAGAGTGCGGCTTCCCCCGGTGGACACGCAGGGGCTCGGTGTCCCGGTGGGGCTGGCCTTCTTCGTGCGCCACGCGGACGACACGGTCAGCGCGCACCTGCCCAGTCCCGCGGGAGCCGCCCGTTGGGAGGCGGACCCGGCGGCCTGGCACGACGTCGTCTCCGGCTGCCCTCCGCTCGCCACCATTGCATCGGAGGTGGAAGCGTTGCTGGTGAACACCGCCCACTCCGCGAAGGAGTACTGGATCGCTCCGGTCGACGACTGCTTCCGGGTGGTGGCCATCGTCCGACGGGAGTGGCGGGGCCTGTCCGGCGGGAGCCGGGTGTGGCCCGCCGTCGAGCAGTTCTTCGCGGAGCTGACCGAACAACCGCAGTAACGGCAAGGAGCAGACGATGGGAAACATCCGTGTAGGCAGACCGCAGGTGAGTCCCGATACGCCCCGGCACGTCACCGGGCTGCACCAGGGCAACAAGGGCCCGCACAAGCGGCAGACGGGCCACCACAAGGACGGCACGGCCGACGCGCGCCGCTCGACCGGTGTCCACTGGAAGGCGCACAACGCGATTACGAAGACCATGCCGAACCTTCCCCCGGGATGACACGGCATCCGTGGCCGCGCCCGGTGCGGGCGCGGCCTCCCGGACGAGAGGAGTTGGGAATGACGGCCAAACGGGTGCTGATCGCCCAGGGGCTGCTGCTGGGAGCCGCGGCGCTGACGCTGCTCGCCAGGGAGATGCCCGGGCTGGTGCGTGAGCTCAGGATCTGGCGGATGGTGGGAGTCCGCGCCGGCTCCCGGCACGCGGGCTGAACGGCCCGCCGCCGGACCTCGCGAGCGTCACCGCGGACCCCCTCCGGACGCGCCCCACCGTGACGGGGCGCTCCGTCGCCATGCCCTGGGACCCTGCGGGTGCCGTCGCCGTGCGCGGTGGTGAGCGGGTCACAGGCGGCGACGGGCGTCGCGTCAACTGCTGTGCGGAAAGGGGGTTGGGCGGTGCTGTCCCCCGAATGGCCCTCTCTGCCCCGCGCGGACGGCTCGGACGGGGTCTCCTGGAAGGGGAGAGGCATCCGTCAAAGGAGCCGATCATGTATGAGATGTGTGCGGGTCCCGAAAGGCCCGGCGGCGTGCTGGTGTGGCACGTCATGGTCAAGCAGTCCACAACCACCTTGTGCGGCCAGAGACTTGTGGAGACGGTGGACGCGGCCGGCGCCCAGCGGGCCGGTCACTGTTCGGCGTGCATGGCGTCGTTCGCGAAGTTGATGACGGCCCCGCCCGAAGCCGGTCCCTCGGCCGTCGCGACCCACTAGGTACCCGCCGTCAGGGCGCGGACCCCGGGGGGAGGCGGCCGGCCAGTTCCTCCCCGGACCCGACCCACACCGGTTGCCGCCGGTGGATCGCCTCGGCCACGAGGTCCGCGGGTTCGTCGGCCGGCCGGATGCGGCACAGCGGGGCCACGCACTCCGGGGGCAGCCCGACGCTCGCGTCCACGACCAGGACGTCCGTACCGGGTTCCGGCAGGACGAGCACCCCGGCATGCGCGCCCAGGCTGTCCACGGTCCGGGCCAGCATGTGATCCAGCAGGTCCCGGACGGTGGCCGTCTGCACGTCCTCGCCTGTGCCCGTCGCTTGCACTCACTTCGGGAGTGTGCGTGTTCTGCATGCCAGGTCCCGTCGTCGACATTCCGTCGTCCGCCCGTAGGGCGGGGCAGGCGGGAGTTCGACGACAGGACCTGGGCGGGGCGCGCGCGGTCGGTGCCCTGCGGCGTCACGTCAGGAGTGGTCGGGGGGCCGCACCCAGCCGAGGGAGCGCTCGACGGCCCGCTGCCAGTACTCGTACTCCTCCTCCCGCCGTCCGGGATCCATGTCCGGCACCCACTTGGCGGCCGTGTGCCAGTTGCTGCGCAGGACCTCCAGGTCCGGCCAGTAGGTGGCCGCCAGCCCGGCGGCGTAAGCGGCACCGAGGGAGACCGTCTCGGCGACCATCGGTCGTACCACGGGCACGTCGAGTACGTCGGCCAGGAACTGCATCAGCAGGTTGTTGGCCGTCATGCCCCCGTCCACCTTGAGCTGCCTCAGGGCGAGCGAGGAGTCGGCGTTCATGGCGTCGACGACCTCCCGCGTCTGCCAGCCGGTGGCCTCCAGCACGGCCCGGGCCAGGTGGCCCTTGGTGATGTAGGAGGTGAGGCCGACGACGACGCCGCGGGCGTCGCTGCGCCAGTGGGGTGCGAACAGACCCGAGAACGCAGGGACGATGTAGCAGCCGCCGTTGTCCTCGACGGTGCGCGCCAGCGTCTCTATCTCGGGTGCGCTGTTGATCAGGCCCAGCCGGTCGCGGAACCACTGGACGAGCGAGCCGGTGACGGCGATGGGGCCCTCCAGTGCGTAGACCGCGGGCTGGTCATCGATCTTGTACGCGACGGTGGTGAGGAGTCCGTGCCGGGACCGTACGACGTCGGTGCCGGTGTTCATCAGCAGGAAGCTGCCGGTCCCGTAGGTGCATTTTGCCTCGCCCGGCGAGAAGCAGGTCTGTCCGAACAGAGCCGCCTGCTGATCACCCAGGGCGGCCGAGATGCGCACGCCCGGGAGCACCTCGCGGGCCTCGCCGTAGACCTCGGCCGACGCCCGGATCTCCGGCAGCATCACACGCGGTACCCCGAAGAAGTCCATCAGCTCCCGGTCCCAGGTCAGCGTCCGGATGTTGATCAGCATGGTGCGGCTGGCATTGGTGGCGTCGGTGATGTGCAGGCCGCCGTCCGCGCCACCGGTGAGGTTCCAGATGAGCCAGGTCTCCATGGTGCCGAACAGCACGTCGCCGTCCTGGACGCGGCGTTCCAGCCCGTCGACGTGGTCGAACAGCCAGCGGATCCGGGGCGCCGAGAAGTAGGTCGAGGGCTGGAGACAGCAGCGTTCGACGAAGAACTCGTCCCCCGGCCGGTCCCGCAGTCCGTCGACCAGCCCGGCCGTACGGACGTCCTGCCAGACGATCGCCCTGCCGAGCGGAACCCCGGTGCGGCGGTCCCAGAGCACCGTGGTCTCCCGCTGGTTGGCGATGCCGATGGCGGCGATCTGACCCGCGTCGATATCGGCGTTCGACAGTGCCTCCGGCACGATGCGCTGCAGATTGTGCCAGATCTCCATCGCGTCGTGCTCGACCCAGCCGGGCCGGGGGAAGTACTGCTGGTGCTCCCGCTGGGCAACCGACACCAACCGCCCCCGGTGGTCGAACAGAATGCAGCGCGTGGATGTGGTGCCCTGATCGATGGACATCACATACCGTTCAACCATGATCGGGCCTGCCTTCCGATGCGTCATGGCGGTGCGGGACCTACCAGCGGGCCGCGCCGAGATCTCTGGAAATCGCCCGAGAGGCCTCCCGGAGCAAGGTGATGAGGGCCGGCTGGGGCCGGCCTTGGGTGTCACAGAGCCGCTCGACCGGCCCCGACACGCCGATCGCTCCCACGACGAGGCCGCCCTGTCCCCGGATCGGCGCGGCGACCCCGGCTTCTCCCATGCTCATTTCCTGCACCTCGGCGCCCCAGCCGAGGTCCCGGACCTCGGCGAGCGCCCGGCTGAGCTCATCGGGGTGGACCAGGGTGTGCCGGGTGTACGCCTCGAGACCGGCTTCAAGCAGCGGATCGACCGGGGCGGCACCGAACGCGAGCAGGACCTTGCCGAGGGAGGAGGCGTGCAGCGGCAGCAGGGTGCCCACGTCCAGGGTCTGGAGGGTGTCGTCCGGCCGGAACACGTGGTGGACGACGAGCACCTTGCCCTCCAGGGGCGTGCCCAGCCGGACGGCCTCCCCGCTGCGGGCGGCCAGGGCGTCGGCCCAGTTGATGGAGCGGGAGCGCAACTCGTTGACGTCCAGGTAGCTGGTGCCGAGGTGCAGCAGCGCGGCTCCGAGCTGGTACTTTCCCGTGGCCTCGTCCTGTTCCACGAAGTCCACGTGCTGGAGGGTGCGCAGAATGCCGTGGGCGGTGCCCTTGGCCAGTCCCAGCGACGACGCGACCTCGCCCAGTCCCAGACGCCCGGAACCGCCGGCGAGCAGACGAAGAATCGCCGCCGCCCGTTCTATGGACTGGACCGGGCCGGCCATGAAGCGATCATAGTCCGGTTTGCCGCGATTCAGCATGCCGTTCGACAATGCCGACCCTTGTTCATTGACGCGCCGCGTTTGTCTCCATAGCGTGCGCTGACATCCGGTTTCAACGACCGGCCGCGTTTTCGGAGAGGAGGGCCCATGACAGCAGTGCAGCTCGACACCGCGCCTTGCGAGGGAGTCGAATACGTCTTTCATCTGCCCTACGCGCCCAGGGCCGTCTCTGCCGTACGCCGACGTGTGCGCGCGGTTCTCACCACCCTGCAGCTGCCCGCCGATGCCGCCGAGAATGTGCTTCTGGTGGCGTCGGAGCTGCTCACCAACGCGTTGGTGCACGCACTGCCGCCCGCGACACTGCGGCTCAGCCGGGTGCTGGTGGACGGGGACGCCGCCGTGCGCGTCGAGGTGACCGACAAGGGGCCCGCCAGGCCGTCGGGGATCCCGGGCCGTCCCGTCGACCCCGACGAGCACGGCCGGGGCCTCGGGATCGTCACCACGCTGTCGGCGCGGTGCGGCGTCCATCTGCACCCGGACGGCACCTGCCGGTGGGCGGAGGTGCCCGCCGGGTGAGCGCGGCCGGCGCGGGCCGGCCGCCGGGAGTGCTCAGCTGGTCCGCGGGCCGCCCGCGGCGAGCGCCGGAAGCAGCCGCTGAGCGTTGTCGCGGTTGATGCAGCGGCGCTGATGCGCGTCGAGGGCCGGGTCGTCGTCGAGCGCGGGAGCGGTGACCCCGGTGACCAGGTGGGAGGGGGTGGGGGGCCAGTCGCTGCCGTACAGGATCCGGGACGGGCCTACGGCGGACAGCAGGCTCGGCGTGGCGGAGGGGGACATGGGGCCGGCGGTGTCGTAGTAGAAACGATGCAGGTAGTCGCGTACCCGCGCCGGTTCCACCTTCGGTGTCAGATGACCACTGAACACTTCCACGCGGCTGGCGATGTAGGGCAGGAAGCCGCCCCCGTGCGGAAGGATGAAGGTGAGCTTCGGGTAGCGGTCCAGTGTTCCGTTGAGGATGAGGCTGAGGGCCGCGCGGGTGGTGTCCATCAGGAAGTCGCAGACGAACGGTGGTACGCCGTCCAGTTCGGTGTCCCCACCGGGGACCTCCATGGGATGGGTGCTGATCACAGCCGAGCGTTCGTTGAGTTCCGCGAGAAGCACGTCCTGGGACGGATGACCGAGATGCACCCCTCGCACACTGGTACGCGCGCTGACCCCGACCGCCCCGAGCTCGTCCATGCCATGGCCGACCGACCAGAGCGAGAGCTCCGGACTGTCGAGAAAGACAGGGGTGTAGAACGCGAAGCGATCGGGGTGAGCGCGGACGAGGTCGCTCGCCGCCTGGAGGGCGACGCGCGCGCTCTCCTTGCGGGCCTTCGGTTCCTGGAGGCGTCCCAGCATGGCCACGGTGAGCACGCTGGTCCGGATGCCGGCCCCGTCCATCAGCGCGAGGGCGCTGCCGACGTCCCACCGGGTCCACGGGGGCAGGTTCCCGCGGCGGACGATGTCGTTCTTCTCCGCCCAGTCGATCCATTCCGGCGCGGTGTAGTGGTGGTGCACGTCCACTCGTGCCCGGCGCGCGTCACCGTCCGCCGGCGTACCGGATTCCTCGCCGGTCGCCGGGGCGGGGTTGGTGGCCGTCTGCAGTGAAGTCATGGGCGGGGCCCCGTTTCTGTCGTCGCGTCAGAGCGGTTGCGCTTGCGGACGGCCGGTCCTTCAGCGCCCGAGAACCTGACGGAGAACGCCGGTCAGCGTCTCTTCCCCGTCCGCCGGCTGCGCATCGGCCCGCCAGGCCACGAAGCCGTCGGGGCGTACGAGGACGGCGCCTTCCGGAGTCGTGCCGTGCACCGAGGCCCAGTCCGCGCCGTCACCGGTGTCAAGGTCGAACTCCGCGCCTTCGCCGACGGTGTACGCCTCGAGCGGCACGTTGAGTCGCGCGGCCACCGTGCGGGCGGCGTCGCGCCACCCCGGACGTGCGCAGAGCAGGACGAAGGAGCGCTCGTACATGTCGATGGTGGACAGCGTCTCCCCGTCACGCGTGACCCACATGTGCGGCGCGCGGGTTCCCGGGTCGGCGCGCAGGCACAGCCGGTCCGGGATGAGGGGCTCGTCCACCGCCGCACCGACCACCGCGCCCGAGACGTACCGGTAGCCGAGCGCCGTGGTCATCAGGTCGGCGGCGTCGTTCGATGCCGTCCTCGCCGAGTAGCCGGGGTGCTGCTCGCGAGCCGCCTGCACCGTGGCCCGTGCACTGGTGACCTGGGCCACCGGCCGGCGCTCGGGTTCGTAACTGTCCAGCAGCGCGGGGCCCGCCCAGCCGCGCAGTACCGCGGCGATCTTCCACGCGATGTTGTGCGCGTCCTGGATGCCGGTGTTGGAGCCGAACGCGCCGGTCGGCGGCATCTCATGGACGGAGTCACCCATGAGGAAGACGCGTCCGTCGCGATAGCTGTTCGCGACGCGGTCCGCCGCGTGCCAGGGTGCCCTGCCCGTGATCTCGACGTCCAGGTCACGCACGCCGGCCGCGGCCCGGATGTGCTCGATGCACCGGTCGTCGGTGAAGTACTCCATGGTCTGTCCGCGCTCGGGGAACCAGGGCACGTGGAACACCCACTGCTCCTCGTTGTCCACGGGCAGCAGCACTCCCTCGCCGGCGGGGTCGGTGACGTAACACACCACGAAGAGCTGGTCCCCCGCCACCTCACGCAGTCTCTTGCTGCGGAACGTGACACTGATGTTGTGGAACAGGTCACCGGATCCGGAGTGTTCGATGCCGAGCCGCTGACGCACAGGACTGCGAGGGCCGTCGGCGGCCAGGAGGTAGTCCGTGTTCACGGTCCAGGTCTCACCGGACACCCTGTCCTGCACGATGGCCCGCACCCCGTCGTCGTCCTGGGTGAAGGACAGCAGTTCCGTGTTGAAGCGCACGTCTCCGCCGAGGTCCCGGGCGCCTTCCAGCAGCACGGGTTCCAGATCGTTCTGGCTGCAGGCGCAGCGGACCGTCGAGCACACATCGGCCTCGGGCGCCCTGCCCGTGATCCGCGCCGAGAGCCAGCGCCGGTTTCCGCTGTGCAGCGTGTCCACCTGAAGGATCCCGTGGTTCTTGGACAGCGTGGCCGCGGCCTTCCGGATGGCCGGCTCGAGACCCGCGGTCCGGAAGAGCTCCATCGTCCGCATGTTGTTGCCGCGGCCGCGCGGATGTGCGGACGTGGCCGCATGACGCTCGACGACACGGTGCTGGATGCCGAGGCGTCCGAGGAAAACTGAAGCGGAAAGACCGACGAGAGATCCCCCGACGATCAGGACGGGCACATAGTCGTTCCCGCGATTTTCCATCGCGTGTTTCTCCTCTGCGGTCAGCATCTCCGTAAGACGGCGGCCGAGGACTTTCGTGGCTCGCGCCCTGTTCTTGTGCCACGCCATGGCGGGCGATACGCAGCAATCACTCGTACAGCGGCAACGACTTCCGTCGGACGCCTGGCCCATGGCCACTTCGGGCGAATCGCGTTTACGGCCGCGATCCCAGAGGGGATTGGTTGACCCTAAACTCGCAGACCTGCTGTCCCGTGGCCGGGGCGGGAGTCTCCAGAAAGGCCGAGAGAATGACTCAGCTCGACGAACGGGACACTACGGACGCCGCGGAACAGGCGGCCTCGGCGGCGTCACGCGGCTCGGCCGCGTATCGCGCGAACCCCTATCCGGTCTACGCGTGCCTGCGCGACTCGGCCCCGGTGTGCCGCCTTTCCCCTCCGCACGGGGTGGACACCTTTCTGATCACCCGGTACGACGACGCCAAGGCCGCCCTCACGGACCCGCGCATCAGCAAGGACATGTACGCGGCCATGGACGCGTACCACACCATTTTCGGCGACTCGTCCGTCGCGCTCGACGACAACATGCTCTTCTCTGACCCGCCCAAGCACACCCGGCTGCGCCGCATCGTGAACAGCGCGTTCACCCCGCGTCGTATCGAGTCCCTGCGACCGCGCATCCAGGAGATCACCGACGAACTGCTGGATCGCCTGTCCGCGGATGGACCCGTCGATCTGCTGCCGACCTTCGCGTTCCCGCTGCCGCTCATCGTGATCTGCGAACTCATCGGCATTCCCGAGGAGGAGCGGGAGGAGGTACAGAAGTGGTGCGCCGTCGTGGCGCGCACCGGGTTCAGCAAAGAGGACAAGGAAAAGCTGGCGGTGGCGGAAGGGGCGCTGCGGGACTACTTCGCCGACATCATCGCGCGAAAGCGCCGGGAAGCGACCGACGACCTTCTCGGCGCGCTGATCCGGACGCAGGACGAGCAAGGGGCCATGAATGACGGCGAGTTGCTGTCGACGCTCTGGGTGCTGCTCTTCGCCGGGCACAAGACGACCGCGTACCTCATCGGCAACGCCGTCTTCAATCTGCTGACCCATCGCGACCAGCTGCGGGAGGTCCTGGCCGATCCGGAACTGCTGCCGAACGCCATCGAGGAGGTGATCCGCTACGAGGGCTCGGTGGAGAACGCCACGTTCCGGCATGCGCTCGAGGACATCACCATCAGGGACACCGTCATTCCCAAGGGCTCTCTCGTCCAGGTCGCGGTGGCCTCCGCGAACCGGGATCCGGAGAGGTTCGAGGCGCCGGACACCTTCGACGTGAAACGCCAGGGCCTGCAGAGCGCCCATCTCGGCTTCGGCAGTGGTCCGCACTACTGTCTCGGTGCGCCGCTGGCCAGGATGGAGATGCGCATCGCGCTGACCTCGCTGTTCGAGAGGTTCCCGGACATCGAGCTCGCGACGTCCGCACACGAGGCGGAGTGGCTCAAGGTGCCGTTCCCCGCGTTCCGTGGACTGGAGAAGCTGCCCGTCGTACTGGACCCGTCACGGCTCCTCGCCGACTGAGGCCGGTTGGGGCGGCGGCTCTCCCGGGCGGTGTCGCCGCCGCCCCCCGGCTCTACGGCGGTCCCCGGACGGTGAACGGTCGCGCTCACCCTTGGTGGTCGTGCCGGGCGGCCGTACCGCCCACCGTGGGCAGGCCCTCACTGGTCACGAAGTAGAACACGGGCAGCACGACGAACACCGCGAGGGCCAGCAGCGGTGTCACCAGCACCCCGGCCGCTCCCGCGAGGACGTAGGCCAGCGCCCCGGCCCAGGAGCGCAGCAGGCCGTGGCGCACATAGGTGGGTTCCACGTCGTGGGCCGTCAGTTCGGGGTGCCGGGCGAGCCGGTGGTAGAAGGCGGCCCAGCTCAGGCACATCGCCGCGGCGAGCCCCGCGTACAGGGCCACGGCGACCCGGGCGTCGGTGCCCGCCGTGTCGGCCCGCAGCGCGTCGGCGACCACGACCGTGGGGAAGGACAGCGCCCCGGTGGTGAACAGCAGGAACAGGTTGGCCGCGTGCAGTCCGCGGTCCATGCGGGCGATCCGGACGAAGGCCTGATGGTGGTTGAGCCAGACGACCGCCACGTAACTGAAGGAGGCGAAGTAGCCGAGGTAGGCCGGCCATTGCTCCGCCAGGGCGCGGCCCAGCGTGCCCGGCTGGTGGGGCGGATCGTTGAGGCCGAGGACCAGAAGGGTGACGGCGATGGCGAACACGCCGTCGCTGAAGGCTTCGGCGCGCGTGGTCTCCGAGCGGGAGAACTTTGCTCCGCCTGTGCGGGGAGCTGACACATCGGCTCCTGACGGGGTCGATCACTGGGGCGGTGGGGTTCCCGCGCAGTCGGACGATACCTGTTACCCGCACGGAGGGCCGTCCACCGTTCCACCGGCGGAGAGCGGCCACCGTGCAACGCACGCATCGGCTGGGCGGCTCCCCCGGGCTGCCGGAGGAGCCGCGGCGGTGACGGGAGCGCTGCGTCACTCGCCCGGGGCGAGGGTGTGCGCGAGAAGGCGCGCGGTGTCGCGGATCAGCGCATCGTCCACCGGCGCGTCCTCCGAGGGCTTCGACGACAGCACGGCCAGCACGATCGGGGTCTTCCAGGTCGTCCAGGCGACGCCGATGTCGTTGGCGGACGCGTAGCGTCCGGTGCCCGTCTTGTCCGCGACGATCCAGTCCCGTGGCAGCCCGGCGCGGAACCGCCGGACGCTGGTGGTGTTGCCCTTCAGCCAGGTGACGAGCTGCTCGCGGTCGGGATCGTCGAGGGCGCGCCCCAGTGTCAACCGCTCGTAGCTCCGGCCCATGGCCTCCGGCGTGGTGGTGTCGCGCAGGTCGCCGGGGATGGCGGAGTTCAGGTCGGTCTCCCAGCGGTCGAGCCGGCTCACCCGGTCGCCGATCGAGCGGAGGAACCGGGTGAGGCCCTGCGGTCCGCCGATCTGGCGCAGCAGGAGGTTCCCCGCCGTGTTGTCGCTCTGCTGGATCGCGGCCGCGCACAGGTCGCCCACCGTCATGCCGGTGTCGAAGTGCTGTTCGGTGATCGGGGAGTTCGGCAGTCGGTCGGCCGGTGGATAGTGGATCACCTTGTCCAGCGGTGCGCAGTGGGCCTGGTCGCGGAGGATCGCCGCGGCGGCGACCGTCTTGAACGTCGAGCACATCGCGAACCGTTCCTGTGCCCGGTAGGACACGACCTGTCCGGTGCGTACGTTGCGGGCGTACACGCCGAGGCGCGCGGCGTACTGCCGCTCGAGGTCCTGTAACCGGCCTTCCATGCCGCGCGGTCCGGAGTAAGCCGCCGCGGATGCGGACGACGCCATCACGGCAGGGGTGAGCACGGCTGCCGAAGCGGCGAGGCCGGCCTTGAACAGGCCGCGCCGCGGCAGGGGGCTGACGCTGGTCATGCGCAGAGATCTCCCAGGTGTGCGTGGTCGATACTTCGGAGTTTCGATCTTCGACGAGGGACAGCGAAACAGCTGTGCCGCCTCCATGTCCAAGAGTGAACTGTGAGCGTGGCATGACCTTTTGATATGAATTGCAGGGTGGATCTGCTCGCGCACCTCGAGGCGTATGTGGCGGCGGTCGACGAGGCGAGCTTCACGCGCGCCGCCGACCGGCTCGGGATCGCCCAGCCGTTGCTCAGCCGACGCATCAAGACACTCGAAGCACACTTCGGCGGCCTGCTGTTCGACCGCTCGCGGCGGCAGGTCACGACGACCGAGCTCGGGGTGCTTCTCCTGCCGTACGCCCAGGACGTGCTGGACCGGGCCCAACGGCTGCGGCACGTCGCACGGTCGGCCCGGGAGTCGGCGGTGTGTGCCGTCGGGGTGCCCGCGGACTGCGGCCCGGCGGCCCTGGCGCGGGTGATCCGTGCCGGTGCCGAGCGCGGCACGACGATCGGCGTGCGGGAACTCCCGCCGGACGAGCGGGTGTCGGGTCTGGCCGATGGATCGCTGGAGTACGCGCTGGTCCGGGTTTCCCCGGAGCACGCCGCGCTCCGAGTGCCGCTCGGTCTGGCGTCCGCGCCGCCCGCACACGCGCCGGAGGGGGCGTCCCGCGACCCGGCCGGTACCCGGCGCCGGCGACCGCGCCCGGTCCATCTGGAGGACCTGCGGCCCCGACGCGGGCGCGGCACCACGCGCGAGCAGCGGGTCCCGGTGCCGATCCTCACGCTGGCGGAGGACCAGGTTCCGTCCGCACAGGACCGGCTCGGTCGCGCGGCCGCCCGCGCGGGGCTGCCGGAAGGCCTGGTCCGTCCGGCCGGACCGATGGCGACCGCGCTCGCCGAGACGCTCGCCGGGCGGGTGACGCTGCTGTGCGCCGAGCCGTTCGCCCGGCGGCACGGGGCCGGCTGGGCACCGCTGGGCGACGGGTCGCTGCACCGGGGTTGCGACGTGGACGCGGCACGGCGTCAGCAGGGCGGGGCGGACGTGCCGGGCTGGCTGGTCACGCTGCTGGCGGCCGCGGCCGGTGCCGCGGCGACCCGGCCGGCCACGGCACCACCGGGCGCCATGGGCGGGGAGGCCCCGTCGCGGCTGGCGGCGCGCGGATGAGCGCCCACCCGGCGTACCGCCCGGCCTATGTGGGTGACGGTGGCCTCCTCGATGTCGCCGAGGCGATCGCCGCGGACTGGGCGGCCCTCGGTGTCCGCGGATCGTTCCTGGCCCGCAGCATCGACACGGGCGAGCAACTCGGCTTCGACGTGGACGAGCCGGTGCCCCTCGCCTCGGTGGTCAAGGTGCCGCTCGCCCTCGTCGCGCTGGACCGGATCGCGACGGGGAACCTCGACGCGGCACGGCAGGTGACCGTCGACCCGGCGACGAGCAGTGTCGGGCCGACCGGACTGGCGGCGTTCCGGCATCCGGCCACCGTGGCCGTCGGCGACCTCCTTCTGCTGATGCTCTCGGTGAGCGACAACGCCGCCGCCGAAGCGCTGCTCGACCTCGTAGAGGTGGAGGAGGTCGACGCACGTCTGCGCGCGTGGGGGTGTCCGGGCCTACGGGTACGGCATCGGCTCAACCGCATGTACGAATGCGCCGCCGGCGCCGTCGGCGACGACTTCTCCCCGGCTCTGGAGTTGGCCATCCATGACGACCGCTCGGGGCGGCACACCATCGAGACGCTGGATCCGGCCCACGCCAACATCGGCACCGCCACGTCACTCGTCGACCTGCTCCAGCGCGTGTGGCGGGACGAGATCGCCCATCCCGACGCCACCGCGGAGCTGCGCCGGCTGATGGAGACCCAGGTGTTCACCCACCGGCTGGCGAGCGACTTGCGCGCGGACACGCTCCGGGTGAGCGGCAAGACCGGGACGTTCCTCCACCTGAGACACGAGATCGGCGTGGTGGAGTCCGAGTCCGGCGACCGGGTGGCGGTGGCCGCGCTCACCCGCTCCGACCGCCGGGCCGGACTGGCACCGGACATCGACCTCGCGATCGGGATCGGTGCACGCCAGGCCTTCGAGGCGTTGCGCCGCAGAGGTGGGGGGCAATCCGTGACCCCGGGGCACGGAAGTCGCCGTCCGTGGTCCTGAGAATCACACCGACCCGGCGTTGCTCGGGGGATGCGGCGGACGCATCGGCACCGCAGCCGCCGGGGCCGGCAGCGGCGGCAGCGCCGGCTCTTCCACCCACGCCGTGAACAGATCGTCCAGGGGCCGGCCCGCGCAGCGGGCGGCATGCGCGGTGAAGGCGCCAGTCCTCACGACCCCGCCCCGGTGGGCGGCCGCCCAGCCGCGCAGCATCCGGTGGAACGTCTCCTCGCCGACCGCGCAGCGCACGGCGTGCAGCACCAGCCCGCCGCGTTCGTAGAGACGGTCGTCGAACATCCGCTTGCGGCCCGGGTCGGACAGCCGCAGGTCCTGTGGCAGCGAGGACAGCTTCCGGTGTGCCGCCGCGGCGAGTTGGGCGGCCGTGGGGCCCCCCGACCGCTCCGACCAGAGCCACTCGGCGTACTTCGCGAAGCCCTCGTTGAGCCAGATGTGCCGCCAGTCGGCGACGGACACGCTGTTGCCGAACCACTGGTGCGCCAGCTCGTGCGCCACCAGCCGCTCCGAACCTCGTGCGCCGTCGACGTGGTTGGAGCCGAACAGCGACAGCCCCTGCGCCTCCACGGGGACATCGAGTTCCTCCTCGGTCACCACCACCGCGTACTCGCCGAATGGATACGGGCCGAAGAGTTCCTGGAACAGCTCCATCATGGCGGGCTGGCGCGCGAAGTCCCGGGAGAACTGCGGGAGCAGACGGGCGGGGAGGTGCCCGTACTGCGGCACACCGTCGTCGCCCGGATCGCCGAGCAGCACGGTCTGGAACCGGCCGATCACCAGTCCCACCAGGTAGCTGGAGGTCGGTGCCGGCTGCTCGTACACCCAGGTGGTCGTCGACGCCTTCGTCGTCCGCGTCAGCAGGCGCCCGCCCGCCACCACCGAGTACGCCGACGGTGTGGTGACGGAGATCTGGTACGACGCCTTGTCCGCGGGGCGGTCATTGCACGGGTACCACGACGGCGCTCCGACCGGCTGGCTCGCCACCAGCGCCCCGTCCTCCAGCTCCTCCCAGCCGATCCCGCCCCAGGGGCTGCCGACCGGCTTCGGATTGCCCGACCAGTGGACCTCGACGGTGAACGCGGCACCCGCCCGGATGGGCTTGGGCGGGCGGATGCGCAGCCGGCCGCCGCGGTGCGTGTAGTGCGGCGCCCGGCCGTCGACCCGGATGCGGCCGATCCGGAAGTCGGCCAGATTGAGCTGGAACTCGGTGAGCGGGGCCCGGCCCGCGATGGCGCCCAGCCGGGCCGTCCCGGTGAGCCGGTTGGGGCCGGGGCGGTAGTCCAGCGTGAGCTCGTAGCGGTTCACCCGGTAGCGGGGGTCGCCGCTGGCCGGGAAGTAGGGGTCCGCCGCCTCCACCTTCTGCTGAGGGCTCACTGCTGCTTCTGCTCCCTGCGCTGTGCTCGTACGTCGTGCGGGTGCCCCGTCACCCGGCCCGGACCGAGTCACGTCGCTCGCTTCCGGGGACGCCATGCCTCGATCGGGTTGCCCAGCCAGCGGGTGTCGTCGGGCACCGACTCCGCCGCCATCACAAGCGAGGCGGGACCCAGCGTGGTGCGGGCCCCGACCGTGCTGCCGGGCAGGACGATTCCGCCAGGACCCAGCGTGGCGCCCGCGCGGAGGATCACAGTATCCGTCCGCAAGATCCGGTCATGGAAGAGGTGCGTCTGCAGCACACAGCCACGGTTGACGGTGGACCCGTCCTCCAGCGTCACCAGATCCGTCTCCGGCAGCCAGTAACTCTCCACCCACACACCCCGGCCGATCCGGGCGCCGAGTGCGCGCAGCCAGAGCGTCATCAGCGGCGTGCCCGGCACCGCCCCGGCCAGCCACGGCACGGCCACCACCTCGACGAACGTGTCCGCCAGTTCGTTGCGCCAGACGAACGAGCTCCACAGCGGGTGCTCCTCGCTGCGGTGCCGGCCCACGAGCAGCCACTTCGCCACGACGGACACGGCACCGGCGGCCAGTCCGGCGGCGAGGAGCACCATCCCGCACAGCGGCCACGCCCAGTCGCCGAGCGCGCTGAGCGCCGCGGCCGTCAGCACGGCGAGTGCCGAGGAGCAGAAGACGGGCACGATCCTGCACAGTTCCACCAGCCCGCGCGCCCAGAGCAGCCCGGCCGACGGGTCGTAGGTGCGGCTCCGGTCGCCGTCGGCGGCCGTGCGGGGCAGCTTCACCGGCGGCAGTCCCAGGTAGGAGCTGCCCTTCTTCGCCTTCTTCGGGGTCGCCGACAGCACCCCCACCAGCCCGCCGTCCGGCACGCTCCGGCCCGGCGCGGTCATCCCGGAGTTCCCGAGGAACGCCCGCCGCCCGATCTCCGCGCGCCCGATCCGCATCCAGCCGCCGCCCAGTTCGTACGGTGCGGTCAGCGTGTCGTCCGCCAGGAACGCCCCGTCGCCGACCGTGGTCAGACTCGGCAGGGCCAGTACGGTCGACACCTCGGCGCCCCGGCCGATCCGCATGCCCAGCAGGCGCAGCCACACCGGGGTGACCAGCCCGGCGTACAGCGGGAACAGCGTCTCGCGCGAACGGTCCATGAGCTGGGTGACCGTCCAGGCCTGCCAGCCGATCCGGCTGTGTGTCGGATAGGTGCCCTCCCGCAGCCCGAGACTCGTCAGCCGTACGGCGATCAGGAGCAGCAGCGCGTACGTCAGCCCGAAGGCGAGCGTGGCGGGAACCAGCGCCACGGCGGCCCCCCGCAGGGCCCCGCCGAGACCGGCGGCCGGATCGACGAACAGGTGCGCCACGAGGAGCGCCGCCGCCCCCGCCGGCACCGGCAGGGCCGTCAGCGAGAATCCGCTGACGCCGTACATGGCCCGCCACCAGGTGCCCCGCGGCGGCCGCTGCTTGGGCCAGTTGCGCTTGGCCTTGCCGAGCTTGACGGCGGGCGCGCCGGCCCAGCGCTGTCCGGTCGGGATCTGCCCGGCGACGGCCGAACCGGGTGCCACCTCGGCGCGCTTGCCGACCCTCGCGCCCGGGAAGAGCATGCTGCGCGTGCCGACCACGGCGTGCGCGCCCACCTTGACCGGGCCGATCTCCAGCTCGTCGCCGTCCAGCCAGTACCCGGCCAGATCCACCTCGCGCCCGACGGAGGCGCCCCGGCCCAGCTTGAGCATGCCGGTCACCGGCGGAAGGGAGTGCAGATCCGCGTCCGGGCCGATCCTGGCGCCCAGCGCCCGTGCGTACCGTTCCAGCCATGAGCCCGTCAGCGAGGTCGCCCCGCTGAACTCGGCGAGCCGTTCCGCGGTCCACAGCCGCAGGTGCACACCGCCTCCGCGCGCATGGCGGCCGGGCTTGACGCCCCGCAGCAGCAGCCGGGCCCCGCCCGCCGCGATCGCGAGCCGCCCCGGCGGGCTGAAGAACAGCACCGCGCCTGCCGCGACGGCCCACCACGAGGTGGTCGGCGCCCACGGATACGGACCGAACCAGTGCAGTATGTTCCCGAACGCGGCCAGCGCCACGGTCCAGCGCAGCCCCAGCACCGTGAACAGGGGGACGAGCACGAGGAGTTGCAGTGCCCCGGCCCGCTTCGGAACGGGCCTGACCACGCGCTCGGCGCCGTCGTCCTGTGCCGACTCCTCCAGATGGCGGGCCAGTTCGCGCAGGGTCGGCCGCTGGTAGATGTCGAGGACGGCCACGCTGGGGTGGCGGAGACGCAGACGGGTGGTGAGCTGGGCGGCGGCCAGGCTGTTGCCGCCGATCGCGAAGAAGTCGTCGGACGCGTCGGCCACCGGGATGCCGAGGACCTCGGTCCACTGCTCGGCGAGCCAGGCCTCCGTGCCGTAGAGCCGGGCGGCGGGGCCTTCCAGGCCCTCCAGGGGCCAGGGCAGCGCATTGCGGTCGACCTTGCCGGAGGTGCGGGTCGGCAGGTCCTCGACCGGCGCGAGCAGCGGGACGAGCGCGGCGGGCAGTTCGGCGCGCAGCCTGTCGACGGCCGCCGCGTGGTCCCACCCCTCCTGGGTGACGACATATCCGACGAGGAGCTGATTGCCGCTGCGGGCGGTCCGCACCGCGGCGGCGGCGCCGGCCACCCCGGGCAGGGCCTGGAGTGCGGCATCCACTTCGCCGAGCTCGATCCGCCGCCCGCCGAGCTTGATCTGCTCGTCGGCGCGCCCGAGGAAGATCAGGCCCTCGGGCTCGGCCCGGACGAGGTCCCCGCTTGCGTAGGCGCGCTCCCAGCCGAGGGACTCCAGGGGTGCGTACTTCTCCGCGTCCTTCTGGGCGTCGAGGTACCGGGCGAGCCCGACCCCGCCGATCACCAGCTGTCCGCTGCCGCCCATCTCCACCGGCCGCCCGGCGTCGTCCACGACGGCCAGCTCCCAGCCGTTCAAGGGCAGTCCGATGCGGATCGGCTCCTCACCGGTGAGCAGTGCGGCGCAGGCCACCACGGTCGCCTCGGTCGGACCGTAGGTGTTCCAGACCTCGCGTCCCTCGGTGACCAGCCGTTGCGCGAGTTCCGGCGGGCAGGCCTCGCCGCCGAAGATCAGCAGACGGACGTCGTTCAGCGTCTCCGGCTCCCAGAGCGCCGCCAGGGTCGGGACGGTCGAGACGACGGTGATCTCCTGGTCGACCAGCCAGGGGCCGAGGTCGGCCCCGCTGCGCACCTGCGAGCGCGGTACGGGTACCAGGCAGGCCCCGTGCCGCCAGGCCAGCCACATCTCCTCGCAGGAGGCGTCGAAGGCCACGGAGAGGCCCGCCATGACCCGGTCGCCGGGCCCGATCGGCTCCTCCTTCAGGAAGAGGTCCGCCTCGGCGTCCACGAACGCGGCGGCGCTGCGGTGACCGACGGCGACGCCTTTGGGCTTGCCGGTGGAGCCGGAGGTGAAGATGATCCAGGCGTCGTGTTCGACGCCTGGGCGGGCCGCGGGGACGCCGGACGGGTCGTGGACGGTCAGCCGGTGCCCGGCGCCGACGACCGCGCGAACCTCCGCCTCCCCGAACACCAGATCGGCCCGCTCGTCCGGGTCCTCGGCGTCCACCGGGACGTAGGCGGCTCCCGCGGCGAGCACGGCCAGGATCGCCACGTACAGGTCGTTGGTGCCGGACGGGACGCGCACCCCGACCCGGTCGCCGAGGCCCACCCCGGTGTCCGCGAGGCGCCGCCGGAGGGTTTCGACCTCGGCCGCCAGGGACCGGTAGGTCAGGCAGCGGCGGCCGTCGTCGAGGGCCGGTTCGTCGGGGTACTCCCGTACCGTGGCCTCGAAGACGTCCACGAGGGTGCGTGACGGGGCGGCGGGGGCGGCGGAGAAGCGGGCGCGATCGCCGAACTCGGCGCGCACCTCCGCGTCGGACAGCGCGAGTGCGGGGCCTTGCTGGAGGGCTGCCATCAGGTCCTCACGTGTCGTTCCCGGAACGCTCCGGGGCGCTGGTGGGCCCGCAGGGATGCCTGGGGATCTTCCGGTCCAGCTCCAAACAAGCGGGCAATTTTAGTACGGGGAGGGACACGGGCCGGTCCGTACGCCCTCCGAGGGACTGCCCGGAGTGCCCGGAAGCGGAGATTCCGGTGTCCTGACGGTGTCCTGACGTGGGGATGTGTCACCGTGACGAGATCTGCCCCACACCCACGCTTCCGGCCCGCTTCAGGCGAGGCTGCCCTGTTCGCAGACGTGCCGGGCGACCTCGCGGAGCTTGACGTTGTGCTGCTGGGAGTAACGGCGCAGCACGTCGAAGGCCTGCTCCTCGGTGAGGTGGTGGCTGCCCATCAGGATGCCCATGGCTTCACCGATGACGTGGCGGGTGGCGATGGCCTCCTGGAGCTGGGCGTGGGTGCGGGCGCTGGAGAAGGCGACCGCGGCGTGGGAGGCCAGCAGCCAGCCGGCCGTCTCGCTGGCCTCGGAGAACGCGCCGGGCGTGCGGGAGTAGAGGTTCAGCGCACCGAGGTCCTCGTCCTCGGTGAACAGCAGGAAGCCCATCATGCTCCCCAGCCCCAGCTTCCGGGCCTCGGGGACGTAGGCGGGCCACCTCCGTTCGCCGGAGAAGTCGGCGATCCGGAAGACGCGCTCTCCCACGGAGCTGCGGGCGGCGTCGAAACAGGGGCCTTCACGGAGGCGTTGCTGGAGTTGGTCGCTGTCGACGACCAGCTGGTCGGTCGGGGCGAGGCTCTGCACCTGGTTGCCACGCAGGACGAGGATGCCGGCCGCGTCGCAGCCCTGGACGAGTCCGGTGGCCGAGGCGGTGATACGGCCCAGCGTGGCGTTCACGGATTCCTGCGCCAGGAGGTCACGCGCCATGGTCGCCATCTGCTGGGCGAACGCACGCCAGTCCATGCCGTCTCCCTCTCACGCGCGCCCGTGAACCTCACCACACACCTACCGTCTCACCGGTGAGACGTGGCCGGGGACATACAGGGGAGCTTCCGGCGCCGCGTCACGCGATCGGCCCGTGGAACATGCCGGCGCGGCCGCTTTGCGCGGCTGGCAGCCGTCAGCCGTCACACCGCCGCGCCTCCGCGCAGGACCGGCCGTCCGGGAGATGCACCTTCGCCCACTCCCCGAGCTCTTTGAGCGCCGGCTCCAGCGCGGCCCCCGACTCCGTGAGGCGATAGCAGACCCGTAGTGGCGGGCCTTCGTCGACCTCGCGCACGACGAGCCCGGCGGCGCCGAGTTCCGTGAGGCGGTCGGAGAGCATGCGTTCGCTGAGGCCCGGAATGGCGCGGCGCAGGGCGGCGAAGTTCGCCGACTGCTCGATCAGCACGGCCACGATCGGGCCGGTCCAGCGTTTGCCGAGCAGCTGGAAGACGCGGGTGATGCCGTCGTCCACCTGCTTGCACGCTTCGGTGCCGTGGCTCTGTTCGACCGTCATGCCCGCCAGGATACTGCGCCCCCGTACGGGGGTGAAAAAAAGTAAGCACCTATGTTATCTATAGTCGAGTACGAAAGCTTAGGGCTCAGAGGCCCGCCACCGGCGGGTGCCTCTGCCCTCCGTTTACTGGGAGATCCCGATGGCCACCCTTCTGCACATCGATTCGTCCGTTTTCCCGGCTTCCGCCTCCGCGTCCCGGGCGGTGACGGACACCTTCCGCAAGGTCTGGGAAGAGCAGCACCCCGGAGGCGTGGTGATCTACCGGGACCTCTCCGCGGACCCCGTAGCGCACATCAGCGCCGACGCCCACACAGCCGGGTTCGCCGACCCCGCCGCCCACACACCGCAGCAGGCCGGCGCCTTCGCCGAGCGCGTGCAGCTGATCGAGGAGCTGGAGCGGGCGGACGCCGTGCTGATCGGCGCCCCGATGTACAACTACTCGATCCCCTCGACCCTCAAGGCCTGGCTGGACAACGTGATCCTGTTCGGCCGCACCGCAGGCGAGAGCCCCTCCGCCAAGGGCACCCCGGTCACCGTGGTCGCCAGCCGCGGCGGCTCCTATGCACCGGGCACGCCGAGGGAGCCGTTCGAGTACGTGCAGAACTATCTGACGGCGGTTCTCGCCGACACGCTCGGCCTCGAGCTCGACTTCATCGTCCCCGAGCTCACGATGGCCCCGCACAACCCGGCCATGTCCGAGCTGGTGCCCCTCTTCGAAGCCTCCCGCGAGCGCGCTCTGCAGGCCGCGGCGACCAAGGCCAAGTCCCTCGCCGAGCGCCTCACCGCCTGAGCGGGCCGGATCACGCAAGCCGCAGTCCCGTCTCAGCCGTCCCTTCCTCGGTGAAGGGCGGCCGAGGCGCGCTGCTCCTCGCCCGGCGATTCCGGGTAGAGGACGATGCCCAGGCAGAAGCTGACGGTCGCGTCGCCGAGCGTGAGGGCCGGCTGCGAGGCGATCGGCGGGCCTCCCTGGTGGCACAGCCCAGCAGGAGGAGCAACAGCGAACCGGCGGCGAAGCCATAGGCCTTCCAGGCCAGGAAGAACGCCGCCGCCCCCTCCTAGGACATGGTGTTCATGGCGGACTTGACCAGCGCGGCGGTCAGCGCGTCGCCGATCGCGGCCGCGGCGGCCAGGCAGGCCGCGCGCCGGTCCGAGGGGCCGGCGCAGCCCGGCCGGCGCGAGCAGGGGCTCCGGCGCCACCCACGACGACGAGCGCCGGCACCCACCCCCGCACCCGGAAGACCGCGCTGCCGGCCAGGAGAGCCGGCGGAAGCTCCAGGATGAACAGCGGCTGGACCGCCGCCAGAGTCCCCGCGTTCAAGGCCAGCGCCCGGAAGAGCGCGGCGAGACGACCCCCGGGATGCCCCCGAACCAGACCGGGCTGTGCAGCAGCTGCCGAACACATGACACCCCTCGGCGGGGGGCGCCGCCCGGGACGCCGGCTGTGGAACCTTTGGGTCCGCAGCACGTGTCTCACCGACGTCCCGGGAGGGCGCACTAGGCGATGACCATCAGCAGGTCGCCGCCCTCCACCTGCTGCACGGAGTCGACGGCCAGGCGGCTCACCGTTCCGGCGACGGGCGCGGTGATGGCGGCCTCCATCTTCATCGCCTCGATCGTCGCCACCGTCGCGCCCGCCTCCACCTTGGCGCCCGGCTGCACGGCCAGGGTGACGACCCCCGCGAACGGTGCGGCGACGTGCCGGGGGTCCGACTTGTCGGCCTTCTCCGCGGGCGGAAGGTCCGAGGCGACCGAGCGGTCACGGACCTGGAGGGGCCTGAGCTGGCCGTTGAGCGTGGCCATCACCGTGCGCATGCCGCGCTCGTCCGCCTCGCCGATCGCCTCCAGTTCGATGAGGAGGCGTACGCCGGGTTCGAGGTCGACGGAGTGTTCCTCGCCGGGGCGCAGCCCGTAGAAGAAGTCCTTGCTGGGCAGGACGCCGGTGTCTCCGTAGGCCTCGCGGTGGGCCTGGAACTCCTTGGCCGGTCCCGGGAACAACAGCCGGTTGAGAGTGGCCCTGCGGTCCTTGTCCAGGCCCTCGCGGTCCTCCTCGGTCAGTTCGGCGGTCGGCTTGGCCTCGGCGCGGCCCTTGAGGGCCTTGCCGCGGAACGGTTCGGGCCAGCCGCCGGGCGGGTCGCCCAGCTCGCCGCGGAGGAATCCGACCACCGAGGCCGGGATGTCGTAGGCGCCCGGCTCGGCGGCGAACTGCTCGGGGGTCACGCCCGCGCCGACGAGGTGCAGCGCGAGGTCGCCGACCACCTTGGACGACGGAGTGACCTTCACCAGACGGCCGAGGATGCGGTCGGCGGCCGCATACATGGCCTCGATCTCCTCGAACCGGTCGCCGAGACCCAACTCCCTTGCCTGCACCCGCAGATTGGACAGCTGTCCGCCGGGGATCTCGTGGTCGTAGACGCGCCCGGTGGGCGAGGCCAGTCCCGCCTCGAAGGGGGCGTAGATGCGGCGCACGGCCTCCCAGTACGGTTCCAGGTCGCAGGCCGCCCGAAGGCTCAGCCCGGTCGGGCGCTCGGAGTGGTCGGTGGCGGCGACGATCGCGGACAGGGACGGCTGGGACGTGGTGCCCGCCAGGGAGGCCACCGCCCCGTCCACGGCGTCGACGCCCGCGCCGATCGCGGCCAGATAGGTGGCCAGTTGACCGCCGGCGGTGTCATGGGTGTGCAGGTGCACCGGGAGGTCGAACTCCCGCCGCAGCGCCGTCACCAGCCGCGTGGCCGCGGGTGCCCGCAGCAGCCCCGCCATGTCCTTGATCGCCAGGACGTGGGCTCCGGCTTCGACGATCTGCTCGGCGAGCCGCAGATAGTAGTCCAGCGTGTAGAGCTTCTCGGCCGGGTCGGACAGGTCGGCGGTGTAGCACAGGGCGACCTCGGCGACGGCCGTGCCGGTCGCGCGTACGGCGTCGATCGCGGGCCGCATCTGTGTGACGTCGTTGAGCGCGTCGAAGATGCGGAAGATGTCGATGCCGGTGCGGGCGGCCTCGTCGACGAAGGCATCGGTGACCTCCGTCGGGTAAGGGGTGTAGCCGACGGTGTTGCGGCCGCGCAGCAGCATCTGCAGGCAGATGTTGGGCACGGCCTCGCGCAGCCGGGCCAGCCGCTCCCAGGGGTCCTCGGCCAGGAAGCGCAGCGCCACGTCGTACGTGGCGCCGCCCCAGCATTCCAGGGACAGCAGCCCGGGGAGGGTGTGGGCCACGACGGGGGCGGCGGCCAGCAGGTCCTTGGTGCGGACACGGGTGGCCAGGAGGGACTGGTGGGCGTCGCGGAAGGTGGTGTCGGTGACGGCGACTTCGGTCGACTCGCGCAGCGCGCGGGCGAATTGCTCCGGTCCGAGTTCGGTCAGCCGCTGCTTCGAACCGGCGGGCGGCCGGACATCGGACGGGACGTCCGGCAGCTTCGTCGCGGGGTCGACCAGGCGCGGGCGCGCGCCGTGCGGCTTGTTGACGGTGACGTCGGCGAGGTAGGTGAGCAGGCGGGTGCCACGGTCCGCGGAATGGCGGGCCGTCAGCAGGTGCGGGCGTTCCTCGATGAAGGAGGTGGTGACGTGTCCGGCCCGGAAGTCGGGGTCGTCGAGGACCGCCTGCAGGAACGGGATGTTGGTGGCCACGCCGCGGATGCGGAACTCGGCGACCGCGCGGCGGGCGCGCCGCACGGCGGTGGCGAAGTCACGGCCCCGGCAGGTCAGTTTCACCAGCATCGAGTCGAAGTGGGCGCTGATCTCGGAGCCGACGAACGCGGTGCCGCCGTCGAGCCGGATGCCGGAGCCGCCGGGCGAGCGATACGTGCTGATCGTTCCCGTGTCGGGGCGGAACCCGTTGGACGGGTTCTCACTCGTGATCCGGCACTGCAGGGCCGCGCCGCGGACGTAGACCGTGTCCTGGGAGAGGCCGAGGTCGGCCAGCGACTCCCCCGAGGCGATCCGCAACTGCGCCTGCACCAGATCGACGTCGGTGACCTCCTCGGTCACGGTGTGCTCGACCTGGATGCGCGGGTTCATCTCGATGAAGACATGCCGGCCGTCGCGGTCGACCAGGAACTCGACGGTACCGGCGTTGCGGTAGCCGATGGTGCGGGCGAAGGCGACGGCGTCGGCGCAGATACGGTCCCGCAGCGCGGGGTCGAGGCCGGGAGCGGGGGCCAGCTCGACGACCTTCTGGTGCCGGCGCTGTACCGAGCAGTCGCGCTCGTAGAGGTGGATGACGCCACCCTGGCCGTCGGCGAGGATCTGCACCTCGATATGGCGCGGGTCCACGACGGCCTTCTCCAGGAACACGGTCGCGTCCCCGAACGCGGACTCGGCCTCGCGGGAGGCCGCCTCGATCGCCTCCCGGAGCTTCGCAGGCTCCTCCACCCGCCGCATGCCGCGCCCGCCACCGCCGGCGACCGCCTTCACGAACAGGGGGAAACCGACCTCCTCGGCGGCCGCGAGGAGTTCGTCCACGTCGTTGGAGGGACGCGAGGAGCCGAGCACCGGCACTCCGGCGGCGCGGGCCGCGGCGACGGCACGGGCCTTGTTGCCGGTCAGCTCCAGGATCTCGGCGCTCGGGCCGATGAACGTGATCCCGGCCTCCTCGCAGGCGCGGGCCAGATCCGGATTCTCCGAGAGGAACCCGTATCCGGGATACACGGCGTCCGCCCCAGCCCGGCGCGCGGCGCCCACGATCTCCTCGACCGACAGATAGGCGCGCACCGGGTGGCCCTTCTGGCCGATCTCATAGGCCTCGTCGGCCTTGAGGCGGTGCAGCGAGCCGCGGTCCTCGTAAGGGAACACCGCCACCGTTCCGGCGCCCAGTTCATAGGCCGCGCGGAACGCTCGTACGGCGATCTCACCACGGTTCGCCACCAGTACCTTGCGGAACATCAACGGTCCCTTCTCATGTGTGCGCCGGGTCGGCGCGTGCAGAGCGTTGCCATGCCGACACCGGTGCCGGGCCCGCGCCCGGAGTGCGACCGGCCGGTCCATCATCTGCCCGTCATCGACGGTCACGTATCCATTCCGGCGACCGCTGGGACGACATCCACGTTGCCGGAAGCCGCACCTCACCTGCGGTAGGTCGGCCACGTTGCCGGTCGGGAAACGGTGGCACCCTACTCGAACACGGGGCCTGGAACAGTGGCAGGATTCCGCGCGTGATCAATAACACGAAGGTGAACTGCCGTCCCCGGGGGAGGCGCACCCTGTGGTTCTTCGTCGGGCTCGGTGCGTCCGGGGCGGTGGCGGCCGTGGTGCGCGTGGCGTATCGGGGCAGGGTCCTGGACGTATGGCCGGGGCTCGGTCTGCTCCTCGCACTGATGGGTGTCGCGTCGCTGCACTGGGTCGTCGCGCAGGTGAGCGCCGACGCGTACGGCCTGCACTCCCGGACGCTGCTGCGCCGGCGGAGCGTGCCCTGGGGCGACGTCGCCGACCTGCGCGTACGTCTGCGGCATGCGAACACCTCCCGGATCCATGACAGCCGTCGCGTCATCCTGGTGCTGCGCGACGGACACAAGAGGCTTCTGCCCCTGCCGCGGAGCTGGGCGTCCGACGACCCGGACTTCGACGCGACGCTGGAAGCGCTCCGCGCGCTTCACCGCCGCCACGGAGCCCCGGAGTCGAGCCACCTCTCCGTCGTGTCGTACCGCACCGCCGGGCACGGCTGGCTCGGTTCGCTGGCCCTGTGCGTGCTGCTGCTCGCCGGCGCGGGCGTCAGCGCCTGGTGGGTGCCCCGCTCCGCGTCGGACGAGCGGGCCTGGCAGTCGGCCACCCCGTGCGCCGCCGAGACGCCCGGCACGGACCGAGGGGGATCCCGCCTGCTCGAGCGAGACCGAGAGCATGGGAGAGACTGCCTGTCCACCGTGCCGGCCGTGATCGCGCGGGTCGAGGCCCGTCAGCCCAAGCAGCGCAGCCTGCTGTATTTCACCGGCAGCCGGCCGCTGGAGCGGCTCGAGGTGTCCTATGAGGCCGCCGAGGACTTCCAGGCGGGCGACAGGGTCCAACTGACCGTCTGGCGCGGCCGGGTGACGAAGGTCTCGGGAGAGGGCCATGTGTGGCGCGAACACATCACCACGCCCGGGGAACTGGCCGTCATCGCGGCCCTGCTCACCCTTGCCGCGGGCTACCCCGGCGCCCTGCTCCTGCTGCGCCTGCGCGGGCGGCGGCTGCCCGACGACGAGGTCCTCCCGTCGGCCCTTCCGTTCGCGGCCGTGCTCGCCGGTACCGCCCTGTGGCTGCTGCCGCTGTGTCATCTGCACCCCACGGCCCCGCTCTCCTCTCCCGTGACGGCCACCTGGGCGGCCGTGGGCTCGCTGGCCACCGCGGGCCTGTTCGTCTGGGCCTGGCGCGCCACCCGGGTCCGTATGCCCGGGTCGGCCGGGACCGGAGCGGCCGGAACGGCCGAGGAGTCGGCCGAGGAGTCCGCCGAGGGGCAGGAGGAGGTGTTCCTGGCCGCCCGCTTCCTGGAGGACACCGACTACAACCCGCACGGCTTCGGCACCCACATCGTCATCGGCGGCGGCGACGGGCCCGCGGTGACGCCCCACCCCGGACCGGGCCGGTTCGCCGCGAGACGGATACCGGTGGAGCGGCTCACCGTGAAGAACGTACGGCGCGTCCGGGGCGGCGACGGCGACACGGTCTCCAGAAGCTGGCACATCGCCGAACTCGACGACGCGGGCGAGCCGGTCCGCCTCGCGGCCGCTCCCGCCGACCTGACCCGCATCATCCGCGAGCTCGCGGTCCGCCCTCCGACACCGCCTGCTGTGACGCACCACACACAGCAAAGGGCAAAGTGATGCTCAGCACGGTGATCGATCCGCGGGATGCTCCCGTACTCCTTGGCGGACAAGTCGTTCGCGTCTGGAGGCAGTATGCCCATTTCCCGGAACCTGGCAGGAAGCGTCTTCGTGGCCGGTGCGCTGGGCCTGACCCTCACCGCCCTCGTCTACCCGGCCATGCTCGGCGTCCAGACCACGTCCAGCTCCCCGGATCGTGTCATCGCCAACACCCGCTACGGGCCCCTCACCGAAACGGATCGCGACTTCGTCGTCAAGGTGCGTTCCGCCGGGCTGTGGGAGTACCCGCTGGGCGAAATCGCGCTCAAGAAGGGCTCGACGCCCGAGATGCGGGAGGCCGGCAAACACCTGATCGTCGGCCATGCCGGGCTCGACGCGATGTGCCGCAAGATCGCCCCCGAACTGGGCGTCACCCTGCCCAACCAGGCCACCCCGCAACAACAGCAGTTCGTGGCGACCTCGAATGCCCAGTCCGGCAAGGAGTTCGACTCGACGGCGGCCAACATCATGCGTGTGACCCACGGCCAGATCTTCCCAGCCATCGCGAAGGTACGCGCCACCACGAAGAACACCCTGGTGCGTCAACTCGCCGACCTGGCCAACGACACGGTCCTCGACCACATCACCGTGCTGGAGAAGACGGGGACGGTCAATTTCGACCAGGTCCTCTTCCAGCAGAGCACCCCGCCCAAGCTCCCCAAGGACCAGCTCACCCCGCCCCCGCCCCAGCCCGGCGCACCGATGGTCGTCCTCACCCCACGCCCCGACCTGAACGTGCACACCGCCTCCCCCACGCCCAGCCCGGCGGTCGGCTGACACGCGCGACGGCCGACGCCGTCCCCTCCCCGGGCGCAGGGCCGCCGCGGACGCGAAACGGCCTCTCCTTCGCGATCGTCACGGTGCGGCGTCGTGGCCCGGGGCCGGCCGATGCTCGTCGGCGCGGGCGGCACGGCGCACCCGGCGCAGTTTCCATGCGAAGGCTCCTGCGGAGGCGCCGAACAGCACACCGGTGATGGCCAGCCACCGCCCGAGGTAGACGCTTTGGGACAGTCCGGTGGCACCGGAGTAGGGGGCGGAACGAGCGAAGATGAGGGGGAACCAGACGAGCAGGAGCACTCCGGACAGGAAGGCGGGGACGCGCAGGAAGTTGGTCCATGGCAGTCGCGGTACGCGGGTGGTGCGATGTCGCAGCACGGCGGGAGCCGTCAGGTCGGCGAGCGAGTACAGCGGGAGCAGGATCAGATCGTGGACGATCGCCGCGCCGACGAACCAGACCGCCACGGCGAGCGGCCGGACGGCGAACAGACGCACCATGGCGTAGGCGGTGAGAGCGAACGAGCAGATCAGGACGAGCAGGTGCAGCGGATGGGAGCCGTACCAGCGGATGAAGCGTGCCATGGTCACGTCCTGAAGGTGAGCCGGTGCACCCACTTGGTGTTGTTCACCCCGGGGTTGGCCGGGACGATGACGCGGGCCGGGTAGCCATGGTCGATCGAGAGGTCTGCGCCGTTGACGCGCAGAGCGAGCAGCGATCGAGGGTCATGGATCTGATTGCCTCGCAGCACCACCGAGCTGTAGGGGCCGGGCGGCTGGACGGATTCCACCAGGACGCTCGATGCGTTCGGCAGCCCGGCCAGGGCGGCCAGATCCGTGAGCCGCAGGCCGCTCCAGCGCTGGTCGGGGGTGGACCATCCCTCCACGCACGCGATGGGCAGCGCGGCGTTGTGGTGGCGCATCACAAGGAGCTGCTCACGGGTGAAGACCAGGGCCGGACCGCGGCCGAGGACGTGCAGCCGCCAGTCCCGGCCGATGTGTGCGGAGGTGACACCGACGGCCGCGGCCGTCTTGTTGATCTGGAAACCGTTCGGGCCGCTGCCCGGGACGCGGTTGTGCGGCGCGAGCAGGGCGCTCTCGCGCAGCCGGCCGCCGATGCTCTGTCCGGCCGTGACCACGAGCAGGAGCAGCGATCCCGCTCCCACCATCCCGACCGCACCACGACGGGTCATGGTGGGTGCCTGAGGGGCGGTCGGGACCAGGCCGTCGGGGTCGGGGGGCTCGGGCCGGGTATGGGCGAGGTCGGTGCGCAGCTCGCCGGCCAGGCTGCGTGAGCGCAGGGCGCGCCGCATCCGGCCGAGCCGGATGCCGGCATGGACGACGAAGGCGGCGATGAACACCCAGGCCCCGTAGAAGTGCAGGGTGTAGAAGGAGCCCGGGAACACGTAGAAGAGCTGGACGTTGAAGATGCCGGTCACGAACTCGAAGATGACCCCGCCCACCAGTATCAGCAGGGAGAGCCGTTCCAGACCGTGGGCGACGGTCCGCACCGGCGGCCACTCGAACAGCTTGGGAATGACGGACCACAGCTTGGCCAGCAGCACAGGCACCAGCGTCACACCGAGCGTGACGTGCACACCCTGGGTCAGCCGATACAGCCAGTACGGGTGCGTGGGCCAGTCGAAGAGGTAGAAACCCAGTACCCCCTTGTCCGGGGTCTGATCGTTGAGCGGGCCCAAATCCGGGTTGTACGCGGCATAGGAGAGCATCCCGGTGATGAAGATCAGGGGGATGCCGATCAGCAGAACCAGGCCGAACACGGACGTCAGCCAGGGACCGCGGATCGGGCTGCGCCAGAACTCGGGCCGGAAGGGCCCCGGCGGTGGGGGCGTCTGCCCGACCCGCCGCGCGACGGCCCGGACACCGGCGGCAGCCCGCTCGATGAGAGCCGCTGTGGTGGCGCGGGCGCGTCTGAGGCGTTCCCGCGCGTGCCCCTCGTCCGCAGGGGGCTTCGGCCCGCCGGACGCACGCGAGGCCGGCGGCCGTCCGTCATCGCCCATCGGCCGTCTCCTCCGTCTACGGGCGCCTCAGGGCCGCCGAGCGCATGGCGCCGTCAGCGCCAGGCACGGTGAGCCCCCGCACACTCTCAAACTGGCACAGGTGCGATGGGCCGGCCGCGTCCGGCGTATACACGGATGTATGCCGCCAGCCGAACGGCCGAACCGGCGCTCGGCACCCGTCACGGATCCTCGGGCCACCGCCTCATGATGGTCGGGTGCGACGGCTCAGCGAACGGCACCACGCCTTCGCCGGGCCAGACCGCACCCGGCTGAGCTGGGAGCTTGCCCGGTTCGTTGTGGTCGGTCTCGCCTCCACGGTGGCCCGGGCGCTGCTGCACCGGGCCGGGGGCTGCACTGGTCTTGGCCCGTGGCGTCCTGGTGACCGGTATGCGCTTCCCGGTACTGCGGCTGGTCGGCTTCCGGCGCCGCCGCTGATGCGGCGGCGCCGTACGGGGTCGGTGCCCCGGCGCGCCCCGCCGTGGCGGCCGGTCCCTCAGGCTGGCCCTCGACGCCGGGCCGACGCTGTGCGTCCACAGGATGCAGCACCCGGGCTCCCGGGTTCGGCGAGCGACTCCCCGGGATGCGGCCGGCGTCCTGGATACGCGTCAGGTGCACGTCCGGCACCCGCCACGGCGCCGCTCCAGGAGCTGCCGTGCCGGGGCAGCCCGCAGGCAGACCCCGAGCGCGACGCACACGGCGGCCGTGCCGTACACCCACGCCTGGAGAGTGAAGCCCGGCAGCAGTCGGCCACCGAGGTAGAGGACGGTGCCGGCGGCGGTGACGGTCAGCCACTCCCAGCGGCCGTCGAGGGCGACCAGGCCGACGACGAGGAGCGAGTACCAGGGGTAGCTGGGCGAGACCAGCAGCAAGGCGGTTCCGGTCAGCAACAGGGCACCGCGCCAGGGGCGGGCCGGGTCGCCGCGCCACCATATGTACAGGGCGGTCAGCGTGAGCAGCACGATGACGGCCGCTCCCGCGGCCGCGTCCGGCAACAGCAGCCGCAGAAGCGCGAACCGGTGCACGTGCCCCGGCTCGTAGCCCTCCTCCTGGAGGTAGCCGGGCAGATAGCCCAGGACGCCCGTACCGGAAGCGACGACATAGGGCAGGTAGGCGAGAGCGACAGCGGCGAGCAGGGCCGAGACCACGCGCACCACGCGCGCCGGGTTGCGTTGACCGGACAGAGCGCCGGGCAACGCCAGAACGGGCAGCAGTTTCACGGCGGTCGCGGCGCCGAGGAGTGCGCCGCGGCGGGCCCCCGCGCCGGCGGTCCCGAGGGCGAGCACGGTGAGCAGGACGCCGAGGGTGTCGACATGGGCGTTGTTGACCGCTTCGAAGGGGACGGCCGGACACCACCCCCACAGCGCTGCGCGGGCCGGGGCCCGGGCGGGGTCACCGCGTCGGCGCAACACGAAGAGCAGGGCGAGGGTGGTGCCGAACGCCAGGACGGCGCCGCCGACCTGCAGCGGCTTGTGGCGGCTGTCCGGTGGTGAGAGGACGTGGACGGTGAAGAACCACACCTCGGCGACGGGCGGGTAGATGGTGGGCACGGTAGGGCGGTTGATGCGGACGCACAGCCCGCTGTCCGTACGGGTCAGTCCCCACTCGTGGCAGGAGCCTTGGGTGGGGAACAGCCAGTCGTCACGCAGCCGGGCGAGTTCGGGTGCCGCGGGCGGGTGGGCGTACGGGGATACCCCGGCGGCCTGGACCCGGCCGTCCCAGGCGTAGCGGTACATGTCGTTGCTGGTGCGGGGCGGTGCGGCGAGTGCGGCCAGGGCCACGGCGGCCGCACCGGCCAGGACCAGTCCGGTGGCGGCGCGCGCCGGGGCTTTGCGTACGGCCCACACCGCGGCGGCGAACAGCACCCAGGCGACGGCGTACCGGGCCAGCAGGCGGCCGGGGTCGCTCTGGTTGTCGCCTGCGCGCACCGTCTCGGCGACGACGATGGTGAGTGCGGCGAGGAGAGCCGCGGTGACGATGGTGCTGATGCGGGCCGTTGTTCGCTTCATAGGTGCGGCGGGCCCGCTGGACGGCGACTGGGTGGATCGACCGTGTGGAGCTGCGGTGTCGCTCATGGGTGTGTGGGCCCTCCGGCGGCAGTGGGGTGCTCGTCGCGATGCCCGGGCTTCGGGCTGTGCAGTTCCACGAACGGGCGGCCCTCGGCCGTCCACCGGCCGGTCAGGACCCATCCCGCGGCGTCGGCGGCACGCAGCAGGGCGGTGGTGCCGAGGCGGGCCCACGGAAAGGGGCGGCCATGGCGGCCGTGGGCGTCCTCCACGCGTACGGTGAGGCGCTCGTCCACGTCGTGCGGGACGGCCTCCGCCAGCAGGCGCCCACCGGGTGCGACCACGGCGCGGAGGCGGACGAGCAGGGCGATCGGGTCACCACCGATACCGACGTTGCCATCCATCAACAGGGCGGTGCTCCAGTGGCCTTCCCCCGGCAGGCGGTCGAAGACGGACCGGCGCACGGCAGCACCCCCGCGCTGTCGGGTCCCGGCCACTGCGGCCGGGCTGACGTCCACGCCGAGCGCCCGCACGCCCCGGGCAGCCAGGGCCGCCACCAGACGTCCCGGTCCGCAGCCCACGTCGAGAACCGGGCCGGAACAGCGGTGCAGAATGCCGGTGTCGGCGGCGTCGGGCGCGACGCACCAGCGCTCGACGTCCAGCGGCAGCAGGTCCCCTTCCCCTCCGGCGTTGCCCGGGCGGGCCGGTGGTGACAGGCGGCGCAGGTAGAGCGGGCCACGGCCGGTGCGCAGGGCGTGAGCGTAGGGGTCGTCCGTCCACGCCTCGCCCGGCTCCGCGGGCCCGTGCCGATCGGCGGGACGGATCTGCGTGGGCAGCCGGGCGGGCCGTGCGGCCACGGTGTGGGGTCTCGGTCGGGCCGCGGTCTGTGTCATCCCCTCGGCGAGGGCGGCGTCCGTACCGCTTGCCGTACCGCTTGCCGTGCCGCTCACCGCCCGGCCCCCGCGAGCGAGTTCAGGGTGGCGGCGAAGCGCGAGCCCGGCGGGCAGCAGGCGGCGACCTCGGCGGCGTCGGCGGCGGTGTCCACATCGCGCAGCACCGGCAGGTCGCTCACGCTCAGCCCCGCCTCGACGAGTCGGCGGCGCTGGATCGCCCCGGTACGGTCGGTGGACATCGGCACCCCGCGCACGAGGGTCGCGGCGTGCGTCGGGTCGGCGAAACCCAGCGCCCAGAATCCGCCGTCCGCGGCCGGACCGAACCAGGCGTCGTGGCCGTCGCGGCCGACCGTCGCGACGAGGTCCGCGGTCAGTTGGGGGGTGTCCATGCCGACCAGGAGGGCCGGTCCACGGTCGCAGTGGGCGAAGGCGGTGGCGATCCGCTCGTCCAGGCCGCCGGACCCCTGGGACACGAGGTCGAAGCCGGGCGGCAGCCAGGGACCGGGAACACCGTCGAGTACGAGGACGCGGCGCCGTGCAGGGGCCTTCAGCACCGTGTGCAGGGTGTCGGCGAGGGCGGCCTCCGCCAGGGAGGCCGCCTCCTGCGGCGTGTAGGGCGGGGTGAGCCGGGTCTTGACCCGCCCCGGGACGGGGTCCTTGGCGATGACCAGAAGCGTGACCGGGCCCGTGGCCGGAAGCCGGGCGCTCATCGTCCGGCTCCCGGGGTGATCGCCGCGGACGCCGGGTCGGTGGCGGGCCGCTCGGCGAGTACGGCGCGCATGTCCCGTACCGCCTGCCAGGTACCGCGCCAGGTGCCGGTGACCTTCGAGCGGCCGGTGCGCGGGCGGTAGGGCACATCCCTCTCCGCGACCCGCCAGCCCGCGTCGGCGGCGCGGACCACCATCTGCAGCGGGTAGCCGGAGCGCCGGTCGGTCAGGTCCAGGGCGAGCAGGGGCTCGCGGCGGGCGGCGCGCATCGGGCCCAGGTCGTGCAGGCGCAGTCCGGTACGCCGGCGGATCAGGCGCGCCAGCTCCAGGTTGGCCAGGCGGGCATGCAGGGGCCAGGCGCGGGGTGTGACGGGCCTGCGGCGGCCCAGCGCGAGGTCGGCGGAACCGTCGAGGACGGGCCCGGCGACCGCGGGCAGCAACGCGGGGTCGAGGGAGGCGTCGCAGTCGCAGAAGCAGACGACGTCGGCCGTGGCGGTGGTCAGGCCCGCGTGACAGGCGGCGCCGAAGCCGCGGCGCGGTTCGTGGACCACATGCGCCCCGAGGGCGCGGGCGATGTCGGCCGAGCCGTCGGTGGAGCCGTTGTCGACGACGATCGCACGCCAGCGCGCGGGGATGCGGTCCAGCACCCACGGCAGGGCCTCGGCCTCGTCGAGGCAGGGAAGCACCACGTCCACAGGAGCGGGCGAAGAGGGGGATGTCTCGATCACTCCACTCACCCTACGGGGATGAAATGGACAAAAGGGATTTGGTGACCTTACGGATCGCTGACGCCCGCCGCCACCCCCGTCGGCGGCCGGACGCCGGTGCGAGACTCGGTGGCGTGAAACGCGTACTCGTCGTGGACGACGACCCCACCGTCTCGGAGGTCGTCGCCGGCTATCTGGACCGGGCGGGCTTCGCCGTCGACCTGGCCGCCGACGGTCCCGCCGCCGTGGCCCGGGCCGCCGCCGAACCCCCCGACCTGGTGGTGCTGGACCTGATGCTGCCCGGCCTTGACGGACTGGAGGTGTGCCGCCGCATCCGTGAGAACGGCCCGCTCCCTGTGATCATGCTGACGGCGCGTGGCGACGAGGAGGACCGCATCCTCGGCCTGGAGGTCGGTGCGGACGACTACGTCACCAAGCCCTTCAGCCCCCGCGAACTCGTGCTCAGGGTGGAGTCGGTGCTGCGCCGCGCCGGAGCACTGGCCGCCGACCGGGCCGCGCCGGCCGAACCCTGGCTGCGCGCGGGCCCTCTCGCCCTCAACCCCCACGCTCGCCGCGCCACCCGCCACGGCGCCGAACTCGCCCTGACCATCCGGGAGTTCGACCTGCTCGAGTTCTTTCTGCGCAACCCGGGACAGGCGACGAGCCGTGAGGAACTGATGCGACGGGTGTGGGGATGGGAGTTCGGTGACCTGTCGACCGTCACCGTCCATGTGCGCCGCCTGCGCGAGAAGATCGAGCATGACCCGGCGCACCCCCGCCTGATCAGCACCGTGTGGGGCAGGGGCTACCGCTTCGACCCTCCCCCGGCGGACGGAGCCGACGATGGTGCATGACACCCTTCTCATCGCGCTGTACGCGGCCATCGGCGCGGCCGGCGCCGGGCTGCTGGGCACGGGCGCCCTGCGACTGCTGCGCAACCGCTCACTCGCGCTGTCCCTGGCCGTGGTCGCCGCCGTGACGGTCGCGGCGATGCTCGCCGGAACCATGCTGGTGTCCTGGGCCATGCTCCTGTCCGACCACGATCTGTGGGTCGTGACGATGGTCTGCTCCATCGCGGCGGTCGTCTCGCTCGGGGTGGCACTGGCGCTCGGCCGCAGCGTCGTCCGCGGCAGCAGAGCCCTGGCCGAGGCGACCCGCGCCCTCGGCGACGACGGCCACTTCACACCGCCCACCGCCGCACTCACCTCCGAACTCGCCGAGCTCAGCGGCGAACTCGCCGCCACCAGCGCCAAGCTCGCCGCCTCCCGGGAGCGGGAGAAGGCCCTGGAGGACTCCCGCCGCGAACTGGTCGCCTGGATCTCCCACGACCTGCGCACCCCGCTCGCCGGGCTGCAGGCCATGACCGAGGCCCTGGAGGACGGCATGGTCGACGACCCGAGCGTCTACCACGCCCGCATCCGCGCGGAGGTCGAGCGCATGAGCGGCATGGTGGGCGACCTGTTCGAACTCTCCCGGATCCAGGCCGGCGTCCTGGCCCTGAACATCACCCGGATGTCGGTCTACGACCTCGTCGGCGACGCGCTCGCGGGGGCCGACGCCCTGGCCAGGGAGCACGGCGTACGGCTTGTCGGCGACGGAGTCGAGCCCGTCCCGGTCCACGTCGACGGCCGCGAGATGTCGCGCGTCCTGGCCAACCTGCTCGTCAACGCGATCCGCCGGACGCCCACCGACGGCACGGTCGCGGTCTCCGCCCGCCGTGAGGTGGACAGCGTCGTCGTGTCGGTGACCGACGGCTGCGGTGGCATTCCGCCGGAGGACCTGCCCCGCGTCTTCGACACCGGCTGGCGCGGCACCGATGCACGGACCCCGCCGGGCGGAGCAGGTCTGGGGCTGGCGATCGTGCGCGGGATCGTGGAGGCGCACAAGGGGCGCGCGGCGGTGTCCAATGTGTCCGGCGGCTGCCGTTTCGAGGTCCGTCTGCCCGCGGCCGTCTGAGGAGCCCCCGGGAAAAGACCGGGCCCTGCCGGCAGGGCCCGGTCCTTCGTCTTCGCCGGGACCGGCATCCGGCCGCGGGGATACTCAGCCGGCCCGCAGCGGGGCCGTCGCGAACTCCGCCATTCCCTCCGTGAAGGCGACTTGCGGCTTCCAGCCCAGGTCGTCGCGCAGCCTGCGCGAGGAGGCGGTGATGTGGCGGACGTCGCCGAGCCGGTACTCGCCCGTGACCACCGGGGCCCGTCCGCCGTGCGCCTCGGCCAGGGCGGCGGCCATCTCCCCCACCGTGTGCGGTTCGCCGCTGCCGACGTTGTACGCCCTCGCGGTTCCCGCCGGCAGATCGGGCAGCCCGTCCAGAGCGGCGAGATTGGCCCCGGTGACGTCGCGTACATGGACGAAGTCCCGCCGCTGGCCGCCGTCCTCGAATACGCGCGGCGCCTCACCGCGCTCCAGCGCGGACCGGAACAGCGAGGCGACGCCCGCGTACGGGGTGTCACGCGGCATCCCGGGCCCGTACACGTTGTGGTAGCGCAACGCGGCCACCCGCCCGCCCACCGCGCGCGCCCACGCGGCGGTGAGGTGTTCTTGCGCGAGCTTGGTGGCGGCGTAGACGTTGCGCGGATCGAGCGGGGCGTCCTCGGCCACCAGTCCGGGGGCGAGCGGCTCACCGCATCGGGGGCAGGGCGGTTCGAAGCGTCCTGTCTCCAGGTCGGCCACGGTGCGCGGCCCCGGCCGTACGGCACCGTGCGACGGGCACTCGTAGCGCCCCTCTCCGTAGACCACCATCGAACTCGCCAGCACCAGACGCCGTACCCCGGCCTCGGCCATCCCGGCCAGCAGCACCGCGGTGCCCAGGTCGTTGCAGCCCACGTAGGCGGGGGCGTCCGCGAAGTCCTTGCCGAGCCCGACCATCGCCGCCTGATGGCAGACGGCGTCCACTCCCTGCAGGGCTGCGGCCACGGCCGCCGTGTCGCGGACGTCCGCCTGTCTGAAGTCCACCCCCTCGGGGACCGGCGGCGGCGTGCGGTGCGCGGCGGGCAACAGCGCGTCGAGCACGCGCACCTCGTGCCCCGCGTCGGTGAGGGCGGTGACGACATGCGAGCCGATGAAGCCCGCACCTCCGGTGACCAGGATCAACATGCCACCGACCGTACGGCCCCGGATCCGCCTGGCGACCGTACAACGCCGGGATGTCAGGGGTTCGTAAGCCTTCCCGCCGCAGGCCGGGCGTTGTCGGGCGCCGAGGCAACCACCGTCAGCAGGCCGAAGCCCACGGCGAAGCCGAGCATGGTGAACACGCCCCGTGGCCAGAAGATGTGGCTGTCGACGAACGACCAGCACGCCGTCAGCACCACCGCGGCACCGGGCAGCACCCGCACACCGTGCCGCCGCACGAGAACGGCACAGGTGGCGACGGCGGCGACCGTCAACGCGTACACGCCTGCCCGGCCCAGCTCGTCGCCGGTCGCGAACAACCGCCCCACCGCACTGTGCGTGTCGCTGCCCGCCACCGTACCGGCGGAGATGCCGGCCACCGCGTCCAGTCCCGTGTAGTAGGCGGCGTAGCAGAAGCAGCCGGCCCAGGCGAGTACGGTCAGGGCGCCGTCGACGTCGCGGCCCGGCCTGCCCCACAGCGGCACCAGCAGACCGAGTATCAGCAGGGGGAAGGCGGGCAGCAGGACGATGTGCAGAGCGGCCCAGTGACCGGCCGTCGCCGCCGTCAGATGACGCGGATGCATCAGACCCGCCGCGGCCAGCAGCAGCGGCGGCGCGGTCACCAGTGCCGTCGTCCGAAAGATTCGCATCGCGCCACCGTACGAGCCCGCCAAGCCCGCCACCGCCTCTCCCGCAGCTGCGTAAGACACCCGTAAGACGGCCCGCCGGGCCGGAGTGCGGGCGAACCTACTTGGGTGGTCGACGACGGCTGCGGCGAGTTGCCCGCGCGGCCGGCAGGAGGGCCGTGACCACCGCCACCGCCAGCAGCGTGAGCAGCCAGTTTCGCGGGTAGTCCAGCGGCAGAACCGAGGAGTTGGCCGGCTTCCCCGGGCGCAGCATCACCGGCAGGGCGACCGCCGTCAGGGCGCCCGCGACCAGCAGTGCCCTGCGAACCGGCCCACGCACACCTCCGCGGACGAGCACCCACCCGATGAGCAGTACCAGGGGTGCGATCAGGGCGTCGTGCAGCACCACCGCCCCACCGAGCCAGACCAGGGCACCGCTCAGGTCACGCACGTCCAGCAGCAGGGAGACGCCGACGCCCATCAGCGCCAGACCGGCCACGGCCGTGAGCAGCCGCATCACGCCCACCCTCATGACAGCACCTCCAGCCGACCCACCCACTTGGTCTGGAGGACGCCGGGACGGTTCGGGGCGATCAGGCGTGCCGGATAGCCGTGATCGGGGGCGAGTTCCCGGCCGTTCAGGTGCAAAGCGAGCAGGGTCAGTGGGTCGCGGGCGTACTCGTGCCCCATCTCGGAGACTCCGTATCCGCCCCGCGTCTGCAGGGACACCACTCGGACGCGGGCGTGCGGCGGGGCGCCCGCGAGCGCCAGGAGGTCCATGACTCGTACGCCCGTCCAGTGTGCCGACTTGCTCCACCCCTCCACACAGGCGATCGGCAACTCCGCCTCGTGCTGCGGCAGGCCACGCAGTTCGTCCAGCGTCAGCGTGAACGGCCGCGGCCCGGCCACCGTCAGGCGGTAGTGCTCGGCGGAGATCCGTCCGACTCCCGCTGCGGCGGCGGTGCGGTTGACCGGCAGGCCCTGCGGGCCGTGGTCCGGGTGGCGGGGTGCGAGCAGGGTGAGGTCCTTCAAGGGGGTGAGGGACTGGCCCACCGTGGTCACCGTGACCGCTCCGGCCGCGGCCACCACCGCGGCCAGCAGGGAGCGGCGGTCGGGCCCGTCCTCCTCCGGCAAGGCCAGGGTGCCCGGCGACCGCCGGCTCCAATGGGCCCGGATCTCGGGGGCCTTGACCGCGATGTGCAGTACGAGCGATCCGGCCACCAGCCAGGCCACGGCGTAGTGCACCGGCACGAAGGAGAACGGCCATGGATACCACTGCGTGGTGTTCAGCAGGCCCGTGGCCACTTCGAAGACGGCCGCCGCCACCAGCACGGCCACCGACAGCCGCTCCAGGGCGTGCCTCACCGACCGCACCGGCGGCCAGACGAACAGCCTCGGGTACACCGCCCACAACTTGGCCAGAAGCAGCGGAATCGCCGCGATGCCCGAGGCGACATGCAGCCCCTGCGTCAGCCGGTATCCCCACACCGGGCGGCTCGGCAGGCCGTCGGCCGCCCATGCCGGCGGGTGCTGCATCACATGACTGATCAGACCGGTGACGAAGCACACCACGAAGGCGACGCCGAGCAGCCGCCCGATCGAGGTCGCCGTGCGGGCGTCGTGCAGCCTGCCCTTGAACACCGGTGGGAAGAAGCGCGATCTCATGCCTCCCATCACAGTCGCCGCAAGGCCGCCGCGGAACGCCCGAACCCCTTACGGAAGCCGGACATCTGCGAGCGGGAAGGCGTCCGGGCCGGGCTGGACGCGCCGCGGAGGCCCGGAGCTGCTCGGCGGGGATGAGAACACGGTGGCCGGTGAACCGGCGGGCCAAGTGCCGCAAATGTGGGGCAAGTGAACACCGGACCCGGCAGATTGTGAAATGCGCCACACCAGCTGCGGCAACTATGCGCCCAGCTTAGTAGACACCGCACCGGCGACATATGAGACTTGTCCGCATTGGCCTGGGTCCCTATCGCACCTCGCCCCGTGGGCCGCCCCATCGCCGGCCCTTTCGCTCCTCTTCGAATCCCGGAAGTTCCTGACGGAGCGGCAGGCTCTTCGCGCCTGCCGTCGAGGCCGGGGCGGCACGTTCCCACGCCCCCGACAAGGGCCGCGGCTTCTACGAAGCGAGGTAGTAGAAACGCCCTTTGCACCTGTGTACGGCCGTCCCAAGAATGACGACGCCAGCCGCACAAGGGGCGTCCGCGACTACCGGGTGAGGTCACGCATGGGTGAGCACCGCAAAGAGAAGCGTTACCGGCGAATAGTCATCGCCGCCATCGCTGTGGGCGCCGTGGGCGTGCCTCCCGTGGCCATGGCCTGCGTCCACTGGCGCGACAGCGGAGAACATCGGTCACGCGCCGGGAGGCATGCGGCCGATGCCGCGTGGAACAACGCCGGCCGTAACGTCTCCGGAAATCCGGACGAGGCCACCCCGTGGTGGACATCGAAGACTGCGACCGCCCTCGCGAGCACCCCGGCGAAGCCCGCACCGAAGAAGACGGCCGCCCCGAGGAAGACAACCGCACCGAAACCCAGGGCCACCGCCCCCAGCCCCGTCAAGACCACCGCCTCCGCGACGCCCGCCTCTCCGAGCGCCCCGAAAGCCACCGCCACGGCGTCCGGCACCGTCGCCCGCATCGTGCAACTCGTCAACGCCGAGCGCAGCAAGGCCGGTTGCTCGCCGGTGACCCTCAACGCGACCCTGACCAAGGTGGCCCAGGCACACAGCGAGGACATGGCCTCGCACCGGAACATGTCACACACCGGGTCCGACGGCTCCTCCCCAGGCGACCGGATCACGCGTGCCGGCTACAGCTGGAGCACCTACGGCGAGAACGTCGCCTACGGTTACGCCACTCCCGAGCAGGTCATGGCGGGATGGATGTCCAGCCCCGGCCACAGGGCCAACATCCTCGACTGTGCGTTCAAGCAGATCGGCGTCGGACTCGCACAGCCCGGCGACTACTGGACCCAGGACTTCGCAACCGCCCGGTAGCCGATGTGGCAAGCTGTCCTCGGCCGTGGGCGGGCAAGGCGGCCGCGGCGGCCTCGAGGGGATCTCAGCGTGCGACAGGACGGCTTCCGTGCCGAGGAGATCGACACCAGCAGGCCGCATCCCGCACGCATCTACGACTACCTGCTGGGCGGCAAGGACAACTACGCCGTGGACCAACAGGCCGGCGACGAACTCGCCGCCGCCGCACCCGAGGTGCGGATGGGCCTGAGGGCCAACCGTGACTTCCTCCGGCGCGCCGTCCGTCATGTCGTCAGCGGCGGGGTCCGCCAGATCCTCGACATCGGCACCGGGCTGCCCACCTCACCGAATGTGCACGAGGTCGCCCACGAGGTGGCGCCCGACGTGCGGGTCGCGTACGTCGACAACGATCCGATCGTCAAGGCACATGCGGACGCGCTGCTCGGCGGATTGGGCGCGACCGGCGTCGTCCTCGGCGACCTGCGCGACCCGCGGGCCATCGTCGGCCATCCCGGCGTCCGCGAAGTCATCGACTTCGGCGAGCCGGTCGCCCTGCTCCTGGTGGCCGTCCTCCACTTCCTCACCGATGCGGAGCGGCCCGGGCAGGTCGTCGCCACCCTGCGGGACGCGCTTCCGGCCGGAAGCTTCCTGGTGCTTTCGCACGCCACAGGCGACTTCGCCGACCGCAGTGACGCCCAGGCCGTCTACAACAAGGCCACCGCCACCCTGAACCTGCGGTCGCGCGCAGAGGTCGAGCGGTTCTTCACCGGCTTCGAACTCCTGGAACCCGGCCTGGCCCAGGTCCCGTTCTGGCGCCCGGAGACCCTCCGCCGGCGGGATCCGAGGAGATCGGCTTCTACGGGGGCGTAGCGCGCAAGAGGGCCTGAACCAGGCCGGCGCGACTGGCGGGGCCGGTGGCCGTCCACGCCGCCCTGCCGCGGCGCTCCCGCACCGCCGGGGTCACCAGCGATATGCCGAGCCGCTCCGGTACGACGAGTCGCTCGCCCAGAAAATCGAACACATGATTGAATTCGGCCATGCGACCGATTCCCGACGACCTCGCCCAGGCCCTTGAGGAGTGGCACGCCACCTACCGCCGGCTCGCCGCACGTCCGGGCACAGCCCTGCGGCGGCGCCTCCTCCGGCTGTCGACCGGGGTGATGTTCCACCCGCACTGGGAGAACGGCCGTGGAGCGGCTGCCCGGTCGGCCCTGTACGCCGCCGGGCGGGGAGGAAAGAGCTGACGATGAGCGGGCTCATCCCCTGGAGGGATGGTGCGCGCCATGTCCCTGCTGCCGCCTGACCCGTCCCGGCTCCGGGCGATCCTTGACCATCTCGACCGGCAGATCACCGAGAACGAGACCGTCGGCATCTATCTGCGGCTCCAACGCGACGCCGTACGAGAGGCCCTCGCCCGCACGGACCGCGGACCGCGGCAACGCGGGCCGCGTGTGAAGGACGCGACGACGCTGCCCGGCTTCGCCCTTCCACCGCCGAAAGCCGGATACGTCGTACAGCAGAAACGCACCCCGAACGGGCCCGAGCCCGCCCTGATCCACCTGACCGGCTGCACGATGACCGAGGGCACGGTTCACCCGGTCAGGGCCGACGAGGCGCGGGCCGCGCTCACCGACCCGAACGTCACCGCGTGCCACTTCTGCCGCCCGGACAGCGAGTTGGGCATCGACCTGGCGTGAGCACACGGCCCGCGGCACTGCGGTGTGTGCTCATGGCCGGCCTCTCCGTGCGGGTCAGGCGTGCAGATGGGGCAGGCGCCGCTCCAGCCACGCAGGGAGCCACCAGTTGGCACGCCCGAGGAGGAACATGCTGGAGGGGACGAGGACGAGGCGGACGAGAGTGGCGTCGAGGACGACACTGACGGCGAGACCGAGAGCGAGCATCTTCACCACGACGGTGGGTGAGGCGGTGAAGGAGAGGAAGACGGCGGTCATGATGAGGGCCGCGCTGGAGATGACACGGCCGGTGGCCGCCAGCCCGGTCCCGACGGAGCGTGTGTTGTCGGCGGTGGTGTGCCAGACGTCGGCGATACGGGAGAGCAGGAAGATCTCGTAGTCCATCGAGAGCCCGAAGACGATGGCGAACATCATCATCGGGACGTAGGACTCGATCGGCACCGGTTCGTGCAGGCCGAGCAGGCTGCTGCCCCAGCCCCATTGGAAGACGGCGGTGAGAACGCCGTAGGAGGCGGCGGTGGTGGCCAGGTTGAGCAGGACCGCCTTGAGCGGGATGACCAGGCTGCGGAACACGGTCATCAGCAGCAGGAAGGCCGCGGCGAGGACGGTGGCGATGATGACGGGCAGGCGCTGCCGGACGGTGTCGCGGAAGTCGACCTGGGCGGCGGTGGTGCCGGTGACGTAGCCGCGGGCGGTGGTGCCGCGGAGGGCGTCGGGGAGGGTGTGGTCGACCAGGGTGGTCACCAGGGAGCTGGTGGTCTCGTCCTGAGGGCCGTGGGCAGGGGTGACGGTGGCCGTCAGAAGCCTTCCGTCCGGGCTGGGCCGGAGGCTGGTCGCATCGGCGACATCCGGCGTGTTGTGCAGGGCCTGCTGCACGGTCGTGGCCAGGCTCGACGCGCGGGTCCGGTCGGCGCCGAGATCGATGACCACGGCCAGCGGCGCGTTGGCGCCGGGACCGAACCCGGGCCCGGTCGCGTCGGCGACGAGATCGTAGGCGGTGCGGCTGGTCGTGCCCGAGGGGTCGGCGCTTGCGTCGACGTGGCCCAGGCGCATGGACAGGGCGGGAACGGCGAGGAGAGCCAGCACCGCAGTGCCGGCGGCGAGGTATCGCCAGGGGTGCCGGGCGACGCGGGCGGCGTAGCGGTGCCATCCGTCGCGGTCACCGGAGGTTTCGGCGACCGGCCGGCGCAGTGCGAACCGGTCGATGCGGCGGCCGGTCAGGCTGAGAGCGGCGGGGACCAGGGTGACCGCGGCGGTCGCGGTGATCACGACGGCGATGGAGGCGGCGAGACCGAGCTTGCCGATGAAGGACAGGCCGCAGGCATAGAGGCCGAGCATGGCCACTACGACGGTGATGCCTGCGACCAGGACGGCGCGGCCGCTGCCGGCGGTGGTGCGGGCGGCGGCGGTCACCGGGCCGTGACCGTCGATCAGGTCCTGCCGGAACCGAGTGGTCAGGAAGAGGGCGTAGTCGATGCCGACGCCGAGACCGATCATGGTGGCCAGGGTCGGCGCCGCGGTGGCGAAGGACACGGTCCCGGCGACGATGCCGACGACTCCGATGCCGGTGCCCACCGCGATCAGGGCGGTGATCAGGGGCAGCAGTGCGGCGAGGATGCTGCCGAAGGCGAGGAGCAGCACCAGCAGGGCGGCTGCTATGCCCACCAGTTCGCTGAGCCGGTCGTTGGCGGGCTGCCGGGTGACCGGGTCGAGGTCGCCGCCGTACGAGACCTGCAGGTGCGCGTCACGGGCCGGCTCCGTCGCCCGGTCCAGTTGCCCGGTGTAGTCGTGGCCGAGGGTCTTGGCCTGCACATCGAACCGCACGGTGGTGTACGCGGTGTGTCCGTCCTCGCTGACCACCAAAGTGGAGGCGGACGTCACATGGGGCAGCTTCCCGAGACCGCTCACCGAACGGCTCACCGACGGCCTGGACATCACGGCTTCGGTGTCGCTGTGGAAGACGACGCGGCCGCTGGAGCTGCCGGCGCCGGGCGAGTGGGCTGCGAGCAGGTCGGCGCCGGTGCTGGACTGCGTGCCCCGCAAGGTCACCTGGTCACTGAAGACGGGTGCCGCGACATGCCGGCCGGCCAGCGCTGCCGCCAGGGCCAGCAGCCAGCAAGCGATCACCACGACGGGGTGGCGGGCACACCACCCGCCCAGCCGGGTGAGCCTGCCGACGGGTTGCTCGGGGGCGGGCGATATCGGTGTCTCGAGGTCGGGTTGCGCGCGCACGGCAGGCTCCAGCGTCCGGTCGGAGGGGTTGCTGGAGGCGACGGTAGACCAAAAGTGTCACGACTGCCATTTGTCATGAGTGACAAGTTATGCTGATGTCATGCCCACCGATGAACCCGCGCCCGCCCCAGGACTGCGGGAACGCAAGAAGGACCGGACCCGACAGCAGTTGCGTGCCTGCGCCGCCCAGCTCTTCGCCGAACAGGGCTTCGCCGACACCACCGTCGCCGAGATCGCCGCCTGCGCGAACGTGTCCACCCGCACGTTCTTCCGCTATTTCGACAGCAAAGAAGACCTGCTCCTGCCCGACGGGATCGAACTCTTCAGCGCCGTCGAACAGGCCCTGGCACAACGCCCGTTGGAGGAACCACCGCTCGACGCGGTCTACAACGCCCTGCTGGCGGCAGCCGCCCTCTTCCGGAGCACCAGTCTGACCGCCCTCACCCACCCCCTGGACGGAACCGAACAGCTGATCGCGGCTCGGCTGATCCAGGTCTTCGCCGAGTTCGAGGAGCGCCTGACTCGTCTGGTCCTCGACCGGCTTCCCCCCGAGACACCGGACGCCGACCTGCACGCCGCGGTGGTCGCCGGCGCCGCACTCGGAACCGTCCGCGCCATCCTGCGCACCCAGCGCGGCCGCCGCGCCGCCGGCACGCACCGGCCGGCCGTCCTGCTCCCTCAGGCTTTCGAGATCCTGCGACAGATCGGACACACCGCTCCATGAACCGCCGACGCCTCCTGCTCGCCGTCACGACGGCCGTCGTGGTCATAGCGCCGCTGACCGGCAGCGTCGTGGTCACGGACCGCACCGAGCAGCGCATCAGCCGCGCCGCCGCATGCCGCCTCGCTCCCGTCGGCCACGTCAGCGCCACCCTCGACAGCCCGCTGGCGTCGGTGAACCTGCTCCGTGGAAGCGTCGGCGACGTCGACATCCACGCCAGCGGCCTCAAGCGCCGCGGCATGTCCATGGCCCTCGACGCCCATCTGCGTCAGGTCACCACGAGCGGCGCCACCCATGGCGGTGACGCCACCCTGACCATCCCCTACGCCGAACTCGCCAAGCGCCTCCCCGGCAACGGCAGTAACGGCACATCATGGACACCCGGCACGGACGGCAAAGGGCTGACCCTCACGGGCAACGCCGGAAGCCTGGGTGTGCCGGTCACCGTCCACACCGACATCACGCTGGAGGCGGGCAATCTCGTCGTCACGCCCACCGAGCTCACCGCGCTCGGCCGCACCCTTCCCCTCGACGCCCTGCCCGGCGCCGCCGACGGCACCCCACTGGCCCAGCGCCTGAAGCCGCGCACGGTCCCTCTTCCCGCCCTCCCCTCCGGAGTACGGGCCACCAGCGCGCAGGCGGGGGAAGACGGCCTCGCCCTCCGGCTCGACCTGACCCCCGGCGTCACCCGCTCCCACGCCAAAGCCACGGACGGCTGCGCGGCGGTGTGACGCCGGTATGACCCAACCGCCTTCTCAGAACGCGGAGTTGGCGAACCAGTGGGCCAGCAGCTGCTCGTCTCCCTCGTGAGCAAGGGCCTCCGCCTCGTAGGGCAGGCGGCCGTAGACGAGCAGCAGCAGGTCGGCCGCGGTTCCCTGGACGGTGGCGTCGGCGGTGCCCACGGTGGGGTCAGCGGTGTCGAGCCCGAAGCCGTCGGGCCGCAGGCGGACGAGCCAGGCGTCGCCCCCGTCGGTGGTGCGGAAGCGGATGGTCTTGTCGGCGCCGCGCAGGTTGGCCAGGTGGGGGGCGAAGAAGGTGGCGTAGGGCAGATTGACGAGGAACTCATCGATCCCGTCGACCGCCACCGGGCGGTCGATCGCGGGCCGGAGGCCGAGTGCGACCTCGGCGTCGACCCGGTGCACCAGGGTCTCGAAAAGCATCCGGCGCGCCCAGAAACGGGCGTGCTGATCGGCTCCCCACGCCCACATCGGCAGGTTCGGGTCGGTGACTGCGAAGGCGTCCGCGGCCACGGAGGCGCTCTCGGCCAGCCAGTCGGGGTATCCGTCCTCCCGGTCCGGGAGCCGGAGGTCCACTTCGCGCGTGCGCGGGGGCTCCTGGATGCGCGCCCGCAACAGGACCGAGAACCAGCGCTGGACACTGCCTGTGTGCTTGACCAGGTCGGCCAGTGTCCAGCCAGGGCAACTGGGCACCTCCGTAGCCAGGTCGGCGTCCTTGACCGCCGCGACGAACCGGGCGGTCTCCTCCGCGACCGCCGAGCGGTGGTCGACCGGGCTGGACTCGGAGGCGTGATCGGTGTGGTCAGACATCTTCATCGTGACATCCTTTCGGAGAAACCGCGGGTGCGCCCGACGACGGGTCACACGAGCTCGACACCGGATTCCGCTTCTGCAGGCGCCGCCGTCCCGGACTCCGTTACCTTCCTCAGCACGGGCGTACGAGGCGCCTGCGCCGACTTGATTCCGACCAGGGCAACGGCGACGACCAGGCCGAAGGCTGCTCCGGCGATCGCGAAGCTCATCGTGAACTGGCTCTCCTGGGGCAGGGCCGGCATTCCGTCCGGGAGCGGGATGGTCTTCGACGCCAGCAGCGAGGTGATCACCGCGCTCGCCACGGCGCTTCCGACCGAGCGGGAGATGGAGTTGATGCCATTGGCGATGCCGGACTGGTGGGCGGGGACGCTGGCGACGATGAGCGCGGGCATGGCGGCGTAACCGAAGCTGATCGCCAGCCCGATGACCATGCCCGCGCCGATCACGGAGGCCGTCGCATCGTGCGCGACGCTCAGCCAGGTGAAGCCGACCACGCCGAAGCAGGCTCCTACGGCCAGGGTCAGGCGCGCGCCGAGCCGGCGCACCAGTGCGCCACCGAACTGGGCACCCACGAGCGAGACCAGCGTGGTGGGAAGCAGATACACGACGGACGCTCCGAGCACGGAAGCGCCGAAGCCGTAGCCCGCGACGTCTTCGGGTATCTGGACGAGATACGAGACGCCGATGAACTGCGCGAACATCGCGAAGCCCAGGAGCAGCCCGGCCAGGTTGGTGAAGAGAACGGGCCGGTGGGCGAACATCTTCATGTCCACCATGGGTTCCTTGACCCGGTTCTCGGCGACGACCCACACAGCCGCCATGGCGACCGCCCCGACGAAGCAGCCGAGCGTACGGCCGGACGTCCATCCCCACTCGTGCCCCTGCGAGACAGGCAGAAGCAGCAGCACCAGCAGCGTCGCGAGGGTGACCGCTCCCAGCCAGTCCGTCCGCCCGCCCGTCGTCGCCCGGGAAGCGGGCACCGTGAACAGAACACCTGCCAGCGCCACCACCGCGAGCACCACCGCGAGCCAGAAGACCCGGTGGTAGTCGGGGTCGGAGCCACGGGTCAGAAGCCCCGCGCCGACCAGGGCGAGCCCGCTGCCGAACGCGAGCGTGCCACTGACCAGGGCCATGGCGCCGTGCAGCTTCTCCGGCTTGATCTCTTCGCGCAGCACGGAGAGGGCGAGCGGAAAGATGGCGGTCGCCGCTCCCTGCATCACTCGGCCGACGATCAGCCATGTCAGCGAGGTGGTGGTGGCGGCGAGCACCGAGCCGGCGATCATCACCAGCAGAACGCCGACGAGGGTGGGCTTCTTGCCGTGCTGGTCGCCGAAGCGGCCGAGCAACGGGGTGAAGACGGCAGCCGACAGAAGTGTGGCGGTGGTCACCCAGCTGACGTTCGCCGTGGTGGCGTGCAAGTCGCTCTGGATGATCCCCAGGATCGGGACGACCAGGGTCTGCATCATCGAGACGACCATCGCGGCAAGGCCGAGCACCAGGACGACCGCGGTGTCGGCCGAGGGCCGCCGGGCCGCCGCATGCTGCGCATCAGACACGGAATCTCTTCCCTAAGTGAGACCTCGACGAACTACTTAAGAACGTCGAAGCTTGAGATCTTCAAGTAATACCGAGACCGTAGCCAGCGATATTTGAGATCGTCAAGTTTCCGGGGGTAAGGTGACGCGCATGACAGGATCCGCCCACGTCGGCCCCGACCAGCTCATGGAGCTGCTCTCGGCGTCGCTGGCTGCCTACTACGGCGACTTCACGGTCGCCGCCGCGAGCGAGAACCTCACGGCCAGCCAGGGCAAGACACTCAACGTGCTGCGCCGCGGGCCCGCCTCCATGAGCGTCCTGGCGACCACGCTGACCTGTGACGCCTCCAATATGACCGGGATCATCGACCGGCTGGAGAAGCGCGGCCTGGTGCGCCGCGAGCCCAATCCCTCTGATCGGCGCGTCAAGAACGTCGTCCTGACCGCGGAGGGCGAGCGGGTCATCAACGTGATCCGCGGGAAGATGCACCACACACTCGACGGTCTGAGCAGGCTCGACGAGCAGGAGCGGGACACCCTGTACGCCCTGCTGGAGCGCGCCTTCTCAGCGCAGCCCGCAGCCACCCGCCCCTGAAAGCGCCTGCGGGCGGGCCCCCAGGGGCGAGGGGCTCCACCACGGTGGTGGTACGGGGCGAAGCCGCCCGCAGCGAGACGGCAGCCCGCGGCACGCACGAGCTGCCGCCAGCGTTCTCAGGTGCCGGCAGGCTCGACGAGCAGGAGCGGGACACCCTGTACGCCCTGCTGGAGCGCGCCTTCTCAGCGCAGCCCGCAGCCACCCGCCCCTGAAAGCGCCTGCGGGCGGGCCCCCAGGGGCGAGGGGCTCCACCACGGTGGTGGTACGGGGCGAAGCCGCCCGCAGCGAGACGGCAGCCCGCGGCCGACACGGGCTGCCGCGAGCGTTCTCAGGTGCCGGCAGGCTTGCCCGGACCGGGGACGGTGCGGAAACGGAACGGCTCCGGGTCGCGGTCGACCTGGATGAACCAGCACTCCCCGGTGCCGTCCCCGGTGAGGATCCGCAGCACCGTGTCCGCCACGACCTGAGCCGGGATGATCGGCAGCCCCTGCTCCGAGAGCATGTCACGCAGCGGATCGATGATCCGCGACTCGGCGAACCCGGGGCAGACGGCGTTGAAGCGCACGTTCTCCGCGGCGAGTGCCGGTCCCAGGGAACGCGTAAGTCCCACGACCGCATGCTTGTTGGCCGCATACAGGGGGTCGAGCGGTACCGCCGCCAGACCCGCGAGGGACGAGGTCGCCACGATCGCCCCTCCGCCGCGAGCCCGAAGCGCGGGCAGGACCGCATGGGTGCCGAAGACCACGCCGTCGAGGTTGGCCCCCATCGCGCGGCGGTAACGCGCCGGGTCGAAGTCCTCGCCGACGCCGCACCCGGTGGCCACCCCGGCGTTGAGCAACGCGATGTCGACGCCGCCGCACTGCTCCCGGGCGAAGTCCACCAGCGCACGGTTGGCGTCGAGGTCGGAGACGTCACAGGCGCGGAAATGCCCGCCGACCATGTCGGCCACCTCGCGGCCGCCTCGCACGTCGAGGTCCGCGACTACCACCCGCGCCCCCGCCTTGCCCAGCGTCAGCGCCATGGCCCGGCCCAGTCCGCTGGCACCCCCGGTGACGATCGCCACCTTGCCGCGCAGCGCGGAGCCGTCCGTCTCTCCGGGCCGGTCGGCGGCCCTGCTCTCGCCGGAGATCACGCCAGCTCCAGAACGAGCTTGCCCACGTTCTCGCCGCGGAAGAGCATCTGCAACGTCTCGGGGAAGTCGTCCACACTCCCCCGCACCACGTGTTCCTTGACCCTGATACGGCCGGCGCCGATCCACGCGGAGATCTCCTGCGCGGCCTGCGCATAGCGCTTGGCGTAGTCGAAGACGACGAAGCCCTCCATGCGGGCGCGACGCACGAGCAGCGAGAGGTAGTTGGAGGGACCCTGGACCGGCGTGGCGTTGTTGTACTGGCTGATCGCACCGCAGACCACGACGCGCGCGTGCATCGCCAGCCGGGTCAGGGCGGCGTCGAGAATGTCTCCGCCCACGTTGTCGAAGTACACGTCGATGCCGTCGGGGGCCTCCCTGCGCAGCGCTTTTCTGACGTCTTCGGCGCGGTAGTCGATCGCCGCATCGAATCCCAGTTCGCCGGTGAGCAACGCGCACTTCTCCGGCCCTCCGGCGATGCCCACGACCCGGCAGCCTTTGGCCTTCGCGATCTGACCCACGATGGTGCCGACGGCGCCGGCCGCCCCCGACACCACCACGGTCTCGCCCTCCTTCAGGGCCCCGACCTCCAGCAGGCCGAAGTAGGCGGTCATGCCCGGCATGCCCAGCGCGCCCAGATACGTCGAGGCCGGGGCGAGGGTAGTGTCGACCTTCATGGCGCCCCTGCCGTCGGAGACCACGTACTCCTGGACTCCGAACGTGCCGACCACGTGATCACCGGGCCGGAAGTCGGGATGGCGGGATGCGGTGACCTCGATGACCGACCCGGCGCGCATGACCTCGCCGATGCCCACGGGCGGCAGGTAGGAGGGACGGTCGTCCAGCCAGCCCCGCATCGCCGGATCCAGGGAGATGACGCGCGTCCGGCCCGCGAAGCGGCCCGGGCCCGGCTCGTCGACGGGACCCGAACAGTGCTCCCAGTCATCGGGTTTCACCTCGCCCACGGGGCGGGCTGCCAGACGTATCTGGCGGTTGGTCACAGACATCGCGCCTCCTGTCGTTCGCGGCTTCGCCGCAGAGTACCGACCAGTAGGTATGTCACGTGTGTGAGGTTTACCACACACCGGATCGCGTGCATTCCAGTCAGTCGGCATCGTGCGCCGACGGCCCCTGTTCCTCCCGCTCCCCCGGTGACCGGTGACCAGTGACCGGTCACCGGGGGGCGGTCCCCAAGGATCAGGGCATGGACCGGGACCGCCCCCGCCGGATCACTTCGTGAGCGGGCCGAACTCCTCACGGGTGTCCACCGGCTTGCCGAACAGCTGCCACCGCTCGCCCTTGAACCGCATCAGCTGCATCGTCTCCAGCGGGAAGGCGTCGCCGGGACCCGTGGACATGGTGACTCCGGGCAGCAGCATGCCCACCTTCACGTCCTTCAGATTGCGCACGGCGTCCCGCAGCCCCTCCCTGGTCGGACACTTCATGGCGTCCAGGGCCTTGTGCAGGCTGGAGGCGACGGCCCAGCCATAGGCGTTGAACTGGTTGGCCGGGTCGGCGTCGGGCGCGTACCTGTGCAGGGCGTCCCTGTACGTCTTCACCTCCGGGTCATCGGCCCACTGCGGGTCGGCGGGGTCCTTGAAGTAGGTCGCCGAGACCACGCCCTGGACGTTCTTGAACCCGACGGGCTGGAGCACGGCGGCGGACGAGGCCACGTTGTTCAGGATGTGCAGCGGGTTCCACTCGGTGTCCTTGGCGTCGGCGGCAAGCGCCTGGCTGCCGAACTTGGGCGTGGTGACGTCCAGGAGCACGTCCGCCTTGGAGCGGGAGAGGCTCGCCATCTGTGCGGACACGGAAGGGTCGGTGACCTCGTAGCTCTCCTCGGCGACCACCTTGACGCCACTGCCGGCGACGGCCTTCTTGAACCCGCCGAGCAGGTCCTTGCCGAAGTCGTCGTTCTGGTAGAGGACCGCGACTTTGGCCTTGGGCCGCTCGTCCTTGAGGTACTTGGCGTACACGCGGGCCTCGGCCACGTAGTTGGGCTGCCACCCGATGGTCCATGGATGCCTGTCGTCCGTGCCCCAGACGGAGGCGCCGGTGGCGACGAAGGGCTGCGGCACCTTCTGCCGGCCGAGGTAGTCCCACACGGCCGCCGTGGAGGGGGTGCCCAGGGTCTGGAACACGGCGAAGACCTTCTCCTGCTCGACCAGCCTGCGGGTCTCCTCGACGGCCTTGGGCGGTTGGTAGCCGTCGTCACGGACGACGAACTCCACCTTGCGGCCGTCTATGCCGCCCTGGGCATTGACGTACTTGAAGTAGGCGGCCACACCCTTGCTGATGGTGCCGTAGGCGGAAGCAGGTCCCGACAGCGGGTACACCCCGCCCAGCTTGATGGTCTTGTCGGTGATGCCGGTGGTCTGCTGGCCCTTGCACGCGCCACCGGCGGCGGTGCTCTGGTCGTTCTGCCCGCGCTGGCTGCTGCAGGCGGTCGCGGTGAGAAGGGCGGCGGTCGCGGCCGCGGCCGCCCGCAGAGCGGTCGTCTTGCGCATGTGATTCATTCCTTTTCCGTGCGGGGCGGTGCGCCCACGGGGTCGGCATCGACAGCTGCGGGTTCCGCGGGGGTGAGGACCGCGGCGGGCCCGGGTTCGGCCAGGGACTTCGGGTTCGCGCCAGGTGCGGACGGGGCCCCGGGCGTTCGGTCGAGGGTGGCGGCGCGGGTCGCCCGACGGGCGAGAGCACCCCGGACACGGCCCGGCAGACCGGCCAGTCCCGTCGGGGCCGCGAACATCACCGCGATGATCAGCAGGCCGAACACCACTCCCGGTGCCGCCTCGCTGACGTCCTGGGACACGCTTGGCACGTACATCACGAACGCCGCCCCCAGCAGGGGCCCGTACAGCGAGGCGAGCCCGCCGACCACCAGTCCGGCCAGCAGCGTGATGGACAGAACGAAGCTGAAGGAGTCGGGCGAGACGAAGCCGATCACCCAGGTGTACAGACATCCCGCGACGCCAGCGAACATCGCGCTCCAGGCGAAGGCGAGGGTCTTGTGCAGGGACAGCCGCACGCCCATGACCTCGGCGGCGCTCTCGTTGTCCCGCACGGCGAGCAGTGCCCGGCCGACCCGGGACCGCAGCAGGTTGCGGGCGAGCAGCAGGACGACCGCGGTGACGGCGAGGACGGCGAAGTACATCCACTGGTCCTCCGCGAGCCCGCTCCACGCGGGCGGCTCCAGTTTGTCCACGGTCAGGCCCATGGAGCCGCCCGTCACCGATTGGAGCCGCTTGAGCAAGGGCGGCAGGAACACCGCGAACGAGAGGGTGACCAGGGCCAGGTACAGCCCGCGCAGCCGCAGCGCCGGCACCCCGAACCCGAGGCCCAGCACGAAGCAACCGGCGGCCGCGACCGGCAGTGTGGCCAGGTGGCCGGTGTCGTACCGGTCGAGCATGACCGCCGCCGTGTAGGCCCCCGCCGCGAAGAACGCGCCGTGCCCGAGCGAGATCTGCCCGCCGAAGCCGACCAGCAGGTTCAGGCCGGCCAGCGCCACGGCGTACAGGAGGACCATGGTCAGCTGGAAGACCTGGAAGGGGGCGAAGTAGAACGGTGCGCCGACGGCGGCTGCCGCCGCGAGCAGCCCGGTGAGCGCGGCTCGCAGCCGCCGGGCCCGGTCGCTGCCGAGTGCCGCGGTGATGGTGCTCATGCGCGCTCCACCGCCGCCCGTCCGAAGAGGCCCTGGGGCCGCACCAGCAACACCGCCAGAATGATCACGAGAGGGACGCCCACCTTCAGATCGGCACCGATCACGTCCACGTATGCCCCGGTCAGCGTCTCGGCGACGCCCACGAACAGGCCGCCGACGACCGCGCCGACCGGACTGTCGAAGCCCCCGAGGGTGGCCGCGGCGAACGCGTAGATCAGGACTCCGCCCATCATGTTGGGCTCCAGGAACAGCACGGGGGCGACGAGCACACCCGACAGCGCGCCGACCGTCGCGGCCAATCCCCAGCCGAGCATCAGCACCCGGCCCACCCGGATGCCCGACAGCCGGGCGGAGGAGGGGTTGCAGGCGACCGCCCGCATCACGAGGCCGACGGAGGTGTGCTGGAACAGCAGATAGAGCAAGCCCATCACGACGGCCACCACGCCGATGATCCCGAGCGTCGACCAGTCCACGCGCACCCCGGCCATCTCGATCCCCCCGTCGGGGAACGGCTGGGGGAAGTCCTTCACGGTGAACGACCAGATCAGGCCGGCCATCGCGTTGACGAAGATGAAGAGGCCGACCGTGACGATGACCACGGTCAGCTCGGGCGCGCCCTGCACGGGGCGGATGACGATCCGCTCGACCAGCATGCCGCCGGCGAAGGACACGACGAGGGTGACCGGCAGCGCCAGCCAGAACGGCATCCCGGAAGCCACCAGTTGCCAGGCGACGTACGTCGAGAGCATGGCCAGCTCGCCCTGCGCCAGGTTGACGATCCCCGTGAACCGGTGGATCAGTACCAGGGCCAGCGCCAGGCTGGCGTACACCGCGCCGGAGCCCAGTCCCTCCACCACTTGCCGGAGAAAATCGGTCACGGCGTTCACCCGGCCTTCCGGGAGCGGACGGAGACGCCGAGATACACCTCGGCGACCTGCCCGTCCTCCCGGATCTGTGCGGCGGGTCCGGACAGCACCAGGCGGCCCGCCTCCAGTACGTGGGCCCGGTGCGCGATGCCCAGCGCGAGCTGGGCGTTCTGCTCGACGACGACCACGGTGGTGCCTTCCTCCTCGTTGACGGCCCGGATGATCTCGAACAGCTCACGGGTGACCAGCGGCGCGAGTCCCAGGGACGGCTCGTCCAGGAGCAGCAGCGAGGGACGCAGCATGAGCGCCCTGCCGATGGCGAGCATCTGCTGCTCCCCGCCGCTGAGGCTGCCGGCGGCCTGACGCGACCGCTGGCGCAGTCTGGGAAAGTAGTCGTGGATCCTCTCCAGGTCGGCCGCCACGGCCGCACGTTCGGCACGGCCCCGCCGCCGGGGACCGGTGCGAAGGTGGGCGCCGACGCGCAGGTTCTCCTCGACCGTCAGGTCGTTGAAGGTGCCCCGGCCCTCGGGCACATGGGCCACGCCGATCCTGGCGGTCTGCTCCGGCGAGCGGCCCAGCAGTTCCGTGCCGTTCAAGGTCACCGAGCCGCGGCCGCGGACCATGCCGCACAGCGCCCGCAGCGTCGTCGTCTTGCCCGCGCCGTTGGGTCCGAGGATCGCGCACACCTCGCCGCGGGCGACACGGAAGTCGAGGCCTTGGAGCACGCGGGCCTGACCGTATCCGGCGTGCAGGCCCCGGACCGTGAGGAAGTCCGGCTCCGCGCCCGGCGTCGCCTCGGTGCGGTCGGTGGTGGGCTCGCTCATGCGGCCACCCCCAAGTACGCCTCGACGACCGCCGGGTCACGCTGGATGTCCTCCGGCGAACCCTCGGCGATCTTGCGGCCGAAGTCGAGACAGACCACCTTGTCGCACAGTCCCATCACGAACCCCATGTGGTGTTCGACCACCACGAGCGTGAGGTCGAACTGCCGGCGCACCGAGCGGATCAGATCCGCGAATCGGTCGACCTCGCCGTGACTGAGCCCGTTGACGGGTTCGTCGAGCAGGAGCAGCCGGGGTCGTACCGCAAGCGCCCGGGCGAGTTCGACCCGTTTGAGCGTGCCGAAGGGCAGCCCCGAGGCGGGGTGGTCGGCGACGTCCGCCAGGCCGAGCTGCCGCAGCAGGTCGTCTGCCTGATCACGTAGTTCCCTCTCCTCCCGCCGGACGCGGGGCAGCCGGAGCGCCGCGGCGAGATGTCCGGTGCGCCCCCGGCTGTGGGCGCCGACCATGACGTTCTCCCGGACCGTGAGCCGCGGGAACAGGCCCAGGTTCTGGAAGGTGCGGGCGATGCCTCGCCCGGCCACGGCGTGCGGCGGAAGGGCCAGCAGGTCCTCGTCCGCGAACCGCACCTCTCCCGCATCGGGAGTGCAGCGCCTGGTGAGGCAGTTGAACAAGGTGGTCTTGCCGGCTCCGTTCGGCCCGATGAGCCCTACGGCGGTGCCCGGCTCGACGGTGAACGCGACACCGTCCAGTGCCGTGATCCCGCCGAAGCGCACGGTGATACCGTCGACCGTGAGCATGAGTGACGCCCCTTCCGACGTGCTGGGGGGTGGGCGAGCGTCACAGTAGGTGGGGGCGTTCCAGGCGCACATTGGGTGTGAGCACCCAACTTCTCGGTCGCCGGGCTGTGCGCCGCGCACAGGTTCCGGGAGATGTCTCACGCCGGGCCTGTTGACGGAGCACGAAACGGCGGCGACGATCGGCGCCATGCCTCGCGGCCTTCCCCTGGGCACCCCCCAACTCTCCGAACCGCTCCGCCGGGAGCGGCACCGCATCCTGCACGCCGTCCACGACCGGGTCGAGGAGGTGGCGGAGACCGCCGTCGATGTGATGCGCGCGGAGATCCCGTCGTACGCACTGCAGGACGAACGGTTCTTCGACGACGTACGAGAACAGGTGCTCGAGCACTACCGGATGCAGCTGGCGGCGCTGGCCGGCGACCGGGACATCGCCCCGGAGGACCTTGTCTTCAGCCGCGCGGCAGCCATGCGCAGAGCACGCGCGGGGTTCGCCCTGGAGGACTGGATCAGTGCCTTCCGGGTCGGTCGGCAGGTGCTGTGGGACGCGCTGCTGGACTGCGCAGGCACGTCCGCCGAGGCCCAGCAGGCCGCGCTGTCCCTCGTCACACCGCTGATGCGGTACGTCGACTACGCCAGCACCCATGCCGCGCAGGCCTACGTGGAGTACCAGCAGCACGTGGTGGCGGACGCGGACCGGGAACGCCGGGATCTCCTGGACCAGCTCCTGGCCGGCGTGGCACCGACGCGCGGTCCGCTGTTCGCCGCGGCGCAGGCGTACGGCGTCGGACCCCGCTCCGCGATGATGGCGGTCGTGGCGGTGTGCGTCGGCGACACGCGCACCGGGGACCTCGTCTCGGCCGAGAACGGGTATGCCACCAGCGCGTCGATCAGCGTCGCCGGGCCCTGGGCCGGCAGAACCCTGGTCGTCGTGCGCCACGGCGAGGTGGTGGCCGTGCCCGTGGTCCGGGCCGGCATGAACGCGGAGGACATCTGCGCCCACTTCGAGGCCGTGCAGCAGCGGCTCGCGCGGGAGGGGACCATGCTCTCCATGGGCATCAGCACGGTCGCCCGGGGCGCGTCCGAACTGCCGCGCGCCTACCAGGAGGCGCGGGCCGCCCTCGATCTGGTGTCCAGCGGGGGCGGGGTGGCGGCGCTGCCGCGGCTGTCGCCGTTCGAGTACCTGGCGCTGCGCGCCGACGATCTCGCCCGCCAGCTGGTCGATCCGCGCGTGCGTCTGCTGCTGGAGGAGGACCGCAGACGCGGCGATACGCTGGCCGCGACCATCCGGGCCTTCGCGGAGGCGGACCTCAATCTGCGGCTGGCCGCCGACCGGCTGCGGGTGCACCACAACACGGCGCACTACCGGTTGCGCCGGATCGAGGAACGCACCGGCCGCAATCCGCGCCGGATCGCCGACCTCCTGGAACTACTGGTCGCCCTCGCCATCCGCGACGGGGCCGCGGAAGGGGATTGCCAGTGAGCGGCGTGATGAGGTCTGCCGGGGCGGCACGTCGGCTGCCGGGCGGACAGGGGGACCCGGGCGTGCCGGAGGGGGACACCGGGCAGAACCGAACGGTCCGGCGTGCCCTGCTGGACGCCGCGCTGGAGGTGTTCACCGAGCGTGGTTACACCGACGCCGGACTCACCGAGATCGCGGCGCGCTCCGGCATCCCGGTGGGCAGCCTCTTCCAGCACTACGGCGGAAAACGCGGGCTCTACCTCGCTCTGTGGGAGGAGTTCCGGGAGGAGCAGGAGCGCCGGACCTCGGCCACACTGGCCGCCGAGCGCAGCCGTGGAGTGGACGACCCCATCGCCCTCTTCGTGGCCGGAGCCAGGGCATACCTGGACGGCGCCTGGGACAACCGGCGGCTCGGCAGTCTCTTCGCACAGGACGACGGCCCCGCGGGTTTCGACGCGCTGCGCCGCCAGTGGGACCGCGCGTGGGTACGGCGGAACGCCCGGCTCCTGGAGGTGGACGAGCGGCGACGTGCCGGCCGGGTGCGGGTGAGCGTGCTGACCACCGTCATCGGAGGGGCGGCGCGCGAGCTGGGTGACTGCGGGGACGAGACGGAGGCCCGGGAGATCGTGGACGAGGTGTGCGGCATCCTGATCCGTCTGTCGGTCAGGCGCTGATCCCGAAGCGTTCGGCGAGTTGGCGGCGGGTGTCGGTGGCGCTGGTGTGCAGGACACCCCCGATTCCGATCCGTGCCGCTCCGTCGAGGTTCTGCTGCAGATCGTCGATCATGACTGCCTCCTCGGGGCGGATGCCGAGGCGTTCACATGCCAGCGCGTAGATCCGCCGGGAGGGCTTGCGGATCCCGACCTCGGCGGAGATGACGACCACATCGGCGACGGCGGTGAGGTCGACGCGGTCGTAGGTTCCGGTACCGAACGCATTGGACACCAGCGCAACGGGGTGGCCGGCGATTCGAAGATCAGCGAGCAGCGCGAGCATGTCCTGGTCGATCGACATTCCCGTTTGCATCCGGGCCGTGAGCCCCTCGGCCGTGACATCGGCGCCGTGGGCCCGGAGACGCTCGGCGAATCCTCGCTCGAAGGCTTCGGTGTCGATACGACCGCACTCGTGGTCGGCCAGGAGGGTGCGTGACGGCTGGTCCCGGCCGAGGAGGTCCAGCGGCAGGCGCGGGTCGACGCCGAGAGAGGCGCCGAAGTCGGTGAAAGCCTGCAACACACTGGAGGTGATGACCCCGCCGAAGTCCACAAGTACCGCGGTTCGCTTCTCTGCCACCAGGTCGGACACGGTATACACGCCTCTCTCTCGGGGTCGGCGCACGGGAATGCCGAGTTCGGGCGACAGGAGTGCTCGCCGCCTTGACAACCCGTTACGCTACCTGAAGGCTACCGACCAGTCGGTATGGGTAGGTGGATCGTGACCAAGCTGAGCATCTCCTCCGCCGCGGGCGTGTTCGACGCGATCGTGGCGGGCCCACCCGAGGGCCGCCCGGTGCTGCTTTTGCACGGCTTCCCGCAGACGGGGCTGGTGTGGCGACGGCAGATCGCGGCGTTGGCCGCGCACGGCTACCGGGTGGTGGCACCCGACCAGCGAGGGTACTCCCCCGGCGCCCGCCCCCAGCGGCCCGAGGACTATCGCATCGGCCTTCTCGTCGACGATGTGGTCGCGATCACCGAGGAGTTGGGCTGGGCGGCGTTCGACCTGGTCGGCCATGACTGGGGAGGCGCGGTGGCCTGGTGGACCGCTCACGCCCACCCCGGCCGCGTACGCACTCTGACAGTTGTCTCGACCCCGCACCCCGGCGCACTGGCCACCGCCCTGCGCACCGACCAGGATCAGCGCAAACGCTCGCACTACATGATCGACTGGCGCGAAGCACCCGCGACCGAAGAACGCATGCTCGCCCACGACGCCCAGGAGCTTCGCGGCCTCTACGCCGGAAAGGTTCCGCAGGACAGCGTGGAGGCCTACGTACGGCACCTGTCCCAGCCGGGCGCTCTCACCGCGGCGCTGAACTGGTACCGGGCCGGCCGTCCGGACGGCGCGATCGGCGTCATCGGCGTGCCCACGCTGTACGTCTGGAGCACCGAAGACATCGCGTTCGGCCCGGCGGCCGCACAGGAGACCCGGCGGTGGGTGGACGGGCCGTACCGGTTCGAGATCCTCCGGGGCGTCAGCCACTGGCTCCCTGAAGAGGCGCCGGAGTCGCTGAGCAGCCTGCTGCTCGAACACCTGCGAGCGCACGGCGAGTACGGAACCGCAGTGAACCCCCTGTCCGCCGACCCCCCGCAGAGGTGACCCCGTGAAGTCAGCGCGCGCGGCCTGGCGCCGCCTCGAGCCCGTGCACGGCATGATCTACTTCGTCCCCGAGGGAAGGCGACGGTACGCGGACCTCGGACTGAACGGACGCGCCGGGTACTTCGCCTCCCGGAGCGCCGCGTTCGGCCGGGCATCCGCCGAGCTGATCATCTCGACCTTCTACAACTTCAACCCCGATGCCGTACGGCAGGCGGTCGACGGAGTCTGGGACGCTACGACACCGCAACAGGTGCTGGACGCGCGGTACGCCGCGGCGGGCGAGGCCCTGCGGCGGGCGGGTATCCACGAGCTTCCCGGCTTGGACGAGGTCCTGGACCTGACCCGCCGGGCCGCCGAGGCCGCCTGCGAACATGCGCAGGGCCGCCCGCTGTTCGCCGCCCATGCCGCACTGCCCTGGCCGGAGGAGCCGGTACTGCGGCTGTGGCACGCCCAGACGCTGCTCCGGGAATTCCGCGGAGACGGCCATGTCGCGTGCCTGCTGAGCGAGGGCGTCGGAGGGCTGGAGGCCCTGATTCTGCACGCCGCCACCGGTGAGGTTCCGGTCGGCTTCCTCAAGGCGAGCCGCGCATGGCCCGAGGAGCAGTGGACCGGCACCCAGGAGCGCCTGCGCGAGCGAGGTCTGCTCGACGGCGACTCCCTCAGCCCGGAGGGCGTACGCCTGCGCGGGCACATCGAGGACCGCACCGACCGCCTGGCCCTTCCCGCCTACGCCGCCCTCGGGGACGTCGGCTGTGAGCGTCTCTGCGAACTCGCGAGCCCCTTCGGCCGCGCCGTCGCCGAAGCCGGCCTTCTCAGACTCGGCTGACCGGGTGCGCCGCGTCTGAGACGAGCCGACCGGCTGTGAGCTGCCTCACCCGGCAGTGTCGGTTCCCGCGCGCAAATCGCCTGGTCGGCGCCCCTCTCCCCCATCCGGCGACCGCCTGTTGGCCGGATACGTCAGTAATCTGTCATTGCAGCCAGTGGGATTCCCGATACAGGCTGTGACCGTGTTAGAGCGACGTGTTGTGGTGGTGGTGTACGCGGGCGCGATGGCGCTGGACATCACCGGTCCGATTGAAGTGTTCGATACCGCAAACCGGCTCCTTCCCCCGTCGGCGGGCCCTTACCGGGTCGAACTGGTCTCCGCCGACGCACCACTGGTGCGCACGAGTTCAGGAGTGAGCGTGGAAGCCTCGCCCCTGGAGGCGGGGCGGGGACCGATCGACACGCTCCTCGTGCCGGGCGGATGGAGTCTCAGCGAGGCGCTCCGGGACCAGACGCTGGTCTCCTGGATCGGCCGGGCGGCGGCCCGGTCGCGCAGGGTCACCTCCGTATGCGGCGGATCGTTTCTGCTGGCCGAGGCGGGCCTTCTGGACGGCAGACGCGCCACCACGCACTGGGCGTACTGCGAGGCGATGGCCCGCCGCTATCCGGACGTGAAGGTGGACGCTGAGCCGATCTTCGTCTGGGACGGCCCCTTCGTGACCTCAGCAGGCGTGTCGACCGGGATCGACATGGCGCTGGCGCTGGTGGAGGCCGACCACGGTGCGGCCCTCGCGCTGGAGACGGCGCGGTTTCTGGTGCTGTTCCTCAAACGGCACGGAGGGCAGTCCCAGTTCAGCGCCGTCCTCGACGCCCAGTTGGCCGATCATCCGCCGATCCGCGCGGCACAGGAGTGGATTCTGGACAATCTGCACAATCCATTATCCGTGGCCGACATCGCCCGGCGGGCCAACATGAGCCCGCGAAACTTCGCCCGCGTCTTCAGGCGCGAAGTGGGCACGACCCCTGGCCAGTACGTCGAGCGGACGCGTATCGCCCGCGCGCGCGAACTGCTGGAAACCACCGATCTGACGATCAGCCAGATAGCGGGCCGCTGCGGATTCGCCGCCCCGGAGACCTTCTTCCGCTCCTTCGGACGGACCCTCGGACTCACCCCGAAGGAGTACCGGCACCGCTTTCAGGTCATCTCGCCCTCCGGTCTCATCGACCGGCACCACGAGACGCACAGGAGTCCCGCATGACCACCACGACCTCCGACCTGCCCGAGGCGGGGACGGTACGCCTGGTCGACTACCTGGCCGGGGAACTCGCCAGGGCGGGCGTCACCCACGTCTTCGGCGTCGGCGGCGCGAACATCGAGGATCTGTATGACGCCGTTCACCGCGGCGGCAGGGTCCGCGGCGTCGTCGCCAAGCACGAGTTCTCCGCCGTCACGATGGCCGACGGATACGCACGAACCACCAGGCGCCTGGGCGTCGTTGCCGCCACCTCGGGCGGAGGGGCGATGAATCTGATACCGGGCCTGGCCGAGGCGTACGCCTCCCGGGTGCCCGTGCTGGCCCTGGTGGGCCAGCCGCCGACCGGCCAGGACGGCCACGGGGCTTTCCAGGACTCCAGTGGCAAGGGTGGTTCCTTCGACGCCCGGGCGGTCTTCACACCGGTCTCCCGGTTCTGCGCCCGGGTCGAGGACGCGGACTCGCTCATGGAGTTGCTGCCCCGGGCGATGGCGGCAGCACAGGGCGAACCGCCGGGTCCGGCGGTGCTGCTGCTGCCCAAGGACGTACAGCAAGCGCAGATCCGGTTACCCGGCCGCGGCCCGGTGCCGGCACCGGGCAGTCCGACGCCGGGCGTGCCGCTTCCGGTGTCGATGCCCACGCCCACGGTGTCGGCGGCACGGCTCGACAGCGCGGCCCTCACCGCCGTGTCGGACACCCTTCGCGGGGCTGACCGCGTCCTCGTCATCGCCGGTGAAGAGGTCGCCGCCGCGGACGCGCGTGCGGAACTGGCCGAACTGGCCCGCCGCCTCGGGGCGTGGGTGGCGGTCACGCCCGACGCCAAGGATGTCTTCGACAACCGTGATCCCCGGTTCGCCGGAGTGGCCGGGGTGATGGGCCATGCCAATGTCGAGACGTGTCTGCGGCGGGCCGACGTGTGCGTGCTGGTCGGTACCCGACTGCCTCTTCTGGCGCGCGGCGGCCTGGACCAGGCCCTGGCCGCCACCGAAGTCGTGTGCCTCGGTCCCGAGCCTCCGTTCGTGCCGGCCGGCACACTGGGCGGAAACCTGCGGGACGCGCTGCGCGCGGTGACCGGCCGACTCCCGCCGCGCTCACGTGCCTGTCCCCGGCACGCCGGTCCCCTCCCCGTAGTGCCGATGCCGAGCCCGGTTTCCCAGGCCCGCGGGCGAACCATCCCCTACGCCCAGGCGGTCGCCGCGGTGGAGGCGGCACTCCCGGGGGACGCGCATGTCTTCGTGGACGCGGGGAACGCAGGGGCCAGCGCGGTCCATCTCCTCCCGGCGCCGCGGCACGGCCGCTTCGTGGTCGCGGTCGGCATGGGCGGCATGGGCTACACCTTCGGTGCCGGCATCGGCGCCGCGCTCGCCACCGGGCGACGCACCTATGTACTCGCCGGCGACGGGTCCTTCTTCATGCACGGGATGGAAGTGCACACGGCCGTGGAGCACGCCGCGCCCGTGACCTTCGTCATCTTCAACAACAACGCCCACGCCATGTGCGCGGTGCGCGAGGAGTTCCTCCAGAACGGCACCCGCGGTGACGACCTGTTCGGCCGGACGGACATCGCCGCCGGGGTGGCCGCTGCCTTCCCGTCCCTCGACGTCACCGGAGCCGATGACCCGGCGCAGTTGCGCAGGGCACTGCTGCGCAGCAACACGAGCACCGGCCCGGCCTTCGTCGCGCTGGACTGCGACCCGGGGGAGATCCCTCCGTTCCTTCCCTTTCAGTCCTTCACCCGAGCCACCGACAGCACCGAACGCCCCCACAGCAAGGAGAATTCAGATGAGCGAGGAGTCGTCCACGTTGGCTGACATCCCCGGCCTGATGCGGTTCGAGAACGCCGGCAAGGAGGAGCTGACCGCCCACTGCATGGAGCTCACCCACGCCGTCTACCCGCACCATCAGGTCTACGGGCGGTACTGCACCATCCACGAGTACGTCGACTGCCCCCCTGAGCTGACCTACGACTACCTGCGCCAAGGCCACCACCTGGAGGAGTGGACCTACAGCCTGCGGAACTTCGCGCCCGCCGGCACGCCGGGGCTGTGGGTGGGGCACGACCTGCTCGAGGAGGACACCCGGATCTACTGCAAGGTCGTCGCCAACCCGGAAGCCATGACCGTGGACTACCACTGCTCCTGGGACCAGGGAGAGCAGCTGTGGATGATCTACCTGATGCGCGTCGTGCCGGCCCGTCTGGTGCTCGACAAGCCGGGATCGGTGATCACCTGGACCAACTGCCGGCACCCCTACTACGACGCCAACCCGCACCCTGAGATGACGCCCCGCCCGGACCGGCCCTGGGTGGGCGACTACTGGGACCTGTTCTACGCGGGGCACACCGTGGAGATGAACAACCTCAAGGCGATCCTGGAACACCGCCACCGCAATGGTCTGCCGGTCGGCGTGGCTCCGGCGACGGCGGTGGCGCGATGACCACGGTCAGTCTCACGGACGTCGCAAGCTATCTCCCCGGTGAGCCGGTACCCGCGGAGTTCTACACCGAGTACCCCGGAGCCGAGGACAAGCTCCGCAACCACCCCATGTTCAAGGTGCCGTCGTCACGGCATCACGTGGCACCGGACGAGACCAACGCGGACATGGTCGAACGAGCGGTACAGCCTCTGATCGAGCGGCACGGCAGGGAAGAGATCCGAGGTGTCGACGTGCTGTTGGTGCACAGCCAGTTGCCGGACCTGCCGTTCGTGGGCGCCGGCACCGAGGTGGCACGCCGGCTGGGCCTGAACCCGGAGTGGCTCGTGGACGTGGCCAACGCCGGCTGTGCGTCCTTCGTGTACATGCTGAAGCTGGCCCGGCAGATCCTCACCACCACCGATGCGAAGACGGCGCTGATCTGCAATGCGCAGAGCGCCGCCGGTCAGTGCTTCACCCAGTCCGAGGTGCGCGGGCTCGCCCAGGCCGCGATTCCGGGCGACGGTTGCGGCGTGGGATATGTGACGACGTCGGCCGGCACGCCGGTTCTCGACGTGGAGACCCGGCACATCGGCGAGTACGCGGGGGACATGACCGTGGCGGTCGACGACGGCCGCAAGTACTGGGAGCCGGGAAAGTCCCAGCTGCGGATCGGATTCACCGACTCCAGCCTCGCCAAGGTCCTCGCACGCGGAAACCGGCTCGTCCCCGAGGTGGTCACGGACCTGTGCCGGCGGATCGGCGTGGCAACCACCGACATCGACGTCCTGATCACCAACCAGCCCAACCGCACCTTCCTGCGGAACTGGCGAGAGGCGTTGCAACTGCCGGCCGAACGGCACCTGAACACCTTCGAGCAGTACGGGAATCTGTTCGGAGCGGCGATCCCGATCACCCTGGACCGCGCCATCCGGTCACGGCAGGTCGAGGACGGCGACCTGGTGGTGCTCGGGGGTTTCGCCCACGCGGGCGACTTCGCCGGTGCCGTCGCCGTCCGCTGGCAGGGCGGCGGGGATGCCTGATGGGCGTCCCCGTGCTGCACCGGCTGGCCCTCAACGAGAGCCCGTACCCTCCGCTGCCCTCGGTGCGGAAGGCGATGCAACAGGCCGTCGCACAGGCTCACCGGTACCCCCAGTTCTATCCCGACGACCTCACCGAGCGGATCGCCGCATGGTGCCGGATGGCCCCGGACCACGTCGTGGTGGGCAGCGGATCGGTGGGCGTGGCGCTGCAGTTGCTTCAGGCGGTCGTCGAACGCGGCGATGCGATGGTCTACGCCTGGCGGACCTTCGACGCGTATCCGCTGCTGGCCGCCATGGTCGGCGCCCGGCCCGTTCCCGTACCCCTGTCCCCGGACGGACACCAGGATCTGGGCGCCCTGCTCGCGGCGCTCGACGACCGTACCCGGGTTGTGGTGCTGTGCAATCCGCACAACCCCACGGGAAGCCTCGTCACCGCGGACGATCTGTCGGCGTTCCTGCGACTGGTGCCCCGGCATGTCACCGTGCTCCTCGACGAGGCGTACGTGGAGTTCGCCCGCGGCGCCGACCTGCCGGATACGCCCGCGCTCCTGCGCGCACACCCCAACCTGCTGGTCCTGCGTACCTTCTCCAAGGCCTACGGCCTCGCCGCCCTGCGGGTCGGCTACGGACTGGGCGCCTGCGACCTGGTGGCGCGGATCCGTCGGCAACAGCTGCCCTTCGGGATCAACGCGGTGGCAGCGGCGGCGGTGGAGGCCTCACTGCGGGCCGACAGCGAGTTGCGCTTACGTGTGGACACCCTCGTCGCCGAACGCGAACGGCTCCGGCACGCCCTGCTCGACCTCGGCTGGCACGTACGCCCGGGCCACGCCAATTCCGTTTGGCTCGCCGCCCCCGATCCGATCGACGAGGGCGCCGCGGCACTCACCGACGCCGGTGTCCAGACGCGCCACTACCCCGGCGAGGGACTCCGGCTCACCGTCGGCAGCCACGAGGCCAACGACGCCGTGCTCGCCGCGCTGGCGGGAGTGAGGCGATACGAGGCGCCGGGCGGACGTGCGTCGACGGCACGCCGGACGGGATGCCCGCCCCGTACCTCCGTGGCCCGGTGAGCGCACAGCGGCCTGGTGGGTGTGCCGTCGCCCGCACGGCGGCTGCCGGTCCGGCCCGGCGTCCTCGAGGTCGCCCGCCCGGGTTCTGAGGCAGGCGGAGCAGTTCGGCGCATGTGTGGTCGCCCCGCCGGGGCGACCACACGCGAGTCCGACTACAACGTCGACGGCTGCGGGTGGGTCGGGGACGGGGCCGGGACGGGGTGGGCCGCGACCGGGGCCCGGAAGCCCTTGATGAGCATGACCAGGGCGAGGCAGACCTCCCAGGCGAACACGGGGACGGCCGCGAGCGCGGCCCAGACCGAGATCTGGTCGATGAGGCCGAACATCTGAGCAGCTCCCGAGGCGAAGACCAGCGGACCGCCGATGAGTCCCAGCACGGGGATGAACCGGGGCACGAGCCGGGACCGGTACAGCAAGTGGGCCAGGAGCACGGTGTTGGTTCCGCACACCAGACTCGGACCCACCAAGAAGGTCCAGTTGTGGAGGGCGACCATCGCCTGCCCGAGAGGGACGGCGCCCGAATGGGGGGCGAGATCGCGGCGGAGGGTCACCAGGGCGAGCATCGGTACCACGCCGACGGCGACGACGCCCGCTTCCAGGGTGCGCAGCCCGACATAGCCGAGCGCCACTGCTTCGCTCGTGCGCTTGACGACGGGAAACAGCGTGACGGCGGTGCCGACGATCGACAGCGCCAGCACCACCTCGAGAAAGGCCCCGAGGATCACCGGCGCCTGTGCTCCCGAGCCGGTGATGAAGCGGGGGTGGTCGAGGGCCGGCCCGTACAGGACCAGTGCCGTCACCGATGTGATGTGGGTGACGAGGAACAGGACACCGGCGACGGCGGCGCTTCTTCGAGTGGATGTCATGGCGACCTCTCGACGGTGGGCGAAGGTGTACGGCGTACACCTCCGGAGCCAGCGAGGCTAGGTGTACGCTGTACACCGTGTCAAGCGACCGAGCGCCCCGCCCCGCACCGGCCCAGTCGGACGCCACTGCCGAAGCCGCCCGGCCGGCCGGCCGGGCACGACTCAGCCGGGGCCTCGTCCTGCGCACCGCGGTCGCGCTCGCCGACAGATCCGGCATCGACGCGGTGAGCATGCGCCGGCTGGCGCAGGAGCTCGGGGTGGTGCCGATGGCGCTCTACAAGCACGTGGCGAACAAGGAGGAGCTGTTCGACGGCATGGTCGACGTCGTCATCGGGGAGATCGCCCCGCCCTGCGAGGACTCCGGCTGGAAACAGGCGGTCCGACGACGCGTCCTCTCAGCGCGGCAGACCCTGCTCCGTCATCCATGGGCGCCGCAGGTGATCGAGTCCAGGACCGCCCCCTCACCGGCGGTCCTGGACCATATGAACTCCCTCATCGGCACCTTCCGCGCCGGGGGACTCTCCGCCGACCTCACACACCACGCGATGCACGCGCTCGGCAGCAGGATGTGGGGCTTCACCCAGGAGGTGTTCCCCACCGCTCCGCCGCCCGCCGATCCGGAACTGCGCGAGATCGTGTTCCGCGACCTCGCCGTGCGCTACCCGCACATCGTCGAGATCGCCACCGCGGGCGCCCACGACCCCGGCTCCGTCGTCGGCAGCACCTGCGACGACCAGTTCGAGTTCGAGTTCGCCCTCGACCTCCTCCTCGACGGAGTCGATCGGCTCCACCAGCGGTCCTGGAGCTCCGCGCAGGCGCGCGACCGTGACGGGTGAACCGCGAACCCGAATTCACGGGTGGTCATGGTGCCGGTGGACCACTGTGGCCACCCGCCGCATCCGGTAGCCGCCGTCGTCAGCCCGTCGGCACGGTGCCAGGCAGGCCGAGCGCGGCGGACACATGGCGCCAGATGGAGGTGAGCGCGCCGTCCAGCGTGACCGTGGGATCGCGCAGCATCAGGCGGATGCCGTAGCCGTCGCTCAGGGACAGCACAAGCGTGCAGAGGTCGTCCACGTCGGTCGGCGTGAACTCGCCGGACGCGATGCCACGGCGTACCGCGTCGGCCACCCAGGCGTGCAGCTGCGCGTACAGGTCCACGGCATAGGCCCGGGTGGCCTCGTCGCGCAGCGCCCGGACCCACAGTTCCTGCCAGAGCCGCCAGTCCTGGTGCAGTTCCGGATCGGTCGGCAGCAGGTTGCGTACGATGCGGGCCAGGATGACGGCCGCAGGAGCCTCCCCCGCGTCGCGTTCCACGTCGACGGCGGTGTTGGCGAAGGAGTGGGTCATCGCCTCGGTGAACAGCTTCTCGCGCGTGTCGAAGTGGTAGTGGAGCAGCGCCGTGGACACGCCGGCCCGCTCGGCGACCATGCGCATCCGGATCTTCTCGAAGCCGATCTCGGCGATGACCTCGCACGCCGCGGTCAGGATGCGCTCGCGCGTGTCAGCCGTGCGCACCTTGGTCGACACCCTACGGCTCCCCTCGTTCGGTGGTCGTACGCCATGGCCATTTTCCCTCACGGCCGGCCCAGCGGTATCGCCGCCCCGGGACGGGGCTTTGCGTACGTGTGGAAGCCGCGCCCCGACTTCCGTCCCAGCAGGCCCGCCTCCACCATGCGGGACAGCAAGGGCGGTGGTGAGTACAGCGGCTCGCGGAACTCCGCATAGAGCGACTCGGCGATGGCGCGCGTGGTGTCCAGGCCGATCAGGTCCGTCAGGGCCAGCGGGCCGAGAGGGTGCGCACAGCCGAGGACCATGCCCCGGTCGATGTCCTCGACGGTCGCGCTGCCCGACTCCACCATGCGGATGGCGGCCAGAAGGTACGGGACGAGCAGCGCGTTGACGATGAATCCGGCCTTGTCCTGGGTCCGGACGACCTCCTTGCCGAGGGTGCCCGTCACGAAGTCCTCGGCCCGTGCCGCGGTCTCGGCCGAGGTGAGAAGCGACGGGACGAGTTCGACGAGCCGCAGGACCGGTACCGGGTTGAAGAAGTGCACGCCGACGACGTGGTCGGGGCGGCTGGTCGCGGTGGCCAGCCGGATGACCGGGATGGAGGACGTGTTGGTCGCGAGGATGGCGTCGTCGCCGGTGATCACGGAGTCGAGGCGGGTGAAGACGTCGAGTTTGAGGTCCTCGTCCTCCGCCACCGCCTCGATGACCAGGTCGTGGCCCTCCAGGGCCTCGATCTGGTCGACCACCGTGATCAGGGCCGTGGCCGCCTCGCGCCGCTCGGCGCTGAGCCTGCCGTGCGCGGCGGCCCGGTCGAGTGAGCGGGTGATGCGCCACAGGCCCGCCCGGGCCGCCTCGGCGTCGCGTTCGACGACCGTCACCGGCACGTCGGCACGCGCACAGACCTCGGCGATGCCGGCCCCCATCAGGCCGCAGCCGACGATTCCCACGCGCTCGATGTCGGTCATCCGTCTTCCCTTTCCCGTCCGGGCTGTCTCGGGCCGCCTGGTCCGGCGGATCAACCGACCGGCAGGTCCAGAACGCCCGTGCCCCGCTTGATGAGTTCGTTGGCGATGATCAGCCGCTGGATCTCGGAGGTGCCCTCCCAGATCCGGTCGACGCGCAGTTCGCGGTAGAGCCGCTCGACGGCGTACGAGCGGTCGTAGCCGCGCCCGCCGTGGATCTGCACACAGCGGTCGATCACGCGGCCCGAGGCCTCGCTCGCCGAGAGTTTGGCGATGGCCGCCTTGGCGTGCAGCCTCTTGCGGTCCTCGACCGAGGCCTGGTCGATCTCCCAGGCGACCTGGTGGGTGTAGGCCCGGTTGACGGCGATGTCCACGGCGCAGTCGGCGAGCATGCCCTGGATCAGCTGGTACGAGGCGATCGGGGCGCCGAACTGCTCGCGCTCCACCGCCCAGTCACGGGCCAGCTCCAGTGCCCGTTCGGCCGCGCCGATGGTCCGGGCCGCGATCATCAGGCGCTCCTCGGTGAACCAGGAACGGGTGATGTCGTAGCCCTCGCCGATGCCGCCGAGCACGGCGTCGTCGCTCACCTGGACGTCGGTGAAGGTGAACTCGGGGTGCTCGTAGACGAAGGTGTGCATGAAGCGCGGCACGCGTGTCATCTCGATACCGGGGGTGTCCTTGTCGACGAGGAACAGCGTCGGTGCGCGCTCCGGGCCGGCCGCGGCGAGCACGATCACGAAGTCGGCGTGGTCGCCGACGGTCACGAACCACTTCTCGCCGTTGAGCACCCAGCCCCGGTCGTTCTTCGTGGCCGTGGTGGCCGGGTTCTGCGGGTCCGATCCCGCGCCGGGCTCGGTGACGGCGTAGCAGTCGCGCCGCTCGCCCCTGATGACCGGGACGAGGAAGCGCTCGCGCTGCTCGGGGGTGCAGAACCTGAGCGCGTTGGCGGGCCGCCACACCATGTCCCACAGGGCGCCGGTGAGCCGCCCCAGCTCCTCCTGCACGGTGACCTGCTCGGCGATGGTGAGTCCGGCGCCGCCCCATTCGGCCGGCATGTTGACCGCCTGGAGGCCGGACTCGAGCACCGCGTCACGGATCTTCGCGTGGACGTCGGAGGGCAGGCCGTTGTTCTCCTCGCACTGCATCTCGTAGGCGGCGATGAAGTCGGTGAGGGCACGTGCGTCGGCCTTGAGCCGTGCCTGGCGCGGGGTGAGGCGGAAGTCCATGGATGTCCTCGCTGTTCGGTGCGGGTTCGGGGGTTCCCGGCGGGAGTTGGTGGCGGGGGTTCAGTGCGTCGGCAGGGCCAGCGCGCGGGTGCCGCGCTTGATGAGCTCGTTGGCGATGATCAGGCGCTGGATCTCGGAGGTGCCCTCCCAGATCCGGTCCACGCGCAGCTCGCGGTACATGCGCTCGACGGGGAAGGTGCGGTCGTAGCCGCGTCCGCCGAAGATCTGCAGACAGCGGTCCGCGACCCGGCCGGCGGCCTCGCTGGCGGCGAGCTTGGCGGTGGAGGCCTTGGCGTGCAGCGTCTTGCGGTCGGTGTCCGGCTGATCCGCCTCCCAGGCGACCTGGTGGGTGTACGCGCGGTTGACGGCGATGTCCACGGCGCAGTCGGCGAGCATGCCCTGGATCAGCTGGTACGAGGCGATCGGGGCGCCGAACTGCTTGCGCTCCACGGCCCAGTCACGGGCGAGTTGCAGGGCGCGCTCGGCCGCACCGACCGTGCGTGCCGCGATCATCAGGCGTTCGTCGGTGAACCACTCCTTGGTGAGCTCATAACCGTTGCCGACTCCGCCGAGCACGTCCTCGTCCGCCACGAACACGTCGGTGAAGGTGAACTCGGGGTGCCCGTTGACGGCGGAGTGCATGAAGTGCGGGACCCGTGTCATCTCGACGCCCGGCGCGGTCCTGTCCACGAAGAACAGCGTTGGCAGCCGGTCGGGTCCCGCGTCGGCCTGCACCAGCAGGAAGTCGGCGATGTCGCCGCAGGTGACGAACCACTTCTCCCCGTTGAGCAGCCAGCCTCCCTCGGTGCGGGTGGCGGTGGAGGTGCCGGAGGACGGGTCCGAGCCCGCGCCCGGCTCGGTGACGGCGAACGCGTCGAACTTCTCCGCGCGGATCACGGGCAGCAGGTACTTCTCGCGCTGCCGCTCGTCGCCGTACGCGAGGACGTTGGCGGGCCGCCAGGGGATGTCCCACAGGCAGTTGGTGACCTTGCCGAACTCCTCCTCGACGATGACCTGGTCGAGGAGGCTCAGACCGGCTCCGCCCCACTCGGCCGGCATGTTGATGGCGTAGACGCCGGCCTCCATCGCGGCCCGGGTCAGTTCGGCGACGAGCTGCTGCGGCAGGGGCCCGCCGGCCTGCTCGGACTGGTCCTCGTAACGCATCAGCAGCCGGGCGTACTCGGCGGCGCGACGCTTCAGGTCGGCCTGCTCGGGGGTGTAGCGCATGTCCATGGGGGCCTCTTCGGTCGGGGGAACGGCGTGCGGCTGGGTCAGGCGAGTACGGCGCGGGAGTCGAGGGCGAGGACGCCGCGGGGGCGTACGAGAAGGGGGTTGACCTCCAGCTCGGCGATCTCCGGGTGGGCGGCGGCGAACGCCGTGATCGTCTCGACGGCCGCGGCCGCCGCGGCGACGTCGACGGGCGGCTTGCCGCGCACCCCGTCGAGGAGGGCGGCGGTGCGCAGTCCGCGCAGCAGGTTCAGGGCGCGGTCGGCGGGCACGGGTGCCAGGGTGAAGGCGACGTCGTGCAGTGCCTCGGCCAGCACTCCGCCCAGGCCGACCATGGCGACGGGGCCGAAGTGCGGGTCCCGGTTGACGCCGACGATCAGCTCGATGCCGTCGGTCAGGTCCGCCATGGCTTCCACCGAGTAGGAGGGGGCGCCGAGCCGCGCGTGCATCTCGCGGAAGGCGGTGAGCAGTTCGCCGGGTCCGGCCAGGCCGAGTGCCACTCCGCCCGCGTCGGACTTGTGCAGCAGATGGAGGGCCTTGAGGACATAGGGCCCGGTGAACTCCTCCGTCACGGCCAGCAGTCCGGCCTCGTCGTGGATCTCGCACGCGACGGGGAAGGCGAGTCCTGCCTCTTCGAGGGCCCTGCGCGTCTCCATGTAGCCGCTCTCGCCCAAGGGGAGTGCGGGCCTCGGGAGAGGCAGGACGCCGGCGCGCGGTGTGCCGGGTGCCGTCGCCGCGAGGGCGCGGGCGGCGTCCTCGGTGGCGGCGAAGACCGGGATGCCGGCCGCGGCGAGGGTGCGGCAGCTCGGGGATTCGGGATACATGGACTGCACCACCAGCGGCTTCGCCGTGGCGCGGTGCCGGCCGGCGATGAGCCGCGCGGCCGCCTGCTCCCCGTCCGCGAGCACCGTGCCTCCGCCGCCGAGCCCGCCCTCGGCTGCCGCATAGCCGCCGAAGTAGCCGGTCATCAGGACGGCGTCGACCTCCTCGGCCGCAAGCAGTGCGTCGACGGTCTTCACGTAGGAGCCGGGGTCCTGCTCGCCCATCCCGGCGAGGTCCACCGGGTTGGCGACGGCCGACTGCTCCCACAGGGCCTCGCGCAGGTGCTGCCGGGTGGGCTCCCGGAGTTCGGGCACGGTCAGACCGGCCGCCTCCACGCAGTCGGCGGCGATGACACCGTGGCCGCCGCCGTCCGTCAGCACGGCGACCCGTCGGCCGGCCGCCCGGCGTCCACCGTTCAACGCGGCCAGCCCGACGGCCAGTTCGCGGGGGGTGGCGACGAGTTCCACACCTGCGTCTCGGCAGGCCGCGGTCACCACGTCGGCGGAGGTCGTCAGCGCCCCGGTGTGCGACTGGGCGCTGCGCGCCGAGGCGTCGCCGCGTCCGGCGGTGAGCAGTACCACGGGTTTCCCGGCCTCGGCGGCCGCCTCGGCGAAGGCGCGGCCGTCGGCGAAGTCCTCGGCGTAGACGGCGATGGCCCGGGTGCCCTCGTGCCGGGCGCAGTCGGCGAGCAGGTCGACGAGGGTGACGTCGGCCTGGTTGCCGAGCGAGACGAAGCGGGAGAAGCCGAGTCCGTGCGAGGCGAAGCGGAGCTGGAGTTCGAGGGCGAGGTTGCCGCTCTGGCTGAGCAGCGCGATGCCGCCGGGCGTGAAGGTGTCGGAGGCCAGGAAGAGGTCGGTGGTGTTGTCGGCGATCCCCAGACAGTTGGGCCCGACCATCACGGCACCGGCCGCGCGCACCCGCTCGGCGACGGCGTGCTGGCGTGCCCGCCCCGCGTCACCGGTCTCGGCGAAGCCGGCGGTGATGGCGACGATCGCCCGGGCACCGCACCGCAGGGCCTCGTCGACGGCGTCCTCGAAGCCGGCGGCGGGCACGGAGACCACGGCCAGATCGACGGGCTCGCCGATCGCGGTGAGGCTGGGGGCGGCGGTTCGGCCGAGGACCGTGCCGCCGCGCCGGTTGACCAGGTGCACGGGCCGGCGGCCGTCGGCGCGGATGGCCTGGGCGGCGATGGCGTGGCCGTATTTGGCGGGGTCGTCGCTGGCTCCGACGACGGCGACGGACACGGGGTCGAAGAGTGCCGACAGATCGCGTCCCATGTCACTTCACCAGCCGCAGAGCGGAGTTGGGGCAGGCGGCGACGGCGGCAGCGGCGGCTTCCTCGCCGTCCTGCGGGACGGCGCTCTCGCGCACCTGCGCATATCCCCAATCGTCCAGTTCGATCAGCTCGGGCGCGGGTTCCTGGCACAGGCCGTAGCCCTGGCAGCGGGTGGAGTCCAGCAGGAGTTTCATGGTGCGGTCCTTTCGGTGCGCTGGGTGAGGGTGCGGGGCGAAGGCCGGGCCTCGGGTCAGGGGACCGGAACCGTGAATCGGCGCCCGTCCTCCGGTGTCCCGCCTTGACAGGCGGCGCAGACGGAGCCGCTGTGGGCGTGGACGCGGTCCGGGAAGTGGGCGAGAAGGGTGCCGACGACGCGGGCGGCGGCGTCGAGCAGCCCGCAGGCCCCGCGACCGGGCAGTTGCCGGGACCAGCGGTGCAGCTTGTCGGCCGTGTCGCCGCCGGCCTCGCCGCGTGCGACGGCCGTGAGGGTTCCGGCCAGCGCCCGGGTGCCGGCGACGCAGACACCGCACTGCCGGGCGCTCTGCGCCGCGAGATAGGCGGCGGCTTCGGTGGCGACGGCGACCGGGCAGTCCCGGGGGTGCAGGAAATGCAGCGCTCCACAGCCGAGGGCGGCGCCGGCCGTGTTCAGGCGGTCGTGGTCGAGCGGCAGGTCCGTCCAGCCGTGGCCGTACAGGCCACCGAACAGGCCGCCCAGCAGGACCGCCCCGGCTCTGCCGTGCCCGCACAGGTCGGCGAGGACCTTCAGATGCGTACCGGCGGGCACCTCCACCAGGGCGGCGGCGCCATCGCCACCCGAGAGGGTCACCAGATGGGTACCGGCAATGGCAGCGGCGGCGTCGGGACGCGAGTACATCACCGCGACACGGGCCAACGTCTCGGCGTTGGCGACGAGGGTGGGGGCGCCACCCACACCGCTCTGGAACGGGCGCGGGGGTTTCGCCGTGGGGAGTGCCGGGCCGCCCTCGATACGTCGTACGACCGCGGTCTCCTCCCCCGCCACGTAGGTGTGCTCCGCGCGGACGACGTCGATGCGCAGATGGGGGGGACACTCGGCCAGTGCCCGGCACACGGCCCGCTCGGCGTGGGCGTCGGAGAGATACACAAAGCCGCGCTCGGCACCGGTCATGGCCGCGGCCAGCCGGATGCCGTCCAGCACGACGTGCGGCCGGTGACGCAGCAGCCACCGGTCCTTCACCGACCCCGGTTCGCCCTCCTCGCCGTTGGCCACGACCACGGGCGGGCCGGGTGCGTCGCGGACGGCGCGGAGCTTGACCGCGGCGGGGAATCCGGCCCCGCCGCGGCCGCGCAGGCCCGCCGCGGCGATCCGGTCGAGCAACCGGTCGGTCACGGTCAGTGGCGCGTAACCGCCGGCGGCCAGATAGGTGGAGATGTCCTCTGTGCCGCCGGGCATCCGGGCACCGGAGAGCAGCGGGTCGAGGAGGCCGGGCCGACCTTCGGGGAGGAGGGAGAAGACGCCGGTCATGCGGTGCTCCTGGGCTCGGAGTGGCCGAAGGGGGGCTGGAGGCAACAGGGGTCCGAAGGCCCAGAGGGGCCGAAGGGGCCTGAGGGATCGGTGCCGTTACGGGATCTCAGCCGCGCCAACGCCCCTTCCAGATCCCGCCGCTGTGTGGCCGTTCGTGCATAGCCCGCCCCGGGCAGGCCGATCAGCATGCGGTGGTGATCGAGGACGACCTCGCCGGCCACCAGCGCCGCCCGTGGGTCGGCGGTGGCGGATCCCGCGGCGGCCTCGACGACCAGGTCGGTGACTTCCCGCAGGTAGCGCAGCCAGCCGCGCTGGGTGCCGCGCAGCACCAGCCGTTCGACGCGGTGCCGCTCGGCGGCGACGAGGGCGGCCGGCGGGCGGGCGTCGGCCGGGGCCCGCAGGGCGGCCACCGCGGTGGGCAGTTCCTGTTCGGGCTCCGGTGTGAGGCCGAGCCATACGAGACTTCGGCGAGCGCTCATGCGTGCCTCCGGGTTCGCACCGTTTCCGGGTCGTGGCCCGGGGAACGGGGGTGGCGCGGCAATGACGTGGTGGGGATGCTCCGGTGCCGTGACGCGCGGTGCGAGGAGCTGTGTGGGTGTCCGGATCCGGACGCCCGGTGTGACGCGGACGGTGATCCGCGGGCTTGCGGCGTACGTCGGGGGGCTTGCGGCATACGTCTGGGAATCCGTCTGCGGGACCCGGGCCATCCGCCTGCCACGACACTAACTAACTAATTAGTCAGCTCACAAGTCTTGACTTGCCCCGGCAGCGAGCCCACTCTGACTAACCAATTAGTCAGCCGGATGCGCGGCAGGTCCGGGTAGTCGCACCTGCCGCCTTTCCGGGCACAGCCTCACCGCCCATCGCCGCCGCCGCGGCGCGGAGGAGGACCGTATGCACCCCCCGACCACCCGGGCAGCCGGCGTCGTCGCCCCTGTTCCGCCGGGGCCGCCCCTCGAACGCCCCGGGGAAGCGCTTCCGGCGCGCTACTACACGGATCCGGCCATCTCCGAGGCCGAGACGGAACGCATCTTCGCCAAGTCCTGGCAGCTCGTCTGCCACGAATCCGATCTCCCCGGCCCCGGCGCACGGCTGACCGCCACCGTCGCCGGCCGGGAGGTGCTCGTCGTCCGCACCGAGGACGGCGGCCTCGCCGCCCACCTCAACGTCTGCCGGCATCGCGGCACCCGCCTGGTCAGTGCCCCCGAACCGTCGGGCAAGGCGATCCGCTGCCCGTACCACGGCTGGACCTACAAACTGGACGGACGGCTGGTCGGCGCCCCCGAGGCGCGCCGGATCCCCTGCCTCGACAAGCCCCGGCTCGGCCTGTTCCCGGTCAATGTGGAGTCGTTCCTCGGCTTCGTCTTCGCCAACCTCGACATGGAGGCCACTCCGCTCGCCGAGAGCTGCGCCGGGCTCGCCGAGGCCGTCGGCCGCTATGCCGGGCCCGGCCTCGTGCCCGTCGGCAAGCACCGTATCCACGACCTGTCCGGCGGCGAGGAGCAGAACGCCAACTGGAAGGTGATCGTCGACAACTACCTCGAGGGCTACCACGTCCCCGTGGCCCACCCCGCGCTCATGCGTCTTCTCGACTACCAGGCGTACACGGTGGACGTGCGGGAGAACTACGTACTGTTCGAGTCCCCGCTGCGCGACAAGCCCTCCTCCAACTGGACCGAGCGGCTCTACCAGCGGCTGGCGACCCCGATGCCGGGCCTGACCGAAGCCGACCGGCGCGTGTGGCGCTACGCCGTGATCTACCCGAACACGCTCATCGACTTCTACCCTGACCACGTGCTCGCGTGGACCGCCCTGCCCACCGCCCAGGACCGGGCGGCGATCCCCGGCGCTTTCTACACCCGGCACGGGGAGAGCGTCCGCACCCGGCTGGCCCGGCGGCTGAACATCCACATCGGCTGGGTCACCAACGACGAGGACGCCGAACTCGTGGAGCGTGTCCAGGCCGGCCTGCGTACGCCCGGCTTCGAGCCGGGTCCGCTGTCGCAGCGCGAGGCCGCCGTCGGCTGGTTCGCCCGCCGGGTCCGGGACGACCTGGCAGGGGACGCATCGTGACGCCCGCCGGCCAGGCGGCCTCGCCGCGCCCGCACGCCGTACGCCTCCCGTCGTCCTTATCCGGCACCCGCTGACCCACGACGCACGCACCCTCCCCAGACCGGTCTTCACTACGGAGTCAGGGCCTCCGTGAGCCGACCAGCCGGTCCCGCCCTGGAGTTGCGCCGTTCCTCGACGGAGAGGACGTCCGATGTGCCCCGAAGTACTCCCACCGACCCGACGCGCCGCACTGCGAGCGGGTGCCTGCGGCCTGCTCGGCGCCGCAGTCGGTGGCTGCGGCTTCATGCCCCCCAAAACGCCCGACGCCCAGCAGCTCGCCTCGGTCCGGGCGCGCGTCGACGGTGACCTCGTCTACTTCAACTGGGCCGACTTCGTCGACCCGTCCGTTTTCAAGGGATTTCAGAAGGAGTACGGCGTCAAGGTCATCCAGTCGAACTTCGACTCGATGGAAGGCATGGTCGCCAAGCTCAACGCGGGCAACCGCTACGACATCATCTTCCCCACCGCCAAGTGGGCCCAGCGTCTGGTCCGCGGCGGCCGGCTGCGCCGTATCGACCACTCGCAGCTCAGCAACGCGCACGCCATATTCGGCAGGTACGCCTATTTCGCCGACCCCTGGTACGACCCCGGCTCCGCGCACACCGTTCCCTTCACCGCCTACAAGACCGGCATCGGCTGGCGCCGGGACAAGATCGGCGAGCTGACCGGATCCTGGAAGGACCTGTGGAACGACAAGGCCAAGGGCAAGGTCTTCCTGCTCGACGACCGGGACGAGGTGCTCGGCATGGGCGCCCTCGAGCTCGGCCTGAAGGTCAGTACGGGTGACAGGGACGACCTCGACCGCATCACCTCCCTGCTGGGCACCCTGCGACCGCGGCTGCGCGGCTTCTCCAGCGACAGCTACAACAACCTCCTCAACGGCAACGCGGTCATGACGCAGGCCTGGAGCGGTGACATGGCCGCCATGCTCAACCAGGCCAAAGACCCCTCCGTGTTCGGCTTCGAGGCCCCCAGGGAGGGCACTCCGATCAACTCCGACTGCTACGCCATCCCCTGGAACGCCCCGCACCCGGGCACCGCGATGCTGTTCATCGACTACATGCTGCGGCCGGAGAACGTGAAGAAGAACATCGAGTACATCGGCTACCCGATGCCGGTGGCCGGCTCCGAAAAGGTCTACGCCGAGCTGGTCAAGCCCTTCCCCGAGTGCCTCGTCACCGAGGACGACCTGAAGGCGGACCTGTTCTTCCGCAACGGCAGCCGCGCCGCGGAGGATGCCCGCGACACCGCCTGGACCCATGTGAAGGCGGGCTGACATGGCACTGCTCCGCTTCTCCTCGCGCACCCGTCGGCGCGGCGCCGACGGCAGCCGCATGTGGACCTGGTTCATGCTGCCCGGCACCTTGTGGATGACCGGGTTCCTGATCGCCTCGCTGGTGCTCGTCGCCGTCCTCGCCGTAGGGACCACCGACGACCTCGGCAATCCGCGGTTCGGCTTCGACCTGTCCGGCGTACGCGCCCTGGCCGACCCCGCCTACACCGAAGTCCTCGCCCGCTCCTTCGGCTACGCCCTGCTGACCTGCGCGATCTGTCTGCTCGTCGCCTACCCGGTGGCGTACACCATCGCCCTGTACGGCGGCCGCTACAAGCACGCGCTCATCGCCGCGATCGTGGTGCCGTTCTTCGCGAACTACCTGGTCCGCATGTACGGCTGGTCGGTGGTCCTCTCCGACGACGGACCCGTGCTGCGCGCCCTGCGCGCGGCGGGACTGGCCGACGGGAGCACGAAGATCCTCAACACCGGTGCCGGCGTGGTCGCGGGACTCGTCTACGGCTTCGTCGTCTTCATGATCATCCCGCTGTACGCGGCCCTGGAACGCCTCGACGTCTCCCTCATCGAGGCCGGCCGCGACCTGTACGGCGGCCCGGTCCGCACCTTCTTCTTCGTCACGCTGCCCGCCACCCGGCAGGGCGCGACGGCCGGGCTCGTCCTGGTCTTCCTGCCCGCCATGGGCGACTTCGTCAGCGCACAGCTCATGGGAGGACCGGACCAGATCATGATCGGCAACCTCATCCAGGACAAATTCTTCCAGGGCCAGAACTGGCCACTGGGCTCGGCGCTCACGATGCTGCTGATGCTGGTCCTGCTGATCGGGATGTTCGGCTATCTGCGCCGTACCCGCAAGGACGAGGCGGAGGCCCGCCGATGACCCTGCTGCGCCTGCCCTCAGCCACCGCCCCCGCCCGTCCCGCCGCCCGGAGCCGCTCGCGGCGCGGCCGCGCCGACCGCAAACCGCGCGTCCTGATCGCCGTCACCGCCATGTTCTTCGCGCTGCTCTACCTGCCCATCGCGGTCGTGGCCCTGTTCTCCTTCAACTCCAAGAAGTCCCTGACCGTCTTCGGCGGGTTCAGCCTTCGCTGGTACCGCGCCTTCGTCCACGACGACGTGATGATCGCCTCGTTGGGCACCAGTCTGCGGATCTCCCTGGTGGCGATGGCCGGTTCGGTGGTCCTCGGCGTCGCGCTCGCGCTCGGCCTGGTCCGCTGCCGTACCCGGCTCGGCTCGCTGGCCGGGCTGATCATGCTGGTGCCGCTGATCACGCCGGAGATCGTGACCGGGGTCGCGTCGATGCTGCTGTTCAAGGGACTGGGCGTGGCCCTGTCCACCGGCACGGTGATGCTCGCCGAGATCACCTTCTCCATCTCCTACGTCACCGTCATCCTCCGCTCCCGGGTCGCCGCGCTGAACCCGGAGGTGGAGGAGGCCGCCATGGACCTCGGCGCCACCCGCTGGCAGGCGGTACGCCTGGTCACCCTCCCGGCCCTGCTGCCCGCCGTACTGGCCAGCGCCGTACTGATCTTCGCGCTGGTCTTCGACGACTTCGTCCTCGCCTACTTCACCACCGGCGTCGACCCCCAGCCGCTGCCGGTGCGGATCTACTCGGCGATCCGCTTCGGGGTCCAGCCCACCATCAACGCGGTCGGCACGCTGATGCTCGCGGGATCCGTCGCCCTGATCGCCCTGGCCCTGTTCATCCCGCGCCTCTTCGGCCGCCGCGGCGGCCTCGACATCCTCTCCGGGGAGTGACTTCCATGGACGCGACCCCCGCCGTCCGGCTCGACGGAGTCTCCAAGCAGTTCGCGGACTCCTACGCCGTCCACCACCTCGACCTCGACATCGAGGCCGGCCACTTCTTCTCCCTCCTCGGCCCCTCCGGCTGCGGCAAGACCACCTCGCTGCGCATGATCGGCGGATTCAGCGACCCCACCGAGGGCTCGGTGCTGCTCGCCGGTGAGGACGTGACCGCGCTGCCGCCGAACAGGCGCAACGTCAACACGGTCTTCCAGAGTTACGCCCTGTTCGACCATCTGAGCGTCACCGACAACGTCGCCTTCGGGCTGAAGCGCAAAGGAGTCGCGAAGGCCGAGATCCGCCGGCGCGTCGGCGAGATGCTGGAACTGGTCCAGCTCGACGGCCTCGCCGACCGCAAGCCCCGTACCCTCTCGGGCGGCCAGCGGCAGCGCGTCGCTCTGGCCCGCGCGCTCGTCAACCGGCCGGCCGTGCTGCTCCTCGACGAGCCGTTGGCCGCCCTCGACCTGAAGCTGCGGCGGCAGATGCAGGTGGAGCTGAAGCAGATCCAGCGCGAGGTCGGCATCACCTTCGTCTTCGTCACCCACGACCAGGACGAGGCGCTGACCATGTCCGACCGGATCGCCGTGATGAACGAGGGGCGCATCGAACAGTGCGGCACCCCCGAGGACGTCTACGAGCACCCGGCCAGCCGGTTCGTCGCCTCCTTCATGGGTACGTCCAACCTGATGACCGGCACCTACCGGGCCGGCGAGGTCGCTCTCGACCAGGGCCCGGCCCTGCCGGTCGGCCCGCGGACCGGCATCGCGGAGGGAGCCGCCGTCAGCGTCTCCCTGCGCCCCGAGAAGATCTGGCTGTCCGACTTCGAACCGGGCATGGCGACGCTGAGCGGGGTGATCCGCGAGACCGTCTACAGCGGCCCGACCACGACCTACCTCCTCGAACTCGCCCCCGGTGTCACCCTGTCCGTGCTGGAGCAGAACACGGCCCGCGCGCGCATGGAAGACCGCTGGAGCGGCGGCGAGACGGTGGAGTTCGGCTGGCGGCCGGAACACTGCCTGGTCCTCGCCTGACCCCACCCGCCTTCCCCTCACGAAAGCGACTCCGATGCATCACGACGTGATCGTGCTCGGCGCCGGGCTCGCCGGGCTCGCCGCCGCCCGGGACCTGGCAGCCGCCGGCACCGACGTGCTCGTCCTAGAGGCCCGGGACCGCGTCGGCGGCCGGGTCGAGCAGACCCGTACCGCCGACGGCCGTACCGTGCAACTGGGCGGCGAAGTGGTCGGCCGGGGCCACACCGCGTACGTGCAACTCGCCAAGGAACTCGGCCTGGAGCTGGTACCCAGTTACGTCGCCGAGCCCGGCCTGATCACCCGGTCCACGCCCGAGGGCCTCTCGGCCGGCGATCCACCGCACTGGTTCGGCCCCGCCGACATGGCCCGGCACGAGCAACTCGGCGCGGAGTTCAGCCATCTGGCCGCCACCGTCGACCCCGACGACCCCTGGTCGCATCCGGAGGCGGCGGCACTTGACCGGCTGTCCGTGGCCGACTGGCTGCGCTCCCGCCACGCCACGCCCGCCGTGGTACGCCTGTGGGACATCGGTCAACTCGCCCTGGCAGGAGGCTCGTACGAGCGCATCTCGCTGCTCGCCGCACTGCGCAAGAGCGCGGCGGTCCCCGGCTCGGGCACGGGCGACTACGACTACGACGACTGGGAAGGACTGCGGCTGGCGGAGGGCTCGGCGACGCTGGCCGAGATCATGGGCCGCGAGCTGGGACCATGCGTCCGCCTCGGCTCGCCCGTCGCCGCCGTGGACATACGACCCGGTCGTTGCACCGTCCGTCTGGTCACCGGCGAAGTCCTCACCGCGACGGCGGTGGTGAGCGCCCTGCCGGTGGGACCGCTCCGTTCCGTCTTCGTCACCGGCGTGAGCGAGGACCGCCTGGCGTCGCTGCACCGCCAACGGCACGCCGTGGCCGCGAAGTTCGCCGCCGTCTACGACCGTCCCTTCTGGCGTGCCGACGGTCTGAGCGGCCTGTCCGAGGCCGAGGGGGTCCTGGGCAGCACCTGGCCGCAGAACGAGGGCGTCCTGTCGGCGCTGATCCCGCCCGAGCGCTACGGCGTCCTGCTGGGCACCCCTCCCCCACTGCGCACTCCCGAGCTGCTGGCCGAGATCGCCGCCATGTTCGGCGACCAGGCACTCCGGCCGACCGCCTGCCACCTGCGGCTGTGGGGCACCGACCCGTGGACCCAGGGGTACGTCACCCAGTGGCCGCCGGGCGAGGTCATGGCGGTCGGCCCGCTGCACGGCACCCACGAACCACCGTTCTACGTCTGCGGCTCGGACCAGTGGGTCGCCGGATACATGGAAGGCGCCGTCCGCACCGGCCGCGCCGCCGCAGAGGAGGCACTGCGCCGTGGCTGAGTCCGCTCCCCTCACGACGGTCCTGAACCACATCGGCGGCAAGGAACTGCCGGCAGGATCCGGGGCCACCCTGCGCCTGACCGACCCCGCCACCGGGCTCCTGCACGCGACGGCCCCGCTGTCCGGCGCCGAGGACGTGGACGCGGCCTGCCGGGCGGCTCAGGAGGCCCTTCCCGGCTGGTCGGCCACGACTCCGGCGCAGCGGCAGACGGCCCTGCTGCGCATCGCCGACGCGGTGGAGCGCCACGCGGGTCCACTGACGGATGCCGAGGTCGCCGACACGGGCAAGCCGCGCGTCCTGTTCCTGGCGGACGAACTACCCGCCATCGTGGACGTACTGCGGTATTTCGCCGGAGCCGCGCGGAACCTGCCGGGCGCCGCGGCCGCCGAGTACACCCCGGGCCGCACCTCCGTCCTGCGCCGAGAGCCGGTCGGCGTCTGCGCTCAGATCACCCCCTGGAACTACCCGCTGATGATGGCCGTGTGGAAGATCGCACCCGCGCTCGCCGCCGGCAACACCGTCGTGCTGAAGCCCTCCGACACCACGCCGTCCTCCGCCGCGCTGCTGGCCGGGCTGGCCGCCGAGCACCTGCCACCCGGCGTGCTCAACGTCGTGTGCGGGGACCGTGACACCGGGCGCTCCCTCGTCGCCCACCCGCACGTCCGGCTGGTGGCCGTCACCGGAAGTGTCGGCGCCGGACAGGAGATCGCCGCCGCGGCGGCCGCCGATCTCAAGCGGCTCCACCTGGAACTGGGCGGCAACGCACCCGTGCTGGTCCATGAGGACGCCGATCTCGACGATGCGGTGGAGCAGTTGTCGGCGCTGGCCTTCTACAACGCGGGGCAGGACTGCACGGCCGCCACGAGGATCCTGGTCCACCAGCGGATCCACGACGCCTTCCTGGCAGCCTTCGCCGAACGGGCCGAACGGCGGACCCCCGGAGCTCCCGACGAGGAACACACCGACTTCGGTCCCCTCGCCAACGCCGCCCAACTCGCCACGGTGGGCGGGCTGCTGGATCGGCTCCCGGCCCACGCCGAGGTGATCGCCGGCGGCACGGCCCTGGACCGCCCCGGGTTCTTCCACCGGGCCACAGTGGTATCCGGGGTCCGGCAGGAGGACGAGATCGTGCAGAGCGAGGTGTTCGGCCCGGTCGTCACCGTCCAGCCCTTCACCGAGGAGTCCGAGGCCTTCCGTATGGCGAACGCCGTCCCCCAGGGGCTGGCCGCGAGCGTGTGGACCCGCGACCACGACCGCGCCATGCGCGCGAGCCGTGCGCTGCACACCGGCATCGTCTGGGTCAACACCCACGGCACCACAGTGTCGGAAATGCCGCACGGCGGCGTGCGCCACTCCGGCTGCGGCAGCGACCTGTCCCTCATCGGCCTGCTCGACTACACCCAGGTCAAACACGTCATGCTGTGACGGACAGGGCACGAGTCCTCGCGGCTCATGGCCGCCGGGCAGGTCCGGTCGAAAGACCGCTCCTCAGCCGTCGTACGGCATGACCTTGGTGACCTTGCCCTGGGGGTTCGCCCGGAGATACCCGGACTGACCGTAGGCGTTACTGAGGTAGACGGACATCCCGGCAGGGCTGTCGAACACGTCGTCCGGCGGGTTCAGCACCAGGTAGCGGGTGCTCACATCGTCGACCTTCAGCTTCCGCTCGCCTTCGGACAGCAGGTAAGGCAGCTTGTCCCAGTCGAAGCCGTCCAGGCTGACGGACTTCGTCCCGCCGCTGAGCGAGCCGCTGATGATGCCCTTCTGTACGCCCTCGCCGGGACGGTAGGTGTACGAGTCGTACTTGGCGTCGCTGCCCTTCACCATCAGATCGGCGGAGACGTACCCCGGATAGACCGTGAGAGATCCGAACCGGGTCCGACCGGTCTCCTCCTTGAGCGCGTTGATCGCGGTGCGGATGCCGGCCGGAGTCAGCAGGTTCGTCGTCGTGCCGGTCCGCCCCTTCGCCGAGGGCGTGACCTCGACGGGGGCCGAGCCGACGGACGAGGGCGACTTGGCGGCGGGATCGCCGGACGTGGAGGACCCGGAGGATCCGGACATGTGGGAGCCTCCGTCCGGTATCAGCGTCCAGACGAGGACTCCGGCGAGCGCCACTCCGGCCACGGGCAGGGTCACCAGCGCCCAGCGCCGGCCACGGTCCGGCCGCACGGGCACGGTGAGGGACACGGGGCGCGCGCCCTGTGGGCCGGGGGACGTCGTCGGCGTGGCAGGTGCGGCGTAGGGTCCCGGGGGCATCGTCGGCGCGGGCCCGAATCCCGTCGGTGCGGATGCGGGGTGGGGAGCCTGTGTCGCCGGCGGCGCCTGCAGCCGGTAGGAGGCGGGCGCCTCGGCCTCGCGGGCGGCGCCGTCCAGCATCCGCTCCAGCTCCTGGGCATCGGGCCGTGCCGCAGGGTCCCGCACGAGCACCCGTGTCAGGACGTCCCGCAGCGGACCCGCCTTCACCGGCGGCGGGATGTCATCGCTGAGGACGGCGGCGAGCGTCGCCAGTGTGGTACCCCGGCGCAGCGGGTGGTGGCCCTCGACGGCCGTGTAGAGCATCATCGCCAGCGACCACAGGTCCGACGCGGGGCCACCGTGCTTGCCGGAGACACGTTCCGGCGCCATGTAGTCGGGTGTGCCGATGACCGACCCGGTGGCGGTGAGGGCGGTCGACTCGCGGATCGCGGCGATGCCGAAGTCGGTGAGCACCGGACGGCCGTCGGTACGTAGCAGAACGTTGGCCGGTTTCACGTCGCGGTGCTGGATTCCCGCCTGGTGTGCGGCGCGCAGCGCGGCCAGCACCTCGCGTCCGATGCGCGCCGCTTCGCCCGGGTTCATCGGCCCGCGCGCGAGGCGGTCGGCCAGGGAACCGCCGGTGACGAGTTCCATGACGATCCATGGGTAGCTTCCCGGGCCGCCGTCGACCACATGATGGATGGTCACCACATTGGGGTGATCGACACGGGCCAGCGCACGCGCTTCCCGCAGGACCCGCTCCCGCAGCAGCCTGGCGGCCTCGGGGTCGTACTCGGCGAGATCGGGATCGGGTGGCCGAACCTCCTTGACGGCCACGTTCCGATGCAGCACGAGGTCCCTGGCGCGCCAGACCATGCCCATGCCGCCGCCGCCGAGCCGTGCCTCCAGCTCGAACCGCCCGTCGACAACGCGTCTACCGCTGTTGTCGCTGCCTGCTCCACTCATGCGCGGGAGCTTAGTTGCCGCGGCCGGGTGAGGTGGCGCGGCCCCCGGCCCTTCCGAGTCGCTCCGGCTTGCGGGCATGCTCGTGTGAGCCCTGTATGCGCCCCGGTCCGCGCAACGACAATGCGCCATGCCCGTGGACGGTTGGCCGGTTCGTGCCTCCCGTCGGTCAACGCCCCAGGAAGGCAGGTCGGCTGCGATGCTGTTGCGACTTCCCACCACCGTGTCCGAGGCGCAGGAGTGCCTGGTCGAGGGAGCCGTGCCCGTCGGCGGGGCGACACTGGTGTGGGCGGACTGGCAGCGGGACGGGTTCCCCGAGCTGGCCATGTCGCTGCGCGGTCTCCCGGAGGCCAATGTCGTCGGGGGCGGGGCGCTGGGGGCCGCCGTGGTGCTGAACCGGATCGACGAGCGGGTACCGGACGTCATCCGCCTGGCTGCCGCCGCGGTGGGGACCGGCGCCGTACGTCGGACGGCAACGGTAGGCGGCAATCTCGTGGGCAGCGCGCTGCGCTGTCTGCTGCCGGCGGCTCTCGTGCTGAATGCGCGTGCGTCCATACTGGGCCCAGAGGGCGTCCATGAGGCCGACCTGGCCGAGGTGGTCGCGAAACGCCCGCTCCTGCTGAGCATCCACTGGTGCGAACCCGTCGCCAGCGCCTACCGCAAGCTGCCCGCCGCAGCGGGCGGACCTCCGCCGCTCGTCGTCGCCACCGCTCTGCACGCCGAGGGCGCCGGCAGCTTCCGCCTCCGTGCCGCCGTACGCGACGGGTACGACGTCATCAGCGAGAGCATCCTGTGCGACAGCGGCGGCAGCGACAGCGGCGGCGGCGAAGAGGCGCTGCGCGCCCTGCGCAGGACGGGGCTGGGCGATCTCCCCGGCGACGCATGGGAGATCGTCCGCCGGCAGGCCACAGACCTACTGCGCCCCTTCGGCGTTCGGTGACGACGTCGCCTGCTCGACGGGTCGGCCGGCAGTCCCGCGAGCCAGCAGCAGGAGGGCGTCGACCAGGTCTTCCGCCGGGCTTCCCGTGGCCAGACGGCGGAGTTGCAGACCCATCACCAGGGCGACCGTGGTGGCCGCGAGGCGTTCGGCGTCCGGTACGCCCAGCGCGGTGAGGATGCGGGTGGCGAGCCGGTCGTAGGCTCTGAACGCCTCCGCTGCGGCCTCCCTCAGTCGCTCGTCGCGCCCGGCGTGGATGTACAGCTCGAAGGGCGCGAGATGGGCGGTGTCGAGCGCTGTCCCACACGCGACCTGGCCGGCCAGGGACGCCGCGTCCTCGACGTCGATGGCCTCGGTCTGGCACTGGTCGGCCAGTTCGGTGAAGTACCGGGCCTCTTCGCGTACGAAGTACAGCAGACTCTCCCGCAACAGGTCGTGCTGGGTCTCGAAGTGGTATGTGACCGAGCCGAGTGACAGTCCGGCTTCCTTGGCGATCCGCCTGTTGGTGACCGCCGCGACCCCGCCCTCACCGATGATCTGCAGGACGGCGGTGATGATGCGCTGACGCGTCGTGGCGGAGGTGGCGGTGTTCGGCATGCCGCTCATTGTTCCATCCGCCTGCTGGTGGACAGTCCCCGGCGGCCCTCCCTATTGTTCGTTCGAACGAACAGATCGGGAGGGTAGTCGTGCACATTGCCGGAGCAACTGTTCTACTGACCGGAGTCACGGGCGGTATCGGTGGCGCGCTCGCCGCCGAGCTGTCGGCTCGCGGGGCGCACCTCGTTCTCACGGGCCGACGGCGCGAAGCGCTGGAACCGCTCGCCGATCGCTACGGCGCGCGGACGATCCTGGCCGACCTCGGCGACGCCGACGATGTGCAGCGCCTGGCGCAGGAGGCCGCCGGTACGGACGTCCTCGTCGCCAACGCGGCGCTGCCCTCCAGCGGCGACGTGCTCGACTACACGCCGGAGCAGATGGATCGGGCGCTGGCGGTGAACCTGCGCGCGCCCGCCATGCTCGCGCGACTGCTCGCTCCCGCCATGGTGGCCGCCGGGCGCGGGCACATCTGCTTCGTCGGTTCGCTGTCGGGGATGGCGGCCACCAAGTCGTCGTCCCTGTACACCGCGACGAAGTTCGGGCTGCGTGGCTTCTCGCTGGCGTTCCGCCAGGATCTGCACGGCACGGGCGTCGGCGTCTCGATCGTCCAGCCGGGCTTCGTACGGGAGCTGGGCATGTTCGCGAACACCGGGTCGGCGACGCCCGGCGGCGTACGCACCGTCGCGCCGGAGCGGGTCGTCAAGGGCGTGATGCGCGCGATCGAGCGAGATGTCGCCGAGGTCAATGTGGCCCCGCTGGAGCTGAGGTTCCTCACCAAGATCGCCTCCCAGTTCCCGGGGTTCTCGGAGCGCGTGCAACGGCTGGCGGGGGCGGAGCGGACTCTGGACACGATCGTGGCGGCACAGCGGTCGAGCCGGTGAGCAGGCGACCGTGAGCGTGGTGTCCCGTGCCGGGATCCGGGATGCGGCATAGGACGGTGGAGCCCACCGCTTCACGCCGCATCCCGGCCGTCAATGGGCCCTGAACGGATCTCGGTTGCGTCCCGGCGTCAGAGTTTGGCGCCGAAGTCCTGCGTCCACCAAGGACCTCCCGAACCTTTGTGGATGCCCACCCCGATGTTCTTGAACGAGCAGTTGAGGATGTTGGCGCGGTGGCCGGGGCTGTTCATCCAGGAGTCCATCACCGCCTGCGGGGTCTGCTGGCCCCGGGCGATGTTCTCCCCGTACGTGGACCAGCGGTAGCCGGCGGCGGTGATGCGCTGCCCGGGATCGGCACCGTCCGGGTTGGTGTGCTCGAAGAAGTTGCGGGCGGCCATGTCGTCGGAGTGGCCCTGGGCGGCCTGCTCCAGTTGCGGGTCCTCCGTCAGCGGACCGCAGCCGGCGGCCGCCCGCTCCTTGTTGACCAGGGCGACCACCTGCGCAACGGTGCCCGACGGGGCCGCCTGCGGAGTACTGGCCGCACTCTGCGTCGGCCGAGCGGATCGCCGGGGAGCCGGCACGCTCTTCCGGGTGGGGTGCGGGCTCTTGGAGGCGCTCGCCTTCTTCGATGGCGACGCGGACGGCGAGGGAGACGTGGAGGCCGACGGCGAGGTCTCGACGGCGCTCGATTCCGAGAGGTCCACTGCTGGTGCGCCTGCGGTGCGCGCGGCGGTCGCCGTCTGGGACCCGGTCCCGGAGTCCGTGCCGAAGTACCAGAGGCCGCCGCCGGCCACACAGGCCGCCACGACGGCACCGCCGACGGCCCGGCGCTGGATGCGCCGACGCCGACGGGCCTCGCCACGGGAGGTCGCCCGGCCCCGCGCGGCACGGTGTCCGACCCCCGGGGTCGATCCGGCGTTGCCCTCGGACGCGTGGAGCCGGGACGCCGAGCCGGCCGGGGCCATCCCGTCGGAGACGGAGCGCACGCTCGCGAGCAGCGCGGAGGACGGCGCAACCAGCGCAAGGCCGACGAGCAGCCCCTCTACGGGCAACAACCCGCTCCACAGGCCGGAGCAGCGCGCACAGCCGCGGGCGTGCCGGGCTATTCGCTTGCGCCACAGCGCCGAGGGCCGGCCGTCCCAGGAGGCCGACATGCCACGCAGTTCCTCGCACGGCGGCTGAGCGTCGAGCGCCCGCACGACCACGCGGGCGGCCTCCAGTTGCGCCTTCATCCGCTGCACCCGGACCGCCGTGTGCTGAGGGGACAGCTCGAGCGCGGCGGCGACCTCCGCACGGGTCAGCTCGCCTGCGCACTCCAGCCACCACAGCGACAGCAGCCCTCGATCGTCCGCCTCCAGCCAGCGTGTCGCGCGCGCGGTCTCCTGGCGCTGACCCGACAGCTGTAGCTGCACCATGGTCAGGTCCACGAAGTCGGCGCCCGGATCGGCGAGGTCCTCGGCCTCCTCCACCGCGACCGGGGCGAACTGCCGGTCCTGCCAGTGCTTGCGGACCTGGTTCATCGCGATCGCCACGAGCCAGGAGCGGAAGCTCTCGGGCGTACGCAGACCGCCCAGCGCGTCGAGGGCACGGAGCATGGTGTCCTGCACGACGTCGTCGACATCGGCCGAGCCGTTCAAAGCCCGCCCCACGATGTTGTAGACCAGCGGAAGGTACGCACTGACCAGGGCGTCCTGAGCCTCCGGGTCGCCCGCTCGCGCAGCGGTCACCAGTGCCGCCGACTCCACCGTGTGCTGTGTGCTCATCAAAAGCTTCCCTGTCCTCGACGCCGAACGTTTCTGTCCGATACCTGGGAGATCGCTCGATGAGCCACGGATAACAGTTCTTCGGACACTCGTTCCACGAGAGGTTGACCCCACCGTCTCAGCGACGCAATGGGAGATGTCACATCGGGGATGACAGCGCGCCGCTGCAGCGGAGCAGCGTGGGCTAAGGGTGCCCGATGGTATGGCGACCCTGCTGCCCGAACGTCCCAAGTCGCAGGCCGTGCCCGGGGAACGGCACCGACCCCGAAACGTAATCCACAGTGGGCTTACCGGCATCCCAACCAGTCGGTATCGTGCGCGAACCAACCTCCCCTAGTGCAACTGCACGACTCCGAGCCGTAGCGGAAGGCCAGGCGATGACATACGCCGACGAGAACCGGTACCCACCCTCAGCAACAGGATGGCCGCTGCCCCACACCGCGCCCCAGTCATACGGACCCGACTCCTACGGGCGCGACCCCTACGGGTACGACTCCTACGGGCACGACGCCGCTCCGTACGGGTCGTACGGCCGAGCCCCTTGGGACCAGTCGTACGAGCACGAGACCGACCGGCGGCGTGCCGACCTCGCCACCCTGCGTTCGGCCTACCGCCTGCTCCGCCGGATCTCGACACTCACCGCACTCGGCTCCTTCGTGGTGTACGTCGTACTGTCCTGCTATGCGCCGGGTCTGATGGGGGCCAAGATCACCGGAGAGCTGAGCCTGGGAATGGCCCTGGGCGTCCTGCAACTCGTCGTCACCTTCGCGGCGGTCTTCTGGTACGGGCGCAGCGCACAACGCTCCGTCGATCCGTTGGCCCGCACCGTCAGGGAGCGGGTGGCCCGCACCGGCCGGAACGCGGGGGTGGCGGGATGAACGACTTCAGTTCCGGGACCCAGGCCACCGTCCTCATCCTGTTCACCACACTGGTCACCGTCACGCTGCTGATGTGCGTGATGGCGGGACCGGACCGCGACGACCTGACGAACTTCTACACCGGTTACCTGTCGCTCACTCCGCTCAAGAACGGCCTGGCGATCGCGGGCGACTACATCTCCGCGGCCACGGTACTGAGCACCGCCGGCATCATCGCGCTCGCCGGGTACGACGGCTACGTCCTTGCGGTCAGCACCGCCCTGTCTCTGGTGCTGCTGATGTTCCTGATGGCCGAACCCCTGCGCAACGCCGGCAAGTTCACCATGGGCGACGTCCTGGCCCGCAACATGCCCGGACGGGCGGTGCGTATCGCCGCCTGCGTGGTGACGCTCTCGGCGACCCTGCCCTTCCTGGTCGTCCAGCTCTCCGGGGCCGGGTCGCTGCTCACCTTCATTCTGAACATCCCCCATCTGGCGGGTGCCAGGACGGTGTGCATCGTCATCGTCGGCAGCCTGATGATCATTTATGCGGCGATCGGCGGCATGAGAGGCACGGCGCTCATGCAGATGATCAAGATCGTGCTGCTGCTCGGCACCAGCGTCGTCGTCGCCGCTCTCGTACTGAACCGCTTCGACTGGAGCCCCGGCGACGTCCTCAGAGCCGCCCAGGCCGGCAGCGGCGCGGGCCCCGCCTATCTCCGGCAGGGCCTTCAGTTGGGCACCTCGGCCGTTGACCGGCTGGACTTCGCCAGTCTCCAGATCACCGTGGTCCTCGGTGTGGCCTGCTTGCCGCACATCACGATGCGTCTGTACTCCGCGCGGGACGTGCCGGCCGTGCGTCGCTCCATGTCGTGGGCGGTCGGCACGGTCACCACGTTCTGCCTGCTCGTGATCATCATGGGGACGGGCGCGGCGGCACTGGTGGGATCGCGATACATCACCGCGGCCGACCCGCACGGCAGAACGTCGGTGCTCATGCTGTCGCAGGTGCTCGGCGGCGCCCGCGGCTCCCTGGGCGCGACGATTCTCTACTCGGCCGTGGCAGGCATGGTCTTCATCACCCTGCTGTCGTCGGTCGCAGGCATGACCCTGGCCGCGGCCTCGTCGCTCGCCCACGACCTGTTCGCCCATGCTGCGCGGCGCGGACAGGCCGAGCCGCGTACGGAGATGACGGTGGCGGCGTGGACGAGCGTGGCCGTGGGGACCCTTGCGATCGCGCTGTCCACCCTGGTCGAGAACTGGGACGTCGCCGTGCTGACCACTCTGGCCGTCTGCATAGGCGCATCCGCGGTGGCACCCGCACTCACCTATTCCCTGTTCTGGCGAGGATTCACGCGCACCGGCCTGCTCGCCACCCTCTACGGCGGCGCGGCCTGCGCGCTGCTGCTCATGGTCTTCTCCAAGGCCGTTTCGGGCACGCCGGCCGCCGTCTTCCCGCACGCCGACTTCCACCTGTTCCCCATGCAGTCCACCGGACTGGTCTCCATCCCGTTCGGTTACCTGGCGGGGTGGCTGGGCAGCCGTCTGGACCACCGGCGCCGCGCCGCCGACAGCCGCGAGCACCGGCGCCTGTACGAGGAGAGCGAGGCCCGGCTGCTCGCCGCGGCCGAATGACCACGACGACGGGGCGGGCTACACCAGCGGGCTGGGTGCCGCCGCTGTAGCCCGCCCATGGCCCCCAGCCGGACCGAACGGTCCGCCAGGGCCCGCGTCGGTTCCTCCCCGACGCGTCACCGGATGAAGCAGGTTCACTGACGCAGGGGCGGGGAGGTGAGGCACCATCACCTCGCCCGGTGACGACGAGACCCTCGCGACCCGGGGGATTACGGCGGCCGTGGCGGTCCGCTCGTGCCGGGCCTCGTGGATGTCCCCAGCTCGCGCGCCGCCAGGGCCCAGCTCAGCTCCACCGCGGTGTCGGGAGCGTGAAGGCTGGTTCCGGTCAGCTCCTCGAAACGGCGCAGCCGGTAGCGGACGGTGTTGACATGGACGTGTGCGCTGCGGGCGACTTCGCGGATGTTCCGTCCCCTCTCCAGGTATCCCCGCACCGACTCCTCGATGAGCGCGCCGAACTCCCCCTCCGCCTCCAGCGGGCGCAGATACCGGTCGAGCAGCAACTCGGCGATGTCCGGTTCGGCGACGACCGCCACCCGCCAGGACAGATCGCTCAAGTCGTACACGCCGCGCAGACCGTACGCACGGGCGGCTTCCAGCAGCCTGCCGGCAGCACGGAAGGAACGGTGTACCGCGGCCAGGTCCGTCGACGGGCCGAGCCCCGCCGTCACCTCCAGCTCACCGATGTCCGGCTTTGCCTCGACGACTCCGGCGACAGCCTCGTCCAGCACGGTGAGCAGCGCACCTCGCCCGCTTCTTCGAGCGTGGGACTCCAGGGAGCGTTCCAGCACGTCCGGACCGGCGCCGCCGTTCGGGACAGCCCTGATGGCGCGGTACGGCCGCGACAGGTCCAGACCGTAGATCGCCGCACCACTGTGGATCTCCGCCGCGCTCAGCGTCCCGTGGAGCAGTCCACGCAGGAAGTCGGCGCGGCGGCGGGCGTCGAACAGGGCGGAGGCGACCTCCGCCTGCCGGTGGACGGCGGCGATCTGCAGGCTCGCGACGTCCGCGAGTTCCCACAGGCACTTGGTGCGGTCGACGATGAAGCCGGGGTCCAGCCCCCGTTCGGTCGCCTCGGCGATGAACAGATCCCGTATCGCGCTCAGCGCCCGGCGGAAGGCGCGGAGCCCGTCGCCGAGCGGCACACCTCGGGCGACCCGGTCCCGGGCCACATCGGCTTCGCCGAGGTCCTCCGGCGCGGGAACCGTCCCCTCTCGCACCACCGCGAGAGCCCGCTGGAAGTGCCGATGCCAGATCTCGTCCAGGAGTTCGCGCGGGACCGCGCGGTAGGACGGGATGTGGTCCGTCAGCTCCGTGTGCAACCGCCCGGCCACGTGCGACTGCTGCGCGGTCATCGCGGCGATGACCCGTTCGAGGGGCACCGCCGCGCTCGACTGCCCGGGCATGGCCTCACCTCCGCCCCTCCGGAACCGGCCGTTGTGCACCTGCACAATACGCCGCCCTCCGGCCTTGGCCGGGGAGCCGTCGACAACCCCCCGCCTGCGAAAGCACAGTGGCACGGCGGCGGAAGGAGCCCATCGGTGCGCACCGGGCAAGGCGCCGATCGACTGTGCTCAGACCCGCCCGAGCCCTACCGACCCACCCTGCCGAACAGTGCGGAGACCGCCATGACAGACGAGTACCATCCCCGCCCCCGACACGCCGCCCCCGACACCGGCCCGCGCCTCGCGCCGCTGCCCGAGGACGGCTGGGACCCGTCCGTCCGGGAACTGCTCGCCTCGATTCCCCGGGACGCCGACGGCCACCTCGCCCGCATCTTCACCACCTTGGTGCGGCACCCCGGCCTCTTCCGGCACTTCCTGCCGTTCGGCAGTCACCTGCTGCGCAACGGCCGCCTGCCGGACCGGACCCGGGAACTGCTGATCCTGCGCACCGCATACAACACCCGGGCCGGTTACGAATGGGGGCGGCATGTACCGCTGGCCAGGGCCTCCGGGGTCACCGAGGAGGAGATCCGGCGGATCGGCGCGGGCCCGGACGCCCAGGGGTGGGCGCCGTCCGACGCCCGCCTGCTGCGTGCCGCCGACGAACTGCACCGGGAGGCGTGCGTTTCCGCTGCGACCTGGTCATCGCTCGCCGCCGACCACGATGAGGCACAGCTGATCGAAATCACCATGCTCGTCGGTCAGTACCACATGGTCGCCTTCTTCCTGAACTCCGCCGGTACCCGGCTCGAACCCGCCTACGCCACGGAAACCCTGCCCGCGCCCACCGGGGCCGGCGCGGACACGGTGGAAGGGGTACGAGGCGATGCCTGAGCCCCGGCACACCGCGACGCGCCCGGCCGGCCTCCTGACCGGCCGGAACGTACTGGTCATCGGCGCGGGCACCCGTCCCAGCGACGATCCGAAGGCCCCGGTGGGCAACGGACGGGCGGTGGCCGTGCTCGCCGCTCGTGAGGGAGCCTCCGTGGCCTGCGCCGACGTCTCCCCTTCCGCCGCGGCGGCCAGCGCCGCCCTGGTCGTTGAGGAAGGCGCCCGTGGCCTGCCCCTGGTCGGTGACGCCACGGATGCCGGCCAGTCCTCGGCCATGGTCGCCGATGCCCTCCGAGAACTCGGCGCGCTCGACGCGATGGTGGTCAACGTCGGTATCGGCCTCGGCGCGGGCCTGGCGAACACCTCACCGCAACAGTGGGAACGCGTGCTTTCACTCAACCTGACCGCCCCCTTCCTCGCCGCCAAGTACGGCTTGCCCGCGATCGCCGACGGGGGCTCGATCGTCTTCGTCGGTTCCGTGGCCGGGCTGCGTGCCGCCACCGATTCGCCCGCATACGACAGTTCCAAGGCGGGCCTGTTCGGACTCACCCGCCATGTCGCCAAGGAGGGTGCGCCGCGCGGGATCCGCGCCAACCTGGTCGTCCCCGGCCTGATCGACACCCCGATGGGCCGCGAGGCGTCAGCCCGGCGGGCGTCTCGTTCCGCCTCGTTCACCCGCATACCGCTCGGGCGCCAGGGCACCGCCTGGGAGGTGGCCGAAGCCGTCACCTTCCTGCTCTCCGACCGTGCCTCCTACATCACCGGGCAGAGCCTGGTGGTGGACGGAGGGTTGAACGCCGTCTGAGCGAGTGGCCGCCGGTCCGCTCCGCGAGCCGAGGGCGGTCCCCGCGGGGCAGAGGTCGGCCACTACGCCGCCTCGCTTCTCCTGGGCTGGTTCTCCCGTTCGCAGTGCCCGGCGCGGTCCGGGCGCCGAGCCGAGCGGACCGGCGGCCCGCCCGGCTACCGCACGGCCCCGTCCCGGCGCGGACGACGACGGCCACTCCCCCGCCGGACACCGACGGCCACTCCCCCGCCGGACACCGGCGTCACGCCGAGACGCTGTCCGGTCGCTTCGCGGTCGGCCACCCGGAAACGATAGAAAGGGGATATGCGTCGAGTTTCGGGCCGATCCGGGCATGAGGCGTCTGATGAGTCCATGCGGACTCCTCGGCCCGGTCCGCCCCGTCAGGGAGGAGAAAAGCGGCGCTCACGCTCGCTGCTGAGCGTGCACAGCCTCGCCGGCCAGGTCTTCCTTCTGCAGCTGGCGGTCGTGGTGCTGCTTGTCGCCGCCACCCTGGTGGTGCTCGTGGTGCAGGCTCGACGCGACGTCATGGCGGACGCCCGCAACCGGACGCTCACCGCGGCGCAGACGTTCGCGAACTCCCCGGGGCTCGTCGCCGCACTGAACAGCGCGAACCCGACCGCAGTGCTGCAGCCGCACACCGAGGCGGCCAGGAAGGCCGCAGGCGTCGACGCCATCATCGTGTACGGGCTGAACGGGGTCACCCTCACCCACAGCGACCCCGGTCAGATCGGGAAACGCATCATCGGGCCCTACGCGAAGGCGGCCACGGGCAAGCCGTTCACCAGTACTTTCAAGGGCTCACTGGGGCTCTCGGTGATCTCGGCGGTCCCCGTCAGGGGCCCCGACGGCTCGGTCGTCGCCATCGTCTCCGTACCCGTCACGGTCGAGAAGGTGCAGCACAGGGTGAACCGGCAGCTGCCGTTCCTCTTCGGCGGCGCCGCCACGGCCCTCGGCTTCGCCGCCGTCGGGTCCGGTCTGGTGAGCCGGCGGTTGCGGCGGCAGACCCATGGTCTGGGGCCGACCGAGATGACCCGGATGTACGAGCACCACGACGCGGTCCTGCACGCCGTGCGGGAAGGGGTGCTGATCATCGGCGGTGACGGCCGGCTGCTGCTGGCCAACGACGAGGCACGGCGGCTGCTGGACCTGCCGACGGACGCGGAAGGGCGGCACATCACCGGTCTGGGCCTTGATGAGGATCTCGCCGGACTGCTGGCCTCCGACCGCCCCGCCACCGACGAGGTGTACCTGGCGGCCGACCGGCTGCTCGCGGTCAACAAGCGGCTCACCGCTCCTCACGGACCCGTCGGCAGCGTGGTGACACTCCGGGACACCACCGAGCTGCGGGCCCTCTCCGGCCGGGCCGAGGTGGCGCGCGAACGGTTGAAGTTGCTCTACGACGCCGGACTGCGGATCGGCACCACGCTGAATGTGAAGCGCACGGCCGAGGAACTGGCCGAGGTGGCGGTGCCCCGGTTCGCCGACATCGTCACCGTCGAACTGCTGAACCCGGTCCTGGAGGGCGAGGAGTCCTCCGGTACGGCCCCCGTGATCACCGAGTTGCGCCGCAGCGCCGTCGCCGGCCTGGACACGGACGATCTCCTGCACCCCGTCGGCGAGCTGATCCCGTTCATCCCGGTCCACCCCGTCTCCAAGGCGATGGCCGAAGGCCGGCCGGTCCTGGTCGAGGACCTGAACGCCTCCGACGGCTGGCGCGCCCAGCACCCCGAACGTGCCCAGCGGATCCTCGACCAGGGCATCCACTCACTGCTCGTGGTTCCGTTGCGGGCCCGCGGCATGGTGCTGGGAGTGGTCGACTTCTGGCGCGCGAGGGGCTCTCCGCCGTTCGAGGAGGAGGACGTGTCCTTCGCCGAGGAGCTGGCCGCGCGGGCGGCGCTGTGCATCGACAACGCCCGCCGCTACACCCGCGAACACACCATGGCCGTCACCCTGCAGCACAGCCTGCTCCCGCGCGGGCTGCCCGAACAGTCCGCCCTCGACGTGGCCTACCGCTACCTGCCGGCCCAGGCCGGGGTGGGCGGGGACTGGTTCGACGTCATCCCGCTGTCCGGCACCCGGGTGGCGCTGGTCGTAGGCGATGTCGTCGGCCACGGCCTGCACGCCGCGGCGACCATGGGCCGGCTGCGTACCGCCGTGCACAACTTCGCCAGTCTGGACATGCCCGTGGAGGAGCTGCTGGGCCGGCTGGACGAACTGGTGGCCCAGATCGACGCCGAGGAGGCCACCGCGGAGGACGGGCAGGGGACGATCACCGGGGCGACCTGCCAGTACGCCGTCTACGACCCCGTCTCCGGGCGGCTGGCCCTCGCCACTGCCGGCCATCCGGGACCGGCGGTGGTCCGGCCCGACGGGTCCGTCCACTTCCCTCAGCTGCCGGTCTCCCCGCCGCTGGGTCTCGGCGCCGGCCTGCCCGTCGAGACCGCCGAGCTCACCGTGCCCGAGGGTTCCCGGCTGGTGCTCTACACCGACGGACTGATCGAGGACCGCACCCGCGACCTGGACGCCGGTCTGGAGGCGCTGCGCAGTGCCCTGACAGGGCCCGACCGCACGCCGGAGGCCACCTGCACGGCGGTGATGACAGCCATGCTGTCCGACCGGCCCAGGGATGACATCGCGCTGCTGGTGGCCCGCACGCGCCGGCTCGGACCGGCGCAGGTCGCCCAGTGGGACGTGGCCCGTGACCCGGCGGCGGTGGCCCCGGTGCGCACCGCCTGCGCCCGCCGGCTGACGGAGTGGGGCCTGGAGCAGGTCGCCTTCACCGCGGAGCTCATCCTCAGCGAGCTGATCACCAACGCCATCCGCCACGGCGGCGAGCCCATCGCCGTCCGGTTGCTCCGCACGGTGCCGATCAGCGGCACCGCCGCGGGAACCCTGATCTTCGAGGTCTCCGACGGCAGCAGCACCTCGCCACGGCTGCGCCGGGCGAAAGTCACCGACGAAGGCGGCCGCGGACTGTTCCTGGTCGCTCGGTTCGCCGAACGCTGGGGGACCCGCTACACGCCCACCGGCAAAGTCATCTGGGCCGAACAGTCTCTCCACGACGGCGCCACGCCGGAGGCGGAAGGAGCCGGCGAGACCCTGCTCGGCCAATGGGACGACACGGCACTGTGAGGAGAGCGTTCAGGTCCCCTGCCACTGCGGTCGCGCACGCCGCGTTCCGGCCCGGGCGTGGCCGGGGGCGGGGCGGGCGGAGGCCGCGTTCCGCCGGAGGAAAAGCGCTGATCGCACGCTTCCCGGGCGGGATTCCGCCATCGAGGCGGCGGGTAGCCTGACCTCGATGACCACGTCGCCCTGCGCAGTGGACCCACCTGCGACAGCTTCCGCAACTCCACGACCGGCCACGGCGGCATCGGGCATTTCTCCGGTGGTCCGACGCATCCTGTAACAAGCAGACATCCTTGGTGACGACCTCGTCCCGCCACTCCTGGAGCAGTCGTGACTACACCCCGTGCCCGAGCAGCGGCCGTCCTGGGCTGCTTCGCTCTCGTGGCACTGGGGCTGAGCGCCTGTGAGAACACGCCGGCCGACAGACTCGCCAAGCCCGCGGAGGCCACCTCCGCCGAGCACGTGGGCGGCATGCGCGCACTGATCGCCGCAGCGAAACAGGAGGGCACGCTCAGAGCGATCGCGCTGCCGCGTGACTGGGCCGACTACGGCAGCCTGATCGACGGATTCGAGAAGAAGTACGGGATCAAGGTCATGGACGAGGATCCGCTGGGCCACAGCAACGACGAGATCGACGCCCTGCGGACCAGGGGGAACCGGCCGACTGCTCCCGACGTGATCGACGTGGGCGATACGTTCGCGCGGAACGCGGCGGCGCAGAACCTGCTCGCGCCGTACAAGGTCGCCGCTTACGACTCCATCCCCGGTAATCAGAAGGACCCGAAGGCCCGCTGGTACAACAACTACGGGGGCTACATCTCCATCGGCTGCGACGCCAATCGGGTCAAGCCCTGTCCGGAGACCTTCGCCGATCTGCTGAAACCCGCCTACAAGGGCAAGGTGGCACTCGAAGGCGACCCGCCCCGATCGGCTACCGCCTTCGCCAGTGTCTACGCGGCCGCGCTGGCGAACAACGGGTCGTTCGACAACGTCCAGCCCGGTCTCGACTTCTTCGCCAAACTCAAGAAGAACGGCAACCTGATCCCGCTCGACTCCAACTTGGCAACGGTCGAGGGCGGCCGGACCCCCATCAGCATCAACTGGGACTACATCAACCTCAACTACGCCGACCAGCTCCGCGACAAGGGCGTGAACTGGCAGGTCGCGATCCCCTTCGACGGCAGCTTCGCCCAGTACTTCGCGCTGGCGATCAACAAGAACGCCCCGCACCCGGCGGCTGCCCGCCTGTGGCAGGAGTACCTCTTCAGCCCAGAGGGCCAGAACTCGCGGCTGCGCGGCTACGCTCGCCCGGTGCTCATGGACGCCATGAGGCGGGACGGCACCCTCGACAAGGCCGCCGCCGCACGACTGCCGACGGTTGAGGGAACGCCGCAGTTCCCGACGGACGCGCAACTGGAGAAGGCGAGGGAGACGGTCACCCAGGGCTGGGAGAAGGCCGTCTCCGGCTAGGTGTGCTGTCCGGACAGGTTGGTGACGCGGCCGGCTGGGGCATGACCGCAAACCGTCGCCGGGTCGCGCGGCCCGTGATGAAGGAGATCTGCCGTGTGCGGCCTCCGATCACGGGCGGCGGTCGGCAAGGACGCAGAACTCGTTCCCCTCTGGGTCGGCAAGTACGACCCAGCTCTCATCGCCCTGGCCGACATCGGCGTGTCGAGCACCCAGGTCGAGCAGGCGACGGACCTCTTCATCCTGCTCCCTGTCGGTTGGGTTGATGTCGAGGTGGAGCCTGTTCTTGACGGTCTTGCCCTCGGGCACGAGCGCGAATGTCAACGTCGGTGGCACCGGGCCAAGGCGCTTGTTGCCTCCAGGCACCACAGGGGAGCCGATTGTGACAATTCCGTCGCCTTCGTCTTGCACCTCGTAGTCAAGGACCGAGCACCAGAACCGGGCGAGACCGCGGGGATCGGCACAGTCGATCGCAAGCTCGGTGAACTTACTGGTCATGTCGGGACCTCCCGGTCAAGCAGCGGGTCCGCCAAAGGCCACACGCCGACGATTTCCCCCGCGACGGAGATGATGGAGATGAGGGGTGAGGCGGGCGATGGTGTGGTGCCCGCCTGCCCGATCGCCGTCCTGGCAAGATAGCGGCATGGAACGTGTGCTTGGAATCGGTGGATACTTCCTGCGGGCCGCCGACCCGGCGGCCCTGAGCGCGTGGTATCGCGATTGCCTGGGCCTGGACGCCGATGAGACCGGCCTGTGGCGTCAGGGAGCCGGGCCGACGGTGTTCGCGGCGTTCGAGTCCGATACCGACTACTTCGGGTCCCGCGCCCAGCAGACCATGCTCAACTTCCGGGTCCGGGACCTGGACGCGATGCTCGCTCAATTGCGCGCCAAGGGAGCGGACGTGGCCGAGGAAACGCAGGAAATGGACGGTGTCGGTCGATTCGGCTGGGTCACCGATCCCGAGGGCAATCGGATCGAGCTCTGGCAGCCCGCCTGACCGCCGCGTCTTCACGCAGGCGGTGACGTGCTGGTGGACCACCGGGTTGCCGAGGTGTGACCGGTGGTCAGGCCCGGCCGGCCGCCTGGTCCCGGCCTGCGTCCAGGGCTGCGCCCTGGGGAAAACCCCCGGCAGTTCAGGGGGGCGGGCCTAGTGTGCATACGGGGGCTGGCAGGCTTCTTCGGGTGGTACGGCGATCTCCAGAATTTCCAGCATGACGATCTCCCCCGATGCCTCCGTTGCAACCCGCCACTCCGCCGTTGATGCGGGCACGTCGCGCCCCGGTGCCGGCAGCGACTTCGCCGGACTGTCCCAGCGGATCGCCGAGGCCGGCCTGCTGAAGCGGCGCCCCGGCTACTACACGGTGCGGCTCGGTCTCGTGATCGGGTTGTTCGCTGCCGGCTGGGGTGCGTTCTTCGCCCTCGGCGACACCTGGTGGCAACTGGCGATCGCCGCCCTTCTTGCGGTGGTGTTCGGACAAATAGCCCTGGTGGCCCACGACCTGGCCCACCAGCAGATCTTCCGGCGGCGCCGGCACAGCGAGATCGGCGGACGGCTGTTCGGCAACCTCGCCATCGGCATGAGCTACGGCTGGTGGATGAACAAGCACACCCGCCACCACGCCAACCCCAACCATGAGGAACTCGACCCGGACGTCGCCCCGGACATCCTGGTGTGGTCCACCGAACAGGCCCGCGCCAGCCGGGGTCTTGCCCGCCACCTCGGTGGTCACCAGGCACTGCTGTTCTTCCCGCTGCTGACACTGGAAGGCTTCAACCTGCACGTCGCGAGCGTGCGGGCGCTGCGCTCACCGCTCATGAAGAACCGGCTGCTGGAGGGCGCTCTGCTCCTGCTGCACATAGCCGCTTTTCTCTCCGCCCTGTTCCTGGCGCTCTCACCGGGCAAGGCGGTGGCGTTCCTCGCGGTGAACCAGTGCCTGTTCGGCGTCTACCTGGGCTGCACCTTCGCACCCAACCACAAGGGCATGCCGACGATCACCGGTGGGCGGCAACTCGACTTCCTGCGACGCCAGGTCCTGACGTCCCGCAACGTGCGCGGCGGCTGGTTCACCGACGTGATGCTGGGCGGACTCAACTACCAGATCGAGCACCACCTGTTCCCGAGCATGCCCACGGTCCATCTGCGCCGGGCCCAGGTGATCGTGCGGCGGTACTGCGCCGAGATCGGGGTGCCGTACCACGAGACCGGACTGATCCGGTCCTACCGCGAGGCGCTGACGCACCTGCACCGCGTGGGAGAGCCCATCAGGCGGCAGCGCAGGGCGTGAACAGCGGCAGGAACGTGCCTCGGCAGCCTGAAGATCGGGCGCTTCGGCGCGGAGAATCCGGGTCCGTCGAGGCAGACCGCCACACAGCCGGCACTCGTGCGGCGACCCGGTGTCGATACCAGGTGCCTTCCGCGGCGAAGAACCTGCAGCCGGCATCCAGAGCCCGAGTATTGACTCGGAAGGCGGCACTGGCGATCCTCATGGCGCAGAGTTTGTGTAGGACATGACAAATCAGTGCGCGGGCGCCTCCGGGCCCTGACCTCCTTGCCGGTCGGCCGCGCATCCCGCCGACCGAGGGACGTGGGCCGTGGCCATGACGGGACTCCCGTACCGCCGACGCAAAGGCGTCACCGTAGTGTCGCTGTTCCTCCTCGTACTGGCCGTCGTGCTCGGACCCACCCCGAGTTCGGCGGCCGGAAACGAGTGGTGGGTCCCGAGCGCGCGACCGACGCCGGACTCCCAGATCAACGTCACCGGCGAGCCGTTCGCGGGCACCAACGCCAAGGGCGAGGTGCGCGGGTTCGTCGACGCCCATGACCACCTCTTCGCCAACGAGGCCTTCGGTGGGCGTCTCATCTGCGGCAAGACGTTCTCCGAGGCCGGGATCGCCGACGCGCTCAAGGACTGCCCCGAGCACTACCCCGACGGCTCGCTGGCCGTCTTCGACTTCATCACCAAGGGCGGTGACGGCAGACACGACCCGGTCGGCTGGCCCACGTTCAAGGACTGGCCCGCCCACGACTCGCTGACCCACCAGCAGAACTACTACGCGTGGGTGGAACGGGCCTGGCGCGGCGGCCAGCGGGTGCTCGTCAACGACCTCGTCACCAACGGCGTGATCTGCTCGGTGTACTTCTTCAAGGACCGCAGCTGCGACGAGATGACGTCCATCCGGCTGCAGGCGAAGCTGACGTACGACCTGCAGGCCTACATCGACAAGATGTACGGCGGCACGGGCAAGGGCTGGTTCCGGGTCGTCACCGACAGTGCGCAGGCCCGCGAGGTCATCAAGCAGGGCAAGCTGGCGGTCATCCTGGGAGTGGAGACCTCCGAGCCCTTCGGCTGCAAGCAGATCCTGGACATTCCGCAGTGCGACAGGAAGGACATCGACGCCGGCCTGGACGAGCTGTACGCGCTGGGCGTGCGCAGCATGTTCCTGTGCCACAAGTTCGACAACGCGCTGTGCGGAGTCCGCTTCGATTCGGGCGGGCTAGGAACGGCCATCAACGTCGGGCAGTTCCTGTCGACCGGCACTTTCTGGAGGACCGAGAAGTGCACGGGCCCGCAGCACGACAACCCCATCGGCTCGGCCGCAGCGCCGGGGGCCGAGGCGAAACTCCCGGCAGGTGTGGGCGTCCCCTCGTACGACTCGGACGCGCAGTGCAACGTGCGCGGGCTCACCGACCTCGGTGAGTATGCCGTACGCGGAATGATGAAACGCAAGATGATGCTGGAGATCGACCACATGAGCGTCAAGGCCGTCGGCCGCGCGCTCGACATCTTCGAGTCCGAGTCCTACCCAGGCGTGATCTCCTCGCACAGCTGGATGGACATGAACTGGACCGAACGGGTCTACGCCCTCGGCGGTTTCATCGCCCAGTACATGCACGGCTCCGAGGGGTTCGTGGCCGAGGCCAACCGCACCAAGGCGCTGCGGGACAAGTACGGCGTCGGCTACGGCTATGGAACGGACATGAACGGTGTCGGTGGCTGGCCGGGTCCCCGCGGAGCCGACGCGCCCAACAAAGTCACCTACCCGTTCCGCAGCGTCGACGGAGGCTCCCTGATCGACCGGCAGACCACCGGTGAGCGCACCTGGGACCTGAACACCGACGGAGCCGCTCACTACGGCCTCGTCCCGGACTGGATCGAGGACATCAGGCTCGTCGGAGGCCAGGGCGTGGTGAACGACCTCTTCCGGGGTGCCGAGTCCTACCTCGGCACGTGGGGAGCGACCGAGCGGCACCAGGCGGAAGTCAACCTCGCCAAGGGGGCGCCGGCCACAGCCGGTTCGACGGAGTGGAACCCGTTCATCAGCTATGCGCCGAGCCGCGCCGTCGACGGCACACGGGACACCCGCTGGGCCAGTGGCTGGAGCGACAACCAGTGGCTGCGGATCGACCTGGGCTCCGCTCACCGGGTCGGACGGGTCACGCTCGACTGGGAGCGCGCGTACGGGAAGTCGTACAGCATCGAGCTCTCGACGGACGGCGCGAACTGGCGGACGGTCTGGTCGACCACCACCGGCGACGGCGGCCTTGACACCGCTCGTTTCACCGGCACACCGGCGCGCTACGTCCGCATCACGGGCACGGAGCGTGGCACCAGGTGGGGATACTCGCTGTACGAGGTCGGCGTCCACAGCACCTGACGCCGGTTTCACCGGCCCGCGGCGGGAGCCCGCCCGCAACCGGGCTCCGCCGCCGGTGCGGACGTGGGTGTCAGGCCTGATGGCCGATCACAGTGCGGGGCCCGCCGCATCGCGGAACGCCCCCGTGCCCTTCGCGGCGCGGGGGCCGAAGTGGAGGAGCTCCCAGAGCGTCCGACCTCGAGCGATATCGGTCCGGCCGGCGTGTGTGTGCTCGACGGTGACGTCGCCGATGAACCGGTGGTAGGCACCGGCGTTTCCCAAGTCCAGCAGAAAGGCGTCCTTGCGGTGCTGGAAGGTCACCGCGTACGAGGCGGACTCGGGACCGGTCCGGTACGTCAGCCGCTTCGCGACCGGCACTCCACTCTGCTCGTTGACCACCATGTCGTCCTCGGAGAAGGTCAGGCTGTCCGGGCCGACGGCGGAGGCAAGGACCTTGCCGGATTCGGCGACCAGGAATGCCGGCATCTCCGCCTTGTCGTAGGCCTCGTTGGTGACGAACATCAGCGTGACGACGGTGTAGTCACCCACGCAGGCCCGGCCCCAATACCAGTGGTCGAGCACTTTCCGCGGGGCGACGTTGCCCCAGTTGTGGTCGTGGTAACCCACACCGGTCAGCCGCTCGGTGCGGCCGCCGCGGACGAGGGTGACGTCTGCCGCGTTCCTTGTCGCGACCGGCAGCCAGGCGATGTAGTGCTCCTCGTTCTCGCCGAAGAACACGTGTCCCGTCTCCGGGCGCCACGGCGGTGCCTCCGGCGTGAGCGTGATGTCGGCGACGACGTCGTCGATCTCGACGTGGACCGTATAGCCGTCTTCCGGACCGCCCTTGAACGTGCCGGCTCCGATCTTCACGTCGCAGCCGTGCGTCGACGCCCGGAACGCACCGGGCTCCTCGGTGCACATCTTGTCGATCCTGGTGCCGTCGGGGAGGGTCAGGGTGAGCAGGACGAAAGGAGTCAGCGGCGACTTCGGGGAGACGTAGGGCGGCTTGGTGTGGAACTCGACCGTCAAGGTCGATCCGTCCTCCAGATGGGCATCGCAGTACCACCACTCCCAGGTGCCCTCGGCGCCGCCCGTACGCAGGCCGTCCTCCCACGGTTGGATGACTCCCGGGGTGATACCGAGCCGCTCATAGTGCTCGGGTCGATCGCCGATCACGGCGCGCATGAGTTTCCTCCGATGTGTGAATGGGTCTTCCTTCGCTGCGTCGCAGGGTCAAGCGCCGGTGAAGACGGGCGCGCGGCGCTCGATCAGCGCGCTGATGCCCTCCCGTGCGTCGCCACTCGCCAGCAGACGCCGTCCGGCCTCGCGCAGCCGCTCCGCCGACTCGGCGCTCGGTTCGGCGAAGGCGGCACGGGCGTCGGCGAGGGTGGCCTGGACCGCCAGCGGCGCCTGTTCGGCGATGCGCCGGGCGAGCGCCACGGCCCGTTGCAGCTGCCGGCCCGCCGGTACGACGTCCTGCACCAGGCCGAGGCGCAGGGCGTCGGCGGCGTCGAACTGGTCACCGGTGAGGAGGTAGCGCATCGCTTGACCCCATCCGAGGCGCTGCGGGAGCCGTCGGGTGGCGCCGCCGAGCGCGATGATGCCGCGGCTGACCTCCTGCTGCGCGAAGACGGCGTCGTCCGCAGCCACGCAGAGATCGGCGTTGAGTACGAGTTCGAGTCCGGCGGTGAAGCAACGACCGTGGACGGCCACGACGACCGGCTTGGTGGCGGGCTCGCCCCAGATTCCCCAGGGGTCCCTGCCGCCTTCCGGAATGATGGTCGTGTCACCGGCGGCGAGGCGCGGGGCGAGCGATACGAGGTCGAGGCCACCGGTGAAATGCCGGCCCTCGGCATGGACGACACCGACGCGCAGGTCCGGGTCGTCCGACAGTGTCGCGTAGGCCGTGGACAGTCCGGCTATCACTTCGGCGTCGAACGCGTTGGCCTTCTCCGGACGGTTCACGGTGATCAGGAGAATCGGTCCGTCGCGGCGAACCAGGACCTTCTCGCTCCTGCCCGCGTCGTCCGTACTGCGGTGTGCTCCTGTGGTGGGCATGGCGCACACCGTAGGAGGCCCCGTATCAGCGATCGCGACACTGGGCGTAGCGTTCGCGACATGAAGGTCGGAGTGATAGCTCTTCCCGGGTGCTGGGACTCCGGGCTCACCACGGTCCTGGACGTCCTGCGCACCGCGGACGCGGCTCGTCGCCATGTGGACCGGGACATTCCGCGCATCACGGCCCGGACGGTCACCGAGGGCGAGGAGCCGGTGCCGACGGCGGGCGGCCTCCTCGTACCGGCCGGCCTGACGCTCGGCGACGCCGAGGCACTGACCGAGTTGGACGTGCTGGTGATCCCCGCCACGGCGCCCAACGATCCCGCCGGTGTCGTCGGCACGCTCGCGCAGGAGGAGGTACGGCGGCTACGGGGGGTGTTGCGCGACTGGGCGATCGACGGCCGCGAGCTGGCAGCCGCCTGCACCGGCACCTTCGTCCTGGCGGAAGCCGGGCTGCTGGACCACCGGCGGGCCACGACCAGCTGGTGGCTCGGCGACCTCTTCCGGCAACGCTATCCAAAGGCGGAGCTCGACATGGGCCGGATGGTGGTGCGGGATGGCCCGATCGCCACCGCCGGGGCCGCCTTCGCGCACATCGACCTGGCCATGAGCCTAGTCTCGCGGGTCAGCCCGCAGCTCGCGGAGTTCACCGCGAGGACACTCCTCATCGACGACCGCCCGGCACCCAGCGTCGAGGCGGCGCGGGGCCACCTGGCCTCTGTCGACCGGTACGTGACCGCGTTCGAGGAGTGGATCCGCGCCAATATGGAGCGGGACGTCGGTGTGGCGGACGCGGCCGCCGCGCTCGGGACCACGCGGCGCACCCTGGAGCGCCATGTCCGGAGCCGGCTGGGCCTCTCCCCGTATGCCCTGATCCGGCGGCTGCGTGTCGAGCGTGCGCAGCATCTGCGGCGTACGACCGGCCTGAGTCTGGATCGGATCGCTTCCATGGTCGGCTACCGCAACGCGGCGAGTCTGCGCTCCGCGCTCCGCGCGGCAGCCCGGCAGGCGACGGACGCGGCACGCTGAGCAGACACGAGAGGAAACCTTCCCGTGCCCGCCGCGGTGACCTCCCGCTCCGTCATCGCCCTGGGCGCCGGAACTCGGAATGCCGCTGTGTGTGGACGCGCAGCACAGGCCCGCCGGCAGCCGCCGAGCGACGTGCGGGCGTGCCGCGCGGCGGGGAGGAGGTCCGAGCCTCGCGCTCACCGCCCTGGCTGGATGCAGTACGCCGGCCCGCCGCCTGGTCACTGCGCCAGGCGCCGGGCCGAGAGGATGGGAGTCCGACTGGGGTGTGCCCCCACCACGGAGCGCCTTGCGCACTGGAGTCGCTTCAAGGCGCCCCGGGTGGCCGACAGGTCGGTGGTCGGTCAGGGCAGGCCGGCGGCGTCCAGCCCGGAGCGCAGCAAGCCGAGCAGATCGGCCAGCGCTGCCCGTGGGTCCGGTTCGAGTGTGACGAGCATCGCTGCGTCGACGACGAATCGGGCCACTGCACGCGTCCGCAGGTCGGGAGCCTCCAGGCCGCGGTCGGCCGCGAGCGCGACGGCCAGGGTGTCCGCGTGCCGTAGCCACATCTGCTGCCAGTAGGCGCGCAGTGCCGGGGTGCCATGCACAAGCGCGAGGAACGCCTCGAACTGTTCCCGCTGCTGCGGTTCCGCCCATGGCAGCGACAGCAGGTACTCCTGCACCGCGTCGAGCACGTCACGGCCAGGGGAGCGCTGACTGACGGCGGCGACGAGGCCCGCGGCGATCTCCGGCTCCAGGTCGAAGAGCAGCGCTTCCTTGCTACGGAAGTAGGAGAACAGAGTCGGCACCGAGACCTCGGCGGCATCGGCGATCTCCGCCACGGTGACGGCGTGGTAGCCGCGTTCGAGGAAGAGCCGCAGGGCCGCGTCGGCCAGTGCCCGGCGGCTGCGGGCCTTCTTACGCTCCCGCAGGCGAGGCGCTGGGCGGTCCGGTTCGGTCACGCGTCGAATCTAGCAGGTTCCAATAGCACCACAGATTCTTAAGTGGCTTAAAAACTTCAGTGGTTGAAGTGCCGTCAGCCGTTGTGCTTCACTCGTGCCGCCGGCCCCGGGGTCGGTCCACGGACCGGATGGGTTCCGAAGGGTGTGATCAGCCGTGTCCATGCGCTCGCCCCCGACGGGTGACACGTGGCAGCCGCCCAGTGGTGAAGAGGCCCGGAAAGTCGCCCGGTCGGCCGTTCAACACGAGCCGAACCCGCCGAAGACGGAAGCAGGAGCCTCGAAACGAGGGGACACCCTGCCTGACAGTCGGGCTGCGGTGAAAGGCGCAGGCGGGAAACCGGGTCGAGGCTCGGCGGCGCCCGTTTGAATTCCGTCCGCCATCCATTGCGTCGGTCCGAGGTCCGACGGCAACCCGGCCGGCCCTCAGGAGGGTTCCGCAGCGAGGCCACCCACGATCTCGTGCCCGCCGTCCGGCAGCGCGGCCCTCGAAATACCCCGCTCGCGTGCACGCTGCTCCGCGACGGATGCGGCATGTGGCAACCGGCCGCTGCAACCCGGATGTCAATCGCCGCCTGGGCGGACCACCGCCCACTGCCGAGGCACCGTCACGGCGAAGGAGGAACCCCCAGCACCTTCCGCTATCACCCGACTCGCGAAAGGAGTATCAGATGCAGTGCGATGGAGATTCTCGCGGGAATCGGCTTGAATCGCCCAGGTCATCCTGCGATGTGTGCGGCAGCGGAATTCGCCGAGGCTCCGCTGATGACGTAAGGAGCAGGAAGAAGCGTCCGCGATACTGCTCGAACGCCTGCCGTCAGCGGGCCTACCGCCAGAGGCTCAAGGGCGACGGAATGAGCGCTTCCACTGCGACCGGAATAGCGCGTTTGAGCAGTTTCATCGGCCGGACCGATGAGCTGGTGGAGCTGAAGCGGCTGCTGCGCGCCACGCGACTGCTGACTCTGACAGGGCCCGGGGGCGTGGGCAAGACACGCCTGGCCTGGGAGATGGCTGCGCTTGAGCAGCGCGGCGGACGCTGTCAGGTCAGCCTTGTCGAACTGGGGTCGGCGGCAACGGGGGAGCAAGCACGGCAGCGGATCATCGAGGCGCTCGCGTCGGCCGGGGAGCCGCATGTCCTGACGGTGGGGGCAGGGGGCGCGGTGGGCTCCGACCGTGATCGGCTTCTGGTGCTCGACAACTGTGAGCATGTGCTCGACGCCTGCGGACGGGCCCTCAGCACGTTGTTCCCTCGCCATCCGGGCCTGCGGGTCGTGGCCACCAGCCGCGAACCATTACGGTTGCCGGGCGAGACGGTGTACTCGGTGGGCGGTCTCTCCCTGCCGGATTCCGATGGTGGCGGATCACTCGCAGGCCTGCTGCGCTCGGACGCCGTCCGGCTCTTCGTCCACCGGGCGCAGGCCGTCTCCTCCGAATTCCAGCTCACCGAGGACAACGCCGTACACGTCGCCGCGTTGTGTGCCAGGCTCGACGGGCTGCCGCTGGCCCTCGAGCTGGCGGCCGGCCTTGTGCGGGCCTTTCCGCCAGGTGAGATTCACCATCGGCTGGACGACCGCTTTTCCCTTCTGACATGCGGATGGCGTACGGCGGATCGGCGTCACCAGAGTCTTCGCTCGGCCATCGAATGGAGCTATGACCTGCTGACGAGTCAGGAGCAGAAGCTGTTCCGGTCACTGTCGCTGTTGCCGGGCGGGTTCGGGCCGGATGCCGCCGCGGCCGTCGCCACGGACGACGACATGCCCGCGTCGGCCGTGCCACGGCTGCTGGCCGGTCTCGAGGCCAAGTCCCTCATCGTCCCCTGTGCCGGCCCGACGGGTTCCGCCCGGTTCCGAATGCTGGAGTCCATCCGGTGTTACGGGCACGAACGGCTCCGTGCCGAGGGCGAAGAGGCGCGGGCCTACGAGCGTCTCGTGGACTGGATGGCGGAACTCGCGCGTCCGTTCCGGGAGGCAGCGCTCACACCTGCCCGGACCTGCCGGGTGCTGGACGAGGAACGCGACAACCTCACATGTCTTCTGCAGTGGTTGAGCGTGGGAAGCGACCCGCGCCAGCTCCTCCTCGCCGGGGCACTGGCCCTCGTGGACATCAACCGGGGGTATGCGGGCGAGTCCCGGACGATGCTGGCGGGCGCGTTGGAGCGTACGGGCCCGGGAGCGGGCGACCGCAGCATCGCTCTGTGCATGCAGGCGCTGCTCACCGCGTGGGAAGGGGACGCCGGCGAAGCGGTGCATCTGGCGCTCCAGGCAGTGACGCTCGAGCGCCGGCGCCCGCACCGCCGCGATCATCTGCTCTGCCGCTTACTGCTGGTGCTGAGCCTGGCCCGGACACAACGAGGTGACCAGAGCTCGAGGGCCGATCTCGAGGAGTGTGTGGAGATCAGCCACCGGGTCGGCGATCGCGTCATGACCGGGTTCTGCCTGAACCTCCTCGCCTGGCAGCTGCTTCGCGGCGGCGATACGGTGCAGGCGGAGCGGCTGGTGGACGAAGCCCTCCCGATCCTGCGGGGCGAGGCCAATCCGGTCCTGCTACGAGTGATCCTGCACACGGCCGGTGTCCTTGCCCTGGAGCGGGACGACCTCGATGCGGCGGAGGCGTACTTCGACGAGGCGCTGGGTGACACGGACCACGTGAGCGACACGGCTCACCTGGGCGCAGCCGGCCCCGCGCTCTGGGGCCTGGCTGTCAGCGCAGTGAGAAGCGGGCGATTCGAGCGGGCGCTGCGGCTGTTCGCGGCCGTCGAAAGGCATGGCGCGTCCGCGGCCCTCGTCATACCTCCCTGGTTCCGGGCACAGGTGGAGGAGGCGGCGGCCACAGCGCTCGGGGCGCTGCCCAAGGCACGGGCCGAGGGTGCGCTTGCGGCGGGGCGCCGGCTGGGTCCGCGGGAGATCGTGGACTACGCGCGCGACGGACGGCGGGGAACTGCACCCGGTGGGGACGACCCGCTCAGCCCGCGCGAACGGGAAGTGATCGCCCTGGTGGCCGCCGGACTCACCAACCGGCAGATAGCGGCCCGGTTGTATCTGTCGGTCCGCACCGTCGAGACACACGTCCGCAATATCCGCAACACACTCGGCCTGCGTTCCCGCACCCATGTCGCCGCATGGTCCGCAAGGCGGGCGCAGGCCGTGCCCACGCACGCCGAAGGAAAGGCCGGGGCCGGGTTCGTGGCGTGACGGCGGTCGTCGACCGGGGATCGTGTCCGCCGTTTCGCCGGTGAAGAACCGGACCCGAGTCAGATGCGCCGGGGCGAGGACTGCACGGCGGTCGGCGGATTCATGAGCTGAGTCGAACGCCGGAGGATGGGAGCGGTTGCAGGCCGATGTCTCGGCACGACGGGGCGGCAGGGTGAGGCCGATGTCCGCGTGACGTCTGCGTAACGGTGGGCATTGCCGATGCGGCGGCCGTCCGGGACGAGGAATCTTGGTGCGCAGGACGATCCCATGGCGGTGACCGAACGGCAAGGCTCCGCCGGCGGATTCGGCGCCGCCTTGTCCGTGCGATCACAGGCGTGTGGGGGTGGTCGCGCCGGAAGCGGATCGTTCTCCCCGTCCAGGCACTCTCCGAGGAGTTGTCGTGCGTATTGTCATGTCCGCATCCCGTATCGCCGTGGCCACCGCAGCCGTGGTGGCCGCCGTTTCGGCGGTTGTCCTTCCCGCCACCTCTGCCGGCGCCGTGACCGCCGAGCACGCGGCAGTCTCGGCCGACTTCGTCGTGAGCCAAGCCCAGTTCCAGCAGATGTTCCCGAACAAGAACCCCTTCTACACCTACGCCGGGCTGCGCAACGCGATGAACTCCTTCCCCGCTTTCGCCCACACCGGCAGCGACACGGTCAGGAAGCAGGAGGCGGCGGCCCTCCTGGCAAACGTCAGCCACGAGACCGGCGGCCTGCGTTACACGAAGGAGCAGAACCCCGCCAACTATCCGCACTACTGCGACGCGAGCCGGCCGTACGGCTGCCCGGCCGGCCAGGCGGCCTACTACGGGCGCGGACCGATGCAGCTCAGCTGGAACTTCAACTACAAGGCGGCGGGGGACGCGTTGGGCGTCGACCTGCTGCACAAGCCGAACCTCGTCGAGACCGACGCCACCATCTCGTGGAAGACCGCGCTGTGGTACTGGACCACTCAGGCCGGTCCCGGCTCCATGACGCCGCACAAGGCGATGGTCAGCGGCGCCGGATTCGGCGAGACGATCCGCAGCATCAACGGCGCGCTGGAGTGCAACGGCCAGAACCCCGCCCAGATGCAGGACCGGGTCAACCTCTACCGGCAGTTCACGCAGACCCTGGGCGTCACCCCCGGTGACAAGCTGACCTGCTGAACGTGCCGGTGGTGACCACGGCCCGTCACCACAACACACCACCCGCGCCCACCGGGGCCACCGCGGGCAGGCGATGCCCTTGACCCGGAGGCCGGCACGGTAACCGGCCTCCCCACCGCCTTGCTGCGGGTTGCCTTCCCGCGCCGTTCGGAATCCGCTCGATGACGTCTTACGACGAGGAATCATGCGCAGAACACCTCTGAAAATCCCCCTGCGACTCCCCTTGACCACCCTCCTCACCGCCCTGGTCGCCGCGGTCGCCGCAGTCCTGATGCCGGCCACGCCGAGTACCGGCGCGGGCACGGCCGTTCCGCGCTCCGCCGCACCGGTCGCCGCGGCGGCGGTCAACCACACGGTCACGTTCGTCAACAACACCGGCAGGAAGATCTGGATCGGCAGCGATGTGAACGCCGACGGGTCCAAGAACTTCACCAGGCTGCCGGTCCTGGAGGCCGGCCAGTCGGCGACGGTGACCGTTCCCGAGACGACGGCGCCCGGCCACTGGCGCGGAAAGTTCTTCGCACGCATGGGATGCACCGGGACGCCGGGCAGCACCTTCCACTGTGCGGTCGGGGACTGCGGCAAGTTCGCCGACCACTGCGCCAAGGACACCGGAGAACAGCCCACAAGCCTCGCGGAGTTCAACTTCGACCCCGAGGACGCGATCGCTCCCTGGTACGACGTGAGTTACGTGAACGCGTTCTCGGTCCCGATCACGATCGCCCCCCGGAACGTGGGCTCCGGCGGTGGCGGGTGCGACACGATGGGCTGCGCGGAGAACCTGCTGCCGAACTGCCCCACGGCCGATCTGACGCGCTGGGCGGACGGCAAACCAATGCTGTGCACCAATCCCGACCGGGACGCCAAGACCGCCTACAGCGACATGATCGCCTCCCATTGCCCGAAGGCCTATGGGTGGTCCCGGCAGGACCAGGAGCCGGGCAACAAGGTGATGCAACAGTGCAGCAAGTGCAGCGGCTTCCTCGTGACCTTCCACCGCGCCTCGTGACCGCAAAGGCAATCCGGCCCTCCTGACCGTGAATGCCACTTGACGAGAAGGCCGGACGACAGAGGAAGAAGCCGTGCGAAAAATACCCAAGATACGCGGACTCGCCGTGATTCTGGCGGTGCTGGCCCTGCTTGCGACCGGCAATGATGCCGCCACCCCCACTGACCCGGTGAACGCGTCCTCCGCCACGGTGAAGAAGAAGGGCGTCAGCGCCTGGAACTTCACCGGTGTCACCAGGACGCTGACCGACTCGAAAGCCGGTTGGTTCTACACCTGGTCCTCGGGCAGGCAGCAGATCACGCCCCCGCCCGGTGTCGAATTCGTGCCCATGATCTGGGGCAAGGACTCGGTGACCGACGCGGAACTGGGCGAGGCCGAACAGCAGGGGAAGACGCTGCTCGGGTTCAACGAACCCGATATGCCGGGACAGGCGAACATGACCGTGCCGCAGGCACTCGCACTGTGGCCCCGGCTGCAGTCGACCGGCATGCGGCTCGGAGCACCCGCGGTCGCCACCGGCGCCGACCGCGCAGACGGCTGGCTCGACCGCTTCATGAAAGGCGCCGCCAGCCGTCACTACAAGGTCGACTTCATTCCCGTGCACTGGTACGGCGGGGACTTCGACACCCCGAATGCGACCGCCCAGCTGCGCAACTACCTCCAGGCCACCTACAACCGCTACAAGAAGCCGATCTGGCTCACCGAGTATGCACTGATCGACTTCTCGACCGGCACGCCCAGATATCCGACGCAGGCACAGCAGGCCGCGTTCGTGAAGCAGTCGACCGCCATGCTGCAGGGGCTGCCGTTCGTCGAACGGTATGCGTGGTTCACCCTCTCCACCAGCCGCGGTGACGGCACCGGGCTCTACAACGGTGCGTCGGCCACCGAGGTGGGCGCCGCCTACCGCGCGGCCGGCTGAGAAACAGCCCCACCCTGCATCCGACAACAGCCGTGCCGGCTCTCGCATGCCGCCACGGACAGGAAGCACATCGCTCCCTTCACCGATCCACCACGACGTCGAACAACGCCATACGAAACGAGGAACGAGCATGAGCAAGCGCACACTCTACGCCCCGCTGACCACCGGAGCCGTCACATTGACCGCCATACTGGGGCTCGCTCCGGCGAGTTCGGCTGCGCCCGCCACCCCGCAGGCCGACAACTGCTGGGCGACGCACTACGGTCCCATACCCGCCGGAGCCCTCACTGCCAGCGGCGAGGTCTTCGACAACAACAAGAACACGGCGGCGACCTCGCTGACCCGCAATCCCCAGCTGCCGTTCGGGACCCGCGTGCAGGTCACCAATGTCGCGAACGGCAAGTCACTCGTGGTCCGCATCAACGACCGCGGAACCTTCCAGCAGACGCCGCAGGAACCGAAGTGCCTCGACCTGACCGACGGTGCCTTCAGCCGGCTCGGCGGCAGCCTCAACCCCGACGCAGGCCACATCGTGGTCAAACAGAAGGTCCTGAACTGATCCCGGGCTCTCAGATCCGCTGCGACCAGATCAGCCATGCCCTGAAAAGCAGGACCTCATGACCGCCATCAGGCAGAAGACAGCAGCCGGACTGGCCACACTCGCGGCCGGCTTCGGTCTTGTGACCCTCGCCGCGTCCGCAGGGGTGGCCGCTCCCACCGCGCCCGTCATCAACCCCTGCAACGCACACCAGATCAGTCCCGGGAGCCACCTCTTCGTCCGGCTCCAAACCGGTGACGAAGGGCTCTGCTTCACCGGCCAGGGCACCACGACGGACGTCCGGAACCTGACCCCGTTCGAGGCGATCGACCTCAAGCCCGCGGACGGCAAGCTCATGCAGGTGACCCTCACATACGTCACCGCGATGGGTGAACAGAAGGACAAGACCCTCAACCGTGAGGGCCAGGTCTTCAGGTTCCCCGGCTACTCCTTCCTCAAGAAGGTCGTCATCAAGCCCCTTTGATGACCGGCGGCACCTGACGGGCGGGGGCCTGACCGGCGGTGCCGGATCCCTGGCGGCCCACACATTCCGATACGCCACCCGAGACACCGGCGAACCGCGGGTTCTCTCCGGCCGGCACGGAAACCACTCGGCGCGGCCGTGAAAGACGGCGGCGGCCGCGCCGAGTACCGCCCACCCGCCGTGCGCCGCCTGGGCCTTCGTACCGCCCGACGACGCGGGGCTCCGACTCCCCGACAACGTTCCGCTGGGCTGCAGTGCCCCGCCCTGGTTTGGAGACAACCATGTCAGTCCCCCGACACCTTGTGACGATCCTTGCCGGTGCGGTGGCGTCCGCCGCGCTGCCGGCCACTCCCGCGTCGGCGGCCGCCGGCCCTGCCTCGATGCGGTCGGAAGTCATCAGGCTGACCAACGCCCAACGTATCCAGGCCGGTTGCCCGGCGCTCACTAGCGACACCGCACTCACCAAAGCCGCCCAGAGCCACACGGCCGACATGGCGGACCACGACTTCGTCGACCACACCGGCTCCGACGGCAGCAGCCTTGTGGACAGGGCCCAGGCGGCCGGCTACACCGGCTGGAGCGCCCTGGCCGAGAATGTCGCCGCCGGGCAGACCACCGCGGCCGACGTGGTCAACTCCTGGATGAACTCCCCTGGCCACCGGGCGAACATCCTCAACTGCTCGCTCAAGCAGATAGGCGTCGGCTACGTGACGAAGCCGGGCAGCACCCATGGCACCTACTGGACCCAGGACTTCGGCGCGAAGTTCTGAGCCGGCTGTGCAGTCCCCCTTCCCTCGGGGGCCGCGACTCGGAGACATCCGTCCGACGTCGCCTCGTGGGCGGTCGGCACGGTCGACCGTTACGCGGGGAGCGGGTCCTCCGGCCACCGGAGGCAGACGGAATCGGCCGCCTGCGCGAAGGCCAAGGGGCCGGGGGGCCGGGGAGCGTCACCGCCTCGTCGGCATCGACTCGCTCCGCAACGCCGACGGGAGGCTCCCCCAGCGGCAGTGGCCGGTGCCCAACCAGGCGGAAGGGTGACTCCGCCGCGTTCAGCGGGATGATGAGCTACCAGGGCACCGTCCGTGCGCTGTCCAGCCGCACCTGCAAGGGGGCGCGGTGACGCGGGGGCTTCCCCGTCGTTCCCGTTGAGGTTGATCGCGATGCGCAGGGCGCCTTCGACCGGCACCCGATACCGCTGTGCGGCCTTCTTCGACACGCAATCCATGCCGCTGGACGAGCCGGTCTGCCTGAGCCCCGACAGGCCCACCGCTCCTGCGCCACCAGCGACCCGAGCTGCCCCGGCTGCCTCGCGGAGACACGGACCGCGAGGCAGCCAGGCGCGCGATCGGTGAGTCAGCCTTGGACGACGAACGTCTTGGCCTTACCGGAACGGCTGGAGCAGGACTGCTTCTCCTGAGCGGTCATCTTCCTGGACTTGACGACCACCGCGTTGCTCTGACCGTCCGTCCCGTTCGGGGCAGGCCCCGTGACTACGTCGGGGACGAACCAGAAGTAGTGGCCCCACTTCCGGTCGTCGTAGTGCGTCTGCCATGTGCCGGAGACGGTCTGCATCACCTGCGCACGGGAGATCCAGCCCACTTCACCGGGTTTCACCGTCATGTTGACGGAGCTGGTCTCCGAGTGCGTGCTCGACCAGGTGTGGCTGTAGGTCGCCGTCACGCTGAGGTCGATGATTCCCGCTACCTTGCCGCCGGCGGTCACGGATACGCCCGCCGAGTCCGTGGAACCGATTGTGTCGGACCAGGTCATCGACTGGGTGGCGGGCGACGAGCTGCAGTTGTAGAGCGAGTCGGAGACCCGGTGGAAGTCTCCGAGATACGCCTGGCCCAGCTTGGGGTCGTTGAAGGTGCACTTCCCTGCACCCGAGTCGCAGTCGGCTATGAGCTGTGCCCGGGTGGGCTGATCATCGGCCGAGGCCGGAACGGCTATCGCCGCGACCATGCCCAGGGCAGCCGCCGAGAGCGCCAGCATCCTTCCGCCGTAGCGCATCCTGCGGTTGTTCGCCATAAATGTGCCTTTCGCTGTGCATGAGGGGGGTCGGCGATCGCAGGGAGAGCGACTGACCAGTCACCGCGACCACCGCCGGTTGCGATCCAACAGACGCAACAACTGACTTATCTACACCACCAGTTGCTGAAATCCCAGCCGTGGGCGACCTTCTGCCTGTTACGGTCAGCGGCTCTTCAGCGGTCTCTCATCCGTACCGGGCGGCCACTGCCCGCTTGCGGCCCTCCGGTGGTCTCGTCGTGCCGGCGCCCGGATGGTGACGGACGTCGCGAGACCAGTCGGAGGTGGACGCCTCGTGCTCCGCGAACCAGGATTTCCCGGGCTCGGCGAGCAAGGACCAAGACTTCGCCGGCGGTGCTCATGCCCCGGCCGTGCGACGGGCCACTGACGCCGGTAGTCGACGCGGATGCACGGGCCGTTCGGCCGTACCGCCCTCGAAAGGGGCTGCTGCCCCCGGCGATGCGGAGACCTGTACCTGCCAACGCCACAATGCGGCATTCGATGCGTCCGGCAAGAGGGACGAGGAGTGCCTCTCGGCAGCGGACTGGCCGGCATGGCCTTGGGCGCCACTCGTCTCCCCTGGAAGGACCGGGTCGGCAGGAGGCCCGTCACCCTGGTCGGTCTGGCCGTCGCGGCAGGCGGTATGACGGTTTCCTCGGCCAGCGACCGCGGTGGTGTGCCCGCCGGCTCCCCGAAGGCTGCAAACACGCACCGGTGTCGCAGGTTCAGCGCTCCATTAGGTGCCAGGCCACGGCCACACAACTGTCCGCATCCGCTTGTCACGTCAGCGGGGCGATCATGATGATCAGAAAAAGCAGCCTTTTCTCGCCTGTCTCAGAGGCCGAGAGAGTCGTCAACCATTGAGCCTGACCCCAAACCACTTCGGACATCGAGTTCCTGTTGCGCGGGGTGTTCTGCGTGTTCTCGTGGTGGTGCGGTCTGCGGTGCGCCACCATACGGATGCCGGCACGTGCTCGACACCAGCAAGGCAAAAAACTCGAGAGTAGCAGCCAGCAGAAGGAAACACCGAGACAGGAAGAAGGACGGACGTGTCCCGCAGCGAAAGCGAGAACCCAGTAATCCCCTCCCCGACCCCCACACCGACTCGCCCCAAGACGAATCGGGACTGGTGGCCGAATCAGCTGGACCTCCAGGTTCTCCACCGGCACTCGCCCCAGTCCAATCCGATGGGCGAGGACTTCGACTACGCAGAAGAGTTCGCGACCCTCGACCTCGACGCGCTGAAGCAGGACGTCTTCGAGGTGATGACGACGTCACAAGACTGGTGGCCTGCCGACTACGGCCACTACGGTCCGCTCTTCATCCGGATGAGTTGGCATGCCGCGGGAACGTACCGCATCGCCGATGGCCGGGGCGGCGCCGGCGCCGGTGCTCAGCGTTTCGCCCCCCTCAACAGCTGGCCGGACAACGCGAGCCTCGACAAAGCACGCCGTTTGCTCTGGCCGGTCAAGCAGAAGTACGGCCGGAAAATCTCCTGGGCCGACCTTCTGGTCTTCGCCGGCAACTGTGCCATGGAATCGATGGGTTTCAAGACGTTCGGGTTCGCCTTCGGGCGAGAAGACATCTGGGAACCCGAGGAAATCTTCTGGGGGCCCGAGGACACGTGGCTCGGAGACGAGCGCTACAGCGGCGACAGGGAACTCGTCGGCCCTTTCGGTGCCGTGCAGATGGGCCTGATCTACGTCAATCCGGAGGGGCCCAACGGTAACCCGGATCCGTTGGCCGCCGCCCGGGACATTCGCGAGACATTCGGGCGGATGGCAATGAATGACGAGGAGACGGTTGCGCTCATCGTCGGCGGCCACACGTTCGGCAAGTGCCATGGCGCGGTCGATCCCTCGTACATCGGCCCAGAACCCGAGGCGGCTCCCATCGAGCAGCAGGGCCTCGGCTGGAGGAACACATACGGCAGCGGCAAGGGCGCGGACGCCCTCACCAGTGGGCTCGAGGGCGCGTGGACCTCCGAGCCGACGAAGTGGGACAACAGGTACCTGGACAACCTCTTCGGGTACGACTGGGAACTCACGACGAGTCCTGCCGGTGCGAAGCAGTGGACTCCCACGGATCCGTCGGCCCAGGGCACTGTGCCCGACGCTCATGATCCGTCGAAGAGGCACGCTCCCATGATGCTGACGACGGACCTCGCGCTGAAGGTGGATCCGATCTACGGGCCCATCGCGAAGAGCTTCCACGAGAACCCGGACAAGCTGGCGGTGGCGTTCGCCAAGGCGTGGTACAAGCTGCTGCACCGCGACATGGGCCCCCTCTCGCGTTACCTCGGCCCGTGGATTCCCGAGCCTCAGCTGTGGCAGGACCCCGTCCCCGACGTCGATCACGACGTGGTCACGGCCGAGGACATCGCCGCCCTCAAGGGCAGGATCCTCGCCTCGGGACTGTCCATCTCCCAGCTGGTCACCACCGCTTGGGCGTCGGCGGCGAGCTTCCGCGGCACCGACAAGCGTGGCGGGGCCAACGGGGCACGGATCCGGCTCGCGCCGCAAAGGCACTGGGAGGTCAATGACCTGCCCGAGGTGACGGAGGTCTTGCAGACCCTCGAGCAGATCCGGCACGACTTCAACCTCTCACAGGCCGGCGGAACGAAGGTTTCGCTCGCCGACCTGATCGTCCTGGGCGGGTGCGCGGCCGTCGAGCAAGCCGCCAAGAACGCCGGGCACGACATCACAGTCCCGTTCACACCGGGGCGCACGGACGCCTCCCAGGAGCAGACCGACGTGGAGTCGTTCGCCGTGCTCGAACCCACCGCAGACGGGTTCCGCAACTACCTCCGGGCGGGAGAGAAGCTGTCTCCGGAGACTCTCCTACTGGACCGCGCCAACCTGTTGACCCTGACCGCTCCCGAGATGACGGTTCTCATCGGCGGCATGCGGGCCCTGAATACCGGCTTCCAGCGAACCCCACACGGCGTCCTGACCCACCGGCCGGAGACATTGACCAACGACTTCTTCATCAACCTGCTCGACATGGGCACGGAGTGGAAGGCGTCGGCCTCGGCTGAGGACGTATTCGAAGGCCGAGATCGTGCCACGGGCGAGGTCAAGTGGACCGCCACCGCCGTCGACCTCATCTTCGGTTCGCACTCCCAGCTCCGAGCCGTCTCGGAGGTCTACGCGTCCCGGGACGCGGGAGAGAAGTTCGTGCGTGACTTCGTGGTCGCATGGGACAAGGTGATGAACCTCGATCGGTTCGACCTCGCCTGAACCCGACGTCCCGGTCGGCCGCTCATCGGCCGACCGGGACATCCTCGCCCAACTGGTGAGAGGAAGTGGCGCACATGGCCTCCGGATCTGTACGCAACCGTCAAGCCGCGCCTGCCGACGTCATGGAGCCCGGTTTCGCTGCTTCCGTACCCGGCACGAGAAGAAAGCTCCGCGGCAAACCAGCTTCCTTGGATGAAGGCCCGGTGGCGGTTGCGAGCTTCATCCGCGGGACCTTCTTGCAGCTTCTGGTTCCTGCCTCGCGTCTTGAGCGCGTGGCAGTTCGGGCAGAGCGCGATCATGACTTCGGGGATGTCCTGCACAGTCCTGGCCAGGCCGAAGCCGACATCGCCCGGCGCCTGGGCATCTGGGCGGTGCAAGGCAGCGACGCGCCCGGCGGGGCACGAGCGGACCTGGCGGCTCGACTCCGCAGGGCGGATCGTAGGCTTCGGCCATGAACGAGATCCAGGCCGCAACCCCCCGTCAAGCCTTCGAGCTGCTGATGGCCGGCAACCAGCGATTCGTCGCGGGAACCCCCGAGCACCCGAACCAGGACGCCGCCCGCCGTACCGAGCTCGCCGCGTCCCAGCGCCCGTTCACCGTGCTGTTCGGATGCTCCGACTCCCGCCTGGCCGCCGAGATCATCTTCGACCGCGGACTGGGTGACCTGTTCGTGGTCCGCACCGCCGGCCAGGTCATGGGACCGGAAGTGATCGGCAGCATCGAGTACGGCGTCGACATACTGAACTGCCCCCTGGTCGTGGTCCTGGGCCACGAGGCGTGCGGTGCCGTCGGGGCCGCCTGCGCCGCCCTGGAGGACGGGGTCGCCCCGGCCGGATACGTGCGCGACGTCGTCGAGCGGGTGACACCCAGCGTGCTCTCGGCCCGGGCCGCCGGTCGCGTGAAGAGCGAGGAGATCCTGGACGAGCACATCCGGCACACCGTCGACCTCCTGCTGGACCGCTCCCGGCTGCTGGCCGAGAAGGTCGCCGCCGGACAGGCCGCCGTGGTGGGCCTGTGCTACGGCCTGGCCGACGGCACCGCACGCCTCGTCGCCACCCGCGGCCTCGGCGTACCCGCCGTCACGGCACCCTGACTGCCGCAGCGCCCACAACATCCAAGGCGGCCACGGCCGTCCGTTCCGGGAGGCGGCGACCACGGATGCGACTGGTCACTTATGAGGGCCGGGGACCGGCGGCGCGGCGGAGCCGGTTGGCGATCGCCAGTCCCAGCCCCTCCTCCACCGGCACGGACGCGATGATGAGGTCGCACCCCTGCTGGTCGAGCTCGCGCAGGAACCCGTACAGTCCGTGTGCGTATGCGGCCATCGAAGAGGGGACCGTCACCACGGCGTGCGCCTTCACCGGAGCGTCGGCGAGGAAGGCGGGAAGAAAGACGCCCACCCGGTGCCCCAGCTCCTGGGCCAGCCCCGCCTCGGCGACGACCTTCTCCGGCTCGACGAGGACGACCCGCGCCCGCGGCGCGTAGTGCGACGGATGCTGGCCCGGCACCCGCACACGGCTCGTCGAAGGAACCTCAAGCGGGCACCCCAGCACCGCTTCGAGGTCCTCGCGCGTCACCCCGCCCGGCCGCAGAATGCTCGGGGCATCACCCGTGACATCGACGATGGTCGACTCGACGCCGACCTCGCAGGGGCCGCCGTCCAGCACGAAGTCGACGGCCTCACCGAGCTCGGCACGGACATGGTCCGCCGTGGTGGGGCTGACCGAGCCGAAGCGGTTGGCGGACGGGGCCGTGACACCGCCGCCGAAGGCCGACAGCAGCGCGAGCCCGACGGGGTGGTCGGGCACGCGCACGGCCACCGTCTCCAAACCACCGGTCGCTTCGAGGGGCACGCGGGGACCGCGCCGCAGGACCAGCGTGAGCGGCCCCGGCCAGAAGTGCTCGGCCAGCAGACGCGCCGTCGCAGGCACGTCCTCGACCCAGTCATCCAGATACTCCGCGCCGCCAAGGTGGACGATCAGCGGGTGGGAGGACGGACGTCCCTTGACCCGGAAGATACGCGCAACGGCGGCGGGGTCCTCGGCGTTGGCGCCCAGACCGTAGACGGTTTCGGTCGGGAGGGCCACCAGGCCGCCAGCGCGCAGCACACCGGCCGCCTTCTCGATATCACTGGTACTTGCCGTCACGCTGGCAATCCTCCCACTGTTCCGCCTCTCTCCTTTGTGTGGAGACCGGTCCAGGCTCATGGAGCGACGACCCATCGGGCGGCATCGCGGGCAACGCGAGTGGCGGCGTACTGCGTTCCGGCGACGAAGCGCATCATGGGGCCGAACATCGGGGCGGCCAGCGAACCAGTGACGTACAGCCCAGGCACGGATGTTTCGAACATACTGGTCAGCTGAGGGGCCTTGGAGCCGGGCACGCAGACGATGCGCCGCCGTAGCGTAGGGGCGAGAAACGCGAGCGCGTCGATGTCGAGGCGGTAGCCGGTGGCGGCCAGCACATGGTCGACAGCCAGACCCTCCGAACCGCCCGGCCCGGCCAGGCCCAGGAGGGCCATGGAGCCGGACGCCTCGGCGCGGGTGACGCGGCACGAGGTGCGCACCGGCACGACATCCTCGACCCGGTCGCGCAGCCACCAGCCGCCTGAGGGCCCCAGCGCCCGGCGGAACAACAGCAGCCGGGCGGCCGCGGGGAGCCACCGCACCCCGCCTGGTGCCCGGCAGACCGCGGCGAGCATCCAGCCCGTCCCCAGGGGTGAGGCGGGCTGCGCAAGCCGCTGCGGCCAAGGCCGCCTCGGCTGCGGAACCGACCCCCACCGAACGCGCCGCTCCCGCACGAGCACCTCCACCTGGGCTCCGGCCTCATGCAGCAGCGCGGCGCTCTCCAGCGCGGACTGGCCTCCTCCGACGACCGCGATCCGCTGTCCGGCATACCGCGACAGGTCGCTGTGGTGGCTGGTGTGCGACACCAGGGCCCCGGCTCCCGCTCCTTCCGGCGCGAGGCGCAGCAACTCCTTCGGTATGGATGCCAGGCCGTTCAATCCGGTCGCCACCACGACGGCCGCCGCCGTCAACTGCCGGCCGTCGTCGAGTCTCACGGCGAACCCGGAAGAGCTTGGGGCGCGGTCGACGCCGGCGACCCTGGCCGGTTCCACGTCGCCGACGTACCGCTTCTGGAACCACTGCCCGTAGCGCACGAACACGTCGCACGGGATCGGCGTCAATTCCGTCAGCTCCGACTCACCGTGCACCCTGCGGAAGTCCGCCAGCCGTCCGCCCGGCTCGGGTGCAGACAGGTCGGTGGCGTCCGGGGTCGACTTCAGGAACATCCCCGTGGCCATGGCATGCCGCCAACTGCCCATCACCTCCCCGAAAACCCGCACTGCAACCCCGGCGGCCCGCAGATGAGCGGCCACCGACAACCCGTACGGGCCAGCCCCGATCACCACCACCGGAAGCCCTCCGGGCCCGCCGACCACCCGCTCGTGAGCAGGGCGCTGCCCCGGAAGCGACTGCGTCACACATCCCCCCACCGATCAGCCCACCGCCCTCCCCAGGGCAGCGCGACACCTCGGAACGCCACGGCGGCCAACGGACCACCGCACGCGATCCCCCTCCCGCGACCGAGTGTTACCCATCATCCGCAGCCCGACCAGGATTTCAGCACACCTTGACCGAACCTAGCCAAAGCACCTGGGATCCTGGGAAACGTAATGTCCACGGACCTTGCAGGCGCTTCGCGCGAACTCGCCGCCGCACTCCGCGCCGCCCTGTACGGAGCCCTGGAACCTTTGGCCCGCGCCATCCCTCCCGCACCCTGAGTGACATGCGCAGCGGCCCCGCCTGGGCGGGGCCGGGGGGTGCTCGATGCGTGAGCGTCGCTCTCGGACCTGGCCGCTCTTGTCTGTGCAGGTCATCAGGCGCTGCTTCCAGCGGCACGTGGCTGCCGGGCCGCGACTGGGGCGTGCCCGCATCTTCTCAGCGCCTGGTGCAGGTTCGAGTCCCACCGGAGGGTGTCACTGAGCGCTTCGGCCGGCCAGTTGAGCGTGGACCGTGGGGCAGCTGTAGCCCCTGGTTTCGTCGCTGAGGAATGCGGGGCGCTACGAACCGCTCGGGCCGCCGGCGTTCTTGACAATCACTGTGTCGCCGACCCGGCTGAAATCGTAGAAGCGGTGGGCGTCCGCCGTGCTCAGGTGGATACAGCCGTGGGAGGTATCCGCCTGGCCGATGGCGTGGTCCCAGGGCGCAGCGTGGACGAACACACCAGCGCTGGTCAAGCGCACCGCCCAGTGGACCGTGAGGGCGTAGTAGTTGGGATCACGCGGATTGCACGTGATGTTGGCGCTGCACGAGGTCATCCTGATGACCTCGTTCTTGCCCAGCACATGGAACGTTCCGGACGGCGTGCGGAAGTGGGACTTTCCGAAGCCCACAGTGAAGGTCATCACCGTCCGGCCGTGATCCGTGACGGTCATCCGGTGAGTCGCCTCGTCGATCGTCGAAACGTGGCCCGCGGAGGAGGGCTGGGCGGGACCGGCGCCCAGCGTCAGGACGGCCGCCAGGGCACCGACCAGTGCGAGCCGGGTGGCTTCACGGAGGCGTGAGCTTGAGGCTTGGCGTCGGCGTGCCATATCTGATCACCACCGCTCTCGTGCATAGACCAGCATATTCTCCTCTGTTCCTCGCATCGAGGTGGCCTCGGGATGCTTTCACGCGACAAATCAAACAGGTGATTGAATTCGAGGATGCGGGGCCGGGAGGGGGGCCGGTGATCTTGATGCCGGACCGGCTGATCGCATGGCTGGTGCATAAAACCGGTCGAGGTCAGCTGACCGCCTTGGCCGCCGCTCTCGCCCTCGCCGCGGCCTTGCCTGATGTGAGAGAAGTCGGGATCGGTGTGAGACTGGGCGCGGAAGGGGTGATCCCCGTGTCCGACCCACCGCACGCGTCCGCCGGTCCGGACACCACCGTCGACGAGAATCGGCTGGAAGAGCTGATCAGCAAGGCGCAGACGGCTCTGCCGGTCGAACTGTCCGCCCTGGCGAACGAGTGCGCCTCGGCCCTCGGCCTGGACACCGCGCTGGTCTACCTCGTCGACCTGCAGCAACGGCTGCTCATCCCGCTGGACGAGGCCTTGGAGCCGCTGCCGGTGGACGGCTCGGCGGCCGGCTGGGCGTACCGTACGGTCTCCCCGCGGCTGACCGACGCCGACGACGGCTCGATCGTCTGGGTACCTCTGGTCGACGGCGCGGAGCGGCTGGGCGTGCTGGCGGTGCGGACCGCCTCGCCCGACGAGGTACGGCTGAGCCGCGGCCGGATGCTGGCCCATTTGTTCGCCATGCTGATCACCTCCAAGCGCGCCTACAGCGACTGGCTCGCCGCCCGCACCCGCACCGCGACCATGCGGTTGCCCGCCGAAATGCTGCGGGCCTTCCTGCCACCCCGCACCATCGGCAGCAGCAGGTGCATCTCGACCGCGGTCCTTGAACCGGCGTACGACATCGCCGGCGACGCCTTCGACCACTCAGTGGTCAAGAACGTGCTGCACACCATGATCCTCGACGCCATGGGGCACGATCTGACCGCCGGCCTGACCACGTCGGTCGCCATGGCGGCGGCGCGCAACGCCCGCCGGGGCGGTGGCGACCTGGCCGACGTCGTCGGCTCCGTCGACCAGGCGCTCGCCCGGTGGCTGCCCGACCAGTTCTGCACCGCCGTGGTGTGTCGGCTGGACGCCGAGACCGGGGTGCTGCGCTGGGTCAATTGCGGTCATCCCCCACCGCTGCTGATCCGTGACGAGCGGGTGCTCGCCGGGGCGCTGGACAGTCCCCCACAGCCGCCGATCGGCCTGGCCGGCCCACTCGCCCCGGCAGCCCGGCACGTCCACGAGACGACCCTGGAACCGGGCGATTGCATCCTGCTCTACACCGACGGTGTCGTGGAGGCCCGCGACACGGGCGGTGCGGAATTCGGCCTCGACCGGTTCACCGACTTCATCATCCGCTCCTCCGCCGCCGGACAGGCCCCGGCCGAGGTGCTGCGGCTGCTCATCCACGCCATCCTCGATCACCAGCGCAATCAGTTGAGGGACGACCTGACCATCATGCTCTTCGAATGGCGCCCGCAGCACTGACGCGTGCTCAGCCACTCCTCGGGGCCGTCCGCGCGGTCAGCACGGTGTATGACGGACGTTGTTCCGCCCGAGCGGTACGTCCTCCTCCCGAGCCGTTCACCCGTATTCCACGGCCGCGTCCAGCAGCCAGTCCGTCAGGTAGGCGGCGAAGGAGGAGCGCACCAGTACCCAGAAACCGGCCCTGGCTTCGTCGCGGGCGACCAGGACGACCTGCGTACGCGCCAGCATCGTCTGGGCGCAGCGGCCGGGGCCGAAGGCGCGCGGGTGGAGGTCCAGTGGGCAGCCGTGGGACAGCAGGTCGCGGGCGCGGGGTCCGGTGACCAGGATGGTGGTGCGCTGGGCGGAGACGTCGATGACGGAGACGGGGCCGTCCCCGGCTGCCATGCGGATCCGGCTCTCCAGATCCCGCTGGGCGCCGGGCCGGCCGACCACCAGCCATTCGTCGGGGCCGAGCCACACCGCGGTCAGGTCCGCGGCGCGCACGACGGTGTTGGGTTCCAGGGGGAGTTGGAGCCCCAGGGCGAGTCCGACGGCGTCCGCCGCCGGGCTCTTCCCGTCGAGGCGGACGTTCACCTGGGCCAGGAAGGGGAGTTCGGCCAGGCGGACCGCACCCCCGGAGGAGCGCGTCGCGGCGGCCAGGCGGTCGGCGGCATGCGCCAGAGGGCTGTGCTGCCGTGCGGTCAGGGCGGTGTCAGCCATCGCGGCGGGCTCCCTCGGGGTCGTAGAGGACGGGGCTTGCGACGGTCACCGGAAGCATCCGGTCGCCGACGGGTACGTACAGGCGTTCACCGATACGGTCCCGGCCACCCTTGATCAGGGCGAGCGCGAACGTCCGGCCGAGCGCCGCGCTGCGGTAGCTGGAGGTGACATGGCCCAGCATCGGGACCGGCGGGGCGGGCAGTTCGCTGTCGGCGACCAGGTGGGTGCCCTCGGGGAGGAAGACGGCCGGGTCCACGGGGAGCAGGCCGACGAGGTGCTTGCGGTCGGGGCGGACGGTGTCGGCGCGGGCGTAGGAGCGCTTGCCGATGAAGTCGGGCTTCTTCTTCGACACCGCCCAGCTCATGCCCAGGTCCTGCGGGGTGACCGTGCCGTCGGTGTCCTGACCGATGATCGGGTAGCCCTTCTCGGCGCGCAGGACGTGCATGGTCTCGGTCCCGTACGGGGTGATGCCGTACGGGGCACCGGCCTCGTACAGCGCCTGCCACAACGCGAGGGCGTCCCACGGTGACACGTTGATCTCGTAGGCGAGTTCACCCGAGAAACTGATCCGGCACACGCGCGCGTCGATGCCCGCCACGGTCGTCTCCCGCCACGCCATGAACGGGAAGTCGTCGTTGGCCAGGGCGAGTTGCGGCGCAAGTGAGCCGAGGAGCCGGCGGGAGCGGGGACCGACCAGGGCGACGGTGGCCCACTGCTCGGTTACGGAGGTGCAGTGGACGCGCAGTTCGGGCCACTCGGTCTGCAGCCACTCCTCCATCCAGTCCAGAACGGCCGCCGCGTTGCCGGTGGTGGTGGTGACCAGGAAGCGCTCCTGGGCAAGCCGGATGACGGTGCCGTCGTCGAAGACCATGCCGTCCGGGCGGCACATCACGCCGTAGCGGATCATGCCGGTCTTCAGGGTGCTCATCATGTTGGTGTAGAGCAGGTCGAGGAAGGCCGCGGCGTCCGGGCCCTGCACGTCGATCTTGCCGAGGGTGGAGGCGTCCATGAACGCGACGCCCTCGCGGGCGGCACGGCACTCGCGCAGCACGGCGGTCTCCATGTCCTCGCCGTCCTGCGGGTAGTACCAGGGCCGCTTCCACTGACCGACGTTCTCGAAGAGGGCGCCGTGCTCGGCATGCCAGCCGTGCAGGGCGGTCGTGCGGATCGGGTCGTGCAGCGCGCCACGGTCGCGGCCAGCGAGGGTGGCGAAGGAGACGGGCGTGTAGGGCGGGCGGAACGTCGGCAGGCCGAGCGCGGAGATGTCCACGCCGAGGAGTTCCGCGACGACGCCGCTCGCGAGAACGCCGGCTGTCCTGCCCTGGTCGTTGGCGGTGCCGGCCGTGGTGTAGCGCTTGGTGTGCTCGACCGAGCGCAGGCCCGCTCCGGTCGCGCGGGCCAGGTCGTCGACGGTGACGTCGCGTTGGAGGTCGACGAAGCGGGGTGCGCCGGCCGGTGCGGGAACGGCGAAGACCTGCATGGACGGCGACTGCGGCCGGACGGCGACCGCGGGCAGTGCGGGAGCCTCGGCGGTGTATCCCTCGGCTTCGACGGCACGGAGGCCTGCCGCCGCGCCCTGGGCGAGCACTGCGGCGAGGTCGAAGGTGCCGGCCGCGCTGCCCGCGACCTCCAGCGCCTGACGGCAGGTGTCCGGGACGAACGTGCCGAGCACCTCGTCGTGGCGGAGCCTGCCGCCGGCCTGGCTGAACAGGTGCGCCACGGGGTTCCAGCCGCCGGAGACCAGCAGGAGGTCGACGGCGAACTCACGCTGCCCGGCAAACTCTCCGTACGGGGCGACCGTTACGGCGGTGAGGCGGGCATCGCCCTCCGTGCCGGTGACCGCGTGGCCTGTCAGCACCTCGATCCCGGCGGACCGGGCGCGATCGGCCCACTCCCCCGGTGCGGGGCGCGTGTCGACGATCGCCGCGATCTCGACGCCCGCTGCCGCAAGGTCGAGGGCGGCGGGGTAGGCGCTGTCGTTCGTCGTGAAGACGACGGCGTGGCGGCCGGGGGCGACTCCGTGGCGGTTGACGTACGTGCGGGCCGAGGCGGCCAGCATCACGCCGGGGCGGTCGTTGTCCCCGAAGGCCAGCGAGCGCTCGTGGGCACCGGTGGCGAGGACGACTCGGCGGGCACGGATGCGCCAGACGCGTTCGCGGGAGACGTTCTCGGGGGCTTGGGCGCCCAGGTGGTTGGTACGGCGTTCGACGGCCAGGAGGTGGTTGTCGTCGTAGTAGCCGAAGACGGTGGTACGGCGCAGGACGCGCACCTCGGGGGCCGCGTCCAGCAGGGCGGCGGTGGCCGAGACCCAGTCGAGGTGTTCGGCCGTGCCGAGCAGGCTGCCGCCGGGCTCCGGCTGGTCGTCGGCGAGGATGACGCGGGCGCCGCTGCGTGCTGCCGCGGCTGCCGCCGCGAGGCCGGCCGGGCCGGCGCCGACGATCAGCAGGTCGCAGTGGGCGTGTACGGCGTCGTAGCGGGCGGGGTCCGGTTCGGTGGCGAGGCGGCCCTGGCCGGGCAGGCTGCTCGCGACCAGGCCGTCGTACAGCTCGACGGTCGTCGCCGGGAGCATCGGCTCGGGGAAGGGGGCCTCGATCTGGACCACCGCGTTCGGCTCCTCGACGCCGGCCGAGAAGATGCCGCGGGGACGGCCGAGCTTGATGCTGGTCGCTGCCGCGATGACGCCGTTGGCAAGGAGGGCGGAGGCGAGGGTGTCGCCGCGGAATCCCTCGTACCAGATGCCGTCGAAGGTGAAGGTCAGGGGATGGTTGCGGTCGATTCGGCCACCGTCGGCCAGGCGGAAGGGCTGAGTCTCCCCCGTCCCGCCCCTTCCCGGGTCCGACTGGCCCGTCCCCTTGACCGCCGCCGGGGGCTGCGCCGCCGGACTCCCGGCGCCCTGGACGGGCTCGCCCTGGAACTCCCCCAGAGGGGGTACCCCCGGACGGGCGGCTGGACCTGTCGGCCTCGCCTCGAACGTCGCCGGACGCGACTCACCCGTCCTGTACACCGCGAGAATCTCGTTCGTCGCCGTGTCCCGCACCGCGTTGAACCACCGGCGGCATCCCGCCGCGTGGCTCCAGCGCTCGGCGAACGGCCCCTTCGGGTTGTCGCGGAAGAACAGGTACCGCGCCCACTCCTCGTCGGTGAGGGCGGCCGGGTCCTCGGGGTAGGCCACGTGCGCCTGGCCACCGTAGTGGAACTCGGCCTCGTCGCGGGGCCCGCACCACGGGCAGGGGATGAGCAGCATGTCGTTCGGCTCCCTTGAGGATCCCTAGTGGGCCACCGCGGCCGCGCCGTGCTCGTCGACGAGCGCGCCGGTGGTGAAACGGTCGAGCGAGAAGGGGGCGTTGAGGGCGTGGGGGGTGTCGTGGGCGATGGTGTGGGCGTAGACCCAGCCGACGCCCGGGGTGGCCTTGAAGCCGCCCGTTCCCCAGCCGCAGTTGAGGTAGAGGTTGTCGACGGGGGTGAGGCCGACGATCGGTGAGGCGTCGGGGCTGACGTCGACGATGCCGCCCCAGGTACGCAGCACGTGGGCGCGGGCGAAGACCGGAAAGAGCTCCAGGGCCGCGGACATCTGTTCCTCGATGATGTGGAACGCGCCGCGCTGCGTGTAGGAGTTGTACGCGTCGATGCCCGCGCCCATCACCAGCTCGCCCTTGTGCGCCTGGCTGACGTACACGTGGACGGCGTTGGACATGACGACCGTCGGGTGGACGGGCTCCAGGAGCTCGGAGACCAGTGCCTGCAACGGGTGACTCTGCAGCGGGAGTTCGATGCCCGCCATCGCCGCCAGCACCGAGGTGTGGCCGGCCGAGCAGAGGGCCACCTTGCCGGCCGCGATCGGGCCCAGGGTGGTCCGGACGCCGACCACGCGGCCCCCGACCACGTCGAGACCCGTGACCTCGCAGTTCTGGATGATGTCGATCCCGGCCGCATCCGCCGAGCGGGCGAAGCCCCAGGCCACGTAGTCGTGTTTGGCGATGCCGGCGCGCGCCTGGTAGGTGCCGCCGAGGACCGGGTAGCGCACGTCGGGTGAGGTGTTGACGATCGGGCAGACCTCTTTGACCTGCTCGGCGTCGAGCCATTCGGCGTCCACGCCGTTGAGTCGGTTCGCCTCGACGCGGCGCACGCTGTCGCGGACGTCCTGGAGGCTGTGGGCTAGGTTCAGCACGCCGCGCTGGGAGAAGAGGATCGGGTAGTCCAGCTCCTCCTCCAGCCCTTCCCACAGCTTGAGAGCGTGTTCGTAGATACCCGCACTCTCGTCCCACAGGTAGTTGGAACGGATGATCGTGGTGTTGCGGGCCATGTTGCCGCCCGCGAGCCAGCCCTTCTCCAGCACGGCGACCTTGGTGATGCCGTGGTTCTTCGCCAGGTAGTGGGCGGTGGCGAGGCCGTGCCCGCCGCCGCCGACGATCACCACGTCGTACGACCTCTTCGGTTCGGGCGTGCGCCAGAGCCGGTCGGGGTGGTCCGGGAGGTCGGCGCCTGGGGTGCTGGGGCTCATCGGGCGTCTCCGGCTTCCGAAAGGTGCGGGTAGAGCGGGTGCCTGGCGGCCAGGGCCTCGGTGCGGGCGCGCAGCGCGGGGACGTCGGGCTCGGGCCGGAGGGCCAGGGCGATCACGTCGGCGACCTCGGCGAAGTCCTCCTCGGTGAAGCCGCGGGTGGCCAGGGCGGGGGTGCCGATGCGCAGGCCCGAGGTCACCATGGGCGGGCGTGGGTCGAAGGGGACGGCGTTGCGGTTGACGGTGATGCCGATCTCGTGGAGCAGGTCCTCCGCCTGACGGCCGTCCAGGGAGGAGCCCCGGAGGTCGACCAGGACCAAGTGGACGTCCGTGCCGTCGGTCAGCACCTTGACGCCCGCCGCTGCGGCATCCGGCTGGGTCAGGCGCTCGGCCAGGATGCGGGCGCCGGCCAGCGTGCGGGCCTGGCGCTCGGCGAACTCGGGCGACGCCGCCACTTTGAAGGAGACCGCCTTCGCCGCGATGACGTGCTCCAGTGGGCCGCCCTGCATTCCGGGGAACACCGCCGAGTTGATCTTCTTGGCCAGGTCGGGTTCGTTGGTGAGGATGACGCCGCCGCGGGGACCGCCGAGCGTCTTGTGCGTCGTGGTGGTGACCACGTGCGCGTGCGGGACGGGGCTGGGGTGGAGCCCTGCGGCGACCAGGCCCGCAAAGTGGGCCATGTCGACCATGAGGAGGGCACCGACCTCGTCGGCGATGCGGCGGAAGGCCGCGAAGTCCAGCTGCCTCGGGTACGCCGACCAGCCCGCGATGATCATCTTGGGGCGGTGCTCCTTGGCGAGCCGCTCCACCTCGTCCATGTCCACGAGGTGGTCCGTCTCGGCGACGTGGTAGGGCACGACGTCGAGCATCTTGCCGCTGTAGTTGAGGCGCATGCCGTGGGTGAGGTGTCCGCCGTGCGCGAGGTCCAGGCCGAGGACGGTGTCGCCGGGCTGGAGGAGGGCGAAGAAGACGGCGGTGTTCGCCTGGGCGCCCGAGTGCGGCTGGACGTTGGCGTAGCCGGCGCCGAACAGGGACTTGACGCGTTCGATGGCCAGGCGCTCGATGACGTCGACGTGTTCGCAGCCGCCGTAGTAGCGACGGCCGGGGTAGCCCTCGGCGTACTTGTTGGTCGCGACCGACCCCTGGGCCTCCATCACGGCGGACGGCGCGAAGTTCTCGGAGGCGATCATCTCCAGGGTGGACTGCTGGCGGTGCAGCTCTGCGCGGAGGGCGGCTTGGACCTCGGGGTCCAGCTCCGCCAGGGGTGTGTTCAGCGCGTTCATACCGTGTTCGCGTTCCTCTCGGCGGCCTCGACGACGTTGGCGAGCAGCATCGCCCGGGTCATGGGGCCCACGCCCCCGGGCATCGGCGCGAGCCATCCGGCGACCGTGGCGGCCCCCGGGTGCACATCGCCGGCCGGCCCGTGGTCGGTGCGGGTGATGCCGACGTCCAGGACCGCCGCGCCGGGGCGCAGCATGTCCTTGGTGATCAGTCCGGGCGAGCCGGCCGCCGCGACGACGATGTCCGCCTCGCGCACGTGCCAGGCCAGGCCCTTGGTTCCGGTGTGGCACAGGGTGACGGTGGCGTTTTCGGAACGGCGGGTCAGCAGGAGTCCGAGCGGACGTCCGACCGTGATGCCCCGGCCGATCACGCACACGCGCGCTCCGGCGAGCGGCACCTCGTACCGGCGGAGGAGTTCGACGATGCCGCGCGGGGTGCACGGCAGTGGTGCCTCGACGCCGAGGACGAGCCGGCCGAGGTTGACGGGGTGCAGTCCGTCGGCGTCCTTGGCGGGGTCCATGCGCTCGAGTACGGCGCCCGCGTCCAGGTGGCGCGGGAGCGGGAGTTGCACGATGTAGCCGGTGCAGGCCGGGTCGGCGTTGAGTTCGTCGACGATGTCCTCGACCTGCTCCTGCGTCGCGTCGTCGGGCAGCTCGCGGCGGAGGGAGGCGACGCCGACCTGCGCGCAGTCCCGGTGCTTTCCGGCAACGTAGGCGTGGCTGCCCGGGTCGTCGCCCACCAGGACGGTGCCGAGGCCCGGCTGCCATCCGGTGGTGGCGGTCAACTTGGCCACGCGATCGGCGAGTTCGCGGCGGATGGCGGCTGCGGTCGCCTTGCCGTCCAGCAGTTGTGCGGCCACCGGCGGTGCTCCTTTTCCAGGGCTAACCACGGAGACGGGACATGGTCGGGTCGAACAGAGGCTCCTCGGCGACGACCGCCTCGACGCGCTGGTCGAAGTAACCGATGTGCACGGTGGTGCCCGGGGTGGCGAGCTCCGCCGGGAGCCAGGCGTAGGCGATGCCCTTGCCGATCGTGTAGCCGTAGGCGGCGCTGGTGACGTAGCCGACCGCGCGGTCGCCTTGGTACACCGGCTCCTTGCCCATGACGACGGACCGGGGGTCGTCGATGGTGAGGCAGGTCAGCCTGCGGCGGACGTCGGCCCTGCGGCGCTCGAGTGCCGCCTTGCCGATGAAGTCGTCCTTGTCGAGCTTGACGGCGAAGGCGACGCCGGCCTCGTAGGGGTCGTGCTCGTAGGTCATGTCGGTGCCGAAGGACCGGTAGCCCTTCTCCAGGCGGAGGCTGTTGAAGGCGCCGCGGCCCGCGATGATGCCGCCGAGCGGCCGGGCCGCGGCCCAGAGGGTGTCCCAGAGCTTCTGGCCGAGGTCGGCGGTGGTGTACAGCTCCCAGCCGAGTTCACCGACGTACGACAGGCGCATCGCGGTGACGGGGACGCTGCCGATGTGGGCGCGCTTGGCGCGGAAGTACTTGAGGCCTTCGTTCGAGAAGTCCTCGTCGGTGAGGGGCCCCAGCACCTTGCGGGCGAGCGGGCCCCACAGGCCGATGCAGCAGGTCCCGGGGGTGATGTCGCGGGCCTGGACCGTGCCGTCGGCGGGGAGGTGGCGGGTGAACCAGTCGAGGTCCAGGTTGCCGTTGGCCCCGACCTGGAAGAGGTCGGGGGCCAGGCGGGCGACGGTGACGTCGCTGCGGATGCCGCCGTCGTGGCCGAGGAGGAGGGTGTAGGTCACCGAGCCGACCGACTTGGCGACCTTGCCGGTGCACAGGCCCTCCAGGAAGTCCGCGGCACCCGGGCCGCTCACCTCCAGACGCTTGAGGGCCGTCATGTCGTACATCGCGACCGTCTCTCGGGTGACCTGGGCCTCCGCGCCGACGATGGGCGACCAGTAGCGGGCGGCCCAGTCGTTGGGGGTCGGGATGGTGCGGCTCTCGGTCAGCGGGGCGTTGGCCTCGTACCACTGCGGGCGCTCCCAGCCGGCCGCCTCCAGGAAGAAGGCGCCGTGTTCCTGCTGGCGGGTATGGAAGGGGCTGGTGCGGATGGGGCGCGGCTTCCCGGACGGCTGGAGCGGGTGGAGGATGTCGTAGACCTCGATGAAGTTCTGGCAGTCGCGGGCCAGGACGTACTCCGGGGAGAGCTGGTGCGGCTCGAAGCGGTTGACGTCGCACTCGTGCAGGTCGAAGGAGGAGCAGTGGCCGTCGACCAGCCATTCGGCGACGGCCCGGCCGACGCCCGCGGAGTGGGTGACCCACACGGCCTCCGCGACCCAGAAGCCCTTGACGTCCGGTGACTCGCCGAGCAGCGGGTAGCCGTCGGTGGTGAAGGAGAACAGGCCGTTGATGCCCTCCTCGACCTTGGCCTCCTTCGTCGCGGGGAGCAGCGACCGGGTCTCGGTCCAGGCGTCCTCGAAGTCCTCCTCGGTGAACTCGAGGACGGACGGCATCTCCTCGGCCTCGTCGACGGAGAGGATGTCGTCGGCGGAGACGGGCATCGGGCGGTGGCCGTAGTAGCCGATGCCGATGCCGTCGAAGCGGTCGCGGTAGTAGAGGTCGGCGTCCTGGTGGCGCAGGATGGGGCGAACCGCCTCTTCCGTCTGGCCCGCGAGGGCCGGTACCGGTCCGGTCCAGGCGAGCTGGTGGGCGAGCGGGGTGAGTGGGAGGTTCATGCCGACCATGCGGGCGATCTTCGGGCCCCAGATGCCGGCGCAGCACACGACGATGTCGGCGGGGATCTCGCCTTGGTCGGTCAGGACGCCGGTGACACGGCCCTCGTTCTGCCGCACGTCGAGGACTTCGTGGCGGGCCAGGAAGCGCACGCCGCGTTCGGTGGCCCGGCGGATCTGCGCCTCGACGGCGAGGACGGCCTTGGCGAGGCCGTCGGTGGGGACGAGGAGGCCGCCGAGGATCTTGTCGCGGTCGACCAGCGGGTGCTGCTCGACGCACTCGTCGGGGGTCAGCAGGCGAGCCTCGATGCCCCAGGCGGTAATCCAGCCGTGCCTGCGGTGGAGTTCGGCGAGGCGCTCTGGGGTGGTCGCCACCTCGAGACCGCCGACCTGGAGGAAGCAGGGCTTGCCGTCGACGTCGAGGGAGCAGAACTTCTCGACGGTGTAGCGGGCCAGCTCGGTCATGGTCTTGGAGGGGTTCGTCTGGAAGACCAGGCCCGGGGCGTGCGAGGAGGATCCCCCCGTGGCCGGGAGTGGGCCCTGGTCGACCACGGTCACTTCGGTCCAGCCGCGTGCGGAGATCTCGTCCGCGAGGGCCGCTCCCACGACGCCCGCTCCGATGATGACCACTCGGGGTCCCGCCATCGCCCAACCTCCGAACTCGAAACCGGTCCAGTTGCTGTCTGCGCAACTTGGTTCAGGTTGCGCAACTCAATGTGCCTGCCTCCGAGGAGGGGTGTCAAGGGGGCGCATGGCGTCGGTGAACAGCGCGAAAGACCAACGGGCCCGGCAGGCTGCACTGGCAGCCTGCCGGGCCCGTTCAGGGGATTTAGGGGTCGCCGACGCGTCACCGCTCCACGGCAGGAGACGGTGACGGCGGCAGCGACCGGGACGTGTCCCCGCCCGCTACTTCAGCCAGGCGTCGACCTTGTCGCGGTTCGCCTCGACCCACTTCCTGGCGGCCGCTTCGTCGGACATCTTGTCCACCGCGATGTACTTGGCCACGGTGTTCTGCTCGTCGTTGGTCCAGTTGAACTTCTTGACCAGGTCGTACGCCGGGCTCCCGGACTTGGCGAACTTCGCGCTGACGATCTTGTCCAGGTCGTAGACGGGATAGTCGCAGGCGACCTTCGCTGCGTCGGCGTCGCAGCCCGTCGTGTACTTGGGAAGGTTGACCTTCACCAGCGGCACCTCGGACAGGAACCACTGCGGCTCGTAGAAGTAGCCGATCACCCACTGCTTGTTCTTCTCGGCCGTCCGGAAGGCCTGGATGAGCGCGGTCTCGCTGCCCGCGTACACCACCTTGTAGTCCAGCTTCAGGTTCTTCACCAGCGCCGCGTCGTTGGTGACGTACGACGGGTCGCCGTCGAGCAGCTGACCCTTGCCGCCCGACTCGGAGGTCTTGAACTCGGACGCGTACTTGTTGAGGTTCTTGTAGTCGGTGATGTCCGGGTGTGCCTTGGCCAGCCACGGCGGCACGTACCAGCCGATGATGCCCTTGTTGCCGGTCTGCCCCGCCTCGACGGCGGTCTTCTGCCCGGTGATGTACTTCTTCTTCAGATCGTCGTGGCCCCAGTTCTCCAGGACGGCGTCGACCTCGCCGGTCCCGAAGCCCTGCCAGGCGATCTCCTCCTTGAGGTCCTTCTTTTTCACCGTGCAGCCGAGGTCGTGCTGCGCGACGTACGCGACGACCGCCGCGTCCGCCTCGTAGCCCACCCACGGGTTGACGGCGAGGTTGAACGTGCCGCACTTGCCGCCCGAGCCCTTCGAGCCCGCGGAGGAGGTGTCACCGACCTTCGCCCCTCCGCATGCCGTGAGGGTGAGGCCGAGGACGGCCAGGCCGGCCGCGCCGGCTCGCCAGTGTCTTGCCATGGTGTCCTGCTCCTTAAGCCCTGGTGCGTCGCGCCGCAGCCTGAGTGATCCGGTCGAACATGACTCCGAGCAGTACGATGGCGAGTCCCGCCGCCAGCCCCTTTCCGTACAGCTCTCCCTGCGAGAATCCGGCCACGACGTCGTAGCCGAGGGCGCCGGCCCCTACCAGGCCGCCCACCACAACCATCGACAGCACGTAGATCAGCCCCTGGTTCGTCGCGAGAGTCAGGGCGCCGCGTGCCATCGGCAGTTGGACCTTGGTGATGATCTGCCAGGTGTTGCACCCGGCCGAAGTGGCCGCCTCCACGGTGGACTCGGGAACGTTCCGCACACCGTCCGCGATGATCTTGATGGCGACGGGCGCCGCGTACACGACGGCCGCGACGATCGCGGTGAACCGGGTGGCGCCGAAGAGGGCCAGGAACGGCACGAGATAGACGAACGGCGGCATGACCTGCGCGGCGTCCAGGGTGGGCCGCACCAGCCGGTCCACGAACAGGCTGCGTCCCATCCATACGCCGAAGACGGCGCCGAGCAGCATCACCAGCACCGTGGCCACGGCGGTCGAGGCGAGTGTCGTCATGCCGTCCGACCACAGGCCCGTGCCGACGAGCAGCCCGACGCACACGGCGGCGGTCACGCCGGCGCGCCATCCGCCGAGCACCGCGCCGAGCGCGACCAGAACGGCGCCGACGAGCCACCACGGGGAGTCGGTGAGCAGCGTCTGGAACGGGTTGAGCAGGCCGTTGGTGATGGCGTCCCGAAGGGCGTTGGTCAGGCCCGAGAGATGGTCCTGCAGCCAGAGTGTCGTGGTGTCGGCCACGCTCGCGATGTGACTGCCGGTGGTGCCGTTGCCGGGGAACTCGGCCGCCCAGACGAAGGTGTGGGACAGGTAGACCAGTACGGCCACCGCGACCCCGCCCGCCACCAGCAGCGGCCTGCGCCACTTGAGGAGGCGGCCGCTCCGGCGGCGGGCCGCCTCGGCGCGTCCGGCCGCCGCCGTGGTGACCCGGTCGAGCACGATGGCCATGACGACGATGGCGAGGCCGGCGTTGAAGGCGGTGCCGACGTCGAGTGACTGCAGGGCCTGCACGACGGTCTTTCCGAGGCCTGGCGCGTCGATCAGGGCGGCGATGGTCACCATGGCCAGGGCGGCCATGATGGTCTGGTTGACGCCCATGACCACCGTGCGCTTGGACATCGGCAGCAGCACTTTCAGCAGTTGCTGCGACCTGGTCGTGCCGAGCGAGTCCGCCGCCTCGACGGTGGTCTCCGGTACGGAGCGGATGGCGTGCGCGGTGATGCGGATGGCGGGCGGTGCCGCGTAGATCACCGTGGTGATCACGGCGGAGGCTCCGCCGATGAGGAAGATCAGCGTCAGCGGAGCGAGGTAGACGAAGGCCGGCATCGTCTGCATGAAGTCCAGGAAGGGCGTCATGATCCTGTTGAACCGGTCGGAGAGCCCCGCCCACACACCGAGCGGAATGCCGATGAGCAACGCCACGAAGACCGCCGACAGGGTCAGCGCCAGCGTGTCCATGCTCTCCTGCCACAGGCCCTGCAGCCCGAAGAAGGTGAAGCCCGCCACCGCCAGGAGGGCGACCCGCCAGTTGCCCACGGCCCAGGAGACGTAGCCGGTGAGTCCGACGACGCCGAGCCAGCCGATCTGCGGGACCGGGCGGCTGCCGGTGGGCTGGGAGATCAGGGACTGGACGAACGTCACCAGGTTGTCGATGGCCAGGCGGATCTCGTTGAAGAAGTACAGGAAGAGCGGGTTGGAGTTGCGGTTGGCTCCGATGGTGTCGTTGACGTCGTTCAACCAGTGGTGCAGACCGGTGAGGTCGGCGGCGGCGAGGGTCAGCGTCTGCCGGCCGCGCAGCACGACGAAGAGCACCAGCCAGGCGACCAGGATCGCCGCCGACGCCATGCGGCGACTGACCTTGCGGGCAGCCGGCGCGGCCGCCGCCGGCTGAACCTTGTCGGCCTTCTCGGGCTTCTCCACGGCTATGGCCATCACACGCCGCCTTCTTGTCCGGCCACCACCGCGAGAATCTCCTCATCGCCCACGATGCCGAGCAGCTTCCCGTCCTCGACGACCTTCACCGGCTTCTCGGCGGCGAGCACCGCACGGGTGGCCTCGCGCACCACGACGTCCGGGCCGAGCTCGGGGCCGTCGAGGGCATCGTCCGGCTGCGCGGGGCGCATGATCCAGCGCAGGGTCAGTACGTCGCCGCGCGGCACATCCTTGACGAAGTCCCGTACGTAGTCGTCGGCGGGGGCGCCCACGAGTTCGTCGCCGGTGCCGCACTGGACCATCTTGCCGTCGCGCATGATCAGGATGCGGTCGCCCAGCTTCAGCGCCTCGGAGAGGTCGTGGGTGATGAAGACCATGGTCTTGCCCACCTCGTGGTGCAGGCGGATGACCTCGCTCTGCATGTCCCGGCGGATCAGCGGATCGAGCGCGGAGAACGGCTCGTCGAAGAAGAGGACGTCCGGGTCGCCGGCGAGGGCGCGGGCGAGACCGACGCGCTGCTGCATGCCGCCGGAGAGCTGGTCCGGGTAGGAGTTCTCGTATCCGGCGAGACCCACCAGTTCGACGACCTCCAGGGCCCTCTTGGTGCGCTGGGTCCTGCCCATGCCACGGATCTCCAGGCCGAACGCCACGTTGTCGACGACCCTGCGGTGCGGCAGCAGCCCGAAGTGCTGAAAGACCATGGAGAACTTGCTGCGCCGCAGTTCGCGCAGCCGCTTGGGGTCGGCGCCCCGGATGTCCTCGCCCTCGAAGACGACCTCGCCCGCGGTGGGTTCGATCAGCCGGGTCAGGCATCGCACCAGGGTGGACTTGCCGGAGCCGGACAGACCCATGACGACGAAGACCTCACCGGGTGACACATCGAAGTTCACGTCGCGCACGGCGGCGGTGCACCCGGTGCGGTCCATGAGCTCCCGGCGGGTGAGTCCGCACAGTTCCTCTGAGTCCGGTACCTGATCGGCCTTCGGCCCGAACACCTTCCACAGCCGGCGCACGGAGATGACCGGGGTGCGGTCCTGGGGGTCCTGGGACGTGTCGCGCCGCTGCGACACCTCGGTCTGTGCTGGGGTCACGATCGACCTCTTTTCGGCGTTCAGCCGCGGAACCAGTGCTGCGGCCGGGGTTGGATGTTCTGCCAGACGTGCTTTGGCTCTCGGTATTCGTCGAGTCCGGTCGGTCCCAGTTCCCGGCCCACGCCCGAGTGCCCGAAGCCACCCCATTCCGCTTGCGGCACATAGGGGTGGTAGTCGTTGATCCACACCGTGCCGTGACGCAGCCGCCGGGCGACCCGTTGGGCCTTGCCCGCGTCCTGTGTCCAGACGGCTCCGGCGAGTCCGTACTCCGTGTCGTTGGCGATGCGGACGGCGTCGTCCTCGTCGTGGAAGCGCTCGACGGTGAGCACGGGGCCGAAGGACTCCTCGTGCACCACGCGCATGTCCTGGCGGCACTCGTCGAGGACGGTGGGCGGATAGTAGAAGCCGTTCGCCAGCGCGGGGTCGTCGGGGCGCTCGCCGCCGCAGCGCAGTACGGCGCCCTCGGCGAGGCCGGCGGCGACGTACGCCTCGACCTTCTCCCGGTGCTGGGCGGAGATCAGCGCCCCGGTCTCCGCCTCGGGGTCGAAGGGGCCGCCGAGGCGGATCAGCCGGGCGCGGCGTACGACCTCGTCGACGAAGGCGTCGTGGAGGGAGTCCTCGACGATCAGCCGGGCGCCGGCCGAGCAGACCTGCCCGGAGTGCAGGAAGACGGCGGTGAGCGCGAAGTCCACGGCGGTATCGAAGTCCGCGTCCGCGAAGACCACGTTCGGGTTCTTGCCGCCGAGTTCCAGCGCGACCTTCTTCACCGTGGCGGCGGCGGTGGCCATGATGTGCCGCCCGGTCGCCAGGCCGCCGGTGAAGGACACCATGTCGACGGCCGGGTCCTCGCAGAGCGGGGCGCCCACTTCGGGGCCGCTGCCCAGGACGAGGTTGGCGGCACCGGCCGGGAGCCCGGCCTCGTGCAGGGCCCGCATCAGCAGGATCGAGGTGGAGGGCGTCAGCTCGCTGGGCTTGAGGACAACGGTGTTGCCCGCGAGGAGGGCGGGCGCGACCTTCCAAGAGGCCTGGAGCAGGGGGTAGTTCCAGGGGGTGATCAGTCCGCAGACGCCGACGGGCTCGTAGGTGACCCGGCTGAGGGCGTCGTCACGGCCGGTGTCCACCACCCGGCCGGCGCTGGTGCCGGCGATGCCGCCGTAGTAGCGGAAGCAGGAGACGACGTCGGCGATGTCGTACTCGCTCTCGACCAGGCGCTTGCCGGTGTCGAGCGACTCGGCGCGGGCGAACTCCTCGGCGTCGCGCTCGATGATGTCGGCGGTGCGCAGCAGGAGCGCGCCGCGCTCACGTTCGGGGGTGTGCGGCCAGGGGCCGGTGTCGAAGGCCCGCCGGGCCGCGGCGATCGCGGCCTCGGTGTCGGCCCGGGTACCCTCGGGCACCTTCGCGACGAGCGTGCCGTCCGCCGGACAGCGGATCTCCCGGTGACCGCCGGCCACCGCAGCGCGCCATTCTCCGTCCACATACAGATCTGCCACGCGCCGAGCCCTTCGAATGGAATTCGTTGCGCATTGTGCATTGAATTGCTTGTGGTGGAACACCCTGGCCGAATGAGCTGACGTACGTCAAGGGGTTGGCGGATCCCGATTCGGTCATCGCGGCAGATGCCCCGGCACTCTTGACCGCGGGCGGCGCGGACTCCAGTCTTGTTGCGTATCGCTCACCACGTTGTGCAATACGCACCAAGGGAGGCTCCATATGTCCCCTCGACCGCACCCCGGCCGTGAGTACGTCCTCACTCTCTCGTGTCCGGACACGGCCGGACTGGTCCACGCAGTGAGCGGCTTTCTCGTCAGGAACTCCGGCAACATCCTGCAGAGCCAGCAGTTCGATGATCGACTCCAGGACCGTTTCTTCATGAGAGTCCACTTCGACGTTTCCGATCCGAACGTCGATCTGGAAATACTGCGTTACCGATTCGGCCCGGTCGCCGAGGCCCACGGGATCACCTGGACCCTCCGGGACGCCGCGACCCCGACGCGGACGCTGATCATGGTGTCGAGGTTCGGCCACTGCCTCAACGACCTGCTCTTCCGCTGCCGTAGCGGCGCCCTCAACATCGAGATCCCGGCCATCGTCTCCAACCACCGCGACTTCGAGGGGCTGGCGGAGACCTACGGCATCCCCTTCCACCACATCCCGGTGACCAGGGACGCCAAGCCCGAGGCGGAGGCGCGCCTGCTGGAGCTGGTACGTGAGCTGAACGTCGACCTGGTGGTCCTGGCCCGCTACATGCAGGTCCTCTCCGACGACCTGTGCAAGGAGCTGGAGGGGCGCGCCATCAACATCCACCACTCGTTCCTGCCGAGCTTCAAGGGCGCGAAGCCCTACCAGCAGGCCTACGAGCGCGGGGTGAAGCTGGTCGGCGCGACGGCGCACTATGTGACGCCCGACCTGGACGAGGGCCAGATCATCGAGCAGGACGTGATCCGGGTGGACCACTCCCTGGACGCCGACGATCTGGTCACGGTGGGCCGCGACGTGGAGGCACAGGTACTGGCCCACGCGGTGAAGTGGCACACCGAGAGCCGCGTCATGGTGGACGGGAACCGCACGGTGGTCTTCCGCTGAACGACACATCGACGGGGGGCGGGGCCGGAGTCCGGCCCCGCCCCCCGTTTCGTGTCCGCCCTCAGCCGCCCAGCCGGTCCAGCAAGGCGCGGCGCCATCTCTCCGTCTCGGCGATCTGGTTGAACGTAAAGACATGCAGGCCTGCCACTCGTGCCGAGGGCCGGGCGAGCGCCTCCGCGCAGCGGTCGAGCAGCCTCTCGGGCACGTACCCCCCGGGCGTCGCGAACCGCAGGAACCAGGACGCGTGCTTGGTCAGGAAGCGCGTGGACTCCCCCACCCCGATCTTCGTCGCCATGGACAGCAGCTTGGCGCGCTGCACCGGTCCGGCGACGCCCACGTGCACGGGCAGCGTGACGTCACGGCGCCGTATACGGGCGATCCAGTCGCCGAGCACACGCGGATCGAAGCACAGGTTGCTGACGATGTACGTGGCGTGCGCGCGCTTGTCCCACATCGCCTGGATGGTGATGTCGTCGTGGATGAACGGATGACTCTCCGGGTATCCGGTGATCCCCAGGTGCGCGAAGGGCCCGCCCAGCTCGTCCAGCCGGCGCAGCACGGGCAGCGCCCCGCCGTACGGCCCGGCCGGCGGGTCGGCGTCGCCCGCCGGGACGAAGACGTCGTCGACGCCCACCGTGCGCAGCCGCTCGACGACGTCCTTCAGGTGCGTGTCGTCCCGCAGCAGCCGCGCGGGCACATGCGGGACGACACGGTAGCCGTGTGCCGTAAGCCGCTCGGTGAGGCCGAGGGTCGGTTCCAGGCCCTTGACCGGCGAAGCCGTGACCGTGACCACGATGTCGCGCGGGACATGGGCGAGGACCTTCTCCTCGGTCGCCTTCGCCGGCAGCACCTCGTAGCGGACGCGACCCAGCAGCGCCCGCAGGGCCTCGGCGCCCAAGGCCTACCCGGCCTGCTTCCGGGCGTCGCGGTGGCGGTAGTACGCGGCCTTGGAGGGCGCCTCCGGCTCCTTGCCGAGGATCAGGTCGGCCGCCTTCTCAGCGATCATCATCACCGGCGCGTAGATGTTGCCGTTGGTGACGTAGGGCATCACCGAGGCGTCGACGACCCGCAGCCCCTCCAGGCCGTGCACCCGCATGCTCAGCGGGTCGACGACCGCCATCTCGTCGGTGCCCATCTTGCAGGTGCACGAGGGGTGCAGGGCCGTCTCGCCCTCCTTGGCGACCCACGCGAGGATCTCCTCGTCGGTCTCGACGGAGGGTCCGGGCGAGATCTCACCGTCGTTGTAAGGGGCGAGCGCCGGCTGGTTGAGCAGCTTGCGGGCCACGCGGATCGCCTCGACCCACTCCCGGCGGTCCTGCTCGGTGGAGAGGTAGTTGAAGCGCAGTGCCGGGTGTTCCCGCGGGTCCTTGCTCTTGATCTTCACGGAGCCGACGGCGTCGGAGTACATGGGCCCGACGTGCACCTGATAGCCGTGGCCGCCCGACGGCGAGGAGCCGTCGTAGCGGACCGCGACCGGCAGGAAGTGGAACATCAGGTTGGGGTAGTCCACGTCCTCGTTGCTGCGGGCGAAGCCGCCGGCCTCGAAATGGTTGGTCGCGGCCGGACCCTTGCGGAAGAGCCACTGGAGCCCGATGAAGGGGGCACGCCACTTCGCCATGTACGGCTGCATGGAGACGGGCTGCTTGCAGCCGTACTGGACGTACACCTCCAGGTGGTCCTGCATGTTCTCGCCGACGCCCGGCAGGTCGTGGACGACGTCGATGCCCAGGGCGGACAGCTCGGCGGCATTGCCGACGCCGGAGAGCTGGAGCAGCTGGGGGGAGTTGATGGCGCCACCGCACAGAATGACTTCATCGGCGCGGACCTGCCGGACCGGGCCCCGGCCGCGCTGGTACTCGACGCCCACGGCCCGCTTGCCCTCGAAGAGGACCTTGGTGACCAGGGCGCGGGTGGTGACGGTGAGGTTGGGCCGCTTCATGGCGGGCTTGAGGTACGCCTTGGAGGCCGACAGCCGACGCCCGCGATGGACATTCCGGTCGAACTTCGCGAAACCTTCCTGCCGGTAGCCATTGACGTCGTCGGTGGGGGCGTAGCCCGCCTCCTGGGTGGCCTTGAGGAAGGCGCCGAACAGCGGGTTCGTGGCGGGGCCGCGCTCGAGGACGAGGGGGCCGTCGTGGCCGCGGAACTCGTCGTCGGGGTCGGCCGCGAGACAGTTCTCCATCCGCCGGAAGTAGGGCAGGCAGTGCGCGTAGTCCCAGGTCTCCATCCCGGGGTCGGCGGCCCAGCGCTCGTAGTCCATGGGGTTGCCGCGCTGGAAGATCATGCCGTTGATGCTGCTGGAGCCGCCCAGCACCTTGCCGCGGGCGTGGTAGATACGCCGGCCGCCCATATGGGGCTCGGGTTCGGACTCGTACTTCCAGTCGTAGAAGCGGCTGCCGATGGGGTAGGTCAGCGCCGCGGGCATGTGGATGAACACGTCCCAGGGGTAGTCGGACCGGCCCGCCTCCAGCACGAGGACCCGGTTTCCGGGGTCGGCCGAGAGCCGGTTCGCCAGTGCGCTGCCGGCTGATCCACCGCCGACGATGACGAAGTCGTAGTGCAGGGGAGCCATGGTGCCTCGTCTCGCTCGCGCCGTCGATACGCGGGGCATGCTAATACGGGTATCGCTATACGCACTAGGTTGCGAACCACGCAACCTGCAAGGTCTTCGTTTCCGCGGGGTTACTTGCTAGTGCGTTGTTTACTGCGCGTATAGTTCCGCTATGAGCAACTACAGCCCGGACACCGAAACGAACAGCTCGCAGTCCGGCGGGGTGCAGTCCGTCGACCGGGCCATCAGCGTCCTCGAGATCCTGGCCCAGCGCGGCGAAGCCGGCGTGAGCGAGGTGGCCGCCGAGATCGATGTTCACAAGTCGACCGCGTTCCGTCTGCTCGGCGCCCTGGAGGCGCGCGGTCTCGTGGAGCAGTCGGGCGAGCGTGGCAAGTACCGGCTCGGCTTCGGCATCGTACGCCTGGCCGGGGCGGTCACGGGACGTCTCGACATCACTCAGCAGGGCCGTCCGGTCTGTGAGCGCCTCGCAGAGGAGATCGGCGAGACGGTCAACATCGCCGTCATGCAGGAGCACTACGCGATCAACCTCTATCAGGTACGCGGCCCGGCCGCCGTCGCCGCGCACAACTGGGTCGGCGAGCTGACCCCGCTGCACGCCACCTCCAGCGGCAAGATCATGCTGGCCCACCTGCCCGCCAAGGAGCGCGCCGCACTGCTGGCGGATGCGGGCCTGAAGAAGGTGACCCCCCACACGATCTCCTCCAAGGCGAAGCTCGAGAAGAACCTCGCCGAGGCCCGGGAGCGCGGCTACTCCTGGACGCTGGAGGAGCTGGAGATCGGGCTGCACGCCATGGCCGCGCCGATCCGTGACCGGGAAGGCCAGGTCATCGCGTCGATCAGCGCCTCCGGGCCCTCGTACCGGTTCACCGAGGAGCGCATGCACGAGCTGGCTCCGGTACTGGTCAAGGGTGCGGAGGAGATCAGCCACCGCATGGGGTACCTGGGCTGAGGGCACCGGTACACACCCCGCCGAGCGGCCCGCGTGCGCCGGCGCGGGCCACGGGCGCCCCACCCCTGCTCTACTGCGGCTGCCCCGTACCGAGACGCTCGTGCACCCAGTCGTGGAAGGCGCCGATGTGGTGCTCACTGGGCACGAGCACACCGCCCTTGGCGTACAGCCGCGAGCTCATGCCGGGCTGGGTGCGCTCGCAGGCGTCGAAGTCCTGGCGGTTGACCCGGTCGAAGAGCTCCACGGACCGGCTGACGTCCTTGCCGCTCTCCACCACGCCGGGCAGGTAGAGCCAGTCGCACTCGACGACCGTGCGGTCGACGGCCACCGGGTACATGCGGTGGAAGATCACATGGTCGGGCACGAGGTTGATGAAGACCTGCGGCTTGACCGTGATCGCGTAGTACCGGCGGTCCTGCTCCTCGGACACCCCGGGGATGCGGTCCAGGCCCTCGGAGCCGTCGACGGTGAAGCCCTGGATCTCCGCACCGAACTCGGCGCCGTGGCCGACGTAGTACTGGGCGGCGTAGCCGTCGGCGAACTCGGGCAGGACCTCGGTGAGTTCGGGGTGGATCGTGGCGCAGTGGTAGCACTCCATGAAGTTCTCGATGATGAGCTTCCAGTTCGCCTTGACGTCGTAGACGATCCGCCTGCCCACCGAGAGGTTCGCGATGTCGTAGCGCTCGATCGACTCCACGTCGCCGAGGCGGCCGACGACCTCGCCGACGACGTCCTCCTCGAAGGCGGGCGGGTCCTCCGCCAGGCAGACCCAGACGTAGCCGAGCCATTCACGGACGGCCACGCTCACCAGGCCGTACTCGGTGCGGCCGACGTCGGGCATCTTGGTGAGGTTGGGTGCCGCGACCAGCTTGCCGTCGAGGTCGTAGGTCCAGGCGTGGTACGGGCACTGGAAGGCACGCTTGACCTCGCCCGTCCCATCGGTGCAGAGCTTGGCTCCGCGGTGGCGGCAGACGTTGAAGTAGGCGCGGACCGAGTTGTCCCGGGCCCGGGTGACGAGGATGCTCTCGCGGCCCACGTCGACGGTGCGGAAGGCTCCGGGCTTCGGCAGGTCCGATGCCCGGGCAACGCAGAACCACATCGCCTCGAAGATGCGCTCCTGCTCCTGGGCGAAGATGCCGGGGTCCGTGTACGCGGAGCCGGGGAGGGTGGCGATCAGGCTGTCCGGCAGGTTTGTCGAGGTCAACGCTGCACTCCTCGGGAAACGTCGTGGAAAGGTCAGTCACGCGCCGGGAAGAGCGACTTCGAACGGCGTTGTGTATGAGGCAACGCTGCGTGTTATATGCAACGCAGCATGAGATGTCGCAGGCACGGTGTCAAGACGCGGCGGCGGTGAACTGCTTGCGCCAGCGGGTGAAGAGCCGCGGTTGGTTCATCCCGAGCACGGCGACCGGCCTGCCGGCCCGCCGGTAGACGGCCAGGAAGCTACGGTCGTCGGTCGTACCCTCCTCGACCGTCACGCTGTCGGCCCCGGCGGCGTGGCCGACGAACTGGATCTTCACGCCGTACTGATCGGACCAGAAGTACGCGGGCCGGGGCGCGCCCGGTTCCGTTGCACCGTGCGCGAGCAGCGTGGCCACGGCGGCGTCGGGCCGTTCCAGCGCGCCGGTCCAGTGCTCGACCCTGCGATGGATGCCGGTGTGCGGGTCGTACCAGTTGGCGCAGTCGCCCACGGCGACCACCCCGGCCAGACTGGTGCGGCCGTCGGCGCCGCACTTCACGCCGTTGTCGAGTGCGACACCGGACCCCTGCAACCACTCGACGCAGGGACGCGCGCCCACGCCGACGACGACGGTGTCGGCCGGAACGCTGCGGCCGTCCTCCAGCAGCACGGCATCCACCCGGCGCTCCCCGCTCAGTCCCTTGACCCCCACTCCGCACAGCAGTTGCACGCCGTGGTCTGTGTGAAGAGCGGAGACGATGCCGCCCATCGCCTCGCCGAGCGGTCCGGCCAGCGGTGTCGGCGCCGCCTCGATCACGGTGACCTCGAGGCCGAGAGCGTAGGCCGTGGAGGCGACCTCGGCGCCGATGAAGCCGCCGCCGATCACCACCAGCCGTCCGCCCCGGGCCAGTTCGTCCCGCAGGGCGCGGGCGTCGTCGAGGGTGCGCAGCGCGTGGACTCCGGCGAGGCCCTCAGTGCCGGGCAGGGTGCGGGCGGCCGCGCCGGTCGCTATGACCACGCCGTCGGCGCGTATCTCCCGGCCGTCGGCGAGCCGGATCGCCCGCTCGGTGCGGTCGAGTCCGGTGGCGCGGACGCCGAGCACCCACTCCGCCCGGAGGTCCTCGTCGTCCCTCTCCAGTGCCAGGTCCGCTTCGCCGATGGCACCGGCCAGGAACTCCTTGGACAACGGCGGCCTGTCGTACGGGCGGTGGGGCTCGTCGCCGATCACGACCAGCCGGCCGTCGTACCCCCGTTTCCGCAGCGAGCGCGCGGCCGAGAGCCCGGCCAGCGAGGCGCCCACCACGGCCACGGTCCTCACGCGGGGCCTCCGGCCAGGCGGGAGGCGATGCACGGCGGCAGGTTGGGCGCCTCCGTGGACAGCCGCACATAGACCGTTCCGTCCTCGACGACGACCTCGTGTGTGCGGACCGGGAGCTTGGCCGGCGGGGCGTCCACGGCTCCGGTCCTCAGGTCGAACTTCGAGGCGTGCAGCGGGCATTCCACCTCGCAGCCCTCCAGCCAGCCGTCCGCAAGCGAGGCGTCCTGGTGGGTGCAGGTGTCGTCGATGGCGAAGAGCTCGCCGTCATCGGTGTGGAACACCGAGACCGGCGGGTCGATGTCGAGCCGGTGGGCCTCGCCTCGCGGCAGATCCGCGAGACGGCACGCGGGAATCATCATGACACCTCGGTGCGTATAGCGAAACGGATTGCGATTAGCGCAACGTCAGTCTGGGGCCGCGCCAAACCCTTGTCAAGGCGTCCAAGCGTCGGTTCGAGGCGGCTTCGACGGCGGTTCTCCACGCACGCCGAAGCACCCCCAACCACTGAGGTGAGCAGGGAGAACAGGCGCCGGACAGGGGGCACGACGGCCTCGCCGCCGGCGGCGGTGCACAGGACACCGTCACCGGGGCGAGGCCGTCGCCGGGCGGTCAGAAGCCGCGGTCGATCCACTCCTGGAGATGCGGCGCCTCGGCGCCGATGGTCGTGGTCTCGCCGTGACCGGTGTGCACCACCGTGTCGTGCGGCAGCGCGAGGAGACGTTCCCTGATCGATTCGATGATGGTGGGGAAGTCGCTGTACGACCTTCCCGTCGCCCCGGGACCGCCCGCGAAGAGCGTGTCGCCGCTGAACAGAGCGGCAAGTTCCGGTGCGTACAGACAGACGGCTCCCGGGGCGTGGCCCGGGGTGTGCAGCACGGTCAGCCGGACGCCCGCGACCGCGACGGTCTGCCCGTCGGCCAGCTCGCCGTCCGGCGTCCGGTCGGGATGGGTGTGTTTCCACAGCGGCAGGTCGCCGGCGTGCAGCAGGATCGGGGCGCCGGTGCGGGCGGCCAGATCCGGTGCGGCGTCGATGTGGTCGTTGTGCGCGTGGGTGCACACGATCGCGCGCAGAATGCGTCCGCCGAGGGCCTGGACGATGGCGTCGGCGTCATGAGCGGCGTCGATGACGACCGCCTCGCTGTCGTCACCGACGATCCACACGTTGTTGTCGACGGCCCAGGTACCGCCGTCCAGGGAGAACGTCCCCGAGGTGACGAGGCGTTCGATGCGGGCGCCTGCCATCAGAGGATCACCACGGAACGCAGGACGTCACCGTGGTGCATGCGCTCGAAGGCCTTCTCGACCTCGTCGAGCGCGATGGTCTCTGTGACGAAGGCGTCCAGGTCGAGGCGGCCCTGCAGGTAGAGGTCGATGAGCATCGGGAAGTCGCGGGAGGGCAGGCAGTCGCCGTACCAGGACGACTTCAGCGACCCGCCCCGGCCGAACACGTCCAGCAGTGGCAGTTCCAGCTTCATCTCCGGGGTCGGTACGCCGACCAGCACCACCGTCCCGGCGAGATCGCGGGCGTAGAAGGCCTGCCGGTACGTCTCCGGACGGCCAACCGCCTCGATGACGACATCGGCGCCGAACCCCCCGGTCAGCTCGCGCACCGCGTCGACCGCGTCGGTCTCCTTGGAGTTGACCGTGTGGGTCGCGCCCAGCCTCTTCGCCGTGGCCAGCTTGCGGTCGTCGATGTCCACCGCGATGATCTTCGCCGCACCCGCCAGATTCGATCCGACGATCGCCGCGTCGCCCACGCCGCCGCAGCCTATGACCGCCACGCTGTCACCGCGTCCGACGTTGCCGGTGTTGATGGCCGCGCCTATGCCCGCCATCACCCCGCACCCCAGCAGTCCGGCGGCGGCCGCCGACGCGGCCAGGTCCACCTTGGTGCACTGCCCGGCCGCCACCAGCGTCTTCTCGGCGAAGGCTCCGATACCCAGAGCCGGCGAGAGTTCCGTGCCGTCGGTCAGGGTCATCTTCTGCTTCGCGTTGTGCGTGCTGAAGCAGTACCAGGGCCGTCCGCGCAGACATGCACGGCACTGGCCGCACACCGCGCGCCAGTTCAGGATCACGAAGTCACCGGGCGCCACGTCCGTGACGCCCTCGCCCACCGACTCCACCACCCCCGCCGCCTCGTGCCCCAGCAGGAAGGGGAAGTCGTCACTGATGCCGCCCTCGCGATAGTGCAGATCGGTGTGGCAGACGCCGCAGGCCTCGATCTTGACCAGTGCCTCACCCGGGCCGGGGTCGGGCACGACGATCGTTTCCACACTGACGGGGGCGCCCTTGCTCCGCGCGACGACGGCACGGACCTGCTGAGACATGGCCACTCCTCGGCTGACAGAGGGTCGAGATGTTGCCTATTACGGTACGCATCTCGTCTTTCGCAACACAGCATCGCGGAGAGCACAGCAGCGGTCAAGAAGCCGTCACGCGATACGACGCATGGCCGCGCAGGGGTCGGCCGAGCGAGGGCGGACCGCGTCGGCGAACACCTCCCCCGCCGGGCCCGTGCAGCCCCTTGCGCTGGGGCAGCTTCCGAAACAACGGCCGGGGCGGCCGGCCTTTGCGGCACAGGCCCCGGCGAAGAGACGGCCAGGCCCGCTCTCCGCCGGCCTCACTCCCGCCGGTTCACCGCTGTGTTCGGCCCGTCGGGCAGTGGCAAGTCCTCCCTGCTGCGCGCTGGCCTCATCCCGCGCCTGCGCAGCCCGGAGGCGACAGGTCCGCAGCCGGCCGCCGTACGCGTCCTGGATCAACGAAGCACGCGACCGCCTGCGTCTTCATCGACAGCTCACCGAAGCCGCACGGACGTGGGACGGCCTCAACCGTGATCCGGGCGCGCTGTATCGCGGCACCCGACTCACCGCGGCCGAGGAGGTCTTTCGCCTCACGGACGTCGAGAGCGATCTCACGTCGGTGGAGCGTGACTTTCTCACCTGCAGCTCCACAGCCCGCCGTCACGAAGAAGAAGCAGCCGGCCGCACCACCCGGCGCTTGCGCCAGTTCACTGTGGCCTTGTCGATCCTGCTCGTGCTCTCCCTTACCGCGGGACTGATCGCGTGGCAGCAGTTCCGGGCCAGCGAGCATCAGCGGCACGAGGTGCTCACCGCACAACGGATCGCCCTCTCACGCCAGCTCGCCACAGAGTCGGACGGTCTCCTGGGGACCAATCCTGACTTGGCCTCGCTCCTGGCGGTCAAGGCCTACCAGACCAGTCCGACAAAGGAAGCCACCGCCAGCCTCATGGCCGCCGCAGCCCTTCCACTCCGGCGCCGTCTGACCGGGTACGCCGTGGCAGTGGAGTCAGTGGCGTTCAGCCCGGACGGCCACACCCTCGCCAGCGGCGACGGCGATGGGAAGGTTCGGCTGTGCGACGCGATGACGGGCAAGCTGCGTACCACCCTGAGAACTCCCGGCGGCGTGGAGTCGGTGGCGTTCAGCCCCAACGGCCGCACCGTGGCCACCGGCGAGTTCGATGGGAAGGCCCGGCTGTGGGATACGGCGACGGGCAAGTTGCGCACCGTCCTGAGAACTCCCGGCGGCGTGGAGTCGGTGGCGTTCAGCCCGGACGGCCATACCGTGGCCGGCGGCGGGTTCGACGGAGTGCGGCTGTGGGACGCAACCACAGGCAAGGTACGCACCACCCTGACCGGGCACACCGACACCGTGGAGTCAGTGACGTTCAGCCCGAACGGCCACACGCTGGCCACCGGCGGGGACGATGGGAAGGTTCGGCTCTGGGACCTCGCGACCGGCCGACTGCGCACCACCCTGACCGGCGCATGGCGCGGTTCGAGGCCTCAGACAGACCCGAAAGGGGACTCCGAGGCCGTGGAGTCGGTGGCGTTCAGCCCGGACGGCCACACCCTCGCCAGCGGCGGGGACGACAACGACAGCGCAGTCCGGCTGTGGGACGTGGCAACCAGCGGTCTGCGTACGACCCTGACCGGGCACCCCGGCGGCGTGGAGTCGGTGGCGTTCAGCCCCAACGGCCGCGCCCTGGCCAGCGGCGGGGACGATGGGAAGGTCCAGCTCTGGGATGTCTCTCTTTCTGATCCTCTCTCCGCGATGAGGAAGATCTACCAAGCAGTCCACAGGACCTTCACTCGAAGTGAGCGCTCAATGTACCTGGCGGGCCAATCCTCCGGCACGCCCGCTTGAACTACGCCATCCGGTCGGTATCACGGGGGTACAACCGAGGTCCGCCTCGCAGCCCCCGCGACCACGACCTTCTTGGGGGACTCGCACTCGCGCCGTCCCTTGTGGTTCTCGAACGCCCACGACCGGGCCGGACGCTAGGAACCGGGCTCCGTCCCCGGCGGGATCGTCGGCTCCACCGCGCGACGCAGTGCGCGAGCGGCCTGGGAGTGCGGTTCGATCCTGTCCAGCGCGTCGGCCAGCCGCTCGTAACCTCCGGTCTGCTTCTGGCAGGCCCGGGCGATCTCGTAGAGGAGAGGACGCAGCGGGATGGACAGGTTCACGGAGCTCACGTCGAGCCCGGACTCGGCTAACCAGACACCGCGGACCGACGGTTCCCGCAACGAGACCGCCTGTGCCAGAGCGTCCACCACAGCACGTAGGGGCAGTATCCCCTCGCCGGGAAAGACGGGGTGCGCGGCAGTGCCGGGAACACCGGGAGGGTAGACGGGTCGCCGCTCGGACTCCCGTAATGGGGCGGCGGCCACCCTGAGGAGGACCTCCCGGGAGGCCACCTCGTCCGGTCCGCCGATGCGGACGTCGGAAATCTCGCGGAGTCGGCTGGGTAGAGGCCGTTCCAGGCCGGGGTGAAGGAGGATCGGGAAGAGACGCCGCCAGTCGGACGACCCGTCGGAGAGCGCCTCGTCGAGGAGGGTCTCCGTCATGTCGCCGGTGGTGAGGTACTCCTCGGAGAGGAGGACGATCACTTTTCGGGCGCGCCGCAGTGAGTTCCGTAGGACATGGACCGTGTCTCTGCTGTCTGGCGAAAGCACGTGCGCGTCGACGTCGTAACCGGCACGCCGGAGGTGGTACGTCACCCAGCGTCCCCACGCGGCGTCGGCCTCCGCGTCCGCGTGGCTGACGACGATGTCGACGGGCCGCAGCACGCTGCGGCCGAACAGCGGGACCACGGTCCGGGCGGCTTCCGCGGAGATGACGGGGATCTCCGGGCGCGTCACGGCCCTCGCGACCTCCAGGGCCACCTCGCGCACCAATTCCCAGTAGTCATCGCCGGCCGGGCCGTCGGCGGGCACCGTGTGGAACAGGCCGTGCTTCTCGTACATGCTGCCGAACGCCTGACTGACGTACTGGTATTCGTCTACGCCATCGGGCCACGGCTTGGGGCCACGCCGCCAGACCAGGCCGATCAGGTGACGGGCTCTGCCTCCCTGGCGCTCGTGACGGCGGATGCGTTCGACGAAGACCGCCCACTCGCGTCCGCACCAGTCGCTCCCGAAGTAGCTGGCCGAGTAGAGGGCGATCATGCAATGGGCCCTGCGGGCGGAGTTCCAGATCCGGGGACGCCACCGTTCGCTCGGCTCGATGTCCTCCACATCCATGAAACCCGCGCCGGGGTGGTCCTTTCCCAGGAGGCCGCGGACCTCGGACTGGATGTCGTGGTGGAACCGCTGCACCCGGCTCCGCAGTTCGTCCTGCTCCGAGTAGCTGAGGAAGTACCAGCAGGGACTGTCTTCCGTGTCGGCGGCGGGGTCGTCGGCGTGAAGGCGGTCTCGCCCCGGCGGGAGCGGCCCGTTCACCGACGGTCCCGCAGGCGCTCGATCTCCTCTACGATGCGGCGGGCCTCCTCCAGCCCACTGTTGTCGGGCTCCAGCATCTCCAGTGCGCTGACCGCGGCCGACAGCGTTCCCGGCGTGGTGCTGCACAGGCGGACGACGCCCGTGAGGTGGGTCCGCAGCGTCGGGTACTCGGCGAACGGCAGCGGCGTCGACGTCAGATCATTGATCAAGTCGGTCCACAGCTTGCGCGACGCGGTGTCGGCGAGCAGCGGTGACTCCGCGAGGGTGGCGACCAGCCGGCTCTGCAGGACGGCCGCCCGCCCGGCCGCTCCTGGAGCTGCGCCGGGGTAGGAGGGCTCGTGGTTCTGCTGCCGGGGACGCCTCAGGACGTACTGCAGGATCTCACGAGCCGCCTCCGCGTCCAGTCCCTGCAGGGCGGGTGTGAGCCCGACGCGCAGCACGTCCGGCACCATGCCGGGATCGACCGGCTCCACAAGGAGGGGGGCGAGGCGTCCGTGCGCGGTGGCTGCCGCCACCTCGCTGGACGACCAGTCGGAGTGCGCCCACGAGGGCGAGGCCAGGTAGCGCGGGGAGAGCAGCGTGATGACCACGTCGACGTGCCGCAGGGCGTCCTCAACCTGGCGCACGTAGCTCTCCCCGTCACCCACCGCCCCCGTGCTCTGGCGGACGTCGTGCCCCCATCCTGAGAGCTCCCAGGCCACCCACTCCGCCCAGGAACGATCGTCCGAGGCGAAGCTGATGAACACTCTGGGTTGGTCGCTCGCGGCTCCAGACGGATGAGGGATCGGGGCGACGGGAGTCCAGGCCCGCGTGGAGGCGTCGCCGGGGCTCGCGCCGGGATGCGTGCCACGCAGGGTGCGCTCGGCGCGGGGCGAGGAGAGCACATACCACTCCGTGACCGCAGTCTCCTCGTTGTTCGGGGACCCTGGCGTGTGCGGAGTGTCCCGGTCGCCGAGGGCGGCCAGTACCTCCACGAGCCGGGAGGCCGAGGTGATCGTGTCCGGGTGGTCCTCGCCCAGCACCCGGCGCCGCCGGAGCAGTACCTCCTCACCCAGCACGCGCGCCGCGTCCCACTCACCCAGGGCGGCCAGAGCGTCCACGAGCCGGGAGGCCGAGGTGATCGTGTCCGGGTGGTCCTCGCCCAGCACCCGGCGCCGCCGGACCAGCGCCTCCTCACCCAGCACGCGCGCCGCGTCCCACTCACCCAGAGCGCTCAGGTTCTGCACCAGATCCGTCGCGGCGTCGAGCGTTCTGGGATGGTCCTCGCCTAGCACCCTGCGCAGGCGGGCGAGGGTGTCCTCGTTCAGCGTCCGGGCCGCTTCCACATCGCCCGACTCCACCAGCCGGCCCGCCAGGTTCATGGCGCTGTCCAGAGTGTCGGGATGGTCCTCGCCCAGAACGCGCTGCCGCCTGGACAGGGTGTCCGCGTCGAGTTCCCTGGCCCGGTCGTGTTCACCAGCCTGGCTGCAGGCACGGGCCAGGTAGGTAGCGGTCCACAGCACATGGACGTCATCGGGGCCTAGTTGCCCGCCCCAGACCGTGAGGAGATGTTCGAGACGGGGCAGCGCGGTTTGGACCTGGCCGCGATCCATCAGGTACCAACATGCCTCGCGCGCCGCGGAACGACCCTCCGCGGTGGTGAGAGCGGCGGGATCCGCGGCAAGGAGATGGGGGAGCACGGCAGGCCAGGCACGTTGTGTCTCCTGATCGGTTGCGTCGTCGGGAGTGGCGGCGACCAGCAGCGCCTCGGCCGCGTACGCGGCGGCCTCACGCTCGTCCTCACTCATCTGCGCACGGACGACCGCGTGCGTCAGCGGGTGCACCTGCACGGACCCGTCCTGCACCCGGGCCAGCCCGGACTGAGCCAGCGCGCGCAGTACCTCCTGCATCTCCAGTCGGCTGTCCAGGACGGTTCCAAGCAGCGGCACATCGGGGTCCACGCGGGCGCAGGCATGCAGCGGGAAGGGTTCGGGTGCCAGGAGTGCGCACGCCCGCAGCAGTGCCGCGGCAGCCGGATGGGCGGTCCTCAGGCGCTCTGTACTCAACCGGATCTGCCCGGCCAGCGACACCGGGTAGGTGGCCGGACGGCCATGCTGCAGCACGGTGTCGACGCTGGCCTCGAACAGGTTCAGGAACCTGTCCACGCTGATCCCGTCCCCTACCAGCGCCGCGGCCTGCGCCAAGGCCAATGGCAGGTCCTCCAGCGCCTGCGCCAGCCGGCCGGCGTCGTTCACGGACAGCTGCGGAACGCGCGCCCGGAGCAGCGCGACCGACTCCTCACGCGCGAAGGTGGCCACGTCCACCGGCACGGCCCGGCCCTCCCAGTGCGGATTGCGGGACGTGATCAGCACGTGCCCGCCGCCCTCCGGTAGGTACGCGTCGACAGCCTCCGGATCTTCGGCGTTGTCGAAGACCAGCAGCCACCGTTCGCGCGTGCGCAGCTCGTCCGCGAGCGCGTCCATCGCGTCCGCGACGGGTGTGCCCTTCTCGGCCGCACCGGTCTTGACGGCCAGTGCCGCCAACCGGTCAGGAATCAGCGCCGGTTCCTCCGCGCTCACCCACCAGGCCAGTTCGTACTCTCCAGCGAATCGGTGCGCGTACTCCACGGCCAGTTGGCTCTTTCCCACACCCCCACGTCCGCACAGCACACGCAGTGCCCCCCGTGGCCCGGCCGTCAGAGCCTCTCGCAGCGCCACCAGCAGCGCGTCCCGCCCGATGAAGTCCGGATTGCGCCGCGGCAGGTTCCACACCCGGGGCAGCCGCCCGGGCAACTTCGGTCCCGGGCGCGGCGCGGAGACCGAGCCGGGGAACGCGGGAGGCGCTGTGGGCCGGCGCCGGGGCCCCATGACCGCGGTGAGCAAGGTCTCGCGCGCCGCATCCTCGTCCAGCCCTGCGAGGGAGGCCATTACAAGCGTCCGCAGGATCGGCGGCACCGCCGTGCCGTCGATGCGGATCGGCACCAGTCGCCGCCTGGCGGCCAGCACGGCTCCCCACTCCGCCGTGGTGAACCGGTCCTGATCGAAGTAGGCGGCAGAGAACAACGCCACGATCCGCCCTCGGTCGATCGCGCTCTGCATCTTGAGGACGAAGTTGTCGCCGGCCGCCCAGTCCCAGCGGTCCAGCTCAACCGACCACCCGGCATCCAGCAGTTGCCAGCCCACCCACTCCGCCCAGGCCCGGTCCGGCCCCGCGTAGCTGATAAACACGCGCTGGCTGTCGTCGTTCTCGGTCATCCCCGCCCGTCCCCGCCCACGACCTGCGATCAGGACAACGACCCTAAGACGGAAGGGTCCCGACAACCTCCGCTTCACAAGAAACAGAAGGCATGACTCCGGTTGCAGGCCCACAGCCCCGACCGGGCAGAGTTCGTCATTCGCCTCGACCAGCCCGACCCCGTCGAGTACTGCCGGTGACCACCCACCAGATGCCGATGCTCGAGAACGTCATAGGGACGCGCCAGGAGCTAAAGTAACCGCCGTGCTGCCCGTGCGGCTGCTGCAAGTACCCAACTCGCCTCAGCCCCTCCCCGTTCGTATTGGGCAGCCGCCGTACCGACACCCAGACACGGTCCACCTACCTGCCCCGCCTCCGCGCGCTCTCTATGGAGCACCAGCCTGCGCGATGCAGACGCCTTCACAGTCCTGATGGCGGCCGGGCCCGGGGCGCGTGGCGAACCCTTCTCCGAAGGAGGGTTGCCGAGAATCTGCGCGTCACGTGGGGTGCCCCCCAACCGACAGGGGGGAGAAACGCCGTCCGTGTCGCTATGGCTGCTCGACCAGGTATTCCACTTCTGACACGAGGGACTCTCCGTAGCGCATCGCCGACCCCAGCACGCGTAGTCGCGCGTACTGCTCCTGGGAGAGCTTCGCGCCAACCCGGTGCCCGGTCTCGGAGATTGCTCTCAGCAGCAGTCGGAACGCCAAGTCGGGCGTGCAACCGGTGGCGCACCGGACCAGGGCGTGCCGGATGCCGTCCGGCAGGATTCGGGCCTGGTCGATCTCGGCCAGGACCGCGTCCAGGATGTCGGCACCGTGCTCGGTGTCGGCGCCCGGGGGCACCGCGACGACGTCGCTGAGCGGTCTGACCCGGGGCAAGGACGGCAAGTGGAAGGTGTTCTCCTTCGCCGAGAACGGCGCCACGGCCGACCCGAACGCCATCAGGAACGCCATGGACGACCTCGCCGCGACCGTCAACGGCTGCTGCGCGTAAGCGTGCCGCTTGTCAGACGTGGCCACCGCACCACCCGGAGGCTACAGCTCATTCCGGGAGTCCGTCGGTGGCCACCAGCGACGCTGAGGGGAAGCTCAGAGGCCACCCAGCTTGGTTACCGGCCGACCGGGTTGACGTAGGTACCCGGGTGGGTGGCTCCGTCCTGCTTGAGGATCTGGCCGCCGAACGGCCACTTCAGGGTGAAGTGCGTCGTCTCGTTCGGCGGGGTGACCAGGAACTTCGCCGGAACGAACTTCTCGTTCTGCGGCGTGGACTTGGCCACCGGGAGCAGGGTGATGCTGAAGTCCACCGTGTCCCCCTGCCTCAGGGTCAGCTTTTCGGGCTTCTTGGAGGAGCGCGCCAGCGACCAGGTGCCGTCGGTCTTCTGAGCGCCGACCATGTCGACCCCGGCGAAGCCGGACAGGGTGCAGGTGTGCTTGCTCCGGTTGGTGAACCAGATGTACGCCTCGGTCTGCTTCGCGGTCTGCCCCATCTCCGGCTTCGCGTCATCCCCCATGGCGAAGCCGGCCTTGAGGTCGGCGGTGTGGCAGCGGGTCGGCTCGGCCTTGGCGGGGGCGGCCGAGGCCGGGATGGCGGCAGCGGCAGTGCCGGCGACGACGACGGCCGCAAGGGCCACGGCGGTCAGCTTGCTCTTCATAGTGTTTCGGGTTCCCCTCGAATACGAATCGGCACGCGAGGTCAGTGCGCGCCTACGCGCCTGAAGACGTGCAATGCCTGGGGGGAGGTTCGGTGTGCCGGGGAGCCTTTTCCCGCCATTCGGGCTTCCCACTGTGGCCGCGAACCTCGCCTCTTCCCCGGTCGTCTTCGGTGCGTCCGAGGACCGCCGCCAACTCCCCCACTGCAACAGCCCGTCCATGGCAATGGTCAGCATCCCGACGACGGCCCAGAACTCGGTAGTGGCCCCTGCACCGCCGACATGGTGGCCGCACGCACTCCCGCGCCCAGAACTATGGTGTCCCACCACATACGCCTCTGACCTGCCCGTTCCTACGGTGTGGCGACACGCAAACGTCCCCCGTCGAACGCCAGGAAGTGGTGCCGATGTCGTCGCCCGCAAGCGCTCCGCCAGCCCCGACCAGCCTCCCCCGCATCGTCGCCGCCAGCCTCATCGGTACCACCATCGAGTGGTACGACTTCTTCCTGTACGGATCCGCCGCCGCGCTCGTCTTCAACAAGCTGTTCTTCCCGGACTCCGACCCTCTGGTGGGCACCCTCCTTTCGTTTCTGACGTACGCGGTGGGGTTTGCCGCGCGGCCGCTCGGTGCTCTGGTCTTCGGGCACTACGGTGACCGGCTCGGGCGCAAGAAGCTGCTGGTGCTGAGCCTGCTGATGATGGGCGGGGCCACCTTCGCCATCGGTCTGCTGCCGACGCACGCGACGGCCGGCACCGCCGCCCCCGTGCTGCTCACCACACTGCGGCTGGTGCAGGGGTTCGCGCTCGGCGGCGAGTGGGGCGGCGCCGTACTGCTCGTCTCGGAGCACGGCGACGCACGGCGGCGCGGCTTCTGGGCCTCCTGGCCGCAGACCGGGGCGCCGGCCGGCCAGCTCCTCGCCACGGGTGTGCTGTCCCTGCTGACCGCCGTGCTCTCCGACAGCGCGTTCGGCACCTGGGGATGGCGCATACCGTTCCTGCTGTCCGGAGTGCTGGTGGTCGTCGGCTTGTGGATTCGTCTGTCTGTCGATGAATCGCCTGTATTCCAGCAGGCTTTGGAGCAGGCCGAGGCCCGGAAGGCGGCCAAGGACGCCGACGCGGAGAAGCTGCCGCTGGTGTCCGTTCTGCGGCACCACTGGCGGGATGTGCTGGTCGCGATGGGCGCGCGGATGGCGGAGAACATCAGCTACTACGTGATCACCGCCTTCATCCTCGTCTATGCCACCACGTCGGCCGGCGTGTCCAAGCAGACGGCCCTCAACTCCGTGCTGATCGCGTCCGCGGTGCACTTCGCCGTCATCCCGGCGTGGGGCGCGCTGTCGGACAGGATCGGCCGCCGGCCCGTGTATCTGCTGGGCGCGGCCGGAGTCGGCCTGTGGATGTTCCCGTTCTTCTCGCTCATCGACACCGGCGGCTTCGGCAACCTCGTCCTCGCCGTGACCGTTGGTCTGGTGCTGCACGGGGCGATGTACGCACCCCAGGCGGCCTTCTTCTCCGAGATGTTCGCCACCCGCATGCGGTACTCGGGTGCGTCCATCGGCGCCCAGTTCGCCTCCGTGGCGGCCGGCGCCCCGGCCCCGCTCATCGCCACCGCACTGCTGTCCGACTACGGCAGTTCCACGCCGATCGCCCTCTATGTGATCGCGGCCGCCGTGCTGACGCTGGTCGCGGTGGGCGTCGCGAAGGAGACACGCGACCGCGATCTGGCGCGGGTGGACGACCCGGCGGACACCGCATCCGCGGGGACCCGGACGGCGGATGCCCGTACCGCCTGATCCCCCGGTTCCTCCCTCCGGTCCCGTGCGTCGCGGCGTACGGGACCGGTGCGCGTCCGGGTGGGGGGATTCGACGGGTCGGCCCCCATGCGCGGTGCGACCGGGGGGCCGTCCGCGGGTCCGGGGTCAGCCGTGGGGCGCCGACGACAACCGGTGCAGGCGCAGGGCAAGCTGTATCTCCAGGGCGCGGGCCGGGCACTGCCAGTCGTCGCCGAGGAGCCGGCTCACCCGCTCCAGTCGCTGCGCCACCGTGTTCACATGGACATGCAGCCGGTCCTTGGTACGGGCCGGGCTCATCCCCGACTCGAAGTAGGCGTCGAGGGTGCGGACGAGATCGGTCCCCCGCCGGTCGTCGTAGGCGACGACCTGGCCGATCGTACGCTCGACGTACCCCGCGATGTCTCTGTCCCCGGCGAGCAGCAGCCCCAGGAAGCCGAAGTCCTCCGCCGCGGCACCGTCGCCCGCCCGTCCCAGCAGGCGCAGGGCCTCCAGGCAGCGCTGCGCCTCCGTGTAGGCCGCGGCCACCCTGTCCGGGCGGGCGGCGAGGTTCTCGACGGGGGCGGAGGCACCGACGGTGACCGCTTCGTGGACGGCGGTGCCCAGCTGACGGGCCGTGCGGCGGGCCAACCGGGTTGCGGTGGCGCCGCCTTCCAGAGGCAGCAGCAGGACCGTACCGCCGTCGCGGGCGGCCGCGAGCCCGTGACGGGTGGCCGCGAGGTGGGACGCGGCGGACGCCAGACGGCGGCGGGCGGCCGCCTCCTGGTCGGCGTCGGCCGCTGCGCCGTCGAGGCGGGCGGCGAGCACGACATGGGTGGCGTCGAGATCGGCGCGCAGCCGCGAGGCACGCTCGCGCAGGACGCGTGGGTCGCGGTCACGGGCGTCGAGGAGGTCGTCCAGCAGCTCGCCGCGCACGCGTTGTTCGGCATCCACTGCCGAGCGACGGGCGAGCAGCAGCAGGGAGGTGACCATTGCGGCACGCTCGAGGGTGCGCTGGTCGACCGGGTCGAGTCGTGGATGGCCGCGCAGTACCAGCGCGCCGAGCAGTTCGCCGCCGGCCGCTACGGCGGCGACCCAGTCGTCCCCGCGCCGAACCGCATGACCCTCGGCGCGGGACGCTTCCAAGGCCGCGGCGGGGGCGGCGTCCGCCTCGGCGAACTCGACCGTGCCGTCGAGGACTTGGGAGACCGCCGCGGCGACGTCCTGGACGCCGCCGCCGCGCAGGACGAGTTCGGCGAGCCGGTCGTGCACATCGGAGGCCCGCTCGATGACCGCGCTGCGGTCACGGATGATCTCGTTGGCGCTCGCGAGCCTGTCGAGGGCCGAACGGGTCTCGGTGAGCAGGTTCGCGGTGTCGATGGCCGCGGCGGCCAGCGCGGCGAACGAGCCCAGGAGGGCGATCTCCTCCCGCTCGAACACCCGGGCACGCCGGTCGGCCGCGAACAGCACCCCGATGACCTGCGGGCCGATCATCAGGGGCACACCGAGGATCGCCACGAGCCCTTCGTCACGGACACCGGAGTCGATCGTCCGTGTGTGCTGGAAGCGGCCGTCCTGGAAGTAGTCGGGCGTCACATAGGGGCGGGCGGTCTGCGCGACGAGTCCTCCCAGTCCCTCGCCCATGCCGAGGCGCAATTGCTGGAAGCGCGCGGCGACCGAGCCTTCGGTGACCCTCATATAGGTGTCGCCCGCAGCCTCGTCGTGCAGGGTCAGATAGGCGACGTCGGTGCTCAGCAGCGACCTGGCGCGCTGGACGATCGCCGAGAGGACGGCGTCGAGGTCACGCAGGCCCGCCAGGTCGTGGGCGGTCTCGAAGAGTGCGGACAGCTCGGCTTCCCGGCGGCGCCTGCCCTCCATCTCCGCACGCACACGCAACGCGAGACGCTTCGCCTGTTCGAGCGCGTCGATGCGCTCGGGAGGCAGGCCCTCGGCGCGGGCGAGCAGCACCGGCTGCTCGTAGGCGTCGGCCGACGCGCCCCGGGCCAGGAGCTCCAGGAACGGGGCCTCGTCATGGGTGCCGGGGGGTGCCGCGGACTGTACGTGATCGCGTGACATGCCCCCAGGATGGCCCACCACAGGGCCGGCTCCACCGGCCCTGTGGACAACTCTTGGCATGCTCCCGCTCAGTGGGCGGTCCAGCCGCCGTCGAGGACCAGCGAGGTACCGGTGATGAAGGAGGCCCCGGGGCTGCACAGATAGGCCACCGCCTCGGCGACCTCCTCCGGTTCGATGAGCCGTTTGACGGCCGTGTCCTGGAGCAGCACCTCGGACAGCACGCGCTCCTCGGGGATTCCGTGCGCCCTCGCCTGGTCCGCGAGCTGCTTCTCCACGAGGGGTGTGCGCACATACGCCGGGTTCACGCAGTTCGATGTGACACCGTGGGGCGCGCCCTCGAGGGCCGCGGTCTTGGAGAGCCCTTCCAGCCCGTGTTTGGCGGCGACGTAGGCCGACTTGAAGGCCGAGGCGCGCAGCCCGTGGACCGACGACACGTTGACGATACGGCCCCATCCCTGGCCGTACATATGGGGCAGTGCTCCGCGGATGAGCCGGAACGGCGCCTCGAGCATCACCGTGAGGACGGTGTGGAAGACATCGGGCGGGAACTCCTCCAGCGGCCGCACCAGTTGGAGTCCCGCGTTGTTGATCAGGACATCGGTGCCGGCGGCGGCGAGTTCGGCCGCGTCGAGGTCGGTGAGGTCGAGGCCGTGCGGCTCGACGGTGCCCGGAAGGCCGTCGGCCGCTTCGGCGAGGTCGTCGAGGCCGGCGGCGTCCCGGTCCACCGCTCTCACCTTGGCCCCGGCGGCCGCCAGCCGCAGCACGCAGGCGCGGCCGATGCCGCCGGCGGCACCGGTGACGAGGGCGGTGCGACCGCCGAGATCGAGCGAGAGGGCGTGGGGGGCCGACAGGGGGCGGGGCTCGGTCATGTGTCAACCCTAGACAGCGCCCCACCCACGCCTCATATGGTCAACACCCACACTTCACAAGAGATTAGTGGGGTCAAACCATGTGGGTGCGTCCGACAGCGCTTGCTTGATCCGCAGCAACGCGAGCTCGTCCATCGCCGGCAGCGCGTCCACCGGGAACCAGTCCACGTCGAGCGACTCGTCGTCATTGACACGCGCCTCGCCCCCGACGGCGCGGCAGCGGAACGTGATGTCCATGTACTGGCACGTGTCGCCGTTCGCGTACGTCACCGGGGTCAGCGCCTGGACGAGGACGACCCGCTCCGCGACGCACCGCACGGCCGTCTCCTCGTGCACCTCGCGCACGGCGCAGGCGGCAGGTTGCTCGCCCGGGTCCGGAATGCCGCCGATCAGCGACCACCGCCCGCTGTCGGCCCGGCGCCCCAGCAGGACTCGGCCGTCGTCGTCGAAGACCACGGCGGTGACGCCGGGGAGCCAGAGCAGCTGATGGCCCGCGGAGGCGCGGATGGTTGTGATGAATTCGGGAGTGGCCATGGGGAGACCCTATGGGGCCGGTGCAGAGATCTTCGTGTCCTCCGGGCGGACATCCTGGACGGCGCGGTCGCGGCGGCCGCGTGCCGCCGACGCCATCGCCCAGGCGAGCCCGCCCAGCGCGATGACCACGAGCACCGCCTCGGGCAGGGTGCCGAGCCGTGTGGCGGGGGTCTCGGAGGAACGCAGCGGCACCTTCTGGACCAGCGAGTCGGCCACGAACATCCCGGTCCGCTGGGTGATCTTCCCGTCCGGCATGATGACCGCGCTGACGCCGCTGGTCACCGGGACGGTGACGGTCCGGCTGTGCTCGACCGCGCGCACCCGGGACATGGCGAGCTGCTGGTAGGTCATCTCACTGCGGTCGAAGGTCGCGTTGTTGCTGGGCACCGAGATCAGCTGCGCGCCGTCCGTGACGGTCGAGCGCACCGTCCAGTCGAAGGCGGCCTCGTAGCAGGTGACCAGTCCCACCTTGGCGTCCGCCATGCTGAACACGCCCGGCTTGTGGCCCCGGCTGAAGTCCTGGCGCACCATCGACGTCCAGTTCTTGTTGATGGCGCCCAGCAGCGGGCGCAGTGGGAGGTATTCGCCGAACGGCTGGACCTGCCGCTTGTCGTAGCTGTCGACCGGGCCCTTGTCCGGGTCCCACAGGATCTGCTCGTTGTAGAGCTTGCCGTCACGCTCGACGACACCGCCCACCGAGACGGGTGCGCCGATCGCGCGGGCGGCCCCGCTGATCACCGCGGCGGCATCGACGTTGGCGAAGGGGTCGATGTCGGAGGAGTTCTCCGGCCACAGCACCAGGTCGGGCCGCGGGACCTTGCCCGCCTTGACCTTCTCGGCCAGGCGCTCGGTCTCGCGCGCGTGGTAGTCGAGAACGGCGCGCCGCTGGGCGTTGAACTCGAGCCCCGAGCGCGGCACGTTGCCCTGGATGAGGGCGACGGTCGCGGTGCCGTTCTCGGCCTTGTCGCTGACCAGGGAGCGCGCGGCGACGGCGCCCACCACGGGAACCGCGACACTCAGCAGGGCCACGACGGCGGCTCCGCGCCGAAGGACGCCGGCATTGCGCCGCCCGTCCGCGACCACGCGTACGGTCTCGGCGAGACCGAAGCCGCACAGTACGACGGCGAAGCCGAGCACCGGGGTGCCGCCCACCGCCGCGAGCGGCAGGAAGACGCCGTCCGCCTGGCCGAAGGCGATCTTCCCCCAGGGGAAGCCGCCGAAGGGCACACGCGCGCGTGCCGCTTCTCCCGCGATCCATATGGCGGCCGCCCACACTGGCCAGGCGGGGAGCCGGGAGGCCAGCGTGATGCCCGCGCCGACGAGCGCGACGAAGGCGGCCTCCACCGCGACCAGAGCGAGCCAGGGGCCGGAGCCGACCTCGACGCCGGTCCATACCAGCAGCGGGAGCAGAAAACCGAGGCCGAACAGATAGCCGAGGCCGAGGCCCGCCTTCCAGGTGCGGCCGCGCAGGGTCCAGCCGAAGACGGCGAAGGCCGGGAGGGCCAGCCACCACAGGCTCCGGGGCGGAAAGCTGACGTAGAGCAGCACTCCGGAGAGCGCGGCTGCGGCGGCCGGAAGGAGGCGCCGTACCCGGCGGGCACCACGGGGTGCGGGTGCGGCCTGGGGTTCGAGCTGTTCCGGCTCGCCCACGGGAGTTGCGGTGACGGTCACCCGGGGAGTCTACGGCGCGTGACCAGGCCCCGGACAGCTCGGTCCATACGGCTCCCCATGGCTTCCGCCTACATTTATCCGTTTTGCTCCACCCTCCTGCTGCAACGTTTCTGCGCAACTCGTCCACAACCCGGCGCATCACCCGTTACGGTGTGCGCGGGCCTCTGACGTGCGGCCGCACACGGCCGGGACGTGGGGCCCGGCACAAGGGGGCGGCGGGGTGGGATCCACGGGAGGGGCGGCGGGGTGGGATCCACGGGGACGGAGTCCGCGGCCGGGGTCGCTGACGCGGAAGACGAGAGACGAAACGTTTCGGATGCGGCGGGCGTCCTCCTGCTCGCCGCATGCGCGGCCTGGTCGCTGATCACGGCCGCCGCGCACGGCGGGCGGCCCGAGGGCATCCTCCTTGCGGTGCTGGCAGTCACCGCCGGCTACGCCTCCGGGCGCATCTTCGGGGCTCTGCTGCCGGTGGCCGCACCAGCCGTGGGCGCCCTGCTCGGTGTCGGGTTCGCCATCGCCGCACCGCACGCGATGCCGGGCCCGCAGCCCCTGGCCCCGCTCGGACACAGCGGCGCGGTCGCCGCCCTGCTGACGCTCTCCTCGGGAGCGGCGTGCTGCGCGGCATGGGCGGCCCGGGGCCCGGCGCCGCAGTTCGCGCTTCGCCTGTCCGTCCCCGGGATCGCGGGGGTGGCGGCGGCACTGGGCTCAATGACGGGCCTCGTCGCGTCCATCGGCGTACTGCTGTACTCGCTCACCGCGGACCGGACACGCCATCGCGCCCGGGTTCTGACCGTGTTCGCGCTCGTGGCGACCCTGGTGACCGCGGCGACCTGGGCCATGGCCGGGAACGTCACGCCCGGCGCCCCCTCGGCGCTCCTCGAGGACCAGCTCGGCGGGCACCGAGTCCTGCTCTGGCGCGACGCGCTCACCCTGGCCCGCGAGCATCCGGCGCTCGGTGCGGGGCCCGGGCTTTTCGGCGAGCTGAGCCCCGTGGCCGCCCAGTCGCTGCTGCCCGACGGCAAGCCCCATTCCGCACCCCTGCAGCAGGCCGCGGAACAGGGACTGATCGGGCTGGCACTGCTCACGGCCGTCTTCTGCTGGTTTCTGCACGCCCTCCGGCGCACACAGCGGCCCACACCGATCGCCCTCACGGCGGGCGCGGCTCTCACCGCGCTGGCGGTCATCGCATCGGTCGGCGACGCGCTGAGCTTCACCGCGGTGACGGCCGGCGCGGGCATGCTGGCCGGAATCGCGACGGCGCGACCGCTGTGGGACGGCGAGGGGCCGGGCGGACAGCACCCCAGGAACCGTGCGGAGAGCAGCCGATAAATAGGGAGTGACCAATGGATAAGGAGTAAGGGGATAGATAAGGAGTAGGGGGAGGCGGCAGGGTCCCCGTTCAGTGCGTGGCGCCCGGCAGGCTCGGATGCAGCCGGGCCCGGATGACCCGTACCGCGGACTCGGCGTTGTCCACGGTGATCGTGAAGGTGTGGCCGTCCCACAGGCGCAGAACGACGCCCTCACCACGTCGTACGACGACGGCCGTGCCCTTCTCGGGGCGCCAGCGGTAACCCCAGCCGCCCCACTGACGCGGAGTGACCCGGGGGACGAATTCGGCTCCGGCGACGAGCGAGAGAGGGATGCGGCGGCGCGGAACACCGATGTGGCCGCAGCGCACCTCGAGACACTCCTTGTCGACCTTCACGGCGACATGCACGAAGGCGAGCGTGCCGAAGAGGACCAGCAGTCCGGCCGCGATACAGCCCACGACGGACATGACCAGCGGGAGGATGCCGGACGACCACGCGGAGTCGACGGCGAGCTCGATCCCGAGCGCCATGCAGGCGGCACCGACGAGCGCCGCGAGCCACTGGGCACGGTTCGTCGCGCGTCCGGTCCAGATCTCCGACTGCGGGGCCCTGTCACCGTCCAGGTGGTCCCTCATGCCTTGAGGGTACCCATGTTTCGGAGTGCGGGCATGGTGTTGCACAGCGTCACCGGTCCGGGTAACGGCCGACGAACGCGAGCCGGGCCCGGGCCGTCCTCACCCGGCCGTGCTGACCGCCTGCAGGAGCTTGCCCTCGTGGTACGCCAGCGCCGCGGCCGGCAGCACACCCTGGCGTCCGCTGAGCAGCACCGTCAGTCCGGCACCCTCGGTGGCCTGCGGGGCCACGTCCGCGCCGAGGCGGCGCAGCGCCTGCGCGGCGACGGCGCCGGCCGAACCGTGCAGAACGAGGGGCGGACGGTCCGGCTGCTGCACGGCGGCGCGGATCCGCTCGGCGACCAGTTCGTAGTGGGTGCAGCCCAGGACCAGGGTCGTCACCTCGGCCGGCGTGCGCGCCGCGGCCGCGGCGACGGCCGCGTCGATCGCCGCGTCGTCAGCCTTCTCCACGGCGTCCGCGAGCCCGGGGCACGGGACCTCGGTGACCTCCACTCCGTCCGCGAACTCCCGGATCAGTCCGCGCTGGTAGGGGCTGCCGGTGGTGGCGGGCGTCGCCCAGATGGCGACCGGTCCGCCGCCCGCCGCGGCCGGCTTGATCGCCGGGACCGTGCCGATGACCGGCAGACCGGGTTCGAGGAGGGCGCGCAGCGCGGTCAGGGCGTGAACGGACGCCGTGTTGCAGCCGACGATGAGGGCGTCGGGCCGCTGGGCGGCGGCAGCCTCGGCGACGGCCAGGGCCCGCTGGGTGAGGTCCTCGGGGGTGCGCGGCCCCCAGGGCATGCCGTCGGGGTCCAGCGAGAGCACGAGATCTGCGTCGGGCCGAAGACGCCGCACCGCCGCGGCGGCCGGCAGCAGTCCGATTCCGGAGTCCATCAGCGCGATCTTCACCCGGAAACCATAGACGATGGGCCCCGACGGCCCTTCCCTTGGGGCAGACTGCGACGGGTGAGTGCCCTTGTGTGGATCGCCCTCGTTTCACTGGCCTCCTGGTTGTGGCTGCTCGTCGGTCAGGGCTTCTTCTGGCGTACCGATCTACGGCTGCCGCCGCGCCGGGAGCCGGAGTCGTGGCCGTCCGTCTGTGTCGTCGTACCGGCGCGGGACGAGGCCGCGGTCCTCCCCCGCAGCCTCCCGTCGTTGCTCGGGCAGGACTATCCCGGACGGGCCGAGATCTTCCTGATCGATGACGGCAGCTCGGACGGCACCGGAGAGCTCGCCCGGACACTGGCCGAGCGGCATGGCGGACTGCCGCTCACCGTCGGCTCCCCCGGCGAGCCTCCCGCGGGATGGACGGGCAAGCTGTGGGCCATGCGGCACGGAATCGCTCTCGCACGCGCGCGTGCCCCCGAATACCTTCTTCTGACGGACGCGGACATCGCGCACACGCCCGACAGTCTGCGGGAACTGGTGGCGGCGGCGCGGAGCGGCGGTTTCGACCTGGTCTCGCAGATGGCCCGGTTGCGGGTCGACAGCATGTGGGAGCGGCTCGTCGTGCCCGCCTTCGTGTACTTCTTCGCACAGCTCTACCCGTTCCGGTGGATCGCGGTGCGGGGATCGCGGACCGCGGCAGCCGCGGGTGGCTGCGTGCTGCTGCGTACCGAGGCGGCCGAGCGCGCACGGATTCCCGACGCCATCCGGCAGGCCGTGATCGACGACGTGGCGCTCGCACGGGCGGTCAAGGCCGAGGGCGGCCACATCTGGCTGGGGCTGGCCGACCGGGTCGACAGCGTGCGTCCCTATCCTCGGCTGCACGATCTGTGGCGGATGGTCTCGCGCAGTGCCTACGCGCAGTTGCGGCACAGTCCCCTGCTGCTCGTCGGCACGGTGCTCGGACTCGCGGTCGTCTACCTGGCGCCCTCAGTCGCGCTCGTTGCGGGACTCGTCAAGGGGGACATGGCGGCGCTGGTGGCCGGCGGGCTCGCGAAGCTGGTGATGACGGCGACGTACATCCCGATGCTGCGTTACTACCGCCAGCCGCTGTGGCTCGCGGTGCTTCTGCCGGTCACCGCCCTCCTGTACCTCCTGATGACGGTCGATTCGGCCGTGCAGCACCACCGGGGGCGCGGTGCGGCCTGGAAGGGCCGTACCTACGCCCGTCCCGACGCGGCGCTCGACGAACGGTGAGCGGCCGGGGCGGACGGGCCGGTCACTTCCTGCCGGGGGTCCACTTCATGCCCCAGCCATAGGCGCCGTCGATCGTGCGCTGGGGACTCACGCCCCGCTCGGTCACCAGATAGCGGGCCTCGCGCTGAACGACCAGATCACCTCCGGTGTTCGTGATGAGGGCGAGCGCACACACGGTCGAGGGCACCGTGCACTCGTCGAGGAAGAACTCGATCGGGGCGCCGTGCTGCGGGCGGAGCGTGACCGTGGCGTGCAGGTCGGCGAAGGAGCGGGCGCCCTGGTAGATGGTGACGAAGACGAGGATGCGCCGGAAACTCTGCTTGTGGTCGAGATTGACGGTGAGGTTCTCGCCGGTCTCCACGGCCCCGGTTCGGTCGTCGCCGTCGAGGTGGATGTACGGCGGCCGGTGCAGCGACCCGAAGGCGTTGCCCAGGGCCTGGACGACCCCCTTGCTGCCGTCGGACAGCTCGTAGAGGGCACACAGATCCAGGTCCAGGTCCGCATGCTGGGCCACCGCCCGGCCGCGCTTGCTGCCCCATCCCGAGAACTGTTTGCGCATCTGCCAGTTGAGGTTCACCCCCAGGGTGCCGGAGGTGCCGCCCTGCTTGGCCAGCGAGACCGAGGGGGCCTGCTTGGTGAGTGTGACCTTGGTGAGGCGGACCGGGGCGGACGGGGTGGACGGGGGGTCCTGAGGCGGGAACGGCGCGCCGTAGGCGCCCGAAGGGGCCGGGGCGGTCATCGGCGGTGAGGGCGGGGCCACCGACGGGACCGGCGCGGTGACCGGCGGGGCGGTGTGCTGCGGCTCGTCCACCGTGATCCCGTAGTCGGTGGCGAGACCCTCGAGCCCGCTGCTGTAGCCCTGTCCCACGGCCCGGAACTTCCAGGAGCCCTGGCGACGGTAGAACTCGCCGAGCACGAAAGCGGTTTCGACGGTCGCCGTGGGCTCGAAGCGCGCCACCTCCGTGCCCTGCCCGGCGTCGAGCACCCGGATGGAGAGACCGGGCACCTGCCCAAACGTTCCGCCGTCGGTGGAGGCGGCGAGCACCACCGTCTCGATCGCGGGCTCGACGCGCGCGAGGTCGACGAGGAGCGTGTCGGTCACCTGGCCATCCAGGTCCCGCTTGCCCTCGTGGCGCACGGCCCCGGAGGAGTGGGCAGGCTGGTTGTAGAAGACGAAGTCGCCGTCGGTGCGGACCTTCCCGGAGAGCAGCAGGAGCGCCGAGGCGTCCGCGTCCGGGACGCCCGGTCCGGACCGCCAGCCCAATTCGACGCGCAGAGCCGTCGCCGGCACCTGAAGGTTGGATCCTTTCGGCATTGACATGTCCGCCCCCATCGTGTGTCGCTCCGCCGGGAAGGGATCCGGGCGGTCGGTCGCATCCGTCCCGGCCAACCTATTCTTCCGGGTGCCCAACTCCCACAACCCCCACCGAAGACCGGTGCTCAACCGCCGGTAACCCCCACGGAACTCGGTCTTTACGCGATCCGAACCACGAATGCTGCCCTTTTTTGCCGAGTTCGCTCGCATTGGGGATCCGGCGTCACCCCGGGCACGGAAAACAACCCTCTTATCGGTCTCCCCAACCAGCACATCGTGGGCTTACCTTATGTGCCATGACCTCCCCCCGCTCCACCTATGGCGGCGGTTACTACTCCGCGTCGCCCTTCCCGGACACTCCGATCTACGACAGGCTCGTCGCCGAGCGGGGCACCCCGCAGATCGCACCGATCCGGGTCCCCTCCGCGTACGACACGCCGGGCAGCAACCTGCCCGCTCTGCCGTCGGCGCTACCCGCGCTGCCGGCCGGACCGTCCTACCAGGCCCCGGCCTACGGCTACCCCCAGACCCCGCAGCCCGCGCCCCTGCAGCAGGCCCCGACCGCGTACATCCCGCAGCAGGCGGGCCCGCGCGGCTATCCGGGCCCCCAGCAGATGCAGCCGCCGCGCCCGATGGCCGCCGGCACCGGCTACGAGGCGATGCGCCCTGCGGCGCCGCGCCCGGCTCCGGCGCCCTACCAGGATCCGTACAACAACGGACAGCAGTACCGCGGATACTGATCCACCTCGTACGTGAGGCCGTCGATGCGCGATGGCACGATGGCCTCATGTCGACACCAGTGCTGCACTCGATTCACGTCCACCCGGTCAAGGCACTGCGGGGTCAGGACCTCCCCGAGGCCGAGGTGGAGCCATGGGGGCTGGCCGGGGACCGGCGCTGGGCGCTGATCGACGAGGCGGGCAAGATCGTGACCCAGCGCGAGCGGCCACGCCTCGCACTGGCCGCCGCGGCATCCCTGCCCGGCGGCGGTATCCGGGTGTCCGCCTCCGGCCGGGAGCCGCTGAGCGTTCCCGTGCCCGAACCGGTCGGCACGACGACCGCGGCCTGGCTGGGAGAGAAGATCGAGACCGTCCCGGCCACCCCCGGGGCGAGCGAGTGGTTCAGCGCGTACCTCGGTGAGCGCGTGACCCTTGTCCACCTCGACGACCCCGCGCACCGCCGACCCATCGACGACCCGCCGTACGGTCTCCCGGGCGAGACCGTCACTCTGGCCGACAGGTATCCCCTGCTGCTCACCACGCTCGCCTCCCTGCATGCCCTCAACTCCCTGATCGCGCAGGGAGATCACCCCGACGAGGGCCCGCTGCCCATGAACCGGTTCCGGCCGAATGTCGTCGTCTCCGGCACGGCGCCCTGGGCGGAGGACGACTGGGAGCGGATCGCCATCGGCGAGGTCGAGTTCCGGGTCGCCAAGACGTCCGGGCGCTGTGTCGTGACGACGACCGACCAGGCGACCGCCGAACGCGGCAAGGAACCCCTGCGCACCCTCGGCCGGCATCGGCGCATCGGCGGCAGGCTGATCTTCGGCCAGAATCTGGTGCCTCTGACGTGCGGCACGGTGCGCGTCGGCGATCCGGTCGTACTCCTGGGATGATCCGCGCCGCGAGCGCGGTCCGTGATGCGTCCCGTGGACGGGAACCCGGACAACCGGCGCGGTCGTTGAGTCTGTGTGAGACATTCATGAGAGGCCTGTGAGGGGCGGGGTGGGGGACCACCCTCTCTCTTCACCGGCCGCGCACAGAAGCGGCGTGCACGGGGGTCATGACGGACGCTGAAGGGGGTGCGGGACGGTGCGAGCAATCGGCGGCCTGTGGCGCTGGCGGCGCAACCCGCTGCGCCGTACGACCGATCTCGTCGAGGCCTGGTTGGCGCTGGTCGCCCTGGTACTGGCCCTTGTCGCCGCACCGGTGGCGGGAGTCGTGATCGGGACCCTCGCGCAGAACTCCTTGCAACGATCGGTACGGGAGCAGCACCGCACCCACCATCTGGTCACGGCCACCGTCGTCAAGCGACTCAACCGCGCCCCGATGGAACCGGATCCGGAGTCGCCCACGAAGCGGCAGAGACAGAGCCGCGTGCTCGCCGACTGGACCGCCCCCGACGGCACCGCGCGGCGCGGCACGGTTCTGGCGGACCTCGACTCCCCTCACCGGGGAGACCACTTCGCCCTCTGGACCGACGACCACGGCCGAATAATGGCCCGCCCGTTGGACAGCGCCACCGCGACGACGCAGGCGGTACTGGCGGGCTTCGGCACGTCCGCGGCGACCGTGGGGCTCATGGAAGGCGGCCGCCGCCTGATCGTCTGGCGTATGGTCCGGCGCCGGTACGCCCGCTGGGATCAGGCATGGGACAAGGCCGGGCCGGACTGGGGCCGTACCGGAACGGGCAGTTGACGGCCTGCGGGCTCCGGTCAACCAGCCGCGTCCACGCACGCTACGGTGGACCGACCGGGCTGTTCGGCTGCCCGGCATCTTCGCGAGAACCCGCGTGAGCAGAGGTGGGGGCACAGCAGCGCCATGGCACAGGGCACGGTCCAGGTGACGCACACCGGCACCTCGCGGTGGCGGCGCCGCACGGGTGAGTACGCATCGCTCGCCGCCGCCCTGGAGGCCGCGGGCGACGGCGACGTCCTCACCGTCGCTCCCGGCACCTACCGGGAGAACCTCGTCGTGCAGCGGGCGGTGACGCTGCGCGGTCCCGAGGGCTCCCCCGGCTCCGTGCGCATCGCGCCGGCGGACGGTGTGCCGCTGACCGTGCGGGCCTCCGCCGTGGTCCAGGACCTGCATATCGAGGGCCAGGACGCGGCCGCCCCCGCGCTTCTGGTGGAGGGGGGCGCCCCGGAGCTGGCGGACATGCGGATCACGACACGGTCCGCGGCCGGCATCGAAGTCCGCGGCGGCGCGCGGCCCACGGTCCGCCGCTGCACGGTCGACAACCCGGCCGGCATCGGCATCGCCGTCGTCGAAGGCGGCGGCGGGGTTTTCGAGGAGTGCGAGGTCGTGGCGGCCGCCCAGTCCGGCGTCGCGGTCCGCGGCGGTGCGCACCCACGCCTGGAGCGCTGCCGGGTGCACCACACCTCGGGCGCGGGTCTGTCCGCGACCGGCGAGAACTCCACACTGGAAGCGGTCGGTTGTGAGGTGTACGAGGTCCGGGGCTCAGGGGTGCAGATCACGGGGCATGCCACGGCCCATCTGACGGACTGCGACGTACACCGGACCACCGCGGACGGCGTCACGCTCGACACCGACGCGGTGCTGACACTCGCCGACTGCCGTATCCACGACATCCCGGAGAACGCGGTCGACCTGCGTTCCCGTTCGGTGCTCACGCTCACCCGCACGACGGTGCGGCAGTTCGGGCGCAACGGCCTGTCGGTGTGGGACCCGGGCACCCGCGTGGACGCCAACCAGTGCGAGATCTTCGACAGCACCGGCGACTATCCGGCGGTGTGGGTCAGCGACGGAGCCACCGTGGTCCTGGAGGCCTGCCGGGTGCACGACGTGCCGGATGCCCTGTTCGTCCTCGACCGCGGCTCACGCGCGGACGTCGTGGACAGCGACCTCACCCAGGTACGCAACACCGCGGTGTCGGTGAGCGACGGCGCCACCGCGCAGCTGGACGACTGCCGGATCCGGGACGCGGCGACGGGTGCCTGGTTCCGGGACCACGGCAGCGGCGGCACGCTGTCGGGCTGCACCATCGACGGCACCCAGACGGGCGTGATCGTCACCAAGGGCGCCGATCCCACCATCGAGCGGTGCACGGTGACCTCGCCTGCGGAGGCGGGCTTCTATGTCTCGGCCGGCGGCCGGGGCACCTTCCTGAACTGCCGGGTCACGGGCAGCGGTGGCTACGGCTTCCATGTGATCGACGGCTGCCGTGCCACGCTGAGGAAGTGCCGCACGGAGCGCTGCGCGCGCGGAGGCTACGAGTTCGCGGACGGCGGCCCCGGCGCGCCCGGTGGCGGCGGCGCGATCGTAGAGGACTGCACCAGCGACGAGAGCGCCGGACTGAGGCCGGTGGTGGCCCAGGAGACCGCCGTGCAGCCGACGGCCCAGTCGGCCGGTCTGCTCGGGGCGATCCCCGGCCAGCGCACCACCGAACAGGAGCCCTTCGTCCCGGCCGCCCCCGAGCCGGGGAAGCCGGCGCGCACGTCGAAGGCCGTGCTCGGGGAACTCGACGCGCTGGTGGGCCTGGAGAGCGTCAAGCGCGAGGTGCGTGCGCTCACCGACATGATCGAGGTGGGGCGGCGTCGGCAGCAGGCGGGTCTGAAGGCGGCCTCCGTGCGGCGGCATCTGGTGTTCACGGGCTCTCCCGGCACCGGCAAGACGACGGTCGCCCGGCTCTACGGCGAGATCCTGGCGTCGCTCGGTGTGCTGGAGAAGGGCCATCTCGTCGAGGTGTCGCGGGTCGACCTGGTAGGCGAGCACATCGGCTCCACCGCCATCCGTACCCAGGAAGCCTTCGACCGGGCGCGCGGCGGAGTGCTGTTCATCGACGAGGCGTACGCGCTGTCTCCGGAGGACTCCGGGCGCGACTTCGGGCGTGAGGCGATCGACACGCTGGTGAAGCTGATGGAGGACCACCGGGAGGCGGTCGTGGTGATCGTCGCCGGCTACACGGCCGAGATGGAGCGGTTCCTTTCCGTCAACCCCGGTGTGGCCTCCCGCTTCTCACGGACGATCACCTTCGGTGACTACGGGCCCGAGGAGCTGCTGCGGATCGTGGAGCAGCAGGCAGAGGAGCACGAGTACCGGCTGGGCCCGGGAACCACCGAGGCGCTGCTCAAGTACTTCACGGAGATCCCCAAGGGGCCGACGTTCGGCAACGGGCGCACCGCACGACAGACCTTCGAGGCGATGGTGGAGCGGCACGCCGGCCGGGTCGCCCAACTCGCGGAGCCCACTACGGAGGACTTGACCCTGCTCTACCCGGAGGATGTGCCGGAACTTCCCTGACCGGCGCCTCCGGGGCCCTCGTCGTCCGGACCGGGAGCGGCGGATCCGGACTCGGCCGGCTCCGAGGGCTCGCGCCCGCTTCCCTCAGGCGGACCAGGCGGGCCGGAGGGCGCGCTTGCAGGATCTCCGCCCGGACCCGGCGACGGGCCGGGGGGACGCGGGCCGGGCAGTCCGGGCCGCAGTCGCGCCAGCAGCCGTGCGCGTTCCTCGGCGAACGCCGGGTCCGCCTGATAGTCGCCGTGCCCGAGAATCGGCGCGGGCAGCGGATGACGTGCGCTGCGGCCGTAGGCGAGCGGGTCCCGGAGCGGTGCGCGGTCCACCTGCGGGCCGCACTCGCCGGGCAGCCGAATCGGCCCGCCGATCGGGTCCGTGGGGCGGTGGAGATTGCGCCAGCAGTCGACGTCGCGGTGCAGGGAGCTGAGCGCGGCCGGGCCGAAGTACGCCGGGAACCAGCGGCCGTACAACCGCTCGAGTGGTGAGCCGTAGGTCAGCAGGCCCACCCTTCTGCGCGCGGAGGGCTTCAGCTGCCAGGCCGCGGCGGCCGCCAGCACGCTGCCCTGGGAGTGGCCGGACACCACGATCCGCCCACCGGTACGCCGCGTCCAGGTGGCCATCCGCCAGGTCAGGTCCGGTACGGCTCGCTCGGCGTAGCAGGGTGGGGCGAAGGGGTGGGCGGCGCGCGGCCAGAAGGTGCCGACATCCCACAGGATGCCGACGGTGCGGCGCGCGGAGGTGTCCTTGTAGGCGCGGCGGCCCCAGGTGACGAAGAGGAGGAAGCCGACACCGATCAGCCAGGAGCCGAGCGTCTGCGCGGTCTCGGCGGCGCCCCGGACGAAGGGGGCGCGGCGTGCGCGGCGCCCGCCGGCGTGTCGTCGGTGGCTGAGGCACCCACCAGGGCGACCGTGCCGAGAAGCAGGGTCATCGCGGACATGACACCGACGACGAGCGGGGCCCGGTCGGTGAGGGTGGCCATCGCGCGGGTGCCCGCGATGCGCAGGGTGCGGGCCGTGTCCGTGGGCTCGCCCGGGTGGTCGCGTTCGACCTCGGCTGCTTCGGCGCGCCGAAGCAGCCAGGTGCCCCTCGCCAGCCGGCCGGCCAGGCCCAGCAGGACGAGCAGCAGCGGCGGGATGGTGGACGCCTGCCAGGTGAGCAGGACCGGCGGGCCGTCCAGCGAGTGGCCCGTGCCGTCCAGCCAGTCGGCGACGCGCTGGGCCACTCCGCCGGACATCACCCCGCCGAGCGCACAGGCCAGCAGCGCGACGGCGGGTCCCGCCAGTCCGCGCACCGCGGTGCGCGTGTCGGGGTGGGCGCGGTACAGGACGTGCGCGACGACGCCGAGCGCCAGGACGAGAAGGCCCTGCGCCAGGGTCAGCGCGCCGAAGGCCGAGGCGCCCGGCAGCCGTCCCTCCGACCGCCGGCCGGGACGCGACCAGCCTGCGTAGACCATGGCCACGGCGAGCAGCGCCAGCGCGCCTGCGGGCAGCAGTCGCACCACCGCCCGGTCGAGTTGCTGGTCGAGCCGGCTCTCGGTGCGTCCCCGTCGGCACACCACCGCCACCACCAGCACCGCGAGGGCGACCAGAGCGGCCTGGAGCAGAAGACCGAGTGAGCGCAGCGCGACCTCGCCGTGGCGGTGGTCGCCGTGTGCGGCGGAGACGGTGAGCGCGGCGGCCACGGTGAGAAAGCCCGCGGCGGTGTGGGCGGCGCGGAGCCGGGCCACGAGGCGGCGCCCGTACCAGAACCCTGGGCGGCCGAGCGCGGGGCGGCGCGACTGCTCGTCGGGCTCCGGCGGGCGAGGGATCGGCCGCTGGGACTCGTAGGCGCACCATGTGCGGTGCGACAGGTACCAGAGCAGGCCGGTGAGCGCCGTGGGCACCAGGGCCGCCAGGGCCAGGCGCCGTCCGGGCGCGCTCCACCAGCCGCCGTCGGAGCCGGCAGGAGTGAGAAACCCGAGCCAGGCGTGTCGGCGGGCGCATGCGCGGGCGCCCGCGCACTGCCAGGCCGCCAGGTCCATGGCCACCTCGCAGGCGGCGGCCACCAGAAGCACGGTCAGGGTGAGCCCGATGAGCCGCACGATCAGCCCGTACAGACGGATGGTCAGCGGCCGGTCCCTGGTCGTGGGCCGCATCCAGTGGGCCAGGTTCGCCACCATGAACGGCAGCAGCAACAGCCACAGGGCGCGTGTGGCGTTTCCCGAGGTGAGATTGCACCAGACGTACGCCTCGGGCACGGGGCGGCCGTGCCGGTTGCCCGGCTGCCGCTCCGCATCGGCGTCGTCGGCGCGCCGGTACACGGCGGCCGTGTCGTCGCCGGTGATCCGGACCGCTCGTGGATCGCCGAGCATCTCGTCGGGCGTGGTGCCGCCGACGCCGTGGACCAGGAGTTCCAGGGCCGTCGCGGCCTCCGCGGACGCCTGCCCGGCGGCGTCGCGTTCCCCCTCGTGTTTCCGTGCACGTTCCACTGTTCCGCACTTCCCCCGTGCCGCGTACGGTGTGTCCGCAGGCAGAGGATCTCCTCCTGCGCGGCGGTGCACACCCGTTGTCACGGAATCTCCCCGATACGTGTGACGACGAGGCCGGCGGACGGCAGCGTCCGGGGTGCGGCGCACCGGCGCGTGCGGGGGACCGGCGGACGGGAATGTCCGTGATGCGGGCGGTGGCGCCTGCCGTGACCACCCGTGCGAGGATGAGACGTCCTGGGCGCCGGTGACGGGAGAATGGCCTCGTGGCAGCCGGTACGGACGGCCTTTCGGCAAAGGTTCGGGTGAATTCGGGATGAAGGAGAACGGAGCGGACGTGAGTGAGAATCAGAACCTCCTCGCGGAGCAGCGCCGAGCCCTGATCCTGGAGGAGGTACGGCGGCGCGGCGGCGTCCGCGTGAACGAGCTCACCCGCAAGCTCGGTGTCTCCGACATGACGGTCCGTCGTGACCTCGATGCGCTCGCCCGCCAGGGCGTCCTCGAGAAGGTGCACGGCGGCGCGGTGCCGGTGGTGGAGGCGAGCACGCACGAGCCGGGTTTCGAAGCCAAGTCGGGTCTGGAACTGACGGCCAAGGAGGACATCGCGCGGGCCGCGGCGGAGCTGGTCACACCGGGCACGGCGATCGCCCTGTCCGGCGGTACGACGACATATGCGCTGGCCCACCACCTGGTGGACGTGCCCGAACTGACCGTCGTCACCAACTCGGTGCGGGTGGCGGATGTCTTCCACTCGGCTCAGCGCACCTCGGGACCGCGGCAGGGTGCCGCCACCGTCGTGCTGACCGGCGGCGTGCGCACACCGTCCGACTCGCTGGTGGGGCCCGTGGCCGACCAGGCCATCGCCTCCCTCCACTTCGACGTGCTGTTCCTCGGCGTGCACGGGATATCGGTGGAGGCGGGTCTGTCGACGCCGAACCTCGCGGAGGCGGAGACCAACCGGCGGCTCGTGCAGTCCGCACGGCGGGTCGTGGTGGTCGCCGACCACACCAAGTGGGGCACGGTGGGCCTGAGTTCGTTCGCCGCGCTGGAGCAGGTCGACACACTGGTGACCGACGCGGGGCTGCCGTCCGAGGCGCGCTCGGAGATCTCGGAGCATCTACGGCGGCTGGTGGTGGCCGGGGAGACCGGGGACGCTACAGACATCTGACGGTACGCCGGTTAGGGTGACGCCGCCCCGGACCGACCCGTGTCCGCGCGGGGCGCCGGTGCCCTTCGAGGAGGTTGTCGCCCATGGCTCGCCGTCTGCGCCCGGTGGAACTCGACTTCACGCGGACCGCTCCCGTGCGGCTGGTGTTCGCCCGGGAGATCGCCGCGCCCCCGGAACAGGTCTTCCGGGCCCTTGCGGAGGACGTCTCCGGCTGGAGCCAGTGGTTCGCCGCGGTGACCTCGGCCCGCCCGGTCGACGGGGGCGCGGGCCGCGAGGTGCGGCTCACGGGCGGCACCCGCTTCCGGGAGACGGTCGTCGCGGCCGCGCCGCACGAGGTGTACGCGTACCGGGTCGACGAGACCAATGTGCCCGGCATCCGCGCGCTCCTGGAGGAATGGCGGCTGGCCCCCTCCGGCACGGGCACCCGGGTGCAGTGGACCTTCGCGGCCGACGGGCCGGCGGTCTTCCTGTTTCTGCTGAAAGGGGCACGCGGGGGGCTCGGGCGCGCGTTCGGGGGCGCCGTGAGGGCCCTGGACCGCAGGCTGGCCTCGGGGGGTGGCGCGCCGGGGTCAGCCCGGCCACACCCCGGTCGCCAGCAGTGACGTGATCGCCGCCGAGTACGGCGCGATGTCGAGTCGCTGCTCGGCGAGCCACGCGTCCGAGTAGTACTTGTCGAGGTAGCGGTCGCCCGGGTCGCACAGCAGGGTGACCACGCTGCCCGTGCGCTCCTCGGCCACCATCTCCGCGACGATCTTCAGTGCGCTCCACAGCCCGGTACCGGTCGAGCCGCCCGCCTTGCGGCCGATGGCCCGCTCCAGGGCCCGTACGGCCGCGATGGCGGCGGCGTCCGGGACCTTCATCATCCGGTCGATGGCGCCGGGCACGAAGCTGGGCTCCATCCGGGGCCGGCCGATTCCTTCGATGCGTGAGCCGCTGTCACAGGTGACGCCCGGATCGCCCGTCGTCCACCCGGCGAAGAAACACGAGTTCTCCGGATCGGCGACACAGATGCGGGTGTCGTACCCCATGTAGTGCACATACCGCGCGATGGTCGCCGAGGTGCCGCCGGTGCCGGCCGTGGCGACGATCCACGCGGGCACCGGGAACCGCTCCAGCTCCAGCTGGCGGAAGACGGATTCGGCGATGTTGTTGTTGCCGCGCCAGTCGGTGGCCCGTTCGGCGTAGGTGAACTGGTCCATGTAGTGGCCGCCGGTCTCCGCCGCGAGGGCGGCCGAGGCCTCGTACATCTTGCGCGGGTCGTCCACGAAGTGGCACTGCCCGCCGTGGAATTCGATGAGCCGGCACTTCTCGGCGCTCGTCGTGCGCGGCATGACGGCGATGAAGGGCACGCCGATGAGCCCCGCGAAGTACGCCTCGGAGACGGCCGTCGAACCGCTGGACGCCTCGATCACCGGGCGCCCCGGACGGATCCAGCCGTTGCACAGTCCGTAGAGGAACAGGGAGCGGGCGAGGCGGTGCTTGAGGCTGCCGGTGGGGTGTGTCGACTCGTCCTTGAGATACAGGTCGATGCCCCAGTGGTCGGGCAGCGGGAAACGCAGGAGGTGCGTGTCGGCCGAGCGGTTGGCGTCGGCCTGCACCTTGCGCACGGCTTCTTTGAGCCACGTACGGTACTCGACGTCGCTGCGGTCGACGTCGAGCGTCTCGCCGGGGCGGGTGATCTGGGGGGTGCTCACGGCGGGGCTCCTTAGCGGGGTGTACCCGAGGCCGGGTTCACACGGTCGGACGCCTCGCATCATAAACACCTTTGACACACCTTCTCACCTGCATAAACGCATCTTTGAGCAGCCCAAAGGCGTCCCTTGCGCCGCCCTCTGCGCGGCGGCGGAAAACGGTGGGGGCGCATCCGAGCGAGTGCGCCGGTTGACCGGCGCCACCCCGCCGTGCGCACTGGTGCATGGCGCCGGGTGCGGGCAGACTGCACGGCGGGGAACGCCGGTCGGTGCAGCCTGGCGTCACCGGGGCACCGGCCTGCGCGGAATCGGGTACTCGATCCCGACCGGACTCGATCAGCGCCACGCCGGATTGCGACCCGCGCGGGATCCGAAACGGGCACAGCCGAACGGACGAGGGGGCAGGGCATCATGGCGGAACCGGAGTTCACGGCCACCGGTGTGCGGATCGGGAAGCGACTGCGGTCGCTCACCCGGGCCGGGGAGGTCCGGATCAGCGACGGCAGGCTGCGTCTGCTCACCAGTTACGGCAGCGTGATCGACAGTGCGCCGGTGCAGACGGTTCGCGCGTCGAAACCCTGGTTCGCGCCCGAGGACCGGGCTCTGGCGGACCTCAACGGCACCCGGTATTCGCTGACCCTCGGCGAGCACGACCCCGCTCCGGGGCAGCCGGGGCCGCCGTCGGCGCGGCGGTTCATCGAGGCGGTGCGCAGGGCGGCCGGGCGAGGCGGCTGACCGGGCGCGAGTTGCGGTGTATCACCCGTTGGGTCACGCTGGTCTCACATCACTCTGGGTTTACCGGCGATCACGCTGAAGAACCAGCCCGCCGGTACGACAGCGGGCGGCGCACGAAGCCGTACCGCACCAAGCGGCCGGAGTACTCAGCCGGCACAGCAGGCGGCGGGTACGCCCAGCCCTCCTGCTGGATCCGATCTCCGTCTTCTTCCGGACCTCAATTCGGGGAGTCGCAGCCGTGATCAGCCAGCCAAGCAGGCACTGCACGGTGGAGCTCCAAGCCCTGCCGTCGCGGATCGGCCAGGTCCGCAGAATCGTATCGGCGCAGTTGCGCTACTGGCACCTCGATCCCTTGATAGAGCGGGCATCCCTGGGTGTGACGGAGCTGTTGACCAACGTCCACCTGCACGCACAGCCCGACAAGACGTGCACCGTGGAGATGGAACTGCTGCTCGACCGGCTCACGGTCTCGGTGCACGACCACGACCCGCGCCTGCCGGAACTGCGCGCGTCGGATCCGACCGCCACCAGCGGACGCGGCCTGGCGATAGTCGCCGCGATCGCCGACAGCTGGGGCGTGCGACCGGACGGCGACTCGGGCAAGGTCGTCTGGTTCGCGCTGCCCGCGCCGTCACCGGCGCCGACCCGCCCGCTCTTCGGCCTCACGCCGTACGAGAGGGCCCTCGAGGCGCCCGCCCGTGCGCTCGCGGTCGACGAGCGCAGGGCGCGACACGCTCCCGCCCGGTCCGCCGTTGCCGGCTGACCGGGCGGTGAGGTCCAGGACCGCGCGCTGCCGCCTCGGGTCCGGACCTCCTGCCGCACCGACTGCGCTGCCGGGATCTCCGCGACGGTCTTGCGATACACCGACCACGCCATCTGCGGGCAACTGTGCAGTCCTTCGCAGCGGAGTAGCAGCATGACGGTCTGTGGATACATGCCGACGTCGGACCATCGGGGCCGGCCCATCTCGCGGTCGATGTAGCAGAACAGGGCGGCGGGCGCGCCGAAACAGTCCCAGTTCGCGAAGCGGCCCGCTGACGCGTCTCCCAGTCCTCACGCGCAATGCCGAGTGCGCTGTAGCGCTCATGGCCGAAGGCGGATCGGCGCTCGTGGTAAGGGGACTTCGGTGTGGCCGGGTACATCTCGTACTCCCGCTCGTCCCAGGGGTGCCCTGCGGCCACGCGTTCGCCGACGCGCCTCTTGAGCTCGGCCAGCGGCCGGCCGGTCAGCACAGATACGCCAGGGCTGGAGGTTCGACCCGGACGGCGCCCAGGCCGCGGCGGAGAGCACGCGCTCCGGCACCTCCCTCGAGACTTGCCGGCTGGTGAATCCACGCACCGCTCGTCGGCTCGGGACCGCCTCATACACGTCCAGGATCATCTACCTCCCTCATCTGCTCCGTGTGACCACTCGTGGACAGACAACGGAAAGCCGAGTCCGCCCACCCGTACTGGCGCGTCCAACGCTGTGCGCCTGCGGTCGAATGATGCGACGTCGACCGGCGGGTCCCACCGGAGAGCCGCGCCGCACCGCCGATGCGGAAGGCGTCGAGCCCGGCGGCGCGCGAGGCGGGCAGTCGGCGAGGTGGGCGACGGGGTGGCTCTTTGCGTCTGCGCTCAGAGGGTGAGAGGGTCAGGAGAGCCAGTCGGTGTAGCGGGTGGGGGCGAGGTGGGCGTGCTCGTCGGTGAGGACGTCGCCCTTGACGACGGCGAACATGCCGGCGGTGGGGTCGGTGACGACCGTGCGGTTGTCGCCCTTGTGGGACAGGGTGATGCGGCCCAGCTCGTCCAGGGAGAAGATCTCGGGGCCGGCGATGTTGCGAATGCTGTTCAGCGGGGCGCCTGCGGCTACCCGTGCCACCGCGTCGGCCACGTCCTTGGCGGCGATCGGCTGGATCGGCGTGGCAGGCAACCGGACAGTGTCGCCGTCGGCGGTCCAGGACATGACGGCGTCCATGAACTCCATGAACTGTGTCGCCCGGACGATCGAGTAGGGGACCGGGCCGGCCGCAAGGATCCGCTCCTGGAGCACCTTGGCCTTGTAGTAGTCCAGCTCCGGCACCTGGTCCGCCCCGACGATCGAGAGGATGACGAAGTGACCGACGCCGCCCTTGTGGGCCGCGGCCAGGAGGTTGTCCATCGAGGTCTGGAAGAAGGCCGGGGAGGCTTCGTCGAAGGTCGGGGAGTTCGTCAGGTTGACGACGACGTCGGCTCCCGCCACCGCCGCGTCCAGTCCCTGGCCGCTGATGACGTCGACCCCGGTGGACTTCGAGTGGGGTACCGCCTCGTGCCCGGCGGCGTTCAGGTCAGTGACGACCTGCGATCCGATCAGCCCGGTACCGCCGATGACTGCGATCTTCATAGTAGGGTGCCTTCCTCAAAATTATGTGGGCAAATATGACATATAGGGCGCCATGCGGATGGGGCAACATGCACCTCGATCGACCGAGGAGGGGCGGCGTCAGAGACCGTCGACGAAGGTGACCGTCTCGTCGAGCGGGGCCCGGCCGGTACGGCCGTCGCATGCCGTGGCGTCTTCGAACCCGATCGACATGCCGCAGAAGAGGATGAGCTCGTCCGGGGGTGACAGGACCTCCGCGACGGTCCTGTGAAACTTCGCCCAGGCCATCTGCGTACAGCTGTGCAGCCCTTCGGCGCGCAGCAGCAGCATGACGGTCTGCAGATACATGCCGACGTCGGACCATTGCGGCCGGCCCAGGTCGCGGTCGATATAGCAGAACAGTGCAGCGGGCGCGCCGAAACAGCCCCAGTTCGCCGAAGCGGCCCGCTGGCGCCCCTCCGTGTCCTCGCGAGCGATGCCGAGGGTGCCGTAGCGCTGCTCACCGAAGGCGGATCGGCGCTCACGGTAGGGGGACTTCAGTGCCGGTGGGTACTGCTCGTACTCCGGCTCGTCCCAGGGGTCGCCTGTGGCAAGGCGCTCAGCGGCGCGCTTCTTGATCTCTGCCAGCGCCACGCCGGTCACCGCGTAGGTGTGCCACGGCTGGAGGTTCGACGCCGACGGCGCCCAGGCCGCGGCGGAGAGCACGCGCTCCAGCACCTCCCTCGGGACATCCCGGTCGGTGAATGCGCGCACCGCCCGTCGGCTCGCGACCGCCTCGTAGACGTCCACGATCATCCGACTCCTCACCTGCTCGACGCCCCCACTTCCGTTACAAGCGAGATAGTATCACTCAATACCATCTCGTGTATAACTTCCGTGAGCACGAATCCCCAGACCTTGGTTCCCAGCCCCGGGCACTGCACTTTGGAGAAGTCCATGGCCACGCTGCTACACGTCGACTCATCCGTCTTTCCCGGCGAGGCGTCCTCGTCCCGTTCGGTCACGGCCGCCTTCCGCAGGACCTGGGAGGAACAGCTCCCGGAGGGCACGGTGATCTACCGCGACCTCGCCACCGACCCTGTCCCGCACATCACTGCCGACGCCTGGTCCGCCGGATACGCCGCCCCCACCGAGCGCACCCCGGAGCAGTCCACCGCGTTCGCAGCGCGCATGAAGCTCATCGAGGAACTGGAGCAGGCGGACGCCATCCTGATCGGCGCCCCCATGTACAACTTCTCGATCCCGTCGACCCTCAAGGCGTGGCTGGACAGCGTCCTCCTGCTCGGCCGTACCGCCGGCGAAGCCCCCTCCGCCCAGGGAACCCCGGTGGTCGTGGTCGCCAGCCGCGGCGGCTCCTACGCGCCGGGCACCCCACGCGAGGGCTACGAGTTCGTACAGAACTACCTCGAGGCCACCCTCAAGGGCACCCTCGGACTGGATCTCGACTTCATCGTCCCGGAACTCACCATGGCCCCCCGCAACCCGGCCATGTCCGAACTGGTTCCCCTCTACGAGGCCTCCCGCAAGCGCGCCTTCGACGACGCGACCGCCAAGGCCAAGGAACTCGCACAGCGCCTCACGGCGTAACCCCTGGCCGTAGACGCCGTGTGACGTCCTGGGCCGAAGCGTCACACGGTGTCTACGTCAGCTGCCATGCGTGCGGTGGTGAACAGCAGACCGCCGGCCGGATATACCGCGCGACGGCGGTGCAAACTGCGAGCGGCCCGGTCCCCGTCGGCGACGCCTGACCGACGCCTGACCGACGCCCGTAGCCGGGGCCGGCACATCGCGACGATGCCTGCGGCCCTCAGAGCCGGGTTCGTTGCGAAAGCCGCATGAGGCGAAGTGCGCCCACGTGGCAGGCAACCAGTGCGCGGGCGCGCTTACGCCTCGCCGCCTGCGGGATAGGCGATCCGGGTCAGCAGATCCGTCAGCTTCTCGGGCTCGCCCGGACTCAGGTCGGCAACCAGACGCTCAGCCAGCGGCTCCGCCGTCACATGGGCTGCATCGAAAATCTCCACGCCCTGAGGCGTGATTTCCACCGCCCGCGCTCGCCGGTCCCCTGGAACGTTCTTGCGTACAGCCAGCCCCCTACGCTCCAGATCGTCCACAATCCTCATGATGGCCGCCTTGTCAGACCCTGTCGCGGCCGCCAAGTCCCGCTGCACCGTGGGCCCACGGTCGACGAGCACGATCAGCACGGCAAAGTGCCGCAACTCGATGCCGAGCGGCCGAAGCGCCTCCTCCATCACGGCGGCCGCGCGCCAGTGCGCCCGGCGCAGCAGCAAGCCGAGAGCGAAAGGCGAGGTGTCCCCGGGGCGGTCGGTCACGCGCGAGGGGGTGGTTCCGGGAGAGACGTCGGCGGCCATGAGGCCAACATTACGCCACCCACTCATTCGATACGGTATCGCCTGAAACTAAATATGGCTCGTCTGCCACGCGGCATGCCAGTTCCCGGGCCTCCGATGTCGCGTCAGCCCGGACTGTCACAGCGGTATTCCGGGCCCTCCCCGGCGCGGTGGCGTTGGTGACCCCGCAGCTGATCTACGCGGACGTCAACGCGGAGTTCTCGCGCATCCGGGGCAGGACCCGCGAAGTCAAAGCCCGGAACCGTTGGTGCGGGGCGTCCCGCAGTGACCGGGTCCCACATGAGACGAGTTCCTAGAGCCCTGCCAGTGCCGCCGGCGGGTCGTCGAGCACCGGCTGCCACGCCAGCTCGGCCGCACCCACCAGGCTGTTGTGGTCGAGCGTGCACGGGAGGATGGGAACGCCACCGCTGCGGCCCCACAGGCTGCGGTCGGCGACGACGGCGCGCAGCCGCTCGGGGTCGGCGTCGAGCAGAGTGCGGTGCAGTCCGCCGAGGATGATCCGGTCCGGGTTGAGGATGTTGACCAGTCCGGCAAGTCCTAGGCCGAGACGGTCGATCAGGACCTCGACGGCGGTGCGGACGGCCGGGTCGGCGGGATGCCCGTCCTGGATCAGGTCGTTGGCCTGTTGGAGCAGCGACACCTCGGGGCCCGGGTCGCGGCCGGCCGCCGTCAGGAAGGCCAGCGGATCCGCCTCCACGTCCAGACAGCCGCGGCTGCCGCAGTGGCAGGGGCGCCCCTCGGGGTTGACGGTGAGGTGTCCCACCTCCAGCGCGAGCCCCGAACTCCCGGTGTGCAGCCGCCCGTCGAGCACCAGCGCACCGCCCACGCCCCGGTGGCCGGTGGCCACGCACAGCAGGTCCCGGGAGCCGCGGCCCGCGCCGTGACGGTGTTCGGCGAGCGCCGCGAGGTTGACGTCGTTGGCGGCGAACGCCGGTCCGGTGATGCCCGCGGCGCGCACCTGCTCGGCGAAGATCTCCCGGACGGGCGCGCCCGCCGGCCAGGCCAGGTGCAGCGGGTTGAGCGCGAGCCCCTCCGGTTCGGCGACCGCGGACGGCACGGCGAGCCCCGCGCCCACACAGCGCCGACCGGTTTCGCGCAGTAGCTCGGCGCCCGCCTCGACCACCGAGCCGAGCACCTTGGCCGGGTCGGCGTCGACGGTCTCGCAGCCGGGCGCGGTGGCGACGATCCGGCCGCCGAGCCCGACGAGCGCGGCCCGGAAGCCGTCCGCGTGCACCTGGGCGGCGAGTGCCACGGGCCCGTCGCCGGCGACCTCGAGCCGGTGTGAGGGCCGGCCCTGCGCACCGGAGGCGGCGCCCGGATGTGCGTCGACCCGGATCAGACCGAGTGCCTCCAGTTCGGCGGCCACCGCTCCGGCGGTGGCCCGGGTGACGCCCAGCTCGGCGGTCAGCACGGCACGCGTCGGCGCACGTCCGGTGTGCACCAGCTCCAGCGCGGGGCCGAGCGCACCGCGCCCCCGGTCCAGCCGCGTCCGTGTGTTCCCTTCCCCTGCCGTCCGGGGGGCCGCCTTGCCAGTCATGAGGGCGAGTCTCCCATGATCCGCTCCGGGTCCGGCCCGAGGCCACCGACCCGCAGAGTGATGTTCAGCCGGCCCGTCAGCCCGAGCGAGGGCGGTGCCGTGCCCGGGCGGACCCGCGGCACTCCGTGGTACGCGAGCCGTGCCGGGCCGCCGAAGACGAACAGGTCTCCGCTGTGCAGCTCCACGTCCGTATAGGGGCGCGCCCTGGTCTCGGTGTTGCCGAAGCGGAACACACAGGTGTCGCCGAGGCTCAGCGACACCACGGGGGCGGCGGACTTCTCGTCGCTGTCGCGGTGCATGCCCATGCGGGCGTCCGCGTCGTAGTAGTTGATCAGGGCGATGTCGTAGGGCTCGGACGGCACGGCCCCAGGGCCGAGGGCGGCCTCGACCGCCTCCCGGGCCAGCACCGCCAGCCAGTCCGGGAGCGGCTTGACGGGGGCGCCGTCGCCGTCGACGACGGTGCGGGCGTAGCCGTACGGGTACCAGTGCAGGCCGAGACACACCTGGCGGGAGGTCATGGTGCCACCGCCGGGGGTGCGCACGGTCCGCAGTCCCGCGGGCGGCCGGGCCCACTCCCGGCAGGCTTCGAGGAGCCGGTGCTGCCGGTCCGCGTCCAGCCAGTCGGGCACGTGCGCCGCGCCGGGTGCGACCTGTACGCGGCTTCGCGGGAACAGCTCGGCGTCCATGGCCCCATCATCACGTATCCGGCCGGAAGGGCGGAGCCGCGCCAGGGCCTCGGGCGAGAGCCTGGCCGCCGTCCCGGCCGGCGGGATCCCCGACTGGGCCGCGGCACTTCGGCGGTGGGCGACGGCTCGGCAGGCGGCGGCCGCGGACAGGCGTCGGACGGCGGCCGAAGACGGGAGGCGACGGCGGTCGCGGACAGGCGTGGGCGGCGGCCGAAAACGGGCGTGGACGGTGACCGGCGACAGGCGCTGAGCTGCGGCTCCGCTAGCCTGGACGCACGATGAACGACCGTATGACCACGCCGTGGGGCGCGTACACGCTGACCCGCTTCCCCGAGGATCCCCGCGACCGGCTGCGTGCCTGGGACGCGTCCGACGCGTATCTGCTGCGGCATCTCGCGGCGAGCGGCACCCCGCTCGGCGGTGCGGTCGTGGTGCTCGGCGACCGGTGGGGCGCGCTCACCACCGCGCTCGCCAAGCACCGCCCGACGCAGATCAGCGACTCGTTCCTGGCCCGCGAGGCGACCCGCGCGAATCTCGACCGCAACGGCGTCGGCCCGGACGCCGTACGGCTCCTGACGACGCAGGACGCCCCGCCGTCCCGGATCGACGTCCTGCTCGTGCGGGTCCCGAAGAGCCTCGCGCTGCTCGAGGACCAGTTGCACCGGCTGGCGCCCGGTGTGCACGAGGGCACGGTGGTCGTGGGCACCGGGATGGTCAAGGAGATCCACACCTCGACGCTGAAGCTGTTCGAGCGGATCCTCGGCCCGACCCGTACCTCGCTCGCCGAGCAGAAGGCCCGGCTGATCTTCTGTACCCCCGACCCGGCACTCGAACCGGGCACCAACCCGTGGCCGAACCGGTATCGACTCCCCGACGGCATCGGCGCGTTGTCCGGCCGCACCGTCACCAACCACGCCGGTGTCTTCTGCGCCGACCGCCTCGACATCGGGACCCGGTTCTTCCTCGGGCACCTTCCGCAAGGCCGGGGCGCCGAGCGCATCGTGGACCTCGGCTGCGGCAACGGAGTGGTCGGTCTGGCGGCCGCGCTGGGCGACCCCGGAGCCGAGGTGCTGTTCGTCGACGAGTCGTACCAGGCGGTGGCCTCGGCGGAGGCGACGTACCGGGACAACGCGGAGGGGAAGGCGGAGTTCCGGGTGGGGGACGGCCTGTCCGGGGTGCCCGCCGGAAGCGTGGATCTCGTCCTCAACAACCCTCCGTTCCACTCCCATCAGGCGACGACGGACGCCACAGCGTGGCGCATGTTCACCGGGGCGCGGCGCGCCCTGCGGCCGGGCGGCGAACTGTGGGTGATCGGCAATCGCCATCTGGGCTACCACGTGAAACTGCGCCGTCTCTTCGGCAACGGCGAAGTCGTCGCGAGCGATGCGAAGTTCGTGGTCCTGAGGGCCGTCAGGGCATAACGGGGCATGCGGCCGACCCGAGGTGGATGACCGTCTCCCGCACCGGTGGGAACGCCACCGGTGCGGCCCTGTCAGGACTCGTGCACGGGTGAGTGCTCGCCGCCGTCCCCGAGCACGGTGATCAGGCGGGCCACGGTCCGCACCATCGCCTCTCTTCCCACGCCGAGATAGCGGCGCGAGTCGGCCGCCTCGGGGTGCGCGGCAAGGAACTGCCGGATCGCGCCGGTCATCGCGACGTTCAGCGCGGTACCGATGTTGACCTTCGCGATGCCGCCCGCGACGGCCGCCTTCAGCTCCTCGTCGGGCAGCCCGGAGGAGCCGTGCAGGACGAGCGGTACGTCCAGCGCGGCACTCAGCCGCTTGAGCAGGCCGTGGTCGAGCGCGGCCGTGCGCGTGGTCATCGCGTGTGTACTGCCGACGGCGACGGCGAGGGCGTCGACGCCGGAGTCGGCCACGAACGCGGCGGCCTGACCGGGGTCGGTCCGGGCGCCGGGAGCGTGCGGGTCGGGCGGCGGCTCACCGTTCTTGCCCCCGACCTGCCCCAACTCCGCCTCGATCCAGAGCCCTTGGGCATGCGCCCAGTCGGCGGCGGCACGCGTGACGGCGAGGTTCTGCTCGTACGGCAGCCGGGCCGCGTCGTACATCACGGAGCTGAACCCGGCACCGGGCGCCTGCCGGAGCAGGCCGTCGCTGTGGACGTGGTCGAGGTGGAGGGCGACGGGCACCGCGGCGCGTGCGGCGGCCTCGGCGGCCGCACGGGCGAGAGGGAGCAGACGTCCGTAGCGGAACTTGACCGCGTTCTCGCTGACCTGGAGCACGACCGGGGCGTCCACGTGTTCGGCGCCCGCGATGACGGCCTCGACGTGCTCGAGGGTGATGATGTTGAACGCGGGCACGGCACGGCGTGCCGCGGCGGCAGCGGCGATCAGCTCACCGGTGGCTGCGAGGGGCACGGCTCCTCCTTCTCACCGGGACCGCTGCTCGGGGCCCGGACCCGGACCCGGACCCGGACCCGGACCCGCGCTCGGACCCGGACGCGCGCCCGGACCCGCGTTCGGGGTGAGGACCACCGAGCGGGTCAGATGGCGCGGCCGGTCGGGGTCGAGCCCCCGGGCGGTGGCGAGGGCGACGGCGAGGCGCTGGACGCGGACGAGTTCGGCGAGCGGGTCGAGTTCACCGGCCACCCACAGTCCGCCTGTGTCCCGCACCTGCCGGGCGAGCCCCTCGGGCGCCTCGCCGAGCATCCAGGTGGCGGTGCCGCGGGCGGTGATGCTGATGGGGCCGTGCCGGTACTCCATCGCCGGATAGGCCTCCGTCCACGCCCGTGCGGCCTCACGCATCTTCAGTCCGGCCTCGTGCGCCAGCCCGACCGTCCAGCCGCGGCCCAGGAAGGTGAACTGTGTGCAGTCGGCCAGCCCCTCGGGCAGCGGGGCCCCCAGTGCGGTACGGGCGTCGGCGGCCACGGCGTCCGTGTGCAGGCCGAGGTGGGCCCGCAGCAGGGTGAGCGCGGAGGTGGCGAAGCGGGTCTGGACGACGGACCGCTCGTCGGCGAAGCCGAGCACGACCACGTCGTCGGCGGACTCCGTCACGGGCGTGCGGGGGGCGGCGGTGATCGCGGTGATCCGGGTCCGCCCCCGGAGCCGGCCGAGGAGGTCGAGCACCTCGGTGGTGGTGCCGGACCGGGTGAGGGCGACGACCCGGTCGTACCGGCGGCCGTGGGGGAACTCGGAGGCGGCGAAGGCATCCGTCTCGCCTTGTCCGGACCGCTCCCGCAACGTGGCGGCGGACTGCGCCATGAACAACGACGTCCCGCATCCCACGATCGCGACCCGCTCCCCCGCCTCCGGAAGCGCCCTTTTGTGCGCCGCCGCCTCCGCGGCTGCGCGGGTCCAGCACTCGGGCTGGCTGCTCAGCTCGTCCTCGACATAGGTCATGCCCACCCCTTCCAGAGGCGCACGAGCGCTGTGCGATTTCCTGCAAGATATAGGCAGCTTTCAAACAGGATCAAGCATTCGGACGGGAGTGCCGGTGCGCTAGTGTCACGGCAGCGGCCGAGGATCGGAGGCCGGGGAACGGAGACACGCGGATGTCGCGCGACGCCCGCTGGAAGGCACTGCTGGAGCTGCTCGTGGAGCGGGGCCGGCTGGATGTCGAGGAGGTCGCGGCCGAACTGCGGGTCTCCGCCGCGACCATCCGCCGCGACTTCGACCAGCTCGCGGAGCAGCAGATGCTGGTGCGCACCCGGGGCGGTGCCGTGGTGCACGGCGTCTCCTACGAGCTGCCACTGCGCTACAAGACGGCCCGCCGTGCATCGGAGAAGCAGCGCATCGGCCAGGCGGTGGCGCATCTGGTCGCTCCGGGAGAGGCGGTGGGCCTCACCGGAGGGACGACGACCACGGAGGTGGCCCGCGCCCTGGCGGTGCGCGCGGACCTGGCGACGGGCTCCCCCGCGCTGACCGTGGTCACCAACGCACTGAACATCGCGAACGAGCTGGCCGTGCGCCCCCAGTTCAAGATCGTGGTCACGGGCGGGGTCGCGCGCCCGCAGTCGTACGAGCTGATCGGCCCGCTCGCGGACGGGGTGCTCGGCCGGATCACCCTGGACGTGGCCGTGCTCGGTGTGGTGGCCCTCGACGTCACGCATGGCGCGGCGGCGCACGACGAGGCGGAGGCCGCGATCAACCGGCTGCTGTGCGAGCGTGCCGAACGTGTGGTCGTCGCGGCGGATTCCAGCAAGCTGGGGCAGCGCGCGTTCGCGTGGATCTGCGGAGTGGAGTCGGTGGACACGCTGGTCACCGACACGGCGGCGGGAGCGGACGTGGTGCGGCGGTTCGAGGAGGCGGGCGTGCGCGTGGTGACGGTCTGACGCACGCCGGGACGGACCCCGCGAAGGACCCCGCATCCGCCCGCTCCGCTCCTCATGCCCCCTCCCTCCCCCACGCCTAAGCTGGGACCTGCAGTCGGGCGTGCCGGGTGCTCAGGGAGGCTGTGATGGCCGAGACACCGCGTGATGCATGCGCGCCCGGAGGCTCCCGGTACCTGCCGATCGCCGACCACGGGCTCATCGGTGACCTGCGCACCGTCGCCCTGGTGGGCACCAACGGCACCATCGACTGGTACTGCTGCCCGGCATTCGACTGCCCGAGCGTGTTCGGGTCGATCCTGGACGCGGAAAAGGGCGGGTCCTTCGAGCTGACCGCGACGGTGCCCGGCCGGACCAAGCAGTTCTACTTTCCCGACACCAACGTGCTGATCACGCGGTTCTTCACCGAGGACGGCGTCGGGGAGGTACAGGACTTCATGCCCGTCGGCGAGGGATGTGTCGAGACCGAGCGCCACCGGCTGATCCGGCGGGTGCTGTGCGTGCGCGGCTCCATTCCGTTCCGGGTACGGGTCGCCCCGCGGTTCGGGTACGGGGCCCAGCCGCACATCCTCCGTCTGCTCGGCGACGTGGCTGTCTTCGAGTCCGAGAGCCTGACACTGGCCCTGACCGCCACCATCCCCCTGGAGGGCGACGCCTGCGACGTATGGGCGGAGTTCAAGCTCGCCGAGGGAGAGTCTGCGGTGTTCGCACTGGACCAGCTCTGTGACTCGCTGCCTCCGCGCATGTGCGCGCGCCTGGAGGCGGAGAGGCAGTTCGCCGGCACCGTGGCGTACTGGCGGCACTGGCTGTCCGCCTCTCGCTACCGCGGCCGGTGGCGCGAGATGGTGCACCGCTCCGCCCTCACCCTGAAGCTGCTGACCTATGCTCCGACCGGCGCGATCGTCGCCGCCCCCACCACCAGCCTGCCCGAGCAGCTCGGTGGCGAACGCAACTGGGACTACCGCTATGTCTGGGTGCGGGACGCGGCCTTCTGCGTCTACGCGCTGCTGCGGCTGGGGTTCACCGGCGAGGCCGCGGCGTTCATGACCTTCGTGACCCGGCACATCATCCCGGGGGACGGCGGGCCGTCCGGACCGCTGCAGATCATGTACGGAATCGACGGCCGGACCGACCTGCCCGAGCGCGAACTCGACCATCTGGACGGCCACCAGGGATCCGCACCGGTGCGTGTGGGCAACGCCGCCGCCGACCAGCTCCAGCTCGACATCTACGGGGCCCTCATCGACTCCATCTATCTCTACGACAAGTGGGCCCAGCCCATCTCCAGCGACCAGTGGGACCAGGTCTGCGCCCTGGTGAACTGGGTCTGCGACCACTGGGACCAGCCCGACGAGGGCATCTGGGAGACCCGCGGCGGCCGTAAGAACTTCCTGTACTCGCGGCTGATGTGCTGGGTGGCGATCGAACGGGCCATCCGGCTCGCCAACCGCCGTGGCCTGCCCGCCGATCTGCCCCGCTGGCGGCAGTGCCGGGACACGATCTACCGGCGGATCATGCAGCGCGGCTGGTCCGACGAACGCCGGGCCTTCGTCCAGCACGAGGACGGCGACGTGCTCGACGCGGCGCTGCTGATGATGCCGCTGGCCAAGTTCATCGCGCCCACCGACCCCAAGTGGCTGTCCACACTGGACACCCTCACCCAGGACCTGGTGTCCGACTCGCTGGTCTACCGCTACGACCCACAGGCGAGCCCCGACGGCCTGCGCGGCGACGAGGGCACGTTCTCCATCTGCTCGTTCTGGTACGTCGAGGCGCTGGTGCGGGCGGGCCGCCTCGACGAAGCGCGGCTCGCCTTCGAGAAGATGCTCACCTATGCCAACCATGTGGGCCTGTACGCCGAGGAGATCAGCCACGCCGGTGAGCAGCAGGGCAACTTCCCGCAGGCGTTCACGCACTTCGCGCTGATCAGCGCGGCGTTCAATCTGGACCGGGCCCTGGGCTGAGCCGGCCGTCTTCGAACGCGCTCCCTACGTGGGGTCGGCGTAGCGCAGCAGTACGCCCACCCCCTCGCGCAGCCGCAGCTGCTGCTCGGGCACCACGACCAGTTCGGCCCTCGTGCCGACCAGGGCACGGGTCAGGGCCGCGTCGGCGCGTTCCTCTCGGACGTCCTCTACGCCGTAGGAGCGCAGTTCCTGTTCCGAGAGGGAGAGTTGTCCCGGTTCCGGACCGACCCACAGTCGCAGCGTCGACTCGGGATGGTTGTTGAGGAACAGGGCCTTGACCCGACCGCGCTGCAGGGCTGATACGGCGGCGGAGAGGCCCTCGGCCGACGCTCCGTCGCGTGCCTGCTGTGCGAGGAAGGCGTCCAGCAGGGCCCGGTCGTGCGCCGCCATGCGTCCGCCGAAGAGGCTTTCGAGCCGGTGCTCGAGCAGCGCCCGCCCGGGCTGGGACTCACCGGCGCCTTCGACCGTGGTGACCTGGCCCTGCAGGAAGGCGGGGAGCCGGTTGACGAGGATGCCCCGGGCCCAGACGTCTCCCGCGACGACCACCGACTCGCCGTCGATGCGCCGTACGTGGCCCTCGAGTTCCCGGCCGATGACCTCGGCGGCGTGCAGCCAGTCGGCCACGGGGACCTCCTCGTGCAGACGGTATCCCGACATGACCTTGGTCAGAGGCCAGATGCCGGCCTCGGCGTCGATGCGCACGGTGCCGCCGGCGTCGGTGGAGTGACGGCCGCCGTAGTGGACGTGAACCGCGAGGTACGGGATGCCAGGCGCGTGCTGGACGATCAGCGGCATGGTGTCCGGCAGGGTTCCGAAGCGTGCCGTGTCCCGTGCGGGAGGGGCGGGCAGCTCATCCATCAGGGCCAGCCGGCCGTGTGCCGTGAACACGGCCTGCCCGTGGGTGCCGGGGACGTCCGTGTCGCAGCCCACCATACGCGCCACCGTGGTGATGGAGTCCTGATCCGCTCCTTCGGACATCAGAGCGTCCCGCAGATGCCGCCAACGCAGTTCCACGGCGGCGTCGGGGTCGTCGATGTCGCGAGAAGTGTCCAGATAGACCGACGCGAAGGGGCCGGGCTGTTTGTACAGAGGTTCCAGAAACGAAAGTCTCATGGTTGCTCCCCGGCACCCCGTCGGCGCCTCCGGGCGGGAGGCCGCGCTCTCACGACGCCTACAGGCAGGGCCGTCGCCGTTCACCTCCGCGAGAAGTCCACTGCGATCACCTTCCATGGTGCATGCCTCCCCCCGACCGGGCGACTCCGTCGCATCGTGCTCGGGGACGCCGGTTCGAAAGCCCGGCCTCTTCGGTGGCCGCCGTCACTCCGGGACGACCAGCCGGCCGGTCTCCCCGGGCTGGAGCCGCACGGCGCGGTCCGGCAGCCGGATGTCGATGGGAGAGCGGTCGGACGACGGCACGGCGATCTCCAGTCGGCCCCGCTCCAGCCGCAGCCGCACTCCCCAGTGCCCCTGGTACCGGATGGCGAACCCGTACGACGACAGCTCCGGCAGCGGCACGGGATCGAGCCACAGGGCTCCGGACCGGGTCTCGAGCCCGGTCAGTCCGCGCTGGACGAGGTCCAGGGTGCCCGCCATGGCGCCGAGGTGGATGCCCTCCCCGGTGGTGCCGCCCTGCACGTCGGCGATGTCGCCGCGCAGGGTCTCCTGGCAGAACGCCCACGCCTCGGCGCGCCGGGCCCGGGCCAGGACCCAGCCATGGACCAGGCCGCTGAGTGTGGACCCGTGGCTGGTGCGGGCGAGGTAGTAGTCGACGGTGCGGCGCCAGTTCTCCTCGTCGAGCCGGTGGCCCAGGCGTCGGAAGAGGGCCTGGAGTTCGGACGGGGCGAACAGATAGCCCAGCATCAGCACATCGGCCTGCTTGGACGCCCGGTAGCGATTGACGGAGTCGCCCTCCGCCTCCAGGATCCGGTCGAGTCGCCGGATGTCGCCGTACCGCTTCCGGTAGCCGTCCCAGTCGAGTTCGGCGAGGTCTCCGTAGCCCTCGAACTGGCTGATGACGTCGTCGTGGAACGGCACGTGGAGCGTGCGGGAGACCTGCTCCCAGCGGTCGAGTTCGCCGCCGTCCAGGCCGGTGCGCTCGACGAGCTCGAGGCGCCGGGGTTCGGGCAGGGCGTGCAGCAGCTCCAGGGTGCGGGTGAGCACCCAGGCGGCGGTGACGTTGGTGTACGCGTTGTCGTCCAGGCCCGGCTCGGACGCGCCGGGATAGGCGTCGTGGTACTCGTCCGGGCCGACCACGCCACGGATGCGGTGCCGCCCGAGGGTTCTGTCGTAGGTGGCCGAGTCCGCCCAGAACCGGGCGATCTGCAAGAGCATCTCGGCGCCCTTGGTGTGCAGGAACTCGCCGTCGCCACTGGCCTCGCAGTACTGCCACACGTTGTACGCGACGGCGGAGCCGACGTGCCGCTGGAGCCGGGTGTGGTCGGGCAGCCAGCGCCCTGAGCGCGGGTTGAGGTGCAGCTCCTGGGTCTCCTCGCGTCCGTCGCTGCCGCTCTGCCACGGGTACAGCGCCCCGCGCCGGCCGATCGCGCGGGCGGCGGCCCGGGCGCGGTCGAGGCGGCGGTGGCGGTAGTGGAGCAGGGCACGGGAGACCTCGGGGAAGTGCAGGTTGAGGTACGGCAGCACGAACAGCTCGTCCCAGAAGACGTGCCCGCGGTAGGCCTCTCCGTGCAGGCCCCGGGCGGGTACGCCGACGTCGAGGTCGGCGGTGTGCGGCGAGAGGGTCTGCAGGATGTGGAAGAGGTGCAGCCGCAGCACGCTTCCGGCCTCCCCGGGGATCTCGAGGTCGGCCCGCCGCCACAGCAGGCGCCAGGCCGTGCGGTGGCTTTCCAGCAGCGCGGCGAAGCCGGGGGCCTGGCGGACACGGTCGATCGCAGCCCGCAGCGGGTCGCTGATCGCCGGGTCCCGGGAGGTGTGCAGGGCGACGGTCTTGTCGACGGTGACGGTCCGGTCGGGCACCAGATCAAGGCGCAGTCCCTGGACGACGCGGGGGAACGGATGCCCGGTGACGACGGGCACGTCGGCGGTCAGCCTGCCGGCCAGGCCGATCCGGATGTCGGAGGTGCGCGTACGACAACGCAGCCAGACCGTGTCCGCGGCGTCGGCACCGGTGTGCACATGGGTGAGGTGGCGGCCGTCCAGGTCTCGGTAGCGCGCCACACCGGCATTGGTGACGCCGCCGTCCAGTGCGGCCTCGACCTCCAGCGCGACGGCGCCCCCCTCGGCCGTGAACTCGGTACGGAAAGCCGCCACATGGGGGTCGGCCATGTGCACCAACCGCTGCTGGCGCACCCGCAGCGCTCGCCCGTCGCCTAGCCCGTACCGGGTGCGACGCTCCAGCAGTCCCGTGGACAGGTGCAGGACCTGACCGTGGTCCAGCACGATCCCCGTGTCCGGAGTGATCCACGGCCGCCCGGGGAGGCGGAAGCACAGCGGCAGCCAGTTGGGAAGGTTGACCATGTCCTCGTTCTCGACCCGGCGGCCCGCCACGAGTGAGGTGAGCCTGTTGTAGCAACCGGCCACATAGGTGCCGGGGTAGTGCACCTCGTCCGCGGTGCACTCGGGGAGGGCCCCGCGAGTGGCGAAGTAACCGTTGCCGAGCGTGCACAGGGACTCCCGCAGGCGTTCCTCGACAGGCTGATAACCCTCGTACTGCCAGGTCCAGCCCGTCACTGCGGCGCTCCTCCCGCGAGCGGTCCTCCAGGGCGTACGACGGTGTCGGCACCGGCACCGGTCTCGCGCCGGAGCCCGGGCCGCCGCGCGATCCGCCGGCAGCCGTCATACGGTGTCGCCACGTGGCCTCGAACCGCCTGGTGACCGGCAGTCGGGCAGGGAGGGTGATCGTGAAAGTCCGGGCGGGCGGGCGCACAGTCGAGGAGAACCGCGCGCAGTCTCGAGGATTCCCGGCATCCGGCGACCGCGGAGGCCACGGACGCCCACCGGGCCGCCGGGGCGGTCGCCCTCGTCACACGGTGACCCGGCGCCCGGTGATGCCAAGCGGCTCGATACGGATCCACAATTCACGCTGTCCGCCCGCCCAAGGCATGCTGTACGCCTGCTCCTCGAGCCGCTGTACGGTCTCGGGATCCGTCACGGCTTGGGCGTGGCCGCTCACCAGGACGCTCCAGCCCTGGCTCAGGGCTCCGTCGAGGTGGTCGACCTCGAAGGCCACTTGAGAGCCCGAGGCCTGCGCGGGTACCGCTTGGGGGTGCGTCCTGAAGACGAGCGCCCCCTGGACGACGCTGTAGTTCACGGGGACGATCACCGGCCCTGAGGCGGTGTCCATGGCGAATCTTCCCACACCGTGCGTCGAGAGCAGCTCCCGGCACTCCTGCGCGGTCAGTTCCGTGAACTTCGGGCGTCTGCCCGCCTGCCCCAGGCCCTGCGGAAGATCGACGTCTCCGCCGGAGAGGTCCCGGACGGTGGTCCGGAGCGCCCCGGCCAGCCTCAGGAGGGAGGCCGCGCCGGGCGCGGCGGTGGGCTGCTCCTCCAGGTACTGGAGGTAGCTGGAAGCCATACCGGCCCGGTCGGCCGCTTCCTCTCGGCTCAGTCCGAGTTCCTCTCGGCGCAGGGCGATCCGGCGGCCGAGGTCGCCCGTAGGACGCCCTCCTCCGGTGTTCGACGCCTCCTGTGCGGCCATGGCCCGTCACCTCCGCTCAGGGTCTGCGCAGCCGGTCGTCGGCGATGCCGTGCGGCAACCGCCCGGGGGACGGCAGGCGGGAGTCATCGTAACGGCAGGTGAGCTGGTCGATCACCGTGACCACGCCGTCGATCTGCCTGGTCATGGAGACGGCGATCTCCGTTTCGCTCTTTCGCTCCAGCCGGCCGGTGAGGGTGACCACGCCTTCGACCACGAAGACATCGATGGTCCTGGGTGGCAGCCGAAGCGTGCGGGTCAGCACTTCCTCGATCACCTCGCCGCGGATCTCCGCGTCGGGCCGCAGAAAGACCTGGAGCAGGTCCCGGCGGGTGACGATACCGACAAGCCTTTCCTCCTCGTCCAGTACGGGCAGCCGCTCCACATGCCGCTGCGCCATGGTCCGCGCGGCTTCGGCGATGGTCTCCTCGGCGTGGACGGTGACGGGAGGCGCGGTCATCAGCTGACCGGCGGTGAAGGCCCTGGACTTCGCGGCCTGTCTCCGGGCCCTGGGCGTCAGCCCGGCGAACCGGAAGCGGGGCCTCGGCTCGTCCGCGTCCAGGGCTTCCGACTGCCTGGTCACCAGGTCCGTCTCGGAGATGACGCCGATGACCTTGTCGTCGTCGTCCACGACGGGCAGTCCGCTGATCCGGCGTTCCGAGAGGAGCCGCGCGACCTCCTTGAACGGAGTGCGGTACTCGGCCCGGACGACATCCATGGTCATCACGGAGCCGACCTTGTTGTGTTTCATATCCGTTCCCTCCTCTCCCTCCTCAGCGGAGTCGGCGCAGATACGGGTCCTGGTGTCTGCGGGGAAGCAGGCGTACGCGTGTGAAGGTTTTCCGGTGACATCTCGGCGTAGAACGCCCACAACCGCTCGTGATCGCCCGGTTGCACGGGCCGGATGCACACGCTGCTACCGTCCGCGAGCGGGTCGCGGACCAGAGGGGCAGCTGGGCGTGTCGTCCGTCATCGCATATCGCCTCCCAGCCCCTCGGCTCTCAGCTCTCAGCTTTCGGCTTTCGGCTTTCGGCTCTCGGCTCTTTCGAGGATGCGGCTGTTGCGATCGTGATCACATGGGCTGCCCGGGGTGGGACGGGGGCCGGTCGGCCCTCAAATCGGCTGGAGATTCCGCACGGCGTCTTCGGAGACGCGATTCGGAGCGGGCCTCAGGGCATGCGCTCGGCGAGGACGAGACCGCACGTGCAGGGCCGGTCGGCCCATGTGTTCACGCGACCGGTCGCCGAGACTGGTGACGAGACCAGGGAGCGCCTCGTCATCGGCCGGCGACCCCTCACCCACCCAGCTCAGTGGCGGTCACCATGTCCGATGTCACCACCACCGACTTGTACGAAGTGACCATGGCCCTGTCCTATCTGCGGGAAGGCATGCGCGCCCCGGCGACCTTCAGCCTCTTCGTCCGTGATCTGCCGCCCGGCCGGGGGTTCCTGGTCGCGGCGGGCCTGGAACCCGCACTCGACTTCCTGGCCCGCTACCGCGTGGAACGCGCGGACGTCGAGGAATTCGCGGCAGCCCTGCGCCGGCCGCCCGAGGACCTGGAGCCGCTGCTGGGGCTGGCCTTCGAGGGTGAGGTGCGTGCCGTCCCCGAGGGCCACGTCGTCCTCGCGGGTGAGCCGCTGCTGGAGGTGACCGCGCCGCTGCCCCAGGCACAGCTCGTCGAGACGTACCTGCTCAACCTGCTGTGCCATCAGACGGCGGTGGCGTCCAAGGCCGCCCGCTGTGTCCTCGCGGCGGCCGGACGGCCCGTCGTGGACTTCTCCCTGCGCCGCACCCACGGCCCCTGGGCCGGTCTGCAGGCGGCCCGGCTGGCAGCATTGGTGGGCTTCGCGGCCACCAGCAACGTGGCGGCGGCCGGCGCCCTGGACTTTCCGGCCTCGGGCACGATGGCCCACTCCTACGTGGAGGCGTTCCCCGGCGAGGAGGAAGCGTTCCGAGCCTTCGCACGCACGCATCCGGGACCGGTCACGTTCCTCGTCGACACCTACGACACCGAGGCGGGAGTCATGGCCGCCGCCCGTGTTCTGCAGGAGATCCGGCGAGGGCCGGGGTGCGCCGTCCGCCTGGACAGCGGGGACCTCGGCGAGCTGGCCCGGCGGGCGCGGGCCCTGCTCGACGCCGCCGGACTGGCCGACGTCCGCATCGTCGCCAGCGGCGGGCTCGACGAGTACGCGGTCGCGGAGCTGGTGCACGGCGGGGCCCCGATCGACGCGTACGCGGTGGGCACGAAGGTGGGCGTGGCGGCGGACGCGCCGTACCTGGACGCGGCGTACAAGCTCGTGGAGTACGACGGCCGCCCGGTCATGAAGCTGTCCACGGCGAAGGTGACGGCCCCGGGCGGCAAGCAGGTCTTCCGCCGCCCGGGACAGCCGGATGTCATCGGGCTGCGTGAGGAGGACCCGCCGGACTCGGCACAGCGGCTGCTGCGCACCGTCATGCGCGACGGCCGGCGTACGGGGCCACCCGACCGGTGGGAGTACGCGTGTGCGCGCTGCGCCCACGACATCGCCGATCTTCCCGCCCCGGCCCGCAGAATCGACCGCCCGGAGCCCTGGCGCCCGGTCGTGTCACCGGCGCTGGAAGACCTGACGTCGCGGGTGCGCGGGGAGATCGCACGACGGGTCCGCCCGGAACACCTCGAAGTGCCCGTTGGCGGCGGGCACTCCGGTCGCAGGCTCTCAGCCTCGCTTCCACCGTCGTCCCGAAGCGCCCACTCCTCGCCGCGTCCCGGGCCCTTCGGGTGATTCGCGGCATCTCCGGGTGTCGCACGCCGTCGCGGGGCTGAGGGGGGAACACCTTGATGTCTGACCGATCGCACGACGTCGCGCGGGCCGCCACCGCCGGCCCCGGCAGCGTGCCGATGTCAGGAGGACTCCGTGGAGATGCCCTTCATCACCGAGTGCGCGGTGGAGTCGTGCTCGTACAACGTCGGTGCCGCATGTCATGCGCTGGCCATCACCGTGGGTGATCCTCCGCACGCCCAGTGCGACACATTCTTCGTCACCGCCTTCAAGGGCGGCGATCCGGCTGCCGCAGGACAGGTCGGAGCGTGCAAGATGACCGATTGCCGGCACAACTCGCGACTCGAGTGCCAAGCGGCCGGCATCGCTGTCGGCCCGGGGCGGCAAGGCGCCGACTGCCTGACCTACAGCCCACGCTGAGGAGGCTGGGGATGCAGGTCTCCGAGGCGATGAGCACTCCCGCGGCTGCCGTCCCCCTGCGGACCTCTCTGGGAGAAGCGGCCCGGCAGATGGGCGAATACGGAGTCGGTTCCGTACTCGTCGTCGAGGGCGGAACACTGCGCGGCATCGTCACCGACCGCGACCTGGCGGTGCGGGGGCTCGGCCGTGGCCTGGACAGCGGAACCCCGGTCGAGGCGGTGATGTCGCCGCGGGTCATCACCGTGGGCATGGCCGACGACGTCGACGTGGCGTATCGGATCCTCCGCCGGTGCGGTGTGCGCCGCCTGCCCGTCGTCGACGGGCAAAGGGTCGTGGGCATGCTGACGGTGGACGACCTGTTGCTGGACGTTTTCCAACGACTGGCCGATCTGCTCGGCCCGGTCGCCTGGAGCATCCTCGAAGAGCCTCCTGGGCCGCCGTCGACGGACAGCCCTTCCTATGGCACGTGAACCGACCCGAGCAGGCGGCCCAAAGGACTCCGGTGCCTGGATTGCGACACCGACAGGGTGCCCGACGTGGGGGATCGCAACGGCCGGCAGTCCGGTGACGGCATCCGCAGGTGCGGCGGTCATCGGGATCGGCAACGAGTACCGGCGGGACGCCGCTGTCGGGCACGCAGTGTCCGACACCGGACGCCCCGCTGCGCTGAGCGACCGCCGGACGCCTCAGCACCACCCACGGGCTCGGTCTCGTCGAGACGGTGCACCCCGCCCGGATGCTGGGGCGCTGCCCCGGGCGTCTTGTCATATACGCGGTCGAAGGAGCCGATCGATCCCTGGGAGCGGGGCTGACGGCCGCCGTCGCCTGGGCGGTGCCGCCGCTGGCGGAGGTCATCGAGGCGGAGACGTTGTGCACCGGCCGAGGCCGCACGCCATGGGAGGGCCGCCGACTGACGCGGCAACGTTCAGCCGCCACACCGAGGCTCGGCGATCCAGGGAGCGATCGAGGAGGATCTGCGCGTGCTCGTCCAGTCCGCCCTGACCCGGGGACGGACGTCCGACGCCGAGCTCGCCCGCCTGTGCGAACGCGCCATCCGCAACCACGACCCGTGCATCTCATGCTCGGCCCACTTCCTGGACCTGGACATCGAGCGCGTTTCGGGCCGTTCACCAGGCCCGGACGGCCGTGAAACCACGGTGCAACCGCCGTGAAGCCAGCCACCGGCACGCTCTGCGCATGACCTCACACACCGCCGCCGGCCCCGCTTCCACAGGCTCCTGCCCCGTCCACCTGACGCCCGGGCTCGTCGAGGACCCCGTCGGCGCCTACGCGGACTTCCGCAGTCGCGAGGAGCTCCCCGAAGTGGTGCTGCCGGGCCTGACGACCCCCGTGCGGCTCGTCACCCGCTACGCCGATGTCAAGGCCGCCCTGACCGAACCCCGGCTCGTCCGGGACCGGTCCAGGGTCCCCGGCGGAGCCGACGGCGCCGACCCGCAGGCGGAACTGGTCGAGGCCGCGCTCGGCGGCTTCCCGGCCGAGTACGTCAGGTATGTCTCCGGTCATCTGGCACTGCTGGACGGCCCGGAGCACGCCCGGTTGCGCACTCCGCTGACCCGGGCGTTCACCGCCCGGCGCATCGCGGCCCTGCAATCCTTCGTGGAACGGACGGCCGAGGATCTGCTGCGCGGGCTCGCGGAGCGGGGCGAGGCGGATCTGCTGGGCGAGTTCGCCTATCCGCTGGCCACGGTCGTCGTCTGCGAACTCGTCGGCGTGGACGAGCCCGACCGGGACCGGGTGTGCGCGTGGATCCACGACTTCGCGTACGGCGACGGCAGCCGCACGGTGGACGGGCTCGTCGGCATCGTGGAGTACACCAAGGAGCTGATCGCCCGACGGCGGGCCGAACCCACCGAGGACCTCGTCTCCGCGTTGATCGGGGCGGGCCGGGACGGCGGGGAGCCGCTGACCGAGGACGAGCTGGTGTCGGTGGTCTTCCTGCTGATCAGCACCGGGATCACGCCGCCCGCCCTGTTCCTCGCCCATGCGGTTCTCGCCCTCTTCGACCACCCGGAGCAACTGGCCGCGCTCCGCTCCGATCCCGCACTGCTGGAGCGCGCGGTTCCCGAACTGCTGCGCCACGTCAGCCTCGTACGCATCGGCGCCTCGCTGTACGCGACCGAGGACTTCGAGTTCGCGGGGACCGCCCTGAGGAAGGGGGAGACGGTGACCGTGGCGCTGCTCGCCGCCGACCACGACCCGCGAGAGTACGGCCGGGCACCCGAGCGCCTCGACGTCTCCCGGAAGTTCGGCCGCGGCGAGGACCATCTCGCCTTCGGTCACGGTGCCCACTACTGCCTGGGCGCCGCCCTGGGCCGTCTCGTCACCTCGGTCGTGCTCGACCGGGTGCTGATCCGCCGCCCGGACACCGCCCTCGCGGTGCGGCGGGACGATCTGGAGTTCGGGCACTGGCCGGGCGACGGGTTCCACCTGCTGCGGCTGCCGGTGCGGTTCTGAGGGCCGGGGCGTTGTCCGTCGAACGCGGCACGTACGTCCCCTCGCCGGGGCTCCGTCCGGCACACTCGGCCGCATGGAGACTGCCGAGTTCATAAAGGCCCTGGACCGGGAGGGGCGGCTGCTGGCCGCCGCCGCGGAGGAGACGGGTACGGGGGCGGAGGTGCCGACCTGCCCGAAGTGGCGGGTGCGGGATCTGCTGCGGCACACCGGGATGGTGCACCGCTGGGCGGCGGCGTTCGTCGCCGAGGGGCACACCGCGTACCACCCCGACGGCGGGCTGCCGGATCTCGACGGCGCGGCGCTCGTCACCTGGTTCCGCGAGGGGCACCGCCATCTCGTCGGCACCCTGTCCTCCGCCCCGCCGGACGTGCGGTGCTGGCACTTCCTGCCGGCGCCCTCGCCCCTTGCCTTCTGGGCCCGGCGGCAGGCGCACGAGACGGCCGTGCATCGCTTCGACGCGGAGTCGGCGCGCGGCGGGACGCCCACCGCGGTCGGCACGGACTTCGCGCTCGACGGCATCGACGAGCTGCTGCTCGGCTTCCACGCCCGCGACAGGAGCAGGGTCCGCAGCGAGGTGCCCCGGGTGCTGCGGGTGCGGGCGACGGATGCGGACGACGCCGTGTGGAGCGTACGCCTGTCGGCCGGGCCGCCCGTGGCCGAGCGGGAGGGCACGGGGAACGCGGACTGTGAAGTGGCCGGGCCCGCGGGCCGGTTGTATCTGGCGTTGTGGAACCGGCTGCCCTTTCCGGACGTGACGGGTGACGCCTCGGTCGCCGCCCTGTGGCGCGAGAGGTCCGCCGTCACCTGGAGCTGAGCGCAGGGCTCAGTCCGTCAGCATCCTCGTCAGCACGGCGCGGTGCACCGGCAGCGCTTCCCGGTGCACGGCGCGCCCCTTGGCCGTGAGAGCCACGCGTACGCCACGCCGGTCCTCCGCACACATGGCCCGCTCGACCAGCCCGTCCTTCTCCAGGCGGGCGACGAGCCGCGACAGAGCGCTCTGGCTCAGATGGACCCGCTCGGAGATCTCCTGGACGCGGTAGGCGTACGTGCCGTCCGGAACCGAGTCCTCGGACAGCAGGTCGAGCACCTCGAAGTCGCTGGCACACAGGCCATGAGCGTGCAGTGCGCGGTCGAGTTCGCACTGGGTGCGTGCGTGCAGCGCCAGGATGGCGCGCCATCGGTTCACGAGCGCCCGCTCGGCCTTGCTCACAGCCGCCATGGCCGCACCGTAGCAAAGAACCCGCTTTGTTGCACCCGAATTAAATGCGCTTGCATTGAATGCATACGCATGCAAGTCTCTGGGGCATGACCTCTCCGCTCACCACCCCCGCGTCCGAGGGACGCTGGACTCCCCGGCTGTGGGGCACCCTGCTGGTGCTCTGCGCCGCGATGTTCCTGGACGCACTGGACGTGTCGATGGTCGGCGTCGCCCTGCCGTCCATCGGTTCCGATCTCCATCTGACGACGTCGACCCTGCAATGGGTCGTCAGCGGCTACATCCTGGGATACGGCGGACTGCTCCTGCTCGGCGGACGCACCGCGGACCTGCTCGGCAGGCGCCAGGTGTTCCTGGTCGCCCTGGCCGTCTTCGCGGTGGCCTCTCTGCTGGGCGGGCTCGTCGACTCGGGGCCGCTGCTCATCGCCAGCCGCTTCGTCAAGGGCCTGAGCGCCGCGTTCACGGCACCGGCCGGCCTGTCCATCATCACCACCACCTTCGCCGAGGGCCCACTGCGCAACCGGGCCTTGTCGATCTACACCACCTGCGCGGCCACCGGCTTCTCCATGGGCCTGGTGCTCTCCGGTCTGCTCACCGAGGCCAGCTGGCGCCTGACCATGCTGCTGCCCGCGCCGATCGCACTGATCGCCCTGCTCGCGGGCCTGAAGCTGCTGCCCCGCAGCGAACGGGAGAAGGACCACAACGGCTACGACATCCCCGGCGCCGTCCTCGGCACCGCGTCGATGCTGCTGCTCGTCTTCACCGTGGTCCAGGCACCACAGGCCGGCTGGGCGTCCGCCCGTACGCCGCTGTCCTTCCTCGCCGTCGCCGTTCTCCTGACGGTCTTCGTCGCCGTCGAGCGGCGCTCGGCCGGCCCGCTGATCCGGCTGGGCGTGCTGCGCTCGGGCACCCAGATCCGCGCACAACTCGGCGCGATGGCCTTCTTCGGGTCCTACGTCGGCTTCCAGTTCCTGGTCACGCTGTACATGCAGTCGCTGCTCGGCTGGTCGGCGCTGCACACGGCGCTCGCCTTCCTGCCCGCCGGGGCGCTGGTGGCCGTCTCCTCGACGAAGGTGGGCGCGATCGTCGACCGCTTCGGGACCCCGCGGCTGATCGCGGTGGGCTTCGGACTCATGGTCGTCGGCTATGCGCTGTTCCTGCGCGTCAGCCTGCACCCCGGCTACGCGGCCGCCATCCTGCCGAGCATGCTGCTGATCGGCGCGGCCTGCGCACTGGTCTTCCCGTCGCTCAACATCCAGGCCACCAGTGGCGTCGAGGACCACGAGCAGGGCATGGTCTCCGGTCTGCTCAACACCTCGGTCCAGGTGGGCGGCGCCATCTTCCTGGCCGTGGTGACGGCGGTGGTGACCGCCGACGCGCCCGCGCACCCCTCGCCCCAGGCCGTGCTCGACAGCTACCGGCCCGGTCTGATCGTGGTCACCGGCATCGCCCTCGTGGGCCTGCTCATCACCCTCCCGGGACTGACCGCGCGCCGGTCGCAAAGGTCCCTGGTGGTGGCCGGGTCCCTTCCGCAGGAGGTGGACGCGGAGCCCGTGGCGGCCCGCGACTAGGGGGAAACCTCCCCGTGTGCGCCCGGCACGGCTTTCTTGCCCCGCCGGGCGCACGCCTGTCTGACTCGACGCATGGAGAACCACGGGGGACGTTCACCTGCCGCCCGGCCACGGCGCACCCAGGCCGAGCGGGATGCGATCACGGTCGAGATCGGCTACGCGCTGTGCAGTGCCGCGCTCGCGGCGGCCCTGCTGTTCGGGGCCGTGGCGGGACCGGTGTTCGCGTTCGGCCTGGCGGGCGGTGCACGGCGCACGCTCTTCGCCTCCGGTGCCGTCGCGGCCGCCGTGCTCTTCGTCGCCCGGGTCGTCAGCGTGCTGGTGCGCTTTGGGCGAGGCGCCGGGAGTCAGCCCAGCCAACCCGGTCGCACCAGCCCCGACTCGTAGGCAAGCACCACCAGTTGAGCCCGGTCACGGGCACCCAGCTTGACCATGGTGCGGCTGACGTGGGTCTTCGCCGTGAGCGGGCTGACGACCAGCCGGCGGGCGATCTCGTCGTTGGACAGGCCCATCCCGACCAGGGCCATCACCTCCCGTTCCCGCTCCGTGAGGGCGGACAGTGAGGTGGCGGCCGCGGGCTGTCTGGAACGGGCGGCGAACTCGGAGATCAGCCGCCTCGTCACACCCGGCGAGAGCAGAGCATCGCCCTCGACCACGGCCCGTACGGCGCGCAGCAGTTCGTCCGGCTCGGTGTCCTTGACGAGGAAGCCGGACGCCCCGGAGCGGATCGCCTCGAAGACGTACTCGTCGAGTTCGAAGGTGGTGAGCATGACCACCTTCACCGCCTCCAGGTCCGGGTCCCCGGTGATCTTGCGGGTCGCCACGAGCCCGTCGACCAGCGGCATGCGAACGTCCATCAGTACGACGTCGGGCCGCAGCTCGCGCACCCTGCGCACCGCCTCCTCGCCGTCGGCCGCCTCCCCCGCCACCTCGATGTCCGGCTGGGCGTCCAGCAGCGCCTTGAACCCCGCCCTGACCAACGACTGGTCGTCGGCGAGCAGTACACGGATCATCGGTCCTCCCGGCGCTCGACGGTCCCCCCGGAGGACGCCCTCAGGGGCAGCACGGCGAGCACCCGGAACCCTCCGTCGGCACGTGCGCCCGCCTCGATCGTGCCGCCGAGCGCGGCAGCCCGCTCCCGCATCCCGGCCAGCCCGTTGCCGCCGCCGCCCGCGTCGGCGCCGGTCGCGGGCCCGTCGTCGTCGATGCGGAGTCGGAGCGCCCCCGCCCCGGTGCCGACGTGCACGCGCGCCTGCCGCGATCCCGAGTGCCGTACCACGTTGGTGAGCGCCTCCTGGACGATACGGAAGGCGGCGAGATCGGTGCCCGGGGCGAGCCGGGGCGCCGCGCCCTCGACGGTGACCGCCAGCCCGGCGCTCGCGGCCTGCTCGACCAGTTCGGGCAGCCTCCCCAGCCCGGGCGCGGGCGCGCGGGGCGCGTCACCGGACGTGCGCAGGGTGTCGAGCACCTGGCGCACCCCCCCCCCGAGCGCCTCCTTGCTGGCAGCCTTGATCGTGGTGAGCGCCGTGCGCGCCTGCTCCGGGTCGGAGTCCAGCAGCGCGAGGCCCACTCCCGCCTGGACGTTGATCACGGAGATGCTGTGCGCGAGGACGTCGTGGAGTTCGCGGGCGATGCGCAACCGCTCCTCGTCGGCGCGCCGCCGCGCGGCCTGCGCCCGTTCGGCCCGCTCGCGCGCCCACTGCTCGCGCCGGACGCGCACCAGTTCGGCGACCGCCACGAACGCCACCACCCAGGTGGCGATGACCGGCTCCTGTACCCAGGAGGCGGCCGCGTCCCCGGGCGGCGGCAGCCACCGGTACAGCCAGTGCGACACGAGGACATGCCCGGCCCAGAACATCCCGACGGCCGTCCACGCCGCCACGCGACGCCCGGCGACGAGGGCGCCGAAACAGCCGACGGCGACGGTGAGGAAGACCGGGCCGTACGGGTATCCGGCGCCCAGATACACGGTCGCGGCGGCGGCCGTCACGAACGCGACGGGCACCGGACGCCGCTGCCGCCACAGCAGTGCCCCCGCGGCCACGAGCAGCAGCACATGGGCGAAGACATCGAGGTGTGCGCGTTCGCCCTGGCGGTCCTGGGCCGCGAGATGGGTACCGACGACCACCAGTACGGTGAGCAGCAGGGTGGAGCGCCAGGGCAGACGGGAGCCGCGGGCCTCGTCGTCCCGGCGGCTCCCCCACGGCGGTCCAGCTCTCCACGGCGATCCCGCTCTCCCGGGCGGTCCGGGCGACCACGGCAGTCCGGGCCGACGCCGCGGGCCTGCTGCGCTCTGCTCCTCCATGACGTTCACGCTAGACGCAGCCGACGGCGGGAGACGTCCGCCGGGAGAGGTGATCACGTGTACTCCCCGGGGAGTACCGCCCGGCGGCTCCGGGAGGCGGCTGCTACGGGAAGACCAGGCCCACACCGTGAGCCAGCCGGGCCGCCGCGTGCCGGAAGAACTCCTCCCGGTCCTCCACGACCCGGTTGAACTGCCCGAACACCTCGAATCCGACCAGCCCGAACAGCTGCGCCCAGGCGGCGACCCCGGCCGTCACCACCTCGGGCGGCAGATCGGGGGCCAGGTCGTCGGTCATGCGGCGGGCTTCGGGCTCGAGTTCGGCGGGCAGCGGGGTGCGGGCCACGCCGCGCTGCCGGTGGGCGTCGCGCACGATGCCGAACAGCAGCACACCCACGCGGCTGGCGGCCGGGATGGTCGTCTCGGGCGCGGAGTACCCGGGCACGGGCGAGCCGTAGATCAGCGCGTACTCGTGCGGATGCGCGAGCGCCCACCCGCGTACGGCCTCGCACACGGCGACCCAGCGCTGCGCGGGGGCCATGTCGCCGGCCCTCGCGTCCGCGGCCTCGGCCGCTTCCCCGAGGGCGTCGTAGGCGTCGATGATGAGCGCGGTGAGCAGGTCGTCGCGGCTGGGGAAGTAGCGGTAGAGCGCGGACGAGACCATGCCCAGTTCACGGGCGACGGCGCGCAGGGAGAGCCTGGGCGCACCCTCCGCGGCGAGCTGTCTGCGGGCCTCGTCCTTGATGGCGGCGGTGACCTCGGTCCTGGCGCGGGCGCGGGCTCCTCGGGGGGTGCTCATGTCGGCAGTCTGCCACGATTCCGGAGCAGTGCACACAACCGAGAGCACCGCACTGATCAGTGAGCACTGCTCTTGCAATGGATCACCGATCTCCCCCAGACTGTCGTTCAGCGAGAGCAGCGCTCACAGTTTTCCGCCCCTGGAGGATGGTCATGTCCACGCACGTCCGCAAGCCCGGCTGGTTCACCGTCAACGTCTTCAACCGCGCCGTGGCCTGGGTGACCCGCCGCGGCATCAGCGTCTGGGGCTCCCGGGTTCTGGCGGTCCGCGGCCGCAAGAGCGGCGAGTGGCGCACCACCCCCGTGAACCTGCTGACCGTGGACGGACAGCAGTACCTGGTGGCGCCCCGGGGCCATGTGCAGTGGACCCGCAACATGCGCGCGGCCGGGGGCGGCGAACTGCGTCTCGGTAAGAACGTGGACGTGTTCACGGCCACCGAGGTCGCCGACGACGACAAGGTCCCGCTGCTGCGCGCCTACCTCAGGCGCTGGAAGGCGGAGGTCGGGGTGTTCTTCAACGGTGTCGGCCCCGACTCCCCGGACGAGGAGCTGCGCCGGATCGCCCCCGACCACCCGGTCTTCCACCTCACACTCGGGAACTGACCTCGCCCTCCACGGGCTCCCGGTCCAGCGCGGTCAGGGCGCGCTGGGCGATCGGGCGGGTGCGGACCATCTCCGCCAGGGAGGAGGACCCCTGGGTGATGTCCTTGAACGCCTTCCACGCGGGGCGGAAGCCGGTCAGTGCCGCGTGGATGAGACCGGGGCGCCGCTCGAACACCGCCAGCAGCCGCTTGCCGACACTCATCTCGACACCCAGGCCGGCCTTGATCGCGAACGCGTAGTTCAGGGCCTGGCGCCGCGTGTCCACGGCATCGTGCGCCTCGGCGATCCGGACCGCCCACTCCCCGGCGAGCCGCCCCGACCGCAGCGCGAAAGAGATGCCCTCACGCGTCCACGGCTCCAGCAGCCCCGCCGCGTCCCCGCACACCAGCACCCGCCCCCGCGACAGCGGCGAGTCGTCGGCACGGCAGCGGGTCAAGTGCCCCGAGGAGATGCTCGGTTCGAAGCCGGCGAGCCCGAGCCGGGCGATGAAGTCCTCCAAGTACCGCTTGGTGGCCGCGCCCTCACCGCGCCGGGAGATCACACCGACCGTCAGCGCGTCACCCTTCGGGAACACCCAGCCGTAGCTTCCGGGCATCGGACCCCAGTCGATGAGCACCCGCCCCTTCCAGTCCTCGGCGACGGTCTCCGGTACCGGGATCTCCGCCTCCAGGCCCAGGTCCACCTGGCCGAGCTTCACCCCGACATGGGCCCCTATCCGGCTGGCGCTTCCGTCCGCGCCCACCACGGCATGTGCCAGCAGCGTCTCGCCGCCCTGCAGCACGACGGCGACCGTGCGCCGGTCGGGCACCGCGGAGCCGTGCTGCTCGACCCGGGAAACCGTCACGCCCGTCCGCAGTTCCGCGCCGGCCTTCTGCGCGTGCTCGACGAGTTGCCGGTCGAACTCGGGACGGTTGATCAGCCCGAACAGCATCTGCTTGGAGCGGCGGGTGCGGGTGAAGCGGCCGTTGTTGGAGAAGGTGACCGCGTGCACCCGGTCACGCAGCGGCAGCTCGAAGCCGGGCGGCAGGGCGTCGCGCGAGGGGCCGATGATGCCGCCGCCGCAGGTCTTGTAACGGGGCAGCTCCGCCTTCTCCACCAGCAGCACGCTGCGTCCGGCGACGGCCGCCGCGTAGGCGGCCGAGGCTCCCGCGGGCCCTGCGCCCACCACGACGACGTCCCACACCCGCTGCACGCCGTCCGCCGAAGAGTTCTCGCTGCTCACGATGGTCTACTGCTCCCGATCAAGCCGACTGCCGCACCTGTCCCCCGCATCCTACGGCGGACGTCGTCGCAGGCCACTGTGGGAGGATCGGCGGCGTACGTGCACGGCACACCGGTACACGCGGACCCCCGCGTGATCATCCGTACACAGAACCACACACCTACACAGCAGTACCCGTCGGTGCCACGTCGCACCTCAAGGAGCGTTCCCATGTCGTCGAATCCGGTCGCCGAGACCATCGCCTCGCTGATGCCCAGGGCGAAGGACGAGCTCACCGAACTGGTGGCCTTCAAGTCGGTGGCGGACTTCGGCCAGTTCCCGAAGAGCGAGAGCGAGGGCGCCGCGAGCTGGATCGCCCAGGCACTGCTCGCCGAGGACTTCCAGGACGTGGCGCTGCTGGACACCCCGGACGGCACACAGTCGGTGTACGGGTATCTGCCGGGCCCCGAGGGAGCGAAGACGGTCCTCCTCTACGCCCACTACGACGTGCAGCCGCCGCTCGACGAGGCCGGCTGGACCACACCGCCCTTCGAGCTGACCGAGCGCGACGGCCGGTGGTACGGGCGTGGCGCCGCCGACTGCAAGGGCGGCGTCATCATGCACCTGCTGGCGCTGCGCGCACTGCGGGCGAACGGCGGCGTGCCCGTCCATGTGAAGGTGATCGTGGAAGGCTCCGAGGAGCAGGGCACGGGCGGTCTGGAGCGGTACGCCGAGGAACACCCCGAGCTGCTGTCGGCCGACGCCATCGTCATCGGCGACGCGGGCAACTTCAGGGTCGGCCTGCCGACCGTCACCACCACCCTGCGCGGCATGACCCTGGTCCGCGTCCGCATCGACGCGCTGGAAGGCAATCTGCACTCCGGCCAGTTCGGCGGCGCGGCCCCGGACGCGCTCGCCGCGCTGATCCGCGTCCTGGACTCGCTGCGCTCGGAGGACGGCTCGACGACCGTCGACGGGCTCATGGGCGACTCCGGCTGGGAGGGCCTGCGGTACGACGAGGAGCAGTTCCGCAAGGACGCCAAGGTGATCGACGGTGTGGAGCTGATCGGCTCCGGTCCGGTCGCCGACCGCCTCTGGGGCCGCCCCGCCGTGACCGTCCTCGGCATCGACTGCCCGCCGGTCGTGGGTGCGACCCCGTCCGTGCAGGCCAGTGCCCGCGCGCTGATCAGCCTGCGGGTGCCCCCGGGCGTGGAGGCGGCCGAGGCGACGAAGCTGCTCCAGGCCCACCTGGAGACCCACACACCGTGGGGCGCCCGGGTACAGACGGAGCAGATCGGACAGGGGCAGGCATTCCGGGCGGACCCCTCCGGGGCGGCGTACTCCGCGATGGCCGAGGCGATGGCGGTCGCGTACCCGGGCCAGGAGATGCAGTACGCGGGGCAGGGCGGTTCCATCCCGCTGTGCAGCACCCTGGCGTCGCTCTATCCGCAGGCCGAGATCCTCCTCATCGGTCTGAGCGAGCCGGAGGCACAGATCCACGCGCTGGACGAGAGCGTGTGCCCGCAGGAACTCGAGCGCCTGTCGGTCGCCGAGGCCCTGTTCCTGCGCAATTACGCGGCGAGCTGATCGGCTCCGCCCAAGGCAGAGGGCCCTCGAATTCACCGAGGGGCCGGGGGCCCTCTTTACGGTCGTCCCCATGGACGTCATCGAGCTCCTGCCGCGTCTGCATCTGCTGCGCTTCGCGGTAGGTCAGGCCTATCTCCGGTGCGACGACGGCGGGGTTGATGCTCATCGACTCCGGTCCGAAGGGCTGCGGTGCGGCGATCGTCGAGGCGATCACGGCTCTGGGGCAGGACCCTTCGCAGGTGCGGCGGATCGTGTTGACCCATTTCCACGAGGACCACGCGGGCGGGGCGGATGAGATCGCCGCACGCAGCGGCGCGGACGTGTTCGCTCACCACAGCTGCGCGCCGATCGTCCGCGGCCGGAAACCCGGCCCGGCGCCGGTCTTCGAGGACTGGGAGCGTCCGCTTCACGCGGCGGCCGCCGCGCTCCTGCCCCAGGGCGACCCCCTCCGTCCGGACCGCGTCCGCGATGTGTCGGACGGCGACGTCCTCGGCTTCGGCGGCGGGGCCCGGGTCGTCCACGTCCCCGGCCACACCCACGGCAGCATCGCGCTGCATCTCGCGCATCAGGGTCCGCTGTTCACGGGCGACGCGGTCGCGGTGTCGCCCGTCGACGGCGGCGTACTGCTCGGAGTGTTCAACCTCGACCGGGACCGGGCCGTGCGCTCGTTGCACCGTCTCGCGGCGCTCGATGTGGAGGTGGCCTGTTTCGGGCACGGTGACCCGGTCCTGGGACGGGCCGGGGACGCGCTGTGCAAAGCGGCGGACAGGTACGACGCCCCGCGCCGAGGACACGGGACGGCTCGTCAGCCGACCGGGACACCCGCCTCCAGGTACAGCGCCGCGCCTCGTTCCCGGGCCCGCAGTGCCCAGCGGAGGCGTTCGTAACGCACAGGTGGAAGGAGATCGGCCGCTTCCGCCTCCGTGACGAACCGCCAGGCACGCAGCTCCGGCCCGGGCAGCAGCACGCGCTGGGCTTCGGCGCCGTCGAGACGGCCGCCGTCGAAGAGGAGGCGCAGTCCGCCGTAACCGGGGGGCACGGGGCACTCCCAGTCGACGACCAGGAGGCGGGGAACCTCCTCGAGCGTGATCCCGGTCTCCTCGGCGACCTCACGGATGCCGGCGCGGGCAGGGGCCTCGCCGGGCTCGACGACCCCGCCTGGGAACTCCCAGCCGGCCTTGTAGGTGGGGTCGACGAGCAGCACGCGGTCCTGTTCGTCGAAGAGGAGCACACCGGCGGCGAGGGTCTCGGAGGTGGGCTCGGGGGTCTGCACGATGTCGCTGACGGGCGCGTCGCCGGTGCGCACGGCCTCGGAGATCCGCAGGGCGCTCTCGTACGGGGTCAGTGTGCTGGTGTCGACAAGGTGGGCGTCGGCGGCGAGCCAGGCGGCGAGGGCGGCGCGGTAGGGCTCGATGTGGTCGTAGGACCACTGGCGGATCCGCATCTCGCCGTCGGGCAGCTCCGGTGGCACCTCCCGGTCGGCTATCCGTTCGCGCAGGATCGTTTCCGCCGGGGCGAGCAGCACATGACACACGGAGATGCGCCTGGCGGCGAGACCGCCGAAGATCTCGTCGCGGTACTCCTGGCGCAGCAGGGTCATCGGAACCACGAGGACACCGCCGAGTTCGGCGAGCATGGCCGCCGCGGTGTCGATCACGAGCCGTCTCCAGATCGGAAGGTCCTGGTAGTCGCCGACCTCGGCGAGGCGTTTGGGCGGCAGCAGATGCGTGAGCGCTGCGCCGATGACCTCCGGATCGAAGAGCGTGCTGTTCGGGATCAGCTCGATCACTTCCCGTGCGGTGGTGGTCTTCCCCGCACCGAACGCGCCGTTGATCCAGACGATCATTCATACTCCAGGACGGAAAGGCCGCCGAACGGCGGCGGTCATCTGACAAGAGATCATCTGGGAGAGGCGTGGGAAATGGCGCCGCCCACAGTCCCGCCCCCACTACTTCCTTCTCCCACACGCCCTGCAGATACTCCACGATCCGCCCCTCCATGGCGACCGTCACTTCCCTGTGGACACCCCCACGGCCGGCGGCACGCTCCTCTGCGCCGCCCCGAATCGGGTACCCATGGTTACGGTCGACGTGGGTGCCCAACAGCGGCTTACCGGCCATCGGGACGAAGGGCCCGAGGCCCTAAGGGGAGGCGAGGAGCGCCTCATGCACCTCAAGTGGCGACGGCGGTATCAGGCGGGTTCTCCACGGGTCGTACTCCGGTGCCGCGAGAACGCCTTGACGGCGCGGTGAACGACAGCGACCGGGGCGCAGGGCACGCCGCACGGCCCAAACGGGACGCCCTGCGCAACAAGGACGACGGATCGGCCTCTTCGTCGATTTCCCGGTCACCAGGCACGGTCTCACCGCCGTGCTGCACTCCGGCGAGGCCGGTTTCGAGACGCTGGACGCCTGCTTCCCCGACCGGCTCGTGCCCGTGTGTGCCCAGCTGATCGCAGCCGCAGCCGTCGATCCGCGCCCGGGCCGCATGCCGCGGCGCCGGCGCCCCTGTCGACAGGGGCGCCGGCGCCGCGTCTTCGGCTCCCCCTCAGCCGTTCTGGCCCAGGACGCCGTCGTCCGTGGCGAGGCCGTCCTGGTCGATCGTGTGGTCGACCGTGCTCAGGGTGTCCTTGACGTTCAGATCGCCGACCGTGTCGCGGTCGGCCGCGTGGGAGGGGGTGACGGCCGCCACGACGAAGCCGGTGGCAAGCGAGGCGAGGGCGAGCATGCTGCGCTTCTTCATGACCGGTTCAACTGCTTCCACCGGCCGCAGGTCACGCCCCCTCGACCGGTCAGTACCCCGGAGCCCAGTCCAGCAGCTCCGGCCAACCGCCCAAGGAACCCTCCGCCCTCCCGTGGAGGTAGTTGCTGCCCCTCATGCTCTCCCGCAGCGAGGCGGGCGTGCTCTCCTCACGGAACAGCGCGTCGAGCCAGGCCGGTTTGGGCTTGAGCTGGGCCGCGGCCGACACCACGGGTGCGCAGAAGGCCGGTTCGCACAGCATGTGCCGTATCCAGCGTTCCTGGTCGACGGGTGCCAGCCGGGTGCACAGGTCCCCCAGGAAGACCGCCCAGGGCCGGGCGATGTCGCGCTTCCACTTCACGTTCTCGGGCTGCACCCGGTGCATGGCCTCCACGATCGTCGCCGTCAGGCGGGCCGCCTCCACGGGGTCCTCGGAGACGAGGCGCTCCATGAGGAACCCCAGGGACCGGAAGATCTCACTCACCGTCCCACTGCCGAGATTCGACCGCACGTCGTACCCGGCGCGCTCGGCCAGGCAGAGCGCGAAGGCGACGATGCCTTCGGCGCGGTGGAGTGCTCCGAGATGGGCGTGCGCCTGGGTCAGCAGCATGCGGGCCTTCGACTCATGGCTGATGACCTGCTCGGTCGCCCGGGACGGCGGCTGGGACCGTGCCGCCCGGCCCGCCTTGAGCAGCGGTCTGAGGGCGCGCAGCAGCACCGCGGGAGCGTTCGTGTCCCAGACGCGGGCCGGGACGGTCACCGTGGCCAGCTCCAGGAGGGCGTTGCGCAGATCCTGGGCCGCCGCGGCCTCCCAGGCCCGTACGATCTCGTCGGTCGTCGGGTGGTCGTCGAAGCCGAGTTCCAGGTGGACCTTCCAGAGGATGAAGCCGTGCCGGCGGATGTCCGGTGTGCGGTCGGCGACAAGACGGTGCCGGTACTCGATCAGTGCCTGACGATGCGAGGGCGAGAGCCATTCCCGGACCGGAGGGGCCTCGTCGGCGTCGGACCGCACGGCCTTCGCCATGTCCCCCAGCGTCTGGTGGAGCACCTCCGGGCATGCCGCGGTCCGCGCGTAGACGATCAGGCGGTCGATCAGTTCGGGGTGGTGGGGCACCGCGTACTGCAGCCGGCCGACCATGTTCTCCAGCGCGGCGCGCCCTTGCCTCGTGCCGCGCAGCGTGTCCTGGACCTCCCGGTCGCCGACGAGGGCGGTGAGGGCGGTGCGTGCCTCGGCGTGTCCGGCGGTGGCGGCGGAGATGAGGAACGAGCTCAGGCCCGTGTTGCTGAGCCACAACGACCGCTCCGGGTCGGCCGGCCCGGGGCGCGCCTCGGGCAGCAGCGTCAGGAGGGTCTTTGCGGGCAACCGCGCCTCCTGCAGGGCGTTGCGCCACAGCCACCTCTCGTCCTTGCCGCCCAGCGGCGCGTTCTCCTCGCACGGCAGCGCCCGCAGTGCCTGCGCGCAGCGTCGGCGCGCCTCGAGGGTGAGGGGGCCTTCGGTCTCCGGCGCGGCCTCCGTGTCATCGACGGTGGTGCGCGGGTCCTGCCGGAAACGCTCCGCCCGCCCGATGAGCGACTCCGTCAGGACGCCGTAGCACACGGCCAGTTGGTGCGCCGGGTCGCGGGTGGACAGGACCACGTCCAGGTAGTCGGCCGGATCGACGGCGAGTCCGCTCAGTACGGCGGCCGTGTGCATACGCAGCGTCGTCCTCAGCGCCAGGACGTTCGTGCGGCGCCGGCGCCCGTCCACCGCCGTCCGGTGCCCGTCGATCCCCAGCCATCTGCGCAGTTCCGGGAAGACCTCCTCGGCCCTCGGGGCGCTGTTGAGGAAGAGACTGCCGAATGCCCGCTCGAAGGGCACGGTGTCCTGTTTGTCCGGATGGAGGTGTTCGAGTCCCTCCATGAAGGTCTTGACGGATATCCGGACGAGCCGTGGCGGAAGGGGCCAGCGGGCCATCCGCACCAGCAGGTCGGTCAGCAGGGCGAGCCTGCCGGTGCCCACGGCCGTCCGCCAGAATGCGGCGGCCAGAACGACGGCGCGTTCCTGGTTGGCCGGCACTACGGCGTCGAGCAGCCGAAAGGCGGCCTTTTCGTTGTGGTGAAGCTCGTTGGCGGGCAACGAGTGCAGCCACTCGAAGCAGCCTTGGCTCCGGGTGAACGCCTCGACGGCCACGGCGTCCTGGGTCGCGAGCCGCACCAGCGCCTCGATCACGCCCTTCCTGACGCGTTTCCTGTCCCGCTCCCCCGCCCACAGCAGGGCCAGGTCGTCCAGTGGCCGGCGGAGGTCCGGGTGGGTCACGGACGGCAGCAGCCGCAGGAACCGGTCGATCAGCGGGGTGTCGGCGCGCTTCAGCGCGCCCGGCACGTTCTCGCGCACCAGCGGGCCGGGTTCCTTGAGCTTGGCGTACACCCGCAGCCCCATGCCCAGCAGAGCGGGATCGTCGGCGGCGAGCCAGTCGGCGAGTGCCGCGTCGGCCCGGTCCTTGGAGAAGGTCTCGCCACCCGCTTCGGGAAGCCGTCCGGCCATCAGCAGGACCTCGCCGGCCACCTCGCCGAAGTAGAGGTCCGCCGGGTCGCGGGCGACCCTCCTCATCAGATCGTCGACGGCCGAGCTGCCACAGGCGAGCACGCCCCGGGCCGCCGCGTGCTCGAAGAAGGTCTGGTGGAAGAACCAGAGGTACCCGGTCTGCTCCCGGATGGAGAGCACCCCCCGGGAGCGCAGCGCCTCCACGGCCGACGGGACGTCGGGGCCGTCCGGTACGGCGGATCCCCGAGTGCGGGCCAGCTGGGCCTCGATCCCGTCCTCCAGCACGGCCCGCCGGACATCGAGCCGGCTCGAGGCGAGGATCAGTCGCGCGGCGGCCCTGGCGTGCGCGGACAGGTCGGCCGAGGGGAGGGCGGTCGAGGTCCGCCAGGCCCGCTGGTCGCTGACCACCCGGCGCTTCCAGAACCGGTCGTACAGGTGAGGCGTGTCCACGTCCTCTTCGGGCACGGCGGGCGCGTACAGCTCGAACAGGAGGCGCAGGGCGAAGGGGTTGGCGCACACCTCCCGCAGCGCGCGGCCCAGCGAGGCGGCGTTCGTGACCCGGTCGACGACCTCTTCGGTCGACGCGGCCCCGTCCAGTCCGTCGTAGAAGCCGCGGGCGTAGCTGCGGACGGCCTCGGGCCACTCGCCGGCGTCGTAGGACGCGAGGACCCTGGTCCTGACGTCCACTCCCGCCCGAGCCGCGGCGGTGGTCAGGCGCTGGGCCTCCACGGGGCGGCAGGTCAGGAGCGTGGGCAGGGCCAGACGGTCGGCGGTGCGCACCAGGTCGGCGACGAGGGCGCAGGCGTCGTCACTGTGCATGAGCAGGTCTACGGTGTCGACCAGGAGAACCGTCCCCGGTTCCCGTCGGGCCGCCTGCTCGACGGCGCGCAGGACCACCTCGGGCGCCAGAACACCCCTGCGCCGGGCGGAGGAGCCGCCGTGCCGTGTCTCGTAGAGTCCGGACAGCAGGCTGCTGGCCCGGATGAACAAGGGACGCTGTCCCTGTTCGGCGAAGCGGCGGTGGATGCTCCAGACGAGGCTCGTCTTGCCATAGCCCGCCTCGCCCACCACCGCCGTACATCCTGGGCTCTCCAGGGCCGCGATGACGTCCTTCTCGATGGTGCGCTGTACATACAGCCCATGGGAGAGCAGCAGGTCGTGGCCCAGGGGATGCACGCCGACGATCTCGGCCTCGGCGGCAGCGGCCTGCGAGCTGTGCCATAACTCCGCCAGCTCCGGTGGGTCGCCGCCCTGTCGGCCGCCCGGCGACGTGTCGCGCGGCGGCAGCACCGGCCGGGGTCCGAGCTCGGGCTCGAGCTCATACGGCTGCTCGAGCAGATAGCGCAGGAGTTTCTCGGCGCCCCCGCGGGCGAGAGGATCGACCAGGAAGGGCGGTACGGCCGCGGCCAGGAGGTAGGCGGGCAGCTCGTCCGGCGAACGTCCCGGCAGCACGACGGTGAGGACGCGGCGGTGCCATGTGCGGGGGTGCCGGTACACATAGTTCTCGAGCAGGCCCGTCTCCCAGGCGACCCCTCGGCCGACCCCCGGTGCCTCGGTGCCTTCGGCCCGTCGTTTATAGGCAGGGGAGGCGATCACCAGGACGAAGTCCGCCTCCTCGGCCTCCTTCAGCATCCAGCTGGGCCAGTTCTGGCGCTGTTCGGCGGCCACGCGATCCAGCTGCGCGTCCACATGGTTCTTCCGCAGCAGGACGTACAGTTCCCGCACCTGCTCGGCGTGGGCCCCGCCGTCGTCCTCGTGCGCGTAGGAGATGAACACCCTTGGCGCGTCGGATGGTTCGGTACGCGTCATGAGCAGGCACCCTACCGCTCACGACCCCCTTCCCGTGCCCCGCCGAGCGCCGGGTCCCGGCGTCGACACGACCCTCAAGCCCGGTCGCGCCCATGGGGCAGGAGGCTCTGGACCCGCCCCGCGGCATCCTCTTCCCGAGCGCCTTCCAGCAGGAGGCAGAGCCCCTGCCCGGCTCGTACCATGCGGGGGCCGAGCGGCAGTCCGGAGGATTCGGCCCGGTGACATCCCTGGACGACGTACTCGGCCGCCGCCTCGTCCTGGTTCAGGAGCATCATCAGGCGCGCACGGGCCCACAGCAGTTCCGCGTGCGCCAGTGCGTCGGCAGGGTCCTCGCTCGAGGCCATCTGCTCGCAGAGGCGAATCACCTCCCCGAGTCTGGCCCCCGCTTGGCGGACGAGGCGTACGAGATGCCGCCTGAGGTCGGGGGATTCATAGCTGGTGAAGACCTCCAGACCCCACGTGGCCGCATCGCGCAAGCCCTTGAGGAAAGAGGAATCCAAGGCAACGCGTACTTCCGCGGAGGCATCGCCCAACCTGAAGACGAACTCGCCCAGGACCGATTCCGTGCTGCCCAGCGCATGCGTGGGCGATGCGAATTGGATGACGCGACCTTTGACTTTGATGGGACGCTCGTCACCGGAGCGATACAGAGAACCCTCCACCATGGGGAAGAGTATCCCGACGTCGAGATCGTAGTGCCGCGGCACGGGCTGCCACCGCAGAAGGGCGAATTCCAACGTGTAGGACCGGCGCTCCTGAGGACGGAACACGGCGTCCAGTTCGTCCATCAGAGATGCCGGATCAGCCACCACGCTCCCAGAGCCACGGCCAGGGCCACGGCCAATGCCCCCAGCGCCGACAGAACTCGGCGTTTCGTTCCAGCCTGGGCGATGCTGTCCCGGCGCGGCGCCGGGACGCGGGCTTTTCCCAGCTGTTCGACCACCTCCAGCTCACCCTCGTGGAGGAGGGCGGCCACCTCGCCGGACAACGACGACGCCGCGCGACGCGCGCCGTCGGCGGTGAGCAGAGCGTGCGTGGTGAAGGCGTATCCGGTCTGCTCCTCGGCCAGAAGGCGCCGGGCGCGTGCCATGAAGGCCTCGCTCGCCGTCGCGTCGTGGACGCTGCCCGCCCACGACCCGGGAATGTCCTTCCCCGCCTTGTCCTCTTCCGACCCCTCGGCGGCTTGTCTGAGCGTGGCGAGCAACCGGTGTTCGACGTCGTCGTGCGCACCCGTCATGAGCGCGTCCACGAGATCCCCGGGAAAGGCTCCGTCCAGGGCGTCACCCAGGCGGGTCCGTTCACCGTCGTCCAGTCCGCACCGCACCATCCACAAGGCGAGTCCGTGCTCGCGGTGCGCATCCTCCACCACCACCGTGTGCCGGATCCGTGTGCCGAGCACGTCGGTGCGCCGCGACGGGATGCCGCTGATGAGCAGATTCGCGCCGCCTGCCTCATTCCGGTGGACGATGACCTCCTCGCTTTCCAGGAGGACCCAAGGGGTGAGCGCATCCCACCACGGCTCGGCCGGGGCCTCACCGAGAAAGGCGTAGTCATGTTTCCGCATGGTGCCGCGGGTCATCAGATAGGCGCGCATCGGGCCGCTCACCACTCCTCCACTCGCTCGTCGGCGGGCCGCTGGGCCATGCGTTTCAGTACCGCTGTCAGCTCTTCCTGGTGCCGCGCGGCATCGGCCATGATCTGTTGGCTGGACAGGCGGGTGCTCCTGTTGGCCAGCGCCTCCCCGAAGAGGTAGTAGTCCAACGCCCCCCAGAACCCTTTGGTCTCGAGCTTGCGCCCCAGCGCCAGTTCGTAGACGCCCCTGGCCGCGTCCGCTCGCCGCTGCTCCGCGGCGTCCTGGCCGGAGACCACGCATCGGCACAGCTCCCGCATGACGGTTGCGGCGGCCTTGGGCCGTACTTCGGGCGGAATCTCCCGGAATCGGTAGTGCCCGCGAAAGTCCAGGGTCCGGTCACCGTCGTCGTCCACCTCGACCCACTCCGCCTCCATGAGGTCCACGCAGCCGTAGGTGTCGATGGGCGAGTAGACCACCCGTACGCTGCGATCCTTCGCTTCCTCCTGGACCGCACCGACGATCGTCTTGTACTTTTCCCGGACGAGTTGCCGCAGTCTTCCCGCTTCTCGCCCTTTGCCACCGTTGTCATCGAAGTACTTTTCGCATTTCAGCGGCGCGAGAAGGAGTACGGCCGGCTCATCACGGTGCTCGGGCCGGTTGCGGGCGCGTGCCCATTTCCGGGCCGAGGCCTCGACGTCCTCGAGGCCGAGCAGGTCCGCCACCGCCCGGCGCTGCGCCGGAGTGACCGCTTCCATCAGCACGGCGGCGTCTACGGGCACCAGCAGCATCAGGCTCTCGGTGATGTGCCTCTCGCACTCGGCCCAGCTCTCCTTGGCCTGGGGGACTTGCGCCCGCTTGGCGGGGTCGAGCCAACCGCCCGGGTAGTCGAGGATGCTGAACGGGATGCCCGGCCTGCTGTCCCCGAATGCCTGAAGGCTCACTTGATACAGGGCCTTCCCCTGGCTGCCCCTCAGGGACGCCGCGTCGAACTCGCGCGATTCGATGGCTCGCCGGAGTTCCTTGCGGTTCTGGCGGACCCGCACCTCGGTTGTCTCGTCCAGGACGAGGCTGATTCCGCTACCGGCCAGCATGGATTCCGTCTCGGCAAGGACGGCGGTCAGCAAGGTCGTCTTCCCGACTCTGGACGGGCCCACCATGGACGCCTTGAACGACAGCGTCATCGTCGGCTCCCCTCTGCCGCGGGGTGCCGCGGATCCACGTCATCGATCAGGCGGCGCAGTTCCGCCACCAGGCCGCGCACACGGCGCACTTGAACCGTCACCGCTTGAGCCCCTGCGCCGTCGGAGGGCCACATGCGGTCCTGGAACTGCCCCACGAGACGTCTGAACTCCACCTCGGACTGCTCCGAGCGCACGAAGGAGTCCTCGAACTGCTCGCCGTACGCGAACAGCGCCTGGGCCGCGGTCGCCGGCTCACGGGCGAGGACCGCTTGAGCGTCGTAGGCGGCCTGCCGGGCCAGTTGAGTGATCCTCTCCAGCAGGAGTTCGGCGCCCTCGGCGGTGCGGGGCACCGCGAGCAAGGTGGTCGGACCGTCCGCGCCCGCCGGATCGTCCGGTTCGGGGAGGAGTACGCCGAGGGCACGGCGCAGATGGGGCAGCACCCGAGTGTGGTAGTCGAGCCGTACGTCCAGCGCGGAGTCGAGCGTCCCGGCCAGCACAGGGCAGGGGTCGTACGCGTCGTGCAAGACGCGGGCGAGGGCCTGCAGGTATCCCTGGGGCCGGACGACGTCCGCGTCGTGGGAGGCGTCACGGACGAGGAGCGCCAGCTTGGAGCCCAGTGCGTCGACCAGGCCCGCCCAGTAGTCCTCCCGACGTTGCGTCAGCACGTCGTCCACCGCGGCGAAGCGGCGCGCCATCTCCACCCGCACCCGGTTGAGCTCCGTGGATGCGAAGGGCAGCGACGCCCGGTCCACACGCAGGCGGTTCAGCGCCCGTTCCCGCCACGCCTCGGCGCCTTCGCCGAAGCCGTCGAGCGCCCAGGAGCGGACGTCGTCGTGCACCTCCGCGACACGCTCGAGGAACTCGGTGTCGTCGAAGTCGTCCGCGGCACGAGCCTTGAGGGTGTCGACCCATGCCTGCAGCGAAGCCGCCACTTCCTCACGCAGCCGTTCGGCGCGGTTGATCGTCTGTTCCGCCGATGTGGGCACCGCCAGGGTCCGGAGTACGGCGGTCCAGGCAGCCAGTTCCGTCGCGATCGCGTCCGTGCGTTCACGGCACACCGCGATCGCGTCCGCGATCACCGCCTCGTCCATGCGCGGCAGAGCGGTCGCCAGGTGCTCCAGAACCGGTCGCAGCACCCGGTCCCGGACCACGTCGCGGTCGGCGCCGTCCTCGAGCACCACCCAGTAACCGCGGTGCTCCTCGTTCCCGTTGAGCCGTTGCGTCAGGTCGTCCTCAAGGGCGCGGATGTTCTCGGGAAGACACATCCCCGTGTTGACCAGGATCATGGTGAAGTCGCGTACGTCCGCGACGGTGCAGACGCTCGCGATGAGCTGGAGGGCGCGGGCGTCCTCCTCCGCCCACATGGCATTGGTGTCGGTCGGCCGCTTGACGACGATGACGAAGTCGACGTCGTTGCGCAGGCCGTCGAGATGGTGTGCCTCGGCCTCGGGGACCAGTTCGCCGAGACCGGGCATGTCCACCAGACCCAGCGCTGTCACTTCGTCGATCGGGAAGGCACAGGTGATCGCCGCGTCCCGTACGGCAAGGTACGGCCGCTTCACCGGCGGCGCCGCACCACCCTCCGGATAGGCCACCCACTCCCTGATGTCCGAGAGGTCCACCGTCCGGACCTCGCCGGTCAGACAGTGCCGGTAGGTGCCGAGCGCCTCCTGTGCCTCACGGACGCGGGCCAGCATCGGGGCCAGCCGGGGCTGGTCCGCCTTGCCCGCTGCGTCAGCGGGCGGCGGATAGTCATAGAGCGCGAAGGCCGACAGGTCACCCGGCGCGGGGTCCAGGCCCAGTTCGGCGTGGTAGGGAGCGATCACCTCCCTGAGGAACGACCTCTCGGTGTGCATGGTCAGCAGTGCGCCGCGGTCGGTGGCCGAGTGGTAGATCCGGCTGCGCACGGCGGTGACCGGCTGGCCGCGGCCACTGGGAATCTGCTGGTCGTCGAGCCCGGACAGCGACTGCAGCACCGTGCTCTTGCCGTTGCGGGCACGGCCGCTCACACCGATGTTGACGGTGTTGCGGCCGACCCTGCTGCGCACCCCGGCCAGTACGTCCAGGCAGTCCTGCACCGCTCGCTCGATCGCCTCGGTGTCGAGCGAATCCAGGGCGGCGTGCGCCGGCCCCTGAGGACCGGCCGCGCCGGCACTCCTGGTCGCGTCACGCAGTTCCCTTGCCAGTTGCCGAATCCGGGTCCACCGCTCCATCTGCTCGTCGACCACGGGCAGATGCTCCCGCCGTCGACGCAGCACGGCATCGAGACTTTCCTTGATATCGCTCACGGACGAGCCGCCCCCCTTACGCAACCCGTGTACGCGCGTACGTCCCACAGGCGCACCGGCTCCATGCCCCCACAGCATGGCCGTGATCGCCGGATCGCCCCCGAGACGGCCACCGTAGGAGAGACGCCGGGCCGGCCGCAGCGAAATCGACGTGCTACCGCCGAAGACAGCCGATCCGGTCATAAAGAGCGAACTTCAGGACTGAGGGAGGCTCAACTCGTATAGGAAACTGTCAAGTAGTGGGCGGCAACGGTCAGGATCGGTCATGTCGACCATGCGGGAGTGCGACGTTGACGAAGTGTCACCATGCGGGGCCCGACGGTTGGGGCCGTCACGTCGCGACGCCCGCCGCCGGCACGCTGTTCCGGCCCCCCAGGGCCGCCGCGGCCGCACCCACGAGTCCCGCGTCCGTACCCATCAACGCGGGTGCGACGGTCAGACCACGTACGAAGGAGAGCGTGGCGTAGTCGGAAAGGGCCCTGCGCAGGGGCGTGAACAGCGCCTCGCCCGCTTTGCCGACTCCCCCGCCGATGACCGCGATGTCGATCTCGACGAGTGTCGCCGTCGCGGCGATCCCCGCGGCCAGCGCCTGTGCGGCCCGTTCGAAGGAGGCCACGGCCACCGGATCGCCCTGACGCGCTGCAGCGGCCACCGCGGCGGCCGAGGTGTCGCCGTCGGGGCCGGGCCGCCAGCCGCCCTCCAGGGCGCGGCGCGCGATGTTCGGCCCGCTCGCGATCCGTTCCACACAGCCGCGCGAACCGCAGGGGCACGGATCTCCGTCCAGGTCGACACTGATGTGCCCGATGTGGCCCGCGTTGCCGGTCGGGCCCGGGTGCAGCCGCCCGCCCAGGACGAGACCGCCACCGACCCCGGTCGACACCACCATGCAGAGGGCGTTGTCATGGCCGCGGGCCGCGCCCTGCCAGTGTTCGGCGGCCGTGATGGCCACGCCGTCGCCGATCAGCTCGACGGGCAGGCCGCCCGTCGCCGCGCGGACCCGCTCGACCAGCGGGTACCCGCGCCAGCCCGGCACGTTGACGGGGCTCACCGTGCCCGCGGAGGCGTCCACCGGCCCCGCGCTGCCGATCCCGACGGCACGCGCTCTGCACCAGAGCGGGGAGAGCGTCAGCTCCGCGATCACGTCCGCCACGGCGCCCATCACGGTGTCGCCGTCCTCCTGCGCGGGCGTCGCGCGCTGCGCGCGCACCAGGATCCGGCCATGGCCGTCCACCAGTGCCCCGGCGATCTTGGTGCCGCCGATGTCGAGGGCGGCCACGAGGTCGGTGTGCATCAGTGTCAGCGCTCCCAAGGCTTGAGTCGTACCGGAGTGGTGCCGGACCGGACGCACCGCGGTGGTCACCGCGCGGTCCGGGCCCCCGGCCGGGTACGGGCAGGAGGCGCCCCTGGGGGAAGGCGCAGGCCGGAGATTGCGGTGGACAGTGTCTCCCGCATCTGACAACGTTGTCCAGGCTCTATGCTCGACGCCACATCCTCATACAACCCCATGGACCGACGCATCCCCGTGGACGACAGGACAGGACAGCGCATCGTGCCCGAGACCGCCCGCAGAGGAGACCGCGTGTCCGGAACCCGCTACGGCAATCGCCCGACCATGAAGGACGTGGCAGCGCGAGCGGGAGTCGGCCTGAAGACGGTCTCCCGTGTCGTCAACGGCGAGCCCGGGGTCACTCCTGACACCGAGCGGCGGGTCCAGGAGGCCATCGAGGCGCTGGGCTTCCGGCGCAACGACAGCGCGCGGGTCCTGCGCAAGGGCCGTACCGCGAGCATCGGTCTGGTTCTGGAGGATCTCGCGGACCCGTTCTACGGACCGCTGAGCCGCGCGGTCGAGGAGGTCGCCCGAGCCCACGGCGCCCTGCTGATCAACGGCTCCAGCGCCGAGGACCCGGAGCGCGAGCAGGAGTTGGTGCTGGCGTTGTGCGCTCGCCGGGTGGACGGGCTGGTCGTCATCCCGGCCGGTGGCGATCACCGCTATCTGGAGCCCGAGCTGAGGGCGGGCGTCGCCACGGTGTTCGTGGACCGTCCGGCCGGGAGGATCGATGCGGACGTGGTGCTGTCCGACAGCTTCGGCGGCGCCCGTGACGGGGTGGCCCATCTCATCGCGCACGGCCACCGGCGGATCGGCTTCATCGGTGACATGCCGCGCATCCACACCGCGGCCGAACGGCTGCGCGGCTACCGCGCCGCCATGGAGGACGCCGGGATACCCGTCGAGCGTTCCTGGATGTCCCTCGGCGTCACCGACCCCCAACGGGTGCGCCGGGCCGCCGAGGAGATGCTCTCCGGTCCGGCTCCCGTGACCGCGATCTTCGCCGGCAACAACCGGGTGACGGTCACCGTCGTGCGCGTCCTGGCCGAGCACGACCGTCCGGTCGCCCTGGTCGGCTTCGACGACTTCGAGCTGGCCGATCTCCTCAAGCCCGGCGTCACGGTCGTCGCCCAGGACGCCGCCGCCCTCGGCCGCACGGCCGCCGAGCGGCTCTTCCGCCAGCTCGACGGCACGCTCGTCACCCCGGAGCGCATCGAACTTCCGACCCGCCTGATCACCCGCGGCTCGGGCGAACTGCCGCCCGCGGACTGACGGGTGGCGCACGAACGACGGCAGCCCGCCCGACGTGGTCCAGGCGGTGCCGGTGGACGGGTGGGAGCCGGCGCCGCCGGAACCCCCGCCTCGGCACGGTCCTACGGGGCCGACGCCGTGAGGTCGCCCCGCCGCGGCATCGCGAAGCCCTGCAGATCCGCTCGGGTCAGGCCGGTCGCCCGGGCGACCTCGGCCACGTTGAGCGCGCCGCAGTCCAGCCCGTGCAGCAGATACCCGCTCAGCGCCTTGGCGGTGGCCGGCTCGTCCATGACGTCGCCGCCGGTCCGGTCCACGTACCGGACCAGCCGTGCCGCGGCCTGTTGGAAGCCCTCGCGGTAGAAGGCGAAGACGGCCGCGTACCGGGTCGGGAGGTGGCCGGGATGCATGTCCCAGCCCTGGTAGTAGGCGCGCGCCAGCGCCCGCCGGGTGAGCCCGTAGTGCAGCCGCCAGGCCTCGTGCACCTTCTCGGTCGGGCCGACCGGCAGGACGTTCGTGGAGCCGTCGCACACCCGCACTCCGGTGCCAGCGGCCGCGACCTGCATGACCGCCTTGGCGTGGTCGGCGGCCGGGTGGTCACTGGCCTGGTAGGCGGCGGACACGCCGAGACAGGCGCTGTAGTCGAAGGTGCCGTAGTGCAGCCCCGTGGCGCGTCCCCCGGCGGCCTGGATCATCCGCGCGACGGTGGCCGTGCCGTCGGCGGCGAGGATGGCCTGGCTGGTCTCGATCTGGATCTCGAACCCGATCCTTCCGGGCTCGAGGCCGTGCGCCTTCTCGAACTCCTCCAGCAGCCGCACCAGGGCGGTGACCTGCTCGGGGTAGGTGACCTTGGGCAGGGTGAGCACGAGGCCCCGGGGCAGGCCGCCGGCCTCCATCAGGCCCGTCAGGAAGATGTCGAGCGTGCGGATGCCCCGGTCGCGTACCGGCGCCTCCATGCACTTCATACGGATACCTGTGTACGGGGGCGCCGTGCCGTCGCGGTGGGCCTGCGCGATCAGCCGTGCCGCGCGTGCGGCGGCCTGGTCCTCCTCGGCGTCCGGCCGTGCCCCGTAGCCGTCCTCGAAGTCGACGCGCAGGTCTTCGACCGGTTCGCGCTCCAGCTTCGCGCGCACGCGGTCGTGGACGGGCTCGGCGAGGTCGTCCGGGAGGCCGAGCACGGCGGCCAGCGCCGCGGCGTCCGGGGCGTGTTCGTCCAGGGCGGCCAGGGCCCGGGCGCCCCAGGAGCGGACGGTGTCGGCGGCGAAGGCGTCCCCCGGGACGTAGACCGTGTGGACGGGCTGACGCGTGCCCGGGTCACCGGGGTAGCGGCGCTCCAGCTCGGCGTCGACCGGGCCGAGAGAGGCACTGATCTCCTCGTGTACGGCACCCCCGAGGCTGGTCGCCACCCGCTCCTGCCGGCCCTGGCCCATCCCGCACCCTCCCACTTTCCGCTTCACGGAATCAACAATCCGTTGAACGAAGCTATCCGTGGCAGTTGCCGTGGGTCAACACCTTCCGGGCAGGGGCCGACGCCCGTCGGATACGCGAGCACCCTCTCCTTCAGGTGCGACACTCCGCGCGCCTTTGCCGTGTTCACGCCCATCTCATCCGGCTCTGTCACACTACGGGGCGCAGGGCTCGTCCGGCACCCGCCACAGAAGGAGCCTCCCGTGCCCCACCTCAGCCGCGTCACGCGCCGCCTGGGACTCAGGACCGCCCTGGCGGCCGCAGCCGCCCTGCCGGCGTCCAGTGCGGCACCGTCCCCGCGGGGTGCCCAGGCCGCGGCCCGGCACGACCGCCATCTCGAGGTCATGTCGTTCAACCTGCGGTACGCGAGCGCCACCGAGCCCCACAGCTGGGCGGTCCGCCGCCCGGTGATGCGCGCGCTGCTGTGCCGCGAACGGCCGCATGTCATCGGCACCCAGGAGGGCCTCTACCAGCAGGTGCGCGACATCGCGACGGACCTCGGGCCGGAGTACGCGTGGATCGGCACGGGCCGTGCGGGCGGCAGCCGCGACGAGTTCGTGGCCGTCTTCTACGACAGGCGCCGGCTGACCCCGGTCGAGTACGACCACTTCTGGCTCTCCGACACGCCCGATGTGATCGGCTCGAACACCTGGGGTGGCGCCTGCATCCGCATGGTCACCCGGGTCCGCTTCCGCGACACCCAGCCGCCTGCGCGGGAGTTCTACGTCCTCAACACCCACCTGGACAACAAGAGCCAGTACGCACGCGTGCGTGCGGTGTCCCTCATCGCCGATCGCATCGCCGGACTGGACCGCTCCCTGCCGCTCGTGGTGACCGGCGACTTCAACGCGGCAGCCCACAAGAACCCCGTCTACGACACGCTGCTCGGCGCCGGTCTCGTGGACACCTGGGACACGGCGGTGGAGCACACCGCGCCGTACGGCACGTTCCACGGCTACCGTCCGCCACGGCCGTACGGCGATCGCATCGACTGGATCCTGGCCACGCCCGGAGTGACCGCGCACTGGGCGTCGATCAACACCTTCGCGCCGGACGGCCGGTTCCCCAGCGACCATCTGCCGGTGCAGGCGTCCCTGACCCTGGGATGAACGAGGCCCCCGCGACCGCAACGGTCCCGGGGGCCTCGTACCCGCGAAGTCGCTCAGCCCTTGCGGGCCTTGACCTCCTCGGTCAGCTGCGGCACGACCTCGAACAGGTCGCCCACCACGCCGTAGTCGACCAGGTCGAAGATCGGGGCCTCGGCGTCCTTGTTGATCGCCACGATCGTCTTCGAGGTCTGCATACCGGCGCGGTGCTGGATCGCACCGGAGATACCGGAGGCGATGTACAGCTGCGGCGACACGCTCTTGCCGGTCTGGCCGACCTGGTTGGTGTGCGGGTACCAGCCCGCGTCGACGGCGGCACGCGAGGCACCGACGGCCGCGCCGAGGGAGTCGGCGAGCGCCTCGATGATCGCGAAGTTCTCCGCGCCGTTGACACCACGGCCACCGGAGACCACGATCGCGGCCTCGGTCAGCTCGGGACGGCCCGTCGACTCACGCGGCGTGCGGCCGGTGACCTTGGTGCCGGTCGCCTTGGCGGAGAACGTCACCGCGAGCTCCTCGACGCTGCCGGCGGCCGGGGCGGCCTCCACGGCGGCCGAGTTCGGCTTGACCGTGATGACCGGGGTGCCCTTGGCGACGCGGGACTTGGTGGTGAAGGAGGCGGCGAACACCGACTGGGTGGCCACCGGGCCCTCCTCGCCGGCCTCCAGGTCGACGGCGTCGGTGATGATGCCGGAGCCGATGCGCAGCGCCAGACGGGCGGCGATCTCCTTGCCCTCCGCGGAGGACGGCACCAGGACGGCGGCCGGGGACACGGCCTCGTAGGCGGCCTGCAGCGCGTCCACCTTCGGGACGACCAGGTAGTCGGCGTACTCGGAGGCGTCGTGGGTGAGCACCTTCACCGCGCCGTGCTCGGCGAGCGCGGCGGCCGTGTCGGCGGCACCCGTGCCGAGGGCGACGGCGACCGGCTCGCCGATGCGCCGGGCCAGGGCCAGCAGCTCCAGCGTGGGCTTGCGGACGGCACCGTCCACGTGGTCGACGTAGACGAGAACTTCAGCCATGGGAATGGATCTCCTTGCGGATTGCGAAGTCAGGGGCGGTCAGGCTGAGGAGCCTTAGATGAACTTCTGGCTCGCGAGGAACTCAGCGAGCTGCTTGCCGCCCTCGCCCTCGTCCTTGACGATGGTGCCCGCGGTGCGCGCCGGGCGCTCGGCGACGGCCTGGACCGCGGTCCAGGCGTTCTCGAGACCGACCTCCTCGGCCTCGATGTCCAGGTCCGACAGGTCCCAGGACTCCACCGGCTTCTTCTTGGCCGCCATGATGCCCTTGAAGGACGGGTAGCGCGCCTCGCCCGACTGGTCGGTGACCGAGACGACGGCCGGCAGGGACGCCTCCAGCTGCTCCGAGGCGGCGTCGCCGTCACGGCGGCCCTTCACGGTGCCGTCCTCGACGGAGACCTCGGACAGCAGCGTCACCTGCGGCACGCCCAGGCGCTCGGCGAGCAGCGCCGGTACGACACCCATGGTGCCGTCGGTGGAGGCCATACCGGAGATCACCAGGTCGTAGCCGGCCTTCTCGATGGCCTTGGCCAGCACCAGCGAGGTGCCGATGGCGTCGGTGCCGTGCAGGTCGTCGTCCTCGACGTGGATCGCCTTGTCGGCGCCCATCGACAGGGCCTTGCGCAGCGCGTCCTTGGCGTCCTCCGGGCCCACCGTCAGCACGGTGACCTCGGCGTCGTCGGCGTTCTCCGCGATCTGGAGCGCCTGCTCGACCGCATACTCGTCCAGCTCGGAGAGCAGACCGTCCACGTCGTCCCGGTCGACGGTCAGGTCATCGGCGAAGTGCCGGTCGCCAGTGGCGTCGGGCACGTACTTCACAGTGACAACGATCCTCAAGCTCACGCCGGCTCTCCTACTGCATCGTCATTTCTGGGCTGCCTTCTTTCAGGCAGCATAGGCGCCTGAAGCGGCCGATCCCGGTCGGGGCGACCCCGCGCTCCGAACGAAATATTACTCGTCAGTACACCCAGTACCTGCCCGCTAAGCAAGCGCTTTGAACTGTGACCTTGGCAACGCTGTGTAACCGGCCAGTAGGTTCAGTCACGCAGCCGGTTGAAGCGCCCCTGGTGGTAGAGCAGCGGGCGACCGGCGCCGGAGGGGTCGCCGTGGACGACCTCGGCGACCACGAGGCGGTGGTCACCTGCGGGCACCCGGGCCACCACGCGGCAGACGAGCCAGGCGAGCACGTCGTCCAGGACGGGGACTCCCATGGGGCCCTCGCGCCAGCTGGTGGGTGGGCCGAAGCGGTCGGCACCACTGCGGGCGAAGGTGCTGGCCAGCCCCTCCTGGTGCTCGCCGAGTATGTGCACGCCGACATGCCCGGCCTCGGAGACGGCGGGCCAGCTGGAGGCACCGATGCCGATGCCGAACGAGACGAGGGGAGGCTCGACGGAGACCGAGGTGACAGAGGTGGCGGTGAAGCCGACCGGGCCGCCGTCCCTCCGGGCGGTGATCACGGCGACCCCCGCCGCATGCCGGCGGAAGACCGCGCGCAGGAGGTCCGGGGAAGCGATCCGAGCGGGGTCGAGGCCGGGCGTTGCCGTCATGGAGTTGTCCTTCTGCGAGGTGACGTGGTGGCGGATCCGTGGCTGCTCAGCAGGCCGGACAGCGGGCGCTCGCGGTGCGGGCCAGGTCCACGTGGACACGCTGGAAGAGAAGGAGTTCCTGGGGCATACAGTCAGACTGACGATAGGTGGTGGGCGCAGTCAAGCGCGTCCCGGGATCCGGGAGATGCGTCACCGGCCGCCGCACCGTCGCCTCCACCCGGCCCCGAGCGGCCCGGCAGCCTCGGCCGGGGCGTCACACGGCCTCGCCCAGGGCGGCGATCACGTCCGCCTTGCGGGGCTGCCCCGTCGCCCGCCGCACGATCCGCCCGTGCGCGTCCAGCACGAGCACGGTCGGTGTCCTCACGATGCCGAGCGCGCGGACGAGTTCGAGCCGCTGCTCGGCGTCGATCTCCACATGCGCGACCCCCGGCACCATCCCGGCGACCTCCGTGAGGACCCGCCGTGTGGCCCGGCAGGGAGCACAGAAGGCGCTGGAGAACTGCACCAGCGTCGCCCGCCTCCCGAGCCCCTGGCCCAACTCGGCCGCCCCGAGCCGCCGTCCGTCGTCCCGCCCGCGCACTCTCACTCTCCCGCTCAGCCGTCGGTGCCCCGCTCCTTGGGTGCCCGCCTGGGTGGCACCCCGACGCACCACGAGTCCGGTCGTCCTCGATTGCAGCGTTCACAGGACTGCAAGGATTCCCGGGCTCTCCATCTTCGCCTCCGTGACCGGCATGTGGCGGCACGCAGGGAACAAGAGCATATGAAAAGCCCATGACGGGGCATACGGCTGACGTGATGAGGATCTCGCCGCGCGCGGGCACCAGGACTGGCCCCACGTTCGTTCTTCGGGCACGATCTGCGAGACGCCGTAAACCTACGGCTGCGTAACTTCCGCCGGGAGCCCCTGCCCAGGCTGACAGAAGGGTCCACCCCGCCCATGGCTGAGCTCGTATACCGTCCCGTCATCGGTCTCGCCCTCACGATGTTCAAGGCATGGGACCTGAAGATCGACTGCAAGGGATCCGAGAACATCCCGCGCTCGGGCGGTGCGGTGCTGGTGAGCAATCACATCAGCTATCTGGACTTCGTCTTCAACGGCCTGGCGGCCCTGCCGCAGAAGCGCCTGGTGCGCTTCATGGCCAAGGAGTCCGTCTTCCGGCACCGGATCTCCGGCCCGCTGATGCGCGCCATGAAGCACATCCCGGTGGACCGCAAGCAGGGCGAGGCCGCCTACGCGCACGCCCTGGACTCGCTGCGGTCGGGGGAAATCGTCGGCGTCTTCCCCGAGGCGACCATCTCACAGTCGTTCACCCTGAAGGGCTTCAAGTCGGGCGCGGTGCGCCTGGCCCAGGAAGCGGGCGTCCCGCTGGTCCCGATGGCGGTCTGGGGCACTCAGCGGCTGTGGACCAAGGGCCACCCGCGCAACTTCAAGCGCAGTCACATCCCGATCACGATCCGGGTCGGCGAGGCGGTCGAAGCCTCGCGGGACACGTATGCGGGTGTGCTCACCCGTCAGCTGCGCGAGCGCGTCCAGGAGTTGCTGGAGGCCGCCCAGCGCGCCTACCCCGGGCGCCCCAAGGGTCCGGAGGACACGTGGTGGGTGCCGGCCCACCTCGGCGGTACGGCGCCGACCCAGGAGGAGCTGCGCACCGCCGAGGCCCGCTGAGACCGATCAGGCGGGGGCGTGCACGGTGATCCGCGCCCCGGGGCTGAACTTCTCCAGCAGTTCGGCCAGTTCGGCGCCGGCCCGCTCCACGTCGGCCACCGGCATCGGCGTGAGGCTCTCCAGCAGGAAGACCCCTGAGGCCGACTCCTCGGTGAGCCGGGTGCGGGGCCCCTGGCGCCAGTTCCAGCGGCGGCAGGTCACACCCGCCTCGTCGCGCCAGACCACCTCACCCGGGTCCGGGTGCTCGACGGTCTCCTCGCCGCCCGCTACGGTCACGAAATCCTCGTCGCCCGTGGCCCTGACGAGGTGCATGGCGCCCTGGACGAGATCGAGGTCCTCGCCGCCGACCGGGATCAGATGGGCCACGCTGACGGCGTTGTAGACGTCGACGAGCACATTGATCCTCGGCAGTCCAGCGTCCGACAGGGCTCGCCTGGCAAGCGCCTCGGCCGAGTTACGGGTGCGGGACGGCTTGGTACCGAAGGCCGTGTACACCTCGCGCCAGGCCGCCATGTGCGGATCCTCGTGCGGAGCACGTCCGTCCAGTCGTACGGCGAGGCGGCGGGCCGCGTCGTCGAGCAGCGCGGACGTCTCCTCGGTGCTGGGCCCGTTGACGAGTCCGTCGGCCTCGATCGCCAGGTGCGTGAAACCGGGAGCGAGGGCGCGCACCCCGTCGGACACGGTCAGGGAGAGAGTCATCGCCTGCCTCAGAGTGCGGTGGGGAGCGTCTTCCAGAGGGTCTCCCGGTCGGGGGCGGCTCGGAGGGCACGCAGCACGGCCGGGTGGGGTTCAGCATGCAGGACGGGATAGTCCATTTCGTTGGACTTCTCGTCGGGGGTCCAGGCCAGTCGCTCACCGTGGAGGGAGAACCGGGCGTCCACTCCCGGTTTGTTCCCGCGGGGATCCTGCCGGTGCCAGGCGCCATGGAACCGCACGGCGACCAGTCCGTGCACGAGATGACCGACGTCGTCGTCGTGCACCAGCCGCTGGTAGCACAGCGCCGTCGGGATGTCCTCGGCACGCAGCAGCGCGGCCAGGGCGTGCGCCTTGGCATGGCAGATACCGGTGCGGAGCCGGAATACGTCGGAGGCGCGCCAGGTGACGCGCGGATCGCCGCTGTCGGCGGAGTGCGGAATGGTGTCGCGCACGAACTCGTAGGCCGCTTGCGCATAGGCATACGAGTCCGCCACCTGTCCGGCCAGCTGGGCGGCCGCTTCACGCACCACCGGATGGTGGTGGTCGATGACCTCGTCGGCAGCCAAGTAGGCGGATAGGTCGGTCGTTTGCTGGATCAGCTCCATGTTCGCAGAGCATAGGAATGCGACCGACCGATGGTCAATGACCTTTCGATCAGCCGCATACCTATGCATCAAGCGAGGTGCCGCCGAGAGGACGCCTAGCGCGCCATCTCCTCCTTCAGCGCGGCCAGGAACCGGTCCACGTCGTCCTCGGTCGTGTCGAAGGCGCACATCCAGCGCACGACACCGGCGGCCTCGTTCCAGAAGTAGAACCGGAACCGCTGCTGAAGACGCTCGCTCACGTCGTGAGGGAGCCTGGCGAAGACCCCGTTGGCCTGCACCGGGTAGAGGATCTCCACCCCATGGACGGCCCGCACGCCCTCGGCGAGCCGCTGCGCCATCTCGTTGGCGTGACGGGCGTTGCGCAGCCACAGGTCCTTGGCGAACAGAGCCTCCAGCTGCACCGACACAAAGCGCATCTTCGACGCGAGCTGCATGGACAGCTTGCGCAGATGCTTCATATGGCTGACGGCGTCCTGGTTGATCACGACGACCGCCTCGCCGAACAGCGCGCCGTTCTTCGTCCCGCCGAGGGAGAGAATGTCGACGCCGACCGCGTTGGTGAACGTGCGCATCGGCACGTCGAGGGAGGCGGCCGCGTTGGCTATCCGGGAGCCGTCCAGGTGCACCTTCATGCCGCGCGCGTGGGCGTGCTCGCAGATCGCGCGGATCTCGTCGGGCGTGTAGAGGGTGCCCAGCTCGGTGCTCTGGGTGATCGAGACGACCTGCGGCATGGCACGGTGCTCGTCCTCCCAGCCGTGCGCCTGCCGGTCGATCAGCTCGGGCGTGAGCTTGCCGTCGGGCGTGGGCACGGTGAGCAGCTTCAGGCCGCCCATGCGCTCGGGGGCTCCGCCCTCGTCGACGTTGATGTGCGCGCTCTCCGCACAGATCACCGCGCCCCAGCGGTCGGTGACGGCCTGCAGCGCGACGACGTTCGCGCCGGTGCCGTTGAACACCGGGAACGCCTCGGCCGTGGAGCCGAAGTGACTGCGGATGATCCGCTGGAGGTTCTCGGTGTAGACGTCCTCGCCATACGCGACCTGGTGCCCGCCGTTGGCCACGGCCAGGGCGGCGAGCACCTCCGGGTGGGCCCCGGCGTAGTTGTCACTGGCGAAACCGCGGACCTCCGGGTCGTGACGGCGACGCGCGTCGGTCTTGGGAGGGTTCACGGCTTCTCGGTCAGCCACAGACGTTTTCCGTTCACTTCCGCGGCGGGCTTGCTCCAGACGTCGGTGATGGCCTCGGCCAGGTCCTTGACGTCCGTGAAGCCCGCGAACTTCGCGTTGGGACGGTCGGCGCGCATCGCGTCGTGCACCAACGCCTTCACCACCAGGATCGCAGCCGCCGACGTCGGGCCCCCCTCGCCCCCGGCCTTGCGGAAGTAGTCGGCCATGGCCAGCGTCCACGCCTCGGCGGCGGCCTTGGCGGCGGCGTAGGCGGCGTTGCCCGCGGCGGGCTTGGTCGCGCCCGAGGCGCTGATCAGGACATAGCGTCCGCGGTCGCTGCGCTGCAGCGCCTCGTGGAACGCCAGGGAGGTGTGCTGCACGGTGCGAACGAGCAGCAGTTCGAGGAAGTCCCAGTCGTCGAGGCTGGTCTTGGTGAAGGTCTCACTGCCGCGCCAGCCGCCGACCAGGTGCACCAGTCCGTCGACGCGTCCGAAGTCCTTCTCGACATGGGTGGCCCAGTCACGGGTGGACTGGAGGTCGAGCAGGTCCACCGTGTCCCCGGTGACGGTGGCGCCGCCGAGGGCGTAGCGGGCCGCGTCGACAGCCTCCGCGAGCCGCTCGGGGTCGTTGTCCGAGGCGACGACGGTCGCCCCCGCCTCGGCAAGCCTCAGCAGTGTCGCCCGGCCGGCGGCTCCGCCCGCGCCCGCCACCGCGATCACCGCGCCACTCAGTGGCCCGTTCCCGTTCCGCATCGTCCTCGCCTCCCGAACAGCGTCCGCCGCATCAGCCGTACCCACGGCGCGGGCGCTCACGCGGCGACTCGCTCGGCGGTCTCCGCGGTGATGCCCTTGGTGGAGGCGATCACGTTCTTGAGCTTCTTCTGGAGCGCCTCATAGAACATGCTCAGCGGAAACTCGTCCGGAAGCACGTCGTCCACCAGCTTGCGCGGCGGCTGGGTCAGGTCCAGGGCCTCGGGACCCTTGGCCCACTTGGAGCCGGGGTGCGAGGCGAGGTAGGTGGAGACCAGCTCATAGCCGGCGAACCAGTGCACGAGCTTCGGGCGGTCGATGCCGTCCCTGTAAAGGTTCTCGATCTCGGCGCACAGCTGGTTGGTGACCTGCGGAGCGCGCTCCCAGTCGATGGAGAGCTTGTTGTCCGTCCAGCGGACGACGTCGTGCTTGTGCAGGTAGGCGAAGAGCAGCTGGCCGCCGAGGCCGTCGTAGTTGCGCACGCGGTCGCCGGTGACCGGGAAGCGGAACATGCGGTCGAAGAGCACCGCGTACTGCACGTCACGGGCCTGCGGGACGCCGTCCGCCTGGAGCTTCACGGCCTCCTTGAAGGCGGTGAGGTCACAGCGCAGCTCCTCCAGGCCGTACATCCAGAACGGCTGGCGCTGCTTGATCATGAACGGGTCGAACGGCAGATCGCCGTGGCTGTGGGTGCGGTCGTGGACCATGTCCCACAGCACGAAGGCCTCTTCGCAGCGCTTCTGGTCGTGGACCATCGCGGCGACGTCCTCGGGCAGCTGGAGGCCCAGGATGTCGACGGCGGCCTCGGTGACCCGGCGGAAGCGGGCGGCCTCGCGGTCGCAGAAGATGCCGCCCCAGGAGAATCGTTCCGGCGCCTCGCGCACGGCGATGGTCTCGGGGAAGAGGACGGCGGAGTTGGTGTCGTAGCCCGCGGTGAAGTCCTCGAAGGTGATGCCGCAGAACAGCGGGTTGTCGTAGCGGGTGGCCTCCAGCTCGGCGAGCCACTCCGGCCACACCATGCGCAGGACGACCGCTTCGAGGTTGCGGTCGGGGTTGCCGTTCTGCGTGTACATCGGGAAGACGACCAGGTGCTGGAGGCCGTCCCGGCGGTCGGCGGCGGGCTGGAAGGCCAGCAGCGAGTCGAGGAAGTCGGGCACCTGGAAGCCCTCGTCGGCCCACCGGCGCAGGTCCTTCACGAGCGCCTCGTGGTAGGCGACGTCGTGCGGCAGCAGCGGGGAGAGCGCCTCGACAGCCGCCACCACATCGCCGACGGCCTCTTCGGCGGCCGCACGCTCCGGGGCGCCCTCGGCGGCGAAGTCGATCGAACCGTCCTTGGCCTGCCATGGCCGGATCCGTTCCACGGCATCCTTGAGCACGGGCCAGGCCGGGTGGTCCACCACCTTGTCTTCCGGAGGAACCTGCCCCTCCGAACCCACCTGCACAAGAATTTCCGTCATGACCCATCCTCCACGGAAGAACCTTAAGTAAGGACACCGTATGCGGGGACGGTTTCTTCCAGCAAGAGGGGGATCGGGAAATTATCCTGCCCATCCCCACCCTCACCGCTCTTTTTCCTGTCGGCAACCAAACCAAGCGTGACATCCGCCATACGCCCTCCGCCACCCGGAGCCACGGACCGCTCGCGGGCGGCCGTACTGCTTTCGGCCATACCGGTGAAGCGAAGGGCTGGGAGGAGGACCGGGCCCCGGTTCGTCAACAGCGGCGTGACGCGCCCACCCGGGAGTGACACCCGGTCGGCCCTGCGGGTCCGGATTCGCGCCACGCCGTGCGCCCGTCGACCCGTGCAGGAGCGGGTTCACCGCACACCGGGGCCGTTAGGCTGCGCCCAGCCGCGACGGTGCGGGAACGCCTCGCGGCAGCCGAGCCGCCGTCGACGGAAGCGAGTTGAACCTTGAACTTCCTCACCATCGGTCACCGCGGAGTCATGGGTGTCGAACCCGAGAACACCCTCCGGTCCTTTGTTGCCGCGGAGCGCGCGGGCCTCGATGTGATCGAGCTCGATCTCCATCTGAGCAAGGACGGCGCTCTCGTGATCATGCACGACGCCGAAGTGGACCGTACGACCGACGGAGCCGGCCCGATCGCCGAGAAGACCGTCGCCGAGTTGCGCGCACTCGACGCGGGCCGCGGTGAGCGGGTCCCCGTCTTCGAGGAGGTCCTGGACGCGGTGAAAACACCGCTCCAGGCGGAGATCAAGGATGTGGCGGCGGCCCGGGCACTGGCCGAGGTGATGCAGCGCCGGGACCTCGTCGGCCGGGTCGAGGTCTCGTCGTTCCACGCCGAGGCGATCACCGAGATCGCCCGGCTCGTACCCGGTGTGCGTACCGCGCTGGTCGCCAGCCGCTACGGCACCGACGTGGTGGAGGACGCCGTCGCCGCCGGTGCCCGGACGGTCTGCCTCAACATCCGCCGGCTGACCCTGGAGGTCGTCGAGCACGCGCGGAAGGCGGACCTGAGGGTCATCGGCTGGGTCGTGAACACCCTGGACCACCTGCGGCTGGCCCGGGCGCTGGAACTGGACGGCGCGACCACCGACTACCCGGAGATCAAACGCACCGGCCGCTTCACCGCCTGAGGGGCCACCGCCGCGCCGCTCGCCGTACGCCCGCCCGGCCACCGGGCGGACGTCGGAGCCGGATTCAGTGCAACGGCTTGACCAGCAGCTCGAACTCCAGGTCGTCGCGCTGCGGGATGCCGAAGCGCTCGTCGCCGTACGGGAAGGGGCTCATCCGTCCCGTACGGCGGTAGCCGCGCCGCTCGTACCAGGCGATGAGGTCGTCCCGCACGGAGATGACCGTCATATGCATCTCCGTCACGCCCCAGTCGTGCTGGGCCATCCGCTCCGCCTCGGCGATCACCGTCTTGCCGAGACCCGCGCCCTGGAGTGCGGGGCTGACCGCGAACATGCCGAAGTAGGCGTGCTCCCCGCGGTGTTCCAGCTGGCAGCAGGCGACGATCGCCCCGTCGCGCTCGACCGTGAGCAGCCGGCTGTCGGGCGACTTGATGACCTGCAGCACGCCCTCGGGGTCGGTCCGCTGCCCTTCCAGGATGTCCGCCTCGGTCGTCCATCCGGCCCGGCTGGCGTCGCCGCGGTACGCCGACTCGATCAGCGTGACCAGCGCGTCCACGTCGGCCTCGGTGGCGTCGCGGAAGGTCAGACCGGTCGTGGCGGTGGCGGCGCTGTCCATGGGCTGCTTCTCCGATTTCAGTGGCGCGGCGCGGGCACCGACGAGCGTAACGCCCCCGCTAGGCTCCGTTTGCATGGTCCACGTATTGAACAGCCGCGTTCTCCTGCGCCCCACCGACCCCGGGCGTTCCCGCGCCTTCTACGGCGAGAAGCTCGGGCTCGCGGTCTACCGGGAGTTCGGTACGGGACCGGAGCGCGGTGTCGTGTACTTCCTCGGCGGCGGCTTCCTGGAGGTGTCGGGGCGCGGTGACGCACCGCCTTCCCCGGCGCTGAAGCTCTGGCTGCAGGTGCGGGACATCGCGGTCGCGCACGCCGAGCTGGCCGACGCGGGCGTCGAGATCGTGCGACCGCCCGTGAAGGAGCCGTGGGGCCTGATCGAGATGTGGATCGCCGACCCGGACGGCACCGAGATCGTGCTGGTGGAGATCCCCGTGGACCACCCGCTGCGCCACCGCCCCGGGATCTGATGCCGCCGGCCGGGCGGCGGCATAGCCTGCTGAGGGGGAACGCAGGGCGGGAGGCACCCCATGAAACTCGAGAAACCGGTGACCGGCGGACCCTGCTGGGCGGAGCTCGGGACCAGCGACCTGGAGGGGGCCAAAAGGTTCTACACCGAGCTGTTCGGCTGGCGTCCCGAGACGGACCCCCGGCAGGAGGCGGGCGGATACACGGTCGCCCACCTGGGTGACGCGGCGGTCGCGGCCCTCGCCCCGCTGTACCGGCAGGCGCAGCCGGTCGCCTGGAACGTGGCGTTCTCCGTGGACGACGCCGACGGGGCGGCCGATGCGGTCGGGGCGGCCGGCGGCACGGTGCTCCTGGGGCCGGTGGACGTCCACGACGCGGGCCGCTTCACGGTCGCCCTCGATCCGGGCGGCGCGGCCTTCCAGATGTGGCAGCCGCGGTCCTTCGCCGGTGCGGGACTGTTCAACGCCCCGGGTGCGCTGGGCTGGGTGGAGCTGCTGACCCGCGCCCCCGAGAGGGCCACCGACTTCTACAAGACGGTCTTCGGCTGGACCGTGCACCCCTCCGCGGACTACACGCAGTGGGGCGTCGACGGCGCCGACTTCGGCGGCATGGTGACCATGGGCGACCGATTTCCACACGAGGTGCCGGCACACTGGCTGCCGTACTTCGCGGTCGAGGACGTGGACGCCATGACGTCCGTCGCGACGGAGGCGGGCGGGCGCGTCCTCATGGAACCGGCCTCGGTGCCGGACGGCCCACGCATCGCCGTTCTGAAGGACCCGCAGGGCGCGGTGTTCGGCATCTACGCGGCCGGTCAGGAGGGCTAGGGGGTTTCGTTCGGGTGGGTTCGGGTCGGTTCGGATCGGGCCGTGGCGTCCGGCGCGGTGCATCGCAGGGCGGAGGGCAGCCCGCGTACTGGACCTAACTCGGGTGGTCCGGCAACGCGGCAAGGCGCCGTGCCGGGCGTCGTGGACCCGGGCTGATCCAAACGAACCGCCCTGGGCCCGCACCTCGCGGGAGCTGCGGGGACGACTTCGCGTGGAGTAGCCGGAAGCCGCCGATGGGGAGGCCGTCGGGTGTGCCGGGGCCTCCGCGGACCCGAGCGGGCGGGCGCCCGGACCCGGGTGCGCGCTCAGCCGCGCGGCGCGCCGAGCCGTCCCTCGAGCTGGACGAGCAACTCCCCGAGCAGCGCGGCGAGTTCCGACTGCTCGCGGTCGTCGAGGCCGGAGAGGACGGCCGTCTCGTACAGGAGCTGCTCGGGCAGGACGGAGTCGACCAGGTCGCGGCCCGCCTCGGTGAGGCGGAGATGGGCGACGCGGCGGTCCCGGTCGTCGCCGCGCCGCTCGACCAGGCCGCGTTCGGTGAGCTGCTTGAGGCGCTTGGTGACGGCGGCACCGGAGGAGAACGTCTCGCGGGCGATCTCGCCGGGGGTCAGCTCGTGGCCCGTGCGCCGCAGGGTGCCGAGGACGTCGAACTCGGGCCGGGTGAGCCCGGCGCGGCGCAGCGGCGCGTCCTCGGCCTGCTGGAGCAGGGCGGCGCACCGGTTGACGCGGCCGATGATCTCCATGGGGCCGGTGTCGATGTCGGGGCGGACGGCGTGCCACTGGCGCACGACGGCGGCGACGGTGTCGCTCGCCCCGCCGCGCCCGGCCACTCCCCCGGCCACGGGCTGCCCCGTCGCGGCACCGGCGGCCGTCCGTCCGCCGGTGTCGTCGCCCGGTGCCGCCGCCCGTCCGTTCCCTGCCGTCATGCGCGTGCGCCTTCCGAGGTGTGCAGTCCCTGCCGTCGTACCGTCGCGGCGAGCGTACGGTGTCCGGCCTGTTCGGCGCGCAGCACCCGCTCCTCCGGCAGGGCGCGCTGCCACCACTCGCCGGCCGCCGCGTCGGCCGCGGCACGCAGGTCCACCACCGCGGCGGCGAGGCCGCGGCGCGCGGCCTCCAGGGCTCCCGGTTCGGGGTGCTCCGCGGCCACCACACCGGCCGCGCGCACCCGGGCCCGCTCCAGGACCGCAAGGGCGGTTTCGATGCGGTCGCCGGCGCGCCGGTTGGTGACGACGACCGCGGCGACGAAGCCGGCGAGCGCTCCGACCAGGGTGTCCAGGACCCGGTCGGTCATCAGCGCGCCGGGCTCCTGATAGCGGGAGAACTCGGTGATGAGCAGGGCCATCGGGGTCACGCAGACGCTGCCGAGCCAGTAGTTGCGGCTGATCAGCGCTTCGGCGCCGAAGTTGAGGGCGAGGCCGCACAGCACGAGGGCCGGCCGGCTCTGGTGGGCGAGCGGGGCGACGGCCGCGAAGAGCAGGACGCCGACGAGGTTGCCGACGACGCGCTGGATCCCCCGGCTCCAGGTGAGGGTGACGTTGGTCTGGTAGAGCGAGGCGGCGGTGACCAGGGCCCAGTAGGGGCGGCCGACGCCGAACGCCAGCGAGGCGTATCCGGCGAGGGCGCAGCCGAGGGCGGTGCGCAGGGCGAGGGGGGCCAGTGGGCCGAGCCTTCGGTGCACCGGGCGCGGCGGGCTGTCGAGTTCGGCCTCCACGCCGAGGAGTTCGTCGGCGGCCTCGCCGAGGTCGTCCGGCTGCGGGACCGGCCCGGTGCCCCGCACGGCACGGGCCCAGTCCCGAAGCCGGCCGGGGTCGCTGTCGGCGGGCGCCGCGAGTGCGACCTCGGCACGGACGACAAGCCGCTCGAGGGCACGCCGCGGTGCCGAACGGGCCCCGGTGGACAGCAGCGAATGCCAGGCGCCGTGTACGGCGGCCGCGGCGCCGGCGCGGGCGGCGGCCGTACGGGTTTCGGCGAACGCCGCGGCCGCGGTCAGCGCGTGCGCGGTGGCCCGGCGCTCGGGTCCGTGGGGCCGCAGGAGGCCGGGGGCCATGCCGACGATCCAGGACCAGGCGCCCGCCGCGGCGGCGAGGCCGAGATGGCCGGGCACGTGGGCGAGGGTCCCCGGGACGAACAGGGACGCCGAGCTGATGAAGGTGAAGATCACATTTCCCGGCGGCCCGATCCGGGTCGCGTCGCACAGCACCTTCTGCACGGCCGCGAGCAGGGCTCCCACGGTCACCAGCACCACCGCGTTCGTGGTGAGCGAGGCGGCGAGCAGGGCCACGGCGAGGCCGCCGAGCATGCCGAGGACGACCAGGACGAGGGTACGGGCACGGGCCGCGTACGGGCGGCTGTGCCCGTAGAGCGCGCAGAGCGAGCCCGCCATGGTGTAGGCCGCGAGGTCGAGGCGGCCGAGGGCGAGCAGGATCAGGTTCGGCGGCGCGACCGCGGCGACCACGCTCAGCGCGGGTTTGAACCAGATCTCCGATGGCTGCCCTAGGCGCAGGAGGCCGGACAGGGGAAGAGGGCGCACACGGGAGGTTCTCGGGGTCGCACTGCTCATGGCCATAAGTTTAACAGGTGTTTTACTAGTAAAAGGACTGCACGCTCGGGCGTCCTCACCTGTGTCGCGTCCCCCGCGCTCCCCCGCCGTACCCCTGTGCGCTCGCTTGCGCACCGTCGGTGACGGGCATGCCCCCACCGTCCGTCGCTGAGTCGAGCGGGGAGGTGCGCAGTGCACGGACCGGCTTCGCCCGGCTGGCTGCTGGTCGCGCTGTGCGCGGCGACCGGGGCCTACTGTCTGCTGCGCATGCGCAGCACCGTCGAGGAGCAGCGCCGGACCGCGGGAGGCGAGGCGCTGATGGGGTTCGGCATGGCGGTGATGGCCGTGCCCGCGGCGGTCGCGACGCCGCCGCGGGGGTTCTGGTTCGCCTACGCCATCGTCTTCGGCGGGGCGGCCCTGCGGGCCCTGTGGGAGGCCCGGGAAAGCGCCCATCATCTGCACCATCTGATGGGAGTCGGCGCGATGGCCTACATGGCGGCCGCGATGGCCGCCTCGCCCGGACACCACGGTCATGGAGGCATCCCGCCACTGACCGGGGCGCTCGTGCTCTACTTCGCGGTGTACGTGCTGTGGTCGGGGATGGGTCTGGTGCCGGTCGCCGCGGTGGCCACGGCCGGCGGCGCGCGCCCCGTGGGCTGGGGCGACCGTCCCGAACTCGCGCGGGTGTGCCGACTGTCCATGGCCATCGCGATGCTGGCGATGCTGTTCGCGCTCTGAAGCGTGCGACACGCGGGCGCACCGTGCCGACGCCGGCCGGCGCGACGGAGCCGCTTGGAGCTGCATGGAGCCGCACGGAGCCGTTCACCGGTCTGGCACGACCCAGCGGTACCGAGCCCTTTACGGGCGGTTCGACCAAACCGTGGTGTGCGTCACTTTGCCGGGACAGTACGTATCCCGTGCCGCCGCCCGGCTCATAGGCTTCGGCCCATGATGGTCCCCGCGGCACTGCTGCTGCTCGGCGCCCTGACCGCCGTGCTCGCTCCGCGGCTGCTCGCCCGGGCGGACTGGCCGGACCGGGAACCGGTGGTCGCCCTGTGGGTGTGGCAGTGCGTGGTGGCGGCCGTACTGGTGTGCTGCGCGCTGTCGATGACCCTCAGCGCGGCCGCGGCCTGGGCTGCCGTGCGGGGTCACGTGTTCGCCTCCGCCCCACACGGTGTCGTGGACGCCTACGCGCTGGGCACCGGAAGCCCGTGGGCCGCGACGACCGCCGTGATCCTGGCGGGCGCCGGGGTGTGGAGCGCTGCGATGCTGGTACGGGAGGTCGTACGGGCACAGGCGCGCCGTCGGCGCAGCCGGGCCGAACTGCTTGTCCGGGCTCCGGAGTTGCCCGGCGAGGAACCCGGGACCGACCGGCTGGTCGTCCTGGAGGGTGAGCGCCCGGACGCCTGGTGGCTGCCCGGGACCACGCCCCGGCTGGTCGTCACCACGGCCGCGTTGCGCCGGCTCAAGGGCAGGCAGCTGGACGCGGTGCTCGCCCATGAGCAGGGCCACGCGCGGGCCCGGCACGACTGGCTGCTGCACTCGTCGGCCGCACTCGCCAACGGGTTTCCTCAGGTGCCGGTGTTCGCCGCGTTCCGCGACGAGATGCACCGGCTCGTCGAACTCGCCGCGGACGACATGGCCTCGCGCCGCCACGGCCGCCTCACCACCGCCCTCGCACTCGTGGAACTCAACGAGGGCCGGGGGGTGTTCGGGCCCTGTCCCACGCCGGGGACCCATGTACCCCAGCGTGTCCACCGTCTCCTCACTCCCCCGGACCGGCTGCCGGCGGCGCACCGGCTCAGGCTGACGGCGACCGCGGCGCTGGTTCCCGTGCTTCCGGTCCTGGTGGCGTTCGTGCCGGGGCTGCGGGCTCTGGGGTAACCGGCGCGCGGGGCCGGACACCGGCCGGCCCCGAGCCCCCCCGCGTCGGCACGAGCGCCATGTGCCTCCGGTGCCTGTCGAGTCAGCACGTTCCGCACGACAGCGGCCCTGGACCTGTGCAGAGGCGTGCCTGACCCGTGCAGAAGGGTGCTTGACCCATGCGGTTGGGTCGCGAAGGATCGGCCCCATGGCGATCAAAGGTGTGCTGTTCGACTTCTCCGGGACCCTGTTCCGCATCGAATCGACCGAGTCGTGGCTGCGCGCCGTGGTGACGGAAGCCGGACTCGCCCTGCCGGAGGGGGAGTTGGCCCGCGCGGCCGAGCGGCTGGAGTCGGCGGGCGCGCTGGCCGGCGGCGCCCTTCCCACGGCTCCGATGCCGGACGACCTGGCCGCCCTGTGGGCGGTCCGGGACCGTAGCGCCGAGGCACACCGAGCCGCGTACACCGGCCTCTCTCGTCAGGTGCCGCTGCCGGACCCGCGGCTCCATGACGCCCTGTACGACCGTCATATGACGCCGGCCGCCTGGCGGCCCTACCCCGACACGGCAGAGGTGCTCGGCGCGCTGCGGCAGCGGGGGGTGGCCGTCGGTGTGGTCAGCAACATCGGCTGGGACCTGCGCCCGGTCTTCCGCGAGCACGGTGTCGCCCCCTACGTGGACACCTTCGTGCTGTCGTACGAACACGGGATCCAGAAGCCGGACACCCGGCTGTTCGCCCTCGCCTGCGACGCGCTCGGCCTCGCCCCGCAGGACACGCTGATGGTGGGGGACGACCGCAGCGCGGACGGCGGCGCGGCGGACCTGGGCTGCGCGGTGCACTTCGTCGACCCCCGCCCGGTTTCCGAGCGCCCGGACGGGCTCCGTCCGGTGCTGGACCTGATCGGCTGAGCCCCCGGCCGCTCTCAGCTCTCGTAGTCCTCGACCTGCGAGGCCGGGCGGACGCGGGCGTCGTCCGGGTTCTCGCCGAACTCGGCTTTCGCGCGGCGCTGGCGCAGCAGGTCCCAGCACTGGTCGAGCGCACGTTCCAGTTCGACGAGCCGTTCCTGCTCCGTCTCACTGTCGATCCGACCGGACCGCAGCGCGTCACGCAGGCCACGCTCCTCGTCCACCATCGCCGAGATACGGGCCAGGATCTGCTCTTGGTCCATGAGTGAACGCCTCCTCGGGGACTCCTGCCCACTCTAGGGACGGTCGAGCGCCTCTGCGACACATGGCGTCCAGGCCGCGCGGCCCGTAAGGGAGCGGAGGGTGGGCACGGCGTCACCGGCGGCCGCCCTGGACCATCCCCCGCGTGGCCCAGGGCAGACGCCACCCGTACCGGCCCCGCCGGGGCACGGTCCGGATGCGCTGAGTATAGTTGGCTGACAGCCAGTCAACGCAGGAGTCCAGGATGTCCCCGCGCAGCGCCTCGGTCAATGAAGAATTGCGGCGGCGTTCCCGCGAACGGCTGCTGCAGGCGGCGGTCGAGCTGGTCAGCGAGCGTGGCTACGACGCGACGACGCTGGGCGACATCGCGGACCGCGCCGGCTCCGCCCGTGGCCTGGTGTCGTACTACTTTCCGGGCAAGCGACAGCTCCTCCAGTCCGCCGTGCACCGGCTGATGCACCGCACCCTGGAGGAGGCCCTGGAGCGTGAGCCGCGCACCGAGGACGGCCGGGAGCGGTTGGCGCGGGCCATCGACGCGATTCTCGCCCTGACGGCCCGTCATCCGGTGCTGATGCGCCAGCACATGGCGGGGATGCTGCAGGCGGAGGGGTTCGTGCAGTGTCCCGAGCAGCAGCGGCTCGCGGAACTGCTGCGGGAGACGGTCGCCCGGCACGGGTCCACGGACCCCGTGACCGATTACCCGAAGCTGCGGGCCCTGTTGATGGGCGCGGTCTACGCGGCCCTCGTCCCTGGCGCCCCGATGCCGCTGCCGGTGCTGCGGGCGGAGCTGTTCCAACGGTACGGCCTGGACCGGCGGTTGGGGACCCCGCCGGATTCCGAGGGCGCACGCGGGCCGTACGACACGGACCTGTCGCGGTTCTTCGCGACGGAGAGCCGGAGTCCGGAGAGGGACGGCCAGGACGGCAGGGCCTAGCGACGCGGTCCGGTCGCGTCCGCGCCCTGCGGCCGGGCAGTCGGCCGGCGCGCCCCGGTCAGCGGCGGTTGTGACGCGGGGTCAGCAGTCCGGCGTCGCGCGCCCCGCCGATCAGCTTCAGCGATCCGCGGCGGCTGCAACCCGTCGCGTACATCACCGCGAGCACCGGGTCGGCGCCCCGCCCCTGGGCCGCGAGGTACTCCTCGGCGACGCGGCGCATCCCCTCGGGGCCGGGCGGCCAGGCGGGGCGGTCACGGCCCACGAGCGCTCCGGAGGACTCGGACGGCGGGGCGGGGCCGGTGCCGCAGGCCTCGAGCAGGGGCTCCTCGATCCAGTCGACGAGCGCCGTCAGATCGTCGAGCGACAAGGGCGGCTGGGCCCTCACCTCCTCGATGCCCAGGCAGCCACCGGCCGTCACGGCGAGCACGTCCACCCGTCCGCCGTCGGGCAGATCGAGCCGTACGGCGAACCACGACGTGACGTTCCCGCACTCCTGCACTTCCCAGGCGGGCCACACGGACACCGGCCCGTCCGAGGGGAAGCCAGATCGGAAGTGATCGGAAAAATCCCCAAAGGACGCTTCCCACATACACGCAACGTAAGCGGGCGATCACATACCATGCCAAGAGCCACGCACGGCAGGGACCCGCTCCGCACCCCGTCGGCCCAGCGCCGCGACCGCCTCTCCCCTCCCGCCGTGCGCGGTGCAATGCTGGAGCCACCAGCGATCTCCTCAGCGAGGGAGTTCCGCCGTGCTGCATGTCGCCGTCGTCGGCTCCGGGCCGAGCGGGGTCTACACCGCCCAGAGCCTTGTCCAGCAGGACCCAGAGGTACGCGTCGACGTCCTCGACCGGCTGCCGTGCCCGTATGGGCTGGTGCGGTACGGCGTGGCGCCCGACCACGAGAAGATCAAGTCGCTGCAGAACAACCTGCGCGCGGTTCTGGAGCACGAGCGGATCAGGTTCCTCGGCGGTGTCGAGGTGGGCGCGGGCGGCGTGCCCCCGGCCCGGCTGGGCGAGCTGTACCACGCGGTGGTCTACTGCGTGGGGGCCGCGACCGACCGCCATCTCGGCATCCCCGGCGAGGAGCTGCCCGGCAGCTGGTCGGCCACGGAGTTCGTGTCCTGGTACAGCGCGCACCCGGACTCCGCCGCCGACGGTTTCGTGCTCGGCGCGCGGTCGGCCGCGGTGATCGGTGTCGGGAACGTCGCGGTGGACGTGACCCGGATGCTGGCCCGGGGGGTGACGGAGCTGAGCCCCACCGACATGCCGCAGGCGGCGCTCACGGCGCTGGCGGCCAGCGAGATCACGGAGGTCCACATGGTGGGGCGGCGCGGCCCCTCGCAGGCCCGGTTCACCACCAAGGAACTGCGGGAGCTGGGCACCCTGCCGGACACCGAGGTGATCGTGGACGAGGAGGAGCTGGCACTCGACCCGGGGTACCGGGACCCGTCCGGGCTGCCGGCCACGCAGCGCCGGAACGTGGAGGTGCTGCGCTCGTGGGCGGCGGCACCTCCGCGGGGAGCCCCGCGCCGGATCCGGCTGCGGTTCTTCCTGCGGCCGGTGGAACTGCTCGCCGCCGGGGGCGCCTCCCCGCCCGAGGGGAACCGAGACCTCGGGGGACGTCGCGTCGGCGCGGTGCGCTTCGAACGCACGGCCCCTGACCGGCACGGCGGAGTCGAGGGCACCGGGCGCTACGAAGACGTGGAGGCCCAGCTGGTGCTGCGTTCGGTCGGCTATCGCGGAGTGCCCCTGGAGGGGCTGCCGTTCGACGCGCAGAGCGGCACCGTACCGCACCGCTCGGGACGGGTGCTGCGGGACGGGGCCGTCTCACCGGGCGAGTACGTGGCCGGGTGGATCAAGCGGGGCCCGACAGGCGTGATCGGCACGAACCGGCCCTGCGCCAAGGAGACGGTGACCTCGCTGCTCGAGGACGCCCCCGGCCTTGTGGGCCGGGAGGTGCCCGAGGACGCGCTCGCCTGGCTGCGGTCGAACGGGGTCAACCCGGTCGAGTGGCCGGGGTGGCTGGCGATCGAGCGGGCGGAGGCGGAGCTGGGGGTCTCGCTCGGCCGGTCGGTGGTGAAGCTCCCGGACTGGCAGTCCCTCATGACCGCCGCCCAGCGCGACACACAGCGGCAACCACCTCGCGACCAACAACCTGTCTGACCGACCTGCCGTCTTCCTCCATGACGCCGGCCGAGCAGGCTGCCGGCCACGGACGGTCAGCCCGTCTTGCGGCCCCACATGGGGCCGAACCGCGCCCAGGCCGCGTCCCACTCGGCCATGCGGCGCCGTTCCAGGCGTTCCCGCACGATGCGCCCGCCCATGCACGGAACCGCGGCGACACTCATCCCGACCAGCACCCCGGCCATCGCCGCGCGCACCCCGGCCTCGGACCGGGAGGCGGGCCGGGTCACCAGAGAACCCGCGCCGTCCGTCCACACGGTGACGGCCGTACCCGTACTGCTGCCGGCGGCCACCCGTGCCCGGCCGGTGTGGGACCGGCCATCGGTCCCGGTCCAGCGCACATCCGCCCAGACGCGCCCCGCGCCGGACGCGGTCGCGGTGGTCGCCTTCGGCGCGTCCTCGGTGAGCAGCGCGACGACCGGGCGCCACTGGGCCCGCTCCCGGGCCAGTCCCTGCTCCACAGAGTGCGTCGCCGCCAGCCCCGTCAGCACCCCACCGACCACGGTCACCACCCACACGGTGAGCACGACCCAGGCCTCCAGCGCATCACTGCGGCGCCGCAGCGGATTGCGCCGCCAGCGCCACCCCCACACCCTGGGGCCGCGGAACGCCGTCATCGGTGGCAGCCGCCTCATCGATGCCCTCCTCCTCACGCACACACCGATACCCCCGACCGCCCTCCCATACGGGTGCCGGGCCGCCGCTGCTCATATGACGTGCGCCGCGCCGCCGGATTCTTGGACCCCGAAACGCCGGCGCCGGGCCGCCGCCCGCGGGTCCACACCCGGGCGGCTCCCTCTCCGTCTTCCGGCAACACGGACCCTGACCTGCAGGGACGAGACGTCCAGGGGTGATTGTCAGTGGCGGGGTGCAGACTGGCCGGTGTCTGGAACAACGACGTTTCGGAGGTGGCCGGCATGGCCGAGGTACTGCTCACCGTGGGCACACGCAAAGGACTGTTCATCGCGCGGCGACGGGGCGGCGCATGGGAGTTCGACGACGGTCCGTACTTCAACGCGCAGGCGATCTACTCGGTCGCCATCGACACCCGCGGTGCGACCCCGCGCCTGCTGGCCGGAGGGGACAGCGCGCACTGGGGGCCGTCCGTATTCCACTCCGACGACCTGGGCCGCACCTGGGCCGAGCCGGCCCGGCCTGCCGTCAAGTTCCCCAAGGACACCGGTGCTTCGCTGGAGCGCGTGTGGCAGCTGCATCCCGCGGCCGCCGAGCCGGACGTGGTGTACGCGGGCACGGAGCCCGCCGCGCTGTACCGCTCGGAGGATCGCGGCGAGAGCTTCGAACTGGTGCGACCCCTGTGGGAGCACCCGACGCGTGACAGATGGGTGCCGGGCGGCGGTGGCGAGGGCCTGCACACGGTGGTGACCGACAAACGGGACGCGAAGGCCGTGACGGTCGCCGTGTCGACGGCCGGGGTGTTCCGGACGCGGGACGGAGGCGCCGGCTGGGAGCCGTCCAACTCCGGTGTGTCGGCGGTCTTCCTGCCCGATCCGAACCCGGAGTTCGGCCAGTGCGTGCACAAGATCGCGCAGGATGCGGCGGTCCCGGACCGGCTGTATCTGCAGAACCACTGGGGGGTGTACAGGAGCGACGACGGAGGCACGCACTGGACGGACATCGGGAGCGGGCTGCCGTCCACGTTCGGATTCGCCGCGGCCGCCCACCCGCACCGCGGGGGCACGGCGTATGTCTTCCCGATCAACGCGGACGCGGACCGGGTCCCCGCCGACCATCGCTGCCGAGTCTTCCGGACGGCGGACGCGGGCAAGAGCTGGGAGCCGCTCACGGCCGGGCTGCCCGGCGAGCCCCACTACGGCACGGTTCTGCGGGACGCCCTGTGCACGGACGACGGGGACCCCGCGGGCGTCTACTTCGGCAATCGCAACGGCGAGTTGTACGCGTCGGCGGACGACGGCGACAGTTGGCGGCAACTCGCGTCCCATCTGCCGGACGTGCTGTGCGTACGGGCGGCGGTGATCGCCTGATCCGACACTGGCAGGACGGCAACCCTTGAGAGGAAGGACTTGCGTTCGGTCATATTCCGCTACCTCATGGCCTGTTCATGACTCACACGATCATTCCCGGTCGCCCTCGAGCCACCGGTTGATCGTCGGCGCGCGCCCGGCAGTAGGGTGACGCCCGTGGCACCACGACCGTTGCATGAGATCGTCGAACCAGGCTGGGCCAAGGCCCTGGAGCCGGTGGCCGGAAGGATCGCCGAGATGGGCGACTTCCTGCGCGCGGAGATCGCCGCGGGGCGCACCTACCTCCCCGCGGGACCGAACGTCCTGCGGGCCTTCCAGCAGCCCTTCGACGACGTCCGCGTCCTGATCGTCGGACAGGATCCCTACCCGACACCGGGACACGCGGTGGGACTGTCGTTCTCCGTCGCTCCGGACGTCCGTCCGCTGCCCGGCAGCCTGATCAACATCTTCCGCGAGCTGAACACCGACCTGGGCCTGCCCCAGCCGTCCAACGGCGATCTCACCCCGTGGACCCAGCAGGGCGTGCTGTTGCTCAACAGGGCACTGACCACGGCCCCGCGTCGTCCGGCGGCACACCGGGGCAAGGGCTGGGAAGAGGTCACCGAGCAGGCGATACGGGCACTGGCTGCGCGCGGAAAGCCACTGGTGTCCGTTCTGTGGGGCCGTGACGCCCGCAATCTGCGGCCGCTGCTCGGCGATCTGCCGTCGGTGGAGTCGGCGCATCCGTCCCCGATGTCGGCGGACCGGGGGTTCTTCGGCTCACGCCCGTTCAGCCGCGCCAACGACCTGCTGCTGAGGCAGGGGGCACAGCCGGTGGACTGGCGTCTGCCGTAACATCGCCGGGCCTCGGCGGATCGGTGCAGGGCACCGCCCGGCACCGGGCCGACCGCGCCGGGCGGGGACGTCAACGGCGGGCGGAAGACGGGTGTTAGGGGCCGTCTGCCGGGCGACCGCGCGAGCGGGGCGCTGTTCGGCCCGGTGACCGGTGCCGTGCGGATGGCACTCGCGCTGGCGGAGGGCACGCTCGAACCGCCCTACGACGAACGACTGCTGTACGTCGCGTCCGAAAAGGGTGGGTCATCCCTCTTCCCGGGAACGGGATGTCGTCACGGGGGAACGACGGGAAGGTCACACGGTATCGATCACTGCTCAACCGTACGTAACTCATCAGACAAAACCGGACGGATACCGCTCACCTGCCCCCTCCCCGAACAGGGGAGCCCACAAAACCAGTAGCATGCGGCGCCATGAGCTCCCCCACTGGGCCCGCATCCGGCCTGCCTGTACGAATGCCGCGACCCCGCCAGCCCGGGCGGCACCGCCGTCCCGAGCCGCTGGCGGCTCCCGAAGGCGCGCCCGCGCTCGTCCTCGCGGTGCCCGGCACGCCCAGCGCCGCCACGCGCAGCCTCGCCGAGGAGGTCGTGAGCATCGCGCGTTCCGAGCTGCCCGGCCTGGACGCCCGGATCGGTTACGTGGACGGGGACGAGTCCGAGTTCCCCACGCTGCAGTCCGTTCTCGCGCAGACCGCCGAGGAGCGCACCGCCCGCTACGAGCAGGCGGTCGCCGCCGGCGTGGAGGCCAAGAGGCCCGAGGGCCCCGTCGCCGTCGTGGTGCCCCTGCTGGCAGGTCCGGACAGCGCGCTGCTGCGCCGGGTCCGCCAGGCCGTGATGGACAGCCGCGTCGCGGCCGACCTGACCGATGTGCTCGGCCCGCACCCGCTGCTCGCCGAGGCGCTGCACGTGCGCCTGTCCGAGGCCGGCCTCGCCCGCGCCGACCGGGCCCGGCTGTTCACCGTGGCGACGGCCGCGGACGGCATCATCCTCGCGTCGGTGGGCGGCGAGGAGGCCGTGCAGGCGGCCGGTATCACGGGCATGCTGCTGGCCGCGCGGCTCGCCGTGCCGGTGATGGCGGCGGCGCTGGACCAGGAGGGCTCGATCACGGCCGTCGCCGAGCAGCTGCGCTCCGCGGGTTCCCAGCAGCTGGCGCTCGCCCCGTATCTGATCGGTCCGGAGCTGGAGGCGGGTCTGCTGAACGCGGCCGCCGAGGAAGCGGGATGCCCCGCCGCCGAAGCCCTCGGCGCGTACCCGGCGATCGGCAAGCTGACGCTCGCCAAGTACATGACGGCGCTGGGTATCGCCCCGCAGCAGCCGCAGGGCGCGCCGGCCCGCTGAGCCCCGCACAAGAGCACCTGCACGACCAAGGGCCCGTTTCCCTCAGGGGGACGGGCCCTTCGCCTTGCGGAGGCTGGTCAGCCGAAGACGACACAGGAGGCCGCCGGGGCCTCCACCGAGCCGCCCCGCCTCGGCAGGCCCGTCTCCGGGTCCGGCGCGAACCAGGTGACGTCCCCGGACCGCTCGTTGGCGACGTAGAGGAACCCCTCCGACAGGGCGAGCGCACGCGGCCAGACGCCCCCGCACGGCACCGCGGCCACCGGCCCCAGCCCTTCTCCCTCGATGGCGAGCACGGACAGCAGATCCTGACCCCGGGTCGCGGTCCACACGAAGCGCCCGTCGGGTGAGACGACGATCCCCGACGGGTAGGCCTGGCCCACGGGCCGGTCCGGCAGCACGCACGTCTCGGTGACCGGCTCCAGAACCCCGGCCCCGGCGTCCCAGCGGCACACGATGACGGTCGGCGTCAGCTCGTTCAGGACGTAGGCGCGGTCCCCGTCCGGATGGAAGGCCAGATGGCGCGGCCCCGACCCGGCCGGCAGCGGGATCTCCCGATGCAGCCGTACAGTGCCGCGCTGAAGGGCGCACACCTGGACGGAGTCCGTGCCGAGGTCGACGCTGACGACCCAGCGGCCGCTCGGATCGGGCTGCACCTGATGAGCGTGGGGACCCTGCTGCCGCTGCGGGACCGGCCCCGAGCCCCTGTGCCGGAGCACTCCGGACGCCCGCTCCCCCAGGGTGCCCCCGGCGGCGAGGGGGACGACGGTGACACTGCCGGAGCCGTAGTCGGCGGTCAGCGCATGACCGGCGTGCACGCTCAGATGCGTAGGCCCGCTGCCGACGCGGACCGGCGGACCGGCGGGCTCGATCCGGTCGCCGTCGAGGCGGTACGCGGCGACCGCGCCGTCGGGCGTCTCGCTGACCGCGTACAGCATGTCCCCGGACAGCGCCAGATAGGACGGGTCGGGCAGCCCGTTCAGGGCGTCGAGCACGGTCAGCGCTCCGCTGTCCGGAGCCACGGCCGCCGTGAGGATGCCGCGCCCTCCCGCTGTCGTGAACGAGCCGATGTACGCCCGCCGCGCGCCGCCGTCCGCCACTGCCGTCCCCTCTCGCCGACATGCTGCCGGGACGACGGTAGCAGCAGGTCTAGACCAAAAGCGGGGATCCGTCAGGCCTGGACGGGCGAGGCGCCGCGCAGCGGTGTGGCCAGAGCGAGCAGGGCCCGTTCCAGGCCGTGGAGGTGGCCGAGGGCGCGCTCGGCGCCCGGGTGGTGGCCGGGGGCACTCGTGGGCACTGGGAGGACGCGCTCGGGGACCGCGCCGAGCAGCGTCTCCACGGCGGTCTCGACACGGAGGCACGCGGCGGTCAGCCGGGCGTCGTGCGAGGCGTCCGGATCCGCGGCGACGGCCACCAGGCCGCGCGTCTCCCGGGCGCACATGTCGAGCAGGGCGAGCACCTCCAGGGCCCGGGCCTTGCGGGCCCGCAGCGGGCTCAGCGGGTGCACCAGCGGTGCCAGGGCCTGACGGACCCGCGCGAGCAGCGCTTCCAGTTCGGCGGCGCGGGACGCGGGGTCCGCCTCCGCGTCGCCCGCGAGCCTGCGTGCCGCCGCGGCGGTGCAGCCGTGGACGGCGTGCACGGCCCTGCGCACCCACCGGTCGGTGACCGCGTGGGTGGTGATCGGCAGCACGAGCGCCACGGCGAGCGCGGCGCCGAGCGCCCCGGCGCCCGTCTCCGCGAGGCGCAGGCCGAGCAGACCGGGGTGCAGGACACCGAGCAGGCCGTAGAGCAGGCCCGCCATGACGGTGACGAAGAACATCATCCAGCTGTAGGAGGGCGCCGCCGTGTAGAAGATCCCGAACACACAGACGGCGATGAGCACGGCCGTGGGCACGGGGGCGCCGTGCAGCGGTACCGCGACCAGCAGTCCGGCGAAGATGCCGGTCACCGTGCCCACGACGCGCCGGAAGCCGCGGACCAGTGTCTCGCCGCGCGAGGCGGTGTTCACGAAGATCCACCAGGCGGTGCCGACGGCCCAGTACCAGCGCTCGTGCGACAGCAGCTGGCCCGCGGCGACCGCGAACGCGCAGGCGGCCGTCGCCTGGAAGGCCTGCCGTGTGGCGGGCCGGGCCAGCCCCCGACCGTCGAGCGGTGCGGGCGCGGCCGGCAGTGGCGTGCGGCGCTCGACGCACCACAGGCCGAACCGCACCGCCGCCGCGGCCCCCAGCGACAGCGCCACGGCCGCGGACAGCTCCGGAAGCAGGTCCGGGACCGCGCGCAGGAACTGCGCGATGAAGAACGTCATGAAGGCGAAGATGCCGAGCGCGTTGCCCCGCGGTCCCCAGCGGCGGGCGTACACACCGGCGAAGACCACCGCGAGCCACACCGCGTCCCGCACCACCGGCACCGTGTGCAGGGCGCTCGCCAGGGCGAGGACGGGAAGTCCGGCCACGGGAAGCAGCGCGGTGGTGACCGCCTGGCCGCGCACCGTCGGATCGGCGACCGTGAACAGCGCGAGGAGCGCGGCGAGCCCGCCGGTGATCGAGGCGGGCAGGGACAGCCCGGCCGACTCGCACACGGTCACGGCCAGGCCGATGCCGAGCACCGCGCGCAGCGAGACCCGCAGCCGGAAGAGCCCCGGGTCAGGAGCCATGAACATCTTCTTCACCGTCGGAAATCCGCCCCCTGCATCTGCTTCGTCCATCAGGACATGGGAATGGCGCCGCGGGCACGGTTTCCGGCTTCGTCACCGGTCCTGCGCTACGCGGCGCCATTGATAGCCACAAGGAAAGCATCAGCGCGGCAGTGGCTCAAGCGGCGCACTCTCCACAGGACCATTGGTACAGTCGTGAAAGTTCCAGTGGCATGCAAGAAAGGCCAACGGACCATGGCCGTCGACGAACTCGACACCCGCATCCTCCGGCTGCTGCTTCAGCAACCGCGCACCAGCGTGCGCGAGTACGCGCGGATCCTGGGCATCGCCCGCGGCACGCTGCAGGCCCGGCTGGACCGTCTGGAGCGCGATGGGGTGATCACCGGTACGGGCCCTTCCCTGTCCCCCGCCGCGCTCGGGCACCCGGTGCTCGCCTTCGTGCACATCGAGGTCACGCAGGGACACCTGGACGACGTGGGCGACGCGCTCGCGGCCGTGCCGGAGATCGTGGAAGCGTTCTCGATCACCGGCGGCGGCGATCTGATGACCCGGGTCGTGGCGCGGGACAACGAACACCTGGAGGACGTCATCCAGGCGCTGATCAGTCTGCCGGGGGTCGTCCGCACCCGCACGGAGGTGGCGCTGCGCGAGCGCGTGCCGCACCGGCTGCTTCCGCTGGTGGAGTCGATCGGCCGCACGGCGGCGACCTGACCGCCCCGGCCGGGCACGTCGTCCCACCCGCCGCCACGGCCGTCAGGGTGAGCGAGCCGCCGCGAGGGGGTTCGGTGGCGCGCGTCTACGAACGGCCGCGGGGCTTGCCGCGCCGATTGCCCTGGGAGCCGCCGGAGCCGCTTCGCGGGTTCCTGGCCGTCGGCTTCCCCGTCTTGCCGGTCCTGCCCGTCTTACCGGTCTTGCCGTTCTTCGCCGCCGCGGGCTGGCGCCGGACACCGGCCGCGTCGGGGCGCTCCCGCTTCGGCTGCGCGGCGGCCTTGGCCGCAGTACGCCCCCGGGTGCTGTTCACCGTCCGCCCGCGGACGATCCCGATGAAGTCCTCGACCAGGTCCGTGGTCGCGTCCTCGGGCCAGGAGAGGGCGACGGCCGACTGGGGGGCGTCCACCACGGGCCGGTAGGTGAGGTCCCGGCGGTGGTACAGACGCGCCAGCGACTGCGGGACGACGAGCAGCCCCACCCCTGCCGCCACCAGCTCGATGGCGTCCTCCGTAGTGGCGGGCCGCTCGAACGCGGGCTGTCCCGGCGGCTGCTCCCAGCCCAGGACGTCGTCGAGGGGGTGGAACACGACCTCGTCGGCGAGATCCCCGATGGACACCTCGTCCACGGCGCTCACCACGTGGTCCTTGGGGACCACCACGACCGTCGTCTCGGTGTAGAGCGGGATCGCACTGAAGAACGTGCGGTCCACCGGCAGCCGCACAAGCCCGGCGTCGGCCGCGCGGTCGCGCAGCGCTTCGGGGGCCTCCGCCGCCGGCACCTGGAGCAGGGTCAGGGGGACATCGGGTAGGCGCTCGTTCCAGATCCGCACCCACTTGGCGGGCGTCACCCCGGGGACGTACGCGAGCCGGAACGAGGGGGATGCTTCCGAGCCTGTCACCCCGCCAGGTTACCGGCCGTGGTCAAAGGGCCAGAACACGGCCGATAGTCTGGACACCATGAAGTCGCACCAGACCACCCAGACGATGAAGCCCGCGACCGCGGCGAAGAAGCTGGGTGTGTACCTCCCCGCCACCCCTGCCGAGTTCCAGGAGGGTGTGGTCTCGCGCGCCGAGCTGGACGAACTCCAGGCGAATCCGCCGGAGTGGCTGCGCGAGCTGCGACTCAACGGCCCGCACCCCCGCCCGGTGGTGGCGGCGAAGCTGGGCGTGTCCATCGCGGGTCTCGCGCGCGGCGGGGTCACGGAACCCCTCACCACCGAGCAGATCGAGGCCCTCAAACGGGACCGGCCCGAGTGGCTGGAGAAGGAACGCGCCACTCAGGCCGAGGTCCGCAAGGAAGCCTCCCGTATCAAGAAGCGGAACGCCGAACGCGCCGAGCGGGACGCACGTTCCTGACGTTGGTCCGCGACCGCCCTCGTGCGGCCGCACAGGACCCGCCCGTCGGGTGGTCAGGTGGCGCCGGAGCCGCCGCTGCCGAAGGAGCCGCCGGAGCCGCCGGAGCCGCCGCTCCAGCGGGGGCGCTCCTGGTTCTCGCTGCGGGTGGTTCCGGTGGGATGCAGCTCGTGCGGGGTCAGGCGTTGGCTCTCGTTCTCGGCCCGGGGCACCTCGTTCGGCTTTCTGACTTCCCGGGATTCCATGACGGGTCCGCCGGGCGGTGGCTTGGGGTGATCGGAGGGCCGCGGCGGGGCGGGTTCGCGGCGACGCACCCGGATTCCGAGCCGGACGGCCCAGATCAGGGCAGCGACGATCACGAGGCCGCCGATGAAGGCCCCGAGCACGGCCCAGGCGGCGTTCGAGGCGGCGAGCGTTTCCAGGGAGATCGTCATCATGGCGCCCCGGGTACCCGTGCCCGGGATTTGAACACGTCACCGGGGCCCGGATACCAGCGCACCCCCGTCCCCGGGGAGAGAGCGCGATCAGGGAAAGAGCGCGATACCGAGGACGACCAGCACGACCACCAGGACGACGATCCCCACCGTCACCCAGGGCCCGCGGTGCTTGGCCGGTGCCTTGGGCTTGCCCCCGCGGGGCCGGTCCTCCTCCAGTGTCGGGTGGGCCGGGCGGTCGCTCCGGTAGAACTCTTCGTCGTGTCGTTGCTCTGTCATCACCACTCCTTCGAGGTGGGCCCGTGTGCGTGTCGCGGGGTGGGTTCCCCGTCGGTGCCCCGGGAATCCGCCTCTACCGGTGGCAGCGCCCCGGTCCGCAGCGCCGTGTGTCCACCGCGCCAGGCCGCGAGGAGGCGCGCGGCGAGCCGGTCCTCGAGAAAGCCGGTGGCCCGGATGCCGAAGACGACGTCCGTCTCCAGGCCGGGCTCGCTCTCCAGCAGCCCGCCGACCACCTCGTGGCGTACGACCTGCTCGTGTACGGCGTCCGCCACCACGTGCTCGTCGTAGAAGCGCACGGCCGCCTCACCCGCGCCGACCCGGCGCAGGGCCTCGGCCAGCCGGCGTGAACCGGGGGACGAGGTCACCTCGACGGCCGCGAAGTGGCCGGTCAGCGCGCCCCTGAGACTGCGGTGCAGGCCGAAGAGCGACATCAGGTTGACGGTGGCGAGCAGCTCGGCGGGCGCCGCCTCCAGGTAGTAGCCGTAGGCCGTGCGCAGTCCCAGTTCCTCCATCAGGTCCGCGAAGAGGCCCGCGTGGATCTCATCGGCCCGTCCCGCCCCGAACTCGTCGAACTCCACGGCCGCCATGGCCGCCTTGGCGCGGCCGTGCAGGCGGGGGATCACCCAGGCGTGCGGGTCGGCCTCCTTGAGGTGGTACAGCGACCGCAGCGCCGCGTACTCCCGCAGGTGCTCCGGCCGGCCCTGGTTCCTGAGGAAGTGGGAGACGCCGGTGCCGTCGTCGCCGACCGGTTCGACCTGGAGTTCGTCGAGGGCCTCCTGGGCGCCGGTGTCCACCGGGACGTCGGCGCGGAGGGCGGCCAGGAACCGCTCCTCGAGGGCCCGGCGGAAGGCGAGGAGCGCGGGGTCCCACTCACAGTCGTCGTCGACTCCGGCGAACCCCTGGTAGTGCAGTTCGTACAGCACGTAGAGCGCGAGCTGCAGGTCCTCCCCGTACGGACCGCCTTCCTCCGGCGGGACGGGCGACGGCGGGGCGACCCTGTCCCGCAGGGCGGCCACCACCGCGTGCGACAGCGGTCCCCTGGCATCCGGCAGGGGCGGGCTGCACCGGCGTGGTTCGAGCCGGGTGATCGTCACTCGAGCGCCTCCGTTCCTCCCGGCAAGGGGTCGTCAGCGGGCTTCCCACGGCGGCGGTGGCTGGTGTCGCACCAGGGGTAGGTACGGCTGCGCCGGCAGGTGCAGATGGCCACGACGAACCGCCGGCTCACCACCGGCTCGCCGTCCGGGCCGATGATTTCCACCGGTCCCTCGACCAACAGCGGACCGTCACGGTCGGCGCGGATACGGCACACGCGCTCGCGCCCGCGCGGCGCGGTGTCAGGTCCGCGCCGCGCGGTGTCACATTGGTACGGCGGCGCGGTGTCAGATTCGTGCGGCGCGGCGCCACGCTCGCGCGGTGCGGTGTCACCTTCGTACGGTGTGGCGCCACGTTCACGCGGTGCGGTGTCACCTTCGTACGGTGCGGTGTCACGTTCGTACGGCACGGATGATCACCAGCTCTTCCACCATGTCGGCGGCCGTCAGTCCGCGCCCGCGCAGCCAGGTCAGCCGGGAGCGCAGCACCCGGCCGTAGGGCACCTTCGCGCGCTCCGTGACCATGGCGCTCAGTCCCGCACAGGTCAGCCGTTCGAGCGTGTCCTCCACCCCGCACAGCGCGGAATGCACCAAGAGCAGGACGCCACCCGGGCGCACCAGCGTGGTCGCGGCATCGCAGATGCGGTCCAGCAGCATGCGGCCGTCCCATCCGGCGTCCCAGGCACGCGCGGCGCCCCGGGGGGCCTTCCGTCCGGGGGACGGCACATAGGGCGGGTTGCTGACGACGAGGTCGAAGCTGCGTCCGGCCACGGCCGAGGTGAGATCACCGCGGCGCACGCTGATGTTCTGCCTGCTGAGCAGGGCGTTCACGCGGGCCGCGAGCACCGCCCGCCAGGAGATGTCGACCGCGGTGACGCGTGCGCCGAGCCGCGCGGCTTCCAGGGCGAGGACGCCGGTACCGGTACCCAGGTCCAGGACGTCCGCCCCCGGGGCGAGCCGCTCCCTGAGCAGGGCCCGGGCCAGCAGCCAGGTGTCCTGCTGGGGTTCGTACACGCCCGGTGGGACCCACGCGGGGGACAGCGGGGTGGGACAGTGGGCTTCGACCGTCATCGGCTCCTCCGTGGACGACACGCAGCCCCGAGTCCCCAGCTGTGTCTGATCGACACGTGGAGCCGCAGGAGGCGCCGATCACACGCTGAGGGCGTCTTGGCCGCCCGCGGCGACAGGTGCGTGGGGGGCGCGGAGCGCGCCCGGGACGCTCGCCGTCAGCCCCCGGTGGCGAAGCCGGGGAACAGGGTCATACCGCCGTCGACATAGAGGGTGGCGCCTACGACGTAGTCGAGCAGGTCGGAGGCGAGCACGCCGACCGCCCGCGCGATGTCCTCCGGTTCGCCCACCCTGCCGTACGGGATGAGCTTCAGCAGGCTCTCCTCGGCGTCGGCGGTGTCCCAGGCGCTGCGGTTGATGGGGGTGCGGATCGCCCCGGGCGCGACCCCGTTGACCCGGATCCTGTGCGGTGCCAGCTCCTGGGCCATGGTTTCCATCATCATCAGTACGCCGCCCTTGGAGGCCGCGTAGTTCACATGGCCCGCCCAGGGGATGATCTGGTGGACCGAGCTCATACAGATGATCTTCCCGGCGGACGACGACACCTCGGGGACCACGCCTCTGCGCAGAAACTCCTTGGCCGCCTCCCGCGCGCACAGGAACTGCCCGGTGAGGTTGACGTCCAGCACCTTCTGCCACTGGGCGAGGGTCATGTCCGTGAGGCGAGCGTCCCGCTGGAGACCGGCATTGGCGACCAGGATGTCGACGGTTCCCAGCTCCTCGACCATCCGGGACACCATGCGGACGACCTGGTCCTCCTGGGAGACGTCGGCCTCGTGGGCGTAGGCGCGTACGCCGAGGGCCTCGATCTCCCGCACCACCTTCTCCGCGGCGTCGGCGTCGGAGACGTAGTTGACGACGACGTCGGCGCCCATCCGGCCCAGACCGATGGCGGTGGCCTTGCCGATCCCCGAGTTGGCACCTGTGACCAGCGCCTTCTGCCCCTTCAGCAGCGAAGGACCGCTGAGATTCCGAGTGTCGTCCACGCTGGTGCCCACGCCTGCCTCCCGTCGGTACTGCCCCGGAACACGGCCGGGACCACCCGGTCCTTCGGCCGGCCACCCCTGACGACATGACGCCGACCATCCATGACCCCATCACTTCGGGCGTCGGTCGGCGCCCCGCGAAACCCGACTTCGCCGCGGCTTCACTCCTTCGGTGTGGCGGAAGGAGGTCCGGCCGAAGGGCGCCTGATCGGCGGGGCGGTGGCCCCGAGCCTCGGCCGGTGCGACTCGCCGCGCGGGGCAACACCTCATGGATCACATTGGGAACATGGATCGCTATCCGCCGATCGCCGATCACGGGCTGGTGGGAGATCTGCAGACCGCCGCCCTGATCTCAGCGCAGGGCGTCGTGGACTGGTTCGCCGCTCCGCGGTTCGACTCACCCAGTGTCTTCGCGTCCCTGCTGGACCACGAGCGCGGGGGCTACTTCCGTTTGGCACCGGTGGGCGGGGACGGCGGGACATGGCGGCAGCTCTACTATCCGGACACCGCCGTGCTGGTGACCCGTTTCATGTCGGCCGACGGCGTGGGCGAGGTGATCGACTGCATGCCCGCCAAGCGTCCCCACCGGGCCGGAGACCGCCACACTCTGGTCCGGGCCGTGCGGACCGTGCGCGGCACGGTCCGCTTCGACCTGGAGTGCCGTCCCCGGTTCGACTACGCGCGGGCCGCTCACACCCTCGAACTGCGGGAGCAGGCGGCCTCCTTCCACTCCCCCGGCATCAGCGCCCATCTGCAGAGCACCTTTCCGCTGCGGCGCGACGGCCAGGACGTCACCGGCACGCTGACCCTGAAGGAGGGTCAGGTCGCGGCCGCGGTCTTCACCGTCTGCGGGCCGGGCGGCCCGGCGCCCCAGCCGCCCACGGCGGAGCAGCTGTCCGGCGAGATCTGGGACACCATCGGCTACTGGCAGGGATGGGTGCGCACCTGCCGCTACCGAGGGCGGTGGCCGGACATGGTGCACCGCTCGGCCATCACGCTGAAACTGCTCACCTACGCCCCCACCGGCGCCCCGATCGCCGCGGCCACCATGGGTCTGCCGGAACGGATCGGCGGGGAGCGCAACTGGGACTACCGCTACACCTGGATCCGGGACGGTTCCCTGTCCGTGCGCGCCCTGCTCGACCTCGGCTTCGTCGAGGAGGCGAACGCCTTCGTCCGCTGGCTGGGAGACCGGCTGCACGACCATGCGGGGCCCGGCGGGGAGCCGCTCCAGATCATGTACCGGGTCGACGGGGACCCCGATCTGCCCGAGGAGATCCTGGAACACCTCGAGGGCTACCAGGGCTCCCGACCGGTCCGGGCCGGAAACGCCGCCGCCGACCAGCTCCAACTGGACATCTACGGCGAGGCCCTGTACGCGATGTCCGAGAGCCGCAAGGTCGGCACGCATGTGGGCTACCACGGCTGGAAGGGACTCAGCCGGACCCTGGACTGGCTCGCCGGCTCCTGGGACCGGCCCGACGAGGGCATCTGGGAAACCCGCGGCGGCCGCAAGGACTTCACCTACAGCCGCGTGATGTGCTGGGCGGCGTTCGACTGCGGTCTGCGGCTGGCCCAGGAATGGCGCCGGCCGGCTGACACCGCGCTGTGGACCGCGGCCCGCGACACCATCTTCGAGCAGGTCATGGAGCGCGGCTGGAGCAAGGAGAAACAGGCACTGGTCCAGCACTACGACGGTGAGGTCCTGGACGCCTCGCTTCTGTTGCTCCCCCGGGTGGGCTTCCTCGCGCCCCTGAGCCCCGGCTGGCTGAACACCCTGGACGCCATCGACCGCAAACTGGTCTCCGACAGCCTGGTCTACCGCTACGACCCGGCCGCCTCCCCGGACGGGCTGCGCGGTGCGGAAGGCACCTTCAGCCTCTGTACCTTCCTCTACGTCGATGCCCTGGCCCGCTCGGGCCAACTGGGCAAGGCCCGCTACACCTTCGAGAAGATGCAGACCTACGCCAACCACGTCGGCCTGTTCGCCGAGAAAATAGGCCCGGGCGGGGAGCAGTTGGGCAACTTCCCCCAGGCCTTCACCCATCTCTCGCTCGTCATGGCCGCCTCCTCCCTCGACGACGCCCTCGACGAGGCCGCCGAGCGGCCCATGGCCCCGCCGGAAGACGAGGGAGCGCCCCCATGGCGCATCACTCCGGCATGAGCGATCCGCTCGGCTTGATCCGGTCGCGGGCCCCGGGGCCCCGAAACCCGCATGCGCCGCCGCGCGCGGCCGTGGAATCATGCGGCGGTGATCCACCGTCTCGAACCGCTGGTCGTCCGGCACACCCACCGCCTTCCCACTCCCACGGGGCCCACGGGGCCCATGGGGAAGGGCGACGTCGCAGCGCGGCAGTTCGACGCCGCGCTGATGTCCGTGGGCTTCAAACTCTCGGCGGACCTGCTGGCACACCTGTCGGCCCTGTCCGAGAACACGGTCGTCGACATCGCCGTGCGCACCCTGGGCACCGTCCGGGAGATGGTCGGGGACCATGTGCGGCACAACGTCTACTTCATCGACTTTCCGGCCAACGTGCCCGACACCTTCGACTTCTGGATGGGGTGCATCGCCGACGCGCTCGCCGACGACACCTCACGCGATCGCACAAAGGCCCAGCTGGACAGCGGTGTGGTGGATCTGCTCACCCTCCCGTCCTACGGCAACTACCGTCACACCTACGCCGAGGTGCTCGCCGCCCACGACGAGCTGATCGCGGCCGCGGGCGACCGTATGACGGTGCTGTGGCGAGGCGGCGACCTGGCGGACGAGATCACCGCCCTGTACCTGGCGCTGGCCGGCAGCCCCACACCGCTCGGCGACGCCGAGCTGGACGACCTGCGGATGCTCGCCGAGCACTGCGTGCGGGGCCCCCAGCCCGGGGCGATACCCGTCCGGGAGACCCGCGCCGTCGTCAACCAGGCCCGCCTGAAGGTGGGTGCGGATCTCCTTCTGGACACCGTCACCGATGTGCTCCGGCTGGCCTGCGCGCTGTCGGGCGGTGATGTGACCCTGCAGGCACCGACTCGGTTTCGCGCACTGTCCCGCCCCGTCCGGCGCGCCCTGATCGCGGGCCTCGACACCGTCGCCGCCGCGGCCCCGGCCAAGCTCGCCGACGTCGCCGCGCACCGCGAGGCCTGGAAGCGCCTCGGTGAGCGCCTCCATCCGCACGAGTACCCGGACCGGCCGCATGCCGCCGAGGTGTTCGCCGTCGCCCGCGGTGAGCGGACCGCGCGGTCCTTCGACAGTCGGGTCGAGGAACTGCTCGACGCCGGCGACGTCACCGCGGCGGCGGAGTTGCTCAAGTCCGCGCCCGGCAGGCTGTTCCGCGCCCTGGACCGTCTGCTGCGCACGGCATCCACCCGGGCCGAGCGCGACGCCGTCGTGGCCGCCGCCGAGCAGGTCGCCCCGCTGGTCTCCGGCCGGGTGGTGCTGTCGGTCCGTGAGCACCTGCACAACCGCGCCGCGGAGGCCGGCAAGAGCCGGGTCTTCGTCAACCGCCACGGCCGCGCCTGGGTCACTCCCGACACCCGGCCGACCGTGCGAGCGCCGGAGCGCACACGTCTGGTCACCGCTCTCGACGCCGAGATACGCCGACGTCTCCCGGCCCCCGGCCATCTGGTGGTGGACCCCCAAGTCCTCGACGTCGCGCTTCCGCTCAGCGGCAGGGCGACCGCGCCCGGCCTCGGCGTCCTGCCCCGCGGCTCCCGCTGCCCGGTCGACGGCGAACTGCTGCGCTTCTTCGTCTACTGGAAGCAGACGTCGCGCAGCACCGACTACGACCTGTCGGCGCTGACGCTGGACGCCGACTACGCCACCCTGTCCTGGCTGTCGTACACCAACCTCACCGATGTCGAGGGGGAGCACTCGGGCGACATCACCGATGCCCGCGACGGCGCCTCGGAGTTCATCAACCTGCGGCTGGGGGCCGTGCGCGGCACCTTCGTCGTGCCGCAGGTCAACATCTACTCGGGTGAGGGCTTCGAGGAGACTGAGGAGTCGTTCTTCGGCTTCATGCTGCGCGACGCCGAACAGCGGGGCCGCCCGTTCGAGCCGCGCACCGTGCGCATGAAGTCGGAGCTGCGCGGGCCGGGCCGCGTCGCGCTGCCGCTGGCGTTCCACCGCGGCCGTGACGGGCGGTGGCGCGCCAGGTGGCTTCACCTCTACCTCAAGGGCCATCCGTCGGCCAACCGGGTGGAGGAGAACCGGGTGTCGGTCGCGACACTGGTGCGCGGCATCGTGGAGCACGATCCGCTGACGGTCCGGTACCTCGCCGACCTGATGGCCGAGGGCGGCACAAGGGTGACGTCCTGGGACGGCGGGACGGTCCCGGACGGTCCCGTCACCTACATCGGCCTGGAACGGCCCGAGGGACTGCCCCCTGGCTCCCGGATCATCACCCCCGGAAATCTCCGCGACCTGATCCCGGACTGACTGCTAGTGTCGATCCTGGCGAGGCCATGAAGGGGCTTCCTTCTCATTCCTCTCTGAATCCAGTCCCTTCGCTCTCCTCGCCCTAGACGTTCGCACATCCGTCCCGGTGCCTCAGGCGGCCACGGCGCTGCCGTGCCCGCTTCCGTCGCGGTGGATCGGCGTGCCCGAGCCGGTCAGCGGGACGCCGGTGCCTCCCCGCCGGGCCGCCACGATCTCCGCCGCTATCGACAGGGCGGTCTCCTCGGGCGTGCGCGCACCGAGATCGAGGCCGATCGGCGACCTCAGCCGGGCCAGCTCCCGCCCGCTCACGCCTGCTTCACGCAGCCGCCCGGTCCGGTCCTCGTGAGTGCGGCGCGAACCCATGGCGCCGACGTACGCGACCGGCATCCGCAACGCCGCCTTCAGCAGCGGTACGTCGAACTTGGGATCGTGGGTGAGCACGCACAGCACCGTGCGTCCGTCGGTCGTGGTGCGCTGCAGATAGCGGTGCGGCCAGTCGACCACGATGTCGTCGGCCTCCGGGAAGCGTGCCCGTGTGGCGAAGACGGGGCGGGCGTCGCACACGGTCACGTGGTAGCCGAGGAACCTGCCCACCCGCACGAGCGCCGCGGCGAAGTCGATCGCGCCGAAGACGATCATGCGGGGCCGGGGCACGCTCGACTCGACGAACAGGGTGAGACCTCCGGGGCAGTGCGATCCGTCCTCCGAGAGGTCGACCGTGCCGGTTCGGCCGGCGTCCAGCAGGGCCCGGGCCTCGGCCGCCGCAGTCCGGTCCAGCTCCGGGTGGCCCCCGAGACCGCCTTCGCGGGATCCGTCGGAACGGACCAGCAGGGTCCCGCCGAGGAGTTCGGCCGGGCCCCGGACGATCCGGGCGACGGCCACCGGCTCGTCCCGTACGGCGGCCGAGAGCGCCGAGCGGAACACCGCGGCGGCCGGCGATCGCGCGTCGATCGGGGTGACCAGGACGTCGAGGACACCGCCGCAGGTCAGTCCGACGGCGAAGGCGTCCTCGTCGCTGTAGCCGAACCGTTCCAGGACGGTGTCGCCGTCGCTCAGCGCCTGGCGGCACAGCTCGTACACCGCTGCCTCGACACAGCCGCCGGAGACCGAGCCGATGGCCGTTCCGTCGCTGTCGACGGCGAGGGCGGCGCCGGGGTCGCGCGGCGCGCTGCCGCCGACGGCCACCACGGTGGCCACGGCGAAGGACCGGCCCTCCTCGGCCCAGCGGTTCAGCTCCTCGGCGAGGTCAAGCATGCGCCGCTCCGGTACCGGCCGACAGGACGCGGTCGGGCCGGATCGGCAGGCTCCGGTGGCGGACGCCGGTCGCGTGCCAGACCGCGTTGGCGATCGCCGCCGCGGCGCCGACGATACCGATCTCGCCGATGCCCTTGATCCCGACCGGGTCGTCCGGGTCCGGGTCGTCGATCCAGTCCGCCTCGATGAGCGGCACGTCCGCGTGCGTGGCGACGTGATAGCCCGCGAGGTCGGCACCCACGTGACCGCCCGAGGCCGGGTCCCGGACCGCCTCCTCGTGCAGGGCCATGGAGATGCCCCAGATCATGCCCCCGAGGAACTGGCTGCGCGCGGTGAGCGGGTTGACCACGCGGCCTGCCGCGAAGATCCCGAGCATGCGCCGCACCCGTACCTCGCCGGTGGTGACGTCCACCGCGACCTCGGCGAACTGCGCCCCGAAGGAGTGCCGTTCCTTTTTCGCGAGGGCGCCGATGGCCTCGGTGGTGTCCGACCGTACCGTGATCCCCGCCGGGGGGATGTCCGCCCCGAGGGCGAGTCGTTCCCGCAGTTCGTCGGCCGCGATCGTGACGGCCCAGGACCAGGAGCGGGTGCCCATCGAACCGCCGGCGATCATCGCCGGTCCGAAGTCGCTGTCACCGATCCGCACCCGCACACGGTCCGGCGCCACGCCGAGCGCATCGGCGGCGACCAGGGTGAGCGCGGTGCGCGCGCCCGTTCCGATGTCCGAGGCGGCGATGCGCACGGTGAAGGTGCCGTCCGGCTCGGCCGTGAGGCCCGCCGTGGACGGTCCGGCGCCCGCCGGGAAGGAGGCGGCCGCGGTGCCGGTGCCGAGCAGCCAGCGCCCGTCACGCCGCAGCCCGGGGCGCGGATCACGGTCCGCCCATCCGAACCGGCGGGCGCCCTCGCGGAAGCAGGTGAGCAGATTGCGGCTGCTGAACGGCAGTCCGGACACGGGACCGCGCTCGGGCTCGTTACGTGCGCGCAGCTCGATCGGGTCGATCCCGCACTTCTCGGCGAGTTCGTCGAGCGCCGCCTCCAGCGCGAACGACCCCGGTGCCTCGCCCGGCGCCCGCATCCAGGTCGGGGTCGGCACGTCGAGCCGTACGACCCGGTTGGCCGTGTGATGGGCGTCGGCGTCGTACATCACCCGCGCCGGTGCGGCGCCCGGCTCGACGAATTCGCGCACGGTCGAGGTGATGTTCAGGCAGCGGTGTTCCAGCGCGCGCAGCCGCCCCTGGGCGTCGGCGCCGAGCCGGACCCGCTGCGTCGTGGGGCTGCGGTAGCCCGCCAGGGAGAACATCTGGCGGCGGGTCATGACCACCCGGACCGGGCGTTGGAGGACGGTCGCGGCCATCACGGCTGCCACCTGGTGGGCGCGGATGCCCTTGCTGCCGAAGCCTCCGCCGACGTGCTCGGACCGCACCCGCACCGAGGCCGGGTCCAGCGAGAACAGTTTCGCGAGGTCGCCCGCGACCCAGGTGGTGCCCTGGTTGGAGTCGACGACTTCCAGTCGGCCACCGTCCCAATGGGCCGTCGCCGCGTGGGGCTCCATCGGGTTGTGGTGCTCTTCGGGGGTGGTGTACTCGGCGTCCACGACGACGGTGGAGGTGGCGAGCGCGGACTCCAGGTCGCCCTTCTCGGCCACCGCCGGCATATGACCGTCCACCGGGTAGGCGTCCGGACGTCCGGCGGAGAAGGCGACGTCGTGCGGTTCCTGCTCGTAGTGCACCACGAGTGCTTCGGCGGCTTCCCTGGCCTGCTCGGACGTCTCGGCGACGACCAGCGCGACCGGCCAGCCCCGGTGCGGCACCCGGTCGTGCTGGAAGAGGGCCGCGGACGGATCCGGCGGGACTCCGAGCAGACCGACGTAGTCGCTGTCGAGGCGAGGGGCGTTCTCGTGGTGCAGGACGGTGAGGACGCCCGGCATGCCGAGGACGGGGGCGGTCTCGACCGAGCGGACGCGGCCGCGGGTGACGGTGGACAGCGCCAGCCAGCCGTGGGCGAGTCCGGCGAAGGGGATCTCCCCCGCGTAGCGGGCCGCTCCGGTGACCTTGTCCCTGCCCTCCACCCGGGTGTGCGCCGTACCGACGGAGCCCCGCGCCGTCGTGGTGCCGTTCGTGGTGCCGGTCGTGGTGGTGGTCATCGGGCGGCCTCCTCGGCGAGTTCGGTCAGCACGGCCACCACGAGATTGCGCATCAGCGTCACCTTGTATCCGTTGTGGGGCAGCGGCCTGGCCGCCGCCAGTTCGGCGTCCGCGGCGGCGGCGAACGTCCCGGCGTCGGCCGGTGACCCGGTCAGCACCCGCTCGGCGGCCCGGGCCCGCCACGGCCGTGACGCGACCGCTCCGAGGGCCAGACGCGCCTCGTGCACCACGCCGTCGCGAACGTCGAGCGCGGCGGCAAGGGAACCGATCGCGAACGCGTACGAGGCGCGCTCCCGCACCTTGCGGTAACGGGAGCGGGTGGCGACCGGGGCAGGCGGCAGCGTGACGCCGGTGATCAGCGCGCCCGCCGGCAGGGCCGTCTCCCGGTGCGGGGTGTCGCCCACGGGCAGATAGAACTCGGTGAGCGGCACCTGCCCCGGCCCGTCCGTGGTCTCGTACGAGACCACGGCGTCGAAGGCCGTCAGCGCCACGCCCATGTCCGAGGGATGGACGGCCACGCAGTGGTCGGAGGCCCCCAGGACGGCGTGGTTGTGGTGTTCGCCCTGGAGGGCGGGGCAACCGCTGCCGGGACGCCGCTTGTTGCAGGGGCCGGTCACGTCGGTGAAGTAGCCGCAGCGGGTGCGCTGGAGCAGGTTGCCGCCGAGCGTGGCCATGTTGCGCAGCTGCCCGGAGGCGCCGGCCAGCACCGCCTGCGCGAGCGCCGGGTAGCGGCGGCGGACTTCGGGGTGGGCCGCGAGGTCGCTGTTGGTGACGGTCGCGCCGATGCGGAGGCCGCCGTCCGGCGTCGACTCGACCCGGTCCAGCGGGAGTTCACGCACGTCGACGAGGCGGGCGGGCCGCTCGACCCCGGTCTTCATCAGGTCGACGAGGTTGGTGCCGCCGGCGAGGAAACGCGCGTCCGGATCGGCGCCGAGCAGTGCGACCGCACCGGCGACGTCGGACGCCCTCTGATAGCCGAACTCCCTCATGCGACCGCCTCCGCGGCCTCGCCGGTCTCCGCCTGGACCGCGGCTGCCCGGGCGACGGCCTGGACGATCGACACATAGGCGCCGCACCGGCACAGGTTGCCGCTCATCCGTTCCCGGATCTCGTCGGCCGTCAGGGGCGCTGGGCCCGCTTCGGGGCCTACGTCGTCGGTGACGGCGCTGGGCCAGCCCGCAGCGTGTTCCTCGATCACCGCGATGGCCGAGCAGATCTGCCCCGGCGTGCAGTAGCCGCACTGGTAGCCGTCGAAGTCGAGGAACGCCTGCTGGACCGGGTGCAGCCGCTCACCGTCGGCGACCCCTTCGATGGTGGTGATCTCGCGTCCCTCGGCCGCCACCGCGAGGTGCAGACAGGAGACTGCCCGGCGCCCGTCGAGCAGGACGGTGCACGCACCGCACTGCCCCTGGTCACAGCCCTTCTTGGTACCGGTGAGATCGAGGCGCTCGCGCAGGGCGTCGAGCAGGGTGGTGCGGTGGTCGACGGTCAGCGTGTACTTCTCGCCGTTGACGTTCAAGGTGACGGCGCTGTGCGTCGGCGAGGGGGCTGGGGCCATGATCAGCCTTCTTTCGCATATCCGGTACCCGGAACGCGTTCGAGGGAGGGGCGGTCCGGCAGGCAGACGATTCAGGAGACGGGGAGATGGCGCTTGTACGGGGCGGTGCTCTTCGGGAACATGCGCGAGGCACGTCAGGAGTTCCGGCGGCGACGGCCTGGGCCGGTGGCGCCGACCGTCTCCGCCGCTATGGTGGAGTCAACCGGACAGCTGTCCGCTCCATGGAGAAACGTAACGGACAGCTGTCCGCTTAGCAAGACCGGGTTCGGCCAGAGCCTGGGAGGAGGACGAGTGCAGCAGAAGAAGGACACGCCTCAGCGCTCGGACGCGCAACGCAATCGCGAACGCATCCTGGACGTGGCACTGGCCGAGCTGACTCACTCCGCGGAGGTCCCGCTGAGCGTGATAGCCAAGAAGGCGGGCGTCGGGCAGGGTACGTTCTACCGCAACTTCCCCAGCCGTGAAGCGCTCGTTCTCGAGCTCTACCGCTATGAGATGCAACAAGTGGCCGACAGCGCGGCCCGGTTGCTCGAGAGCCGGGAGCCGGACCGGGCCCTGCGCGAGTGGATGGACCGCCTCGCCGAGTTCGCCATGGCGAAGGCCGGACTGGCGGACGCGATCCGCCAGGCCACCAGCGCCCCGGGGGGCCTGGCGAAACCGGGGCACGCCCCGGTCACCGCCGCGGCCGAGCTCCTGCTCCGCGCCAACGAGGAGGCGGGCACGATCCGCCCGGGCGTCACCGCGGACGACTTCCTCCTGGCCATCGCCGGCCTCTGGCAGATCGACCCCAGCGGGGACTGGCAGCCACGGGTCACCCGGCTCCTGGACCTCGTCATGGACGGCCTGCGCGCGGGAGCGCCGGGCAGGTGAGCGCCACCGCGGTTCGGGGAGCGCGAGGCGAGCCGCTTGCGGCGGTGATCCCGGCACAGGCGAGCGGCTCTGTCGACACGGTCGGAGCCGGCGGACGGTAATTGCGTCGACAACGCCCGTGCGCGCCCGGCAGAGTGGGCCCGCGTGACGAGCAGTGAGCTGTGGACCCAGGCGAACGCAGAGCGCTACGACGCCGAGGAGACCGAGATGTCCTCGGCTGCCGTTCTGGAACCGACTCTCGCCTTCCTCGCCGAACTCGCCGGAGACGGTCGGGCACTGGAGTTCGCCATCGGAACCGGACGGGTCGGCGTCCCGCTCCGGGAGCGCGGCGTGCCGGTGGTGGGCATCGAACTGTCCGAGCACATGGCGGCGGTCCTGCGGCGCAAGATGGACGAGCGCACGCTCCCGGTCGCCATCGGGGACATGGCCACGACCGTCGTCCCCGGCGAGTTCACCCTGGTCTATCTCGTGTACAACACCATCTCGAACCTGCTCACCCAGGACGAGCAGGTCGAGTGCTTCCGCAACGCCGCACGTCACCTGACGCCCGGCGGGCGATTCGTCATCGAGCTGGGCGTGCCGCCGCTGCGGCTTCTGCCGCCCGGCCAGGCCGCGGTGCCGTTCGACGTCTCCGAGCGGCATCTCGGCTTCGACACCTTCGACCTGGTCGAGCAGATTCTTGTCTCCCACCACCTCACCCGCGACGGCGACGACGGCAACTACCGCCGCGACAACTCCCGGCACCGGTACGCGTGGCCGGCGGAACTCGACCTGATGGCACGGATCGCAGGGCTCGAGCTGGAGCGGCGCGTCGCGGACTGGGACGGGGCGCCGTTCACCCAGGACTCCACGAAGCACATCTCCGTGTGGCGCAAGCCGGCCTGAGGCCGTCCCACCACCGTGCCGTCCGCGTGAACCGGCGCTGCCGGCTGCCCGCCCACGGGTCTGCCTCCTCTCGGCTCAGAGGCTGCCGGTGACGCGGAGCGCGTCGCCGGTGTCCAGGCCGACACGGGAGGCCAGGGCGAGGGCGTCGTCGAAGGTGACGTCCCCTCCCGCCAGACGGACGGCGGCCAGGCCGGGCGGGACGCTGCCGTGGTCGAGCAGCGTGGCCCACTGCTGCCGGGCAAGAGCGAGATAGCGCAAGTTCGCCAGGCCGGCCAGGGCGGTCAGATCGGGGATTTCGGCGCCGGACAGGTCGAGTCCGTGCAAGTTGGGGGCGGTACGCAGTGGGGTGAGGTCGACCGGCGCGGTGGCGTTCAGGTCGAGGGAGGCAAGGTGCCGGTGGCCTGCGAGCGGAGTGAGGGCACCGCCGTCGAGGGTGACACGGAGGGACTCGACGGGCAGATCGCGCACAGGCGTCAGGTCGGCCGTTGTGGAGCGGTTGAGGTGCAGGCGGCGGAGGCCGGGCGCGGCGGTGAGCGGGCTGAGGTCGACGATGCCGGTGGCGTCGTTGATATGGATGGCCTGAAGGGTGGGCGGAACCTCGTCGGGGATGCCGCCGATGATCTGCCGGGTGCCGACGTCGCAGGCACCTCGCAGGGAGATGTAGTCGTCGTACTTCTCGTAGGAGCCCTGCTCCAGCAGGTCCAAGTGCCGCTGGAGCAGCGAGGTGATGGAGTCGGCGACGTACACGGGGCCGTCGTCGTAGTCGCGGCCCGTGGCGATGACCTGGCCCGGTCGTCCGTCGCGGGCCGGGTCCATGTCGACGGCGAGGTAGTTGCCGTCCTCGCTGGTGGCGAAGCGGATCCATCCCGGGTGGCCCCCGCAGCGGCGGACGGTGTCGCCGGGGGTGGTGTCGAAGACCACGGCGTCCCATTCCAGGTCCCAGCCGAACCAGGGACGGTCCTGCCACTCGCGCCGGTCGGTGTACTCGGCGACCAGGCTCTCCAGTGACAGCCATGCGTTGTTCTCGATCAGGCAGCGGTGCCGGTATCCGATACCGTCGCCGTCGGCGATCAGGTACAGCGCCCGCAGGTCGGCGGGCAGCGGGCGCCCGATGCGGCGTTCGGCCTCGTCGAGCGCGGCCACGGTGACGGGCGTCGGCAGTTCCTCGGCGTGTCCGAGGATGGCGGCGCGCCGCTCGAGGTAGGCGCGAAACCTCGTCGCGGCCAGCTCCGGGTCGCCGGCGGGGGCCGCGGTGCCCGCCTGCTGACGCAGGCCTGGCTGCGGCAAGCGGTAGTCGGGGTCCAGGACGACCTCGTACCCGCCGCCGTGTCCGGTCACGCGGCCCACGGCGTCCCTGAAGGTGACGAGCCGGTATTCGCCGGAGGGACGGCAGTCGATCTCCCAGCTGACGGGGTCCCAGCCGCGCTCCTCCCGTATCACCTCCGCAAGCCGCATCAGTCGGGAGTGCATCTCGGGCAGCCGCATGGGCGCGCGCGTCCCCGGGACGGTGTAGCCGCCTGTCATTCCGCTTCCGCCACCGCCCGCGCGCCCCGAGATCACGGCCCGTGCCCATCCCTTCGGCGCGTGCGTGACGATCTGCTCGGCCATGCCGCGGGCGGTCTGCTCGATCATGTGCTGCTGCTCCCGTTCCCTCGATGTGCCGGCCATCCTGGCAGGGACCACTGACAACGGCCGCCGGACCAGCTGTCCGGCGCACAGCTGTCGCACCTCTGGGGATCACTCCATCCGTTCCATCAGCCCCCACCCGTCCCACAGCCACTTCCCAGCGACGGCATGAGCACCATGCGCAGGGCAGACAGCCGTCAACCGATCCCGCTGTTCGCCAACAGCCGCAGCAGGTCGTCCGCTACTGTCCGCCGCAGCTCGTGGCTGACGTCCTCATCAGGGCGCCTGATGCGCCTCGAACTTGAGCGGGGTCAGTTCTGGGCGGTGGGCCGGATGACGATCTCGTTCACGTCGACGGTTGCAGGCTGTTCGATGGCGAACGCGGTGGCTCGGGCGATCGCCTCCGGCGGGATCGCGATCCGGTTCCGCATCTCCACTATCTGCGCTCGGACCTGCGGATTCGTCGATGCCTCGGCAAAGTCGGTCCCTACTGCGCCGGGCGAGACGGTGGTCACCCGCAGGGAATCACCGGCCTCCTGGCGCAAGCCTTCACAGATGGCGCGGACCGCGAACTTCGTACCGGCGTAGACCGCCATGGTCGGCACGATGCGAAATGCGGCCGTGGAGGCGATGGTGATGAAGTGGCCCGCGCCCTGGGCCCGGAAGACCGGCAACGCCGCGCCGATTCCGTGCAGCACACCCTTCACGTTGACGTCGATCATCTGGTCCCACTCGTCGACCCGCAGATCGTCCAGAGGCGAGATCGTGCCGACTCCCGCGTTGCTGACCAGCACGTCGAGCCGGCCGAATCGCTCGCCGGCCAGTGCGACCAGGGCGTGCAGGTCGTCTCGTCGCGTCACGTCCGTACGGGTCTGCGCGGCCGTGCCACCCGACTTCTCGATCCGCGCCACCAGTTCCGCGAGGCGCTCGGACCGGCGCGCACCCAGGACGAGCCGCGCGCCTCGCTCGGCGAGCAGCAGCGCGGTCGCCTCGCCGATGCCGCTGCTGGCTCCCGTGATCGCCACGACCTTGCCGTCGATTCCCGACACGATGTCCGCCTCTTCCGTCCGAAATACCGGTAGCCGGTGACCTGCAGAGGTCATCGGTGAGAGCTGCGCCTCCCTCGTGGGATCCAGTCTGTGAGGTCTTTAGCCTGGTATCCAGACCGTGTTCATTCTGGAACCAGGGGTGCCATCCACCGTGCAGACGCAGCCGAATCAGCGCAGTGAGCTGGGCGCCTTCCTTCGCAGCCGCCGAGAGCGAATCACCCCTGACCAGGTCGGGCTGCCACACACCGGCCGACGGCGGACCCCGGGCCTGCGCCGGGAAGAACTCGCGCTGCTCGCCGGGATCAGCGCCACCTGGTACACCTACCTCGAGCAGGGCCGGGACATCCGCGCCTCGGACCAGGTGCTCAACGCCCTCGCCTCGGCGCTGCAGTTCGACCGGTACGAGCGCGGTCATCTCTTTCAGCTCGCCGGTCACGCGCCCACGGCCGAAACCGAAGAACCCGAGCCGCTCGCCGCCGAGGTGGCAGCCGTCCCGCTCCTGCTCCAGCCGCACCCGGCATACATCATCGGCGGCAACTACGACGTGCTCAGCTGCAACCGGGCGGCTGACGAGCTGTTCCCGCACCTCACCGCGGCGGCGGACCGGCCGGCGAACTTCGCCCGCTGGGTGTTCCTCGAACCTGCCGCCCGGACCGTCCTGGTCGACTGGGAGCTCGAGGCACGCGGCCTGCTCGCCCGGCTGAGGACACTGGCCGGACGCCACCCGGGCGACACCCGGTACACCCGGCTGATCGACGAGCTGAACGCGGGCAGCCCCGAAGTGCGTGCCTGGTGGCCGCAGTACGACGTGCAGCCCCGGCACGGCGGACGCAAACGGCTACGGAGCCCTGGACGCGGGGTGATCGATTTCGCCTACACCGCCTTCCACCTAGCCGAACAGCCAGACCAGACTCTGGTGATCTACTCCGAGAAACGGGAATCGGCTGATTGAGCTCCGCCCCCGGATCAGTACGCCCGAGGCCATCGAGTGGGACCTCCAGCCGGGCGACGTCATCGGGCCTGATCCGACTTGTCCAGACTGCGCAGGCGGCTTTCATCTGGCCACAGGGCAACGGCTACAAGTGCTCCGATGCTCAGCTACTGCCGCACCGATAACCCCCTACTCCAGTAGTGGGGTGCGTAGCGGGCAACGCAGCCTGATAGACGGCGAAAAAATGATGTGAGCCCCGGTGCACGTCGAAGGTGACAACGGGGCTCAACGGACTACGGTGGCGCACGCGTGGCTCGTGGACCTGCCATCAGCGCCTCCGCTCAAGCCAGCGGAGGATCCGGAAGGCCAAGAGCCGGGCGTCACGCCGACGTTCGCGGTCACGTGACCAGACGGCTGGCAGGAAGATCCCCGTGACCGCGACAAGCAGGACCACGGAGACAACTACCCCCACGTATGGGATGGCTGCGATCGCAAGCGAGGCGGTACCTCTGCTCAACTCGACCGGCAGCCACCGGCTCACGGGTTAGCCGTGTTCGCCATATACACATGATCCTTTCTGTTCGCGATTGCGCCCAATTTCATTCACGGTCGCATGCACTCTTTCCAATCCTGACTCGACTTGAACTCGTGAACGTGTCCGCAACCTGTGCCATAGGCACCCCCTCGGGCTGGAAGGCTGGGTACAGTCCCCCTCGCGGCCGTCCGGGGACCTCCCTCTTGTACGGAAGACCTCAGTTGGGCGGCAGCCTCCGAGGGGCTCACAGCGGCATATGGGGTGTCACCGTCGAGAGTCACATGGCGAACGAGACCCTCTTATGCGGCCACTGTGAGCGGCCCTCTCGCGCGAAGTGTCGCATGCCGGAAAGTCGTTGGTAGCGAACGAACCCATACGAGAAGGAAGGTTGTCGTTTTTGACGTCAGCCAGTCGAATCTTGAGCTAAAAAGCGAGCCTAGTGAACGGTGCGTTCTGAGGCGCTCTTGTGAGGGATGGTTGAGCGCGACAACCGATGACGTGAGGCGTAAGCTCCTTCGCGATCGGCACCAGCACGCACCCGCCCGCACTTGGGCACCGCTCCCCCGCGTCGGCGCACCGGGCCGGAGGTAGGCAAGAACGGGCACGGGTCGCGCCTCCTGCGCAGCCTTCTTCGGGTACCAGCCAGAAGCAGCCGGCGTGAAAGGCTCGCGCTATGCGGCGTCTTGCTGCATCCTTTCAGCGTCTACACGAAGTTGAGACGTCGACTACCGCTCCCTCGTCCACCGGGTCCCGGACTGCAGTGGGCAGTGCTGGACAACCAACGCGCAGGTCAGCATCACCGAGTCAAGGTCATGCGGGTCTTGATCGCGTTCGGGACGAAAGCGTCGTCGGAGCTGAAGCACACTGCGATTCGCCCAGTCCATGGCGCAACGGCGCCGGCAAGCATCATGCTGAGCCTGGTTACTTGCTCCACAACCTCGGAGGGGGAAGGCCGGCTATGGAGTGGTGGGCCGCGTGCTTATGGGGGCTCACGGGGTCCTCAGCAGTCGAGGCGCTCGACCTCTATCGGGCGATCCAACGCGTTAAGGGCTACCCCTGGAGGATGCCTGATGAGATACCCCTCGGCCCATACCTTGTCGCGATCATCATCCGAAACGCCCTGGGTGCCGGGTTAGCTGCAGGGTTTGGAAGCTCAGGTCAGATCGCAGGACCGCTCGGCGCAATTGCAGTCGGTATCGCGGCACCGAAGATTGTGGAACAGCTCCTGCGCCAGGGCATGGCTCATCCAAACGTACATTCTGTACCGTCCCGCATCCCGAATGCGGGTTCCATGCCTCCCAGCGCGTCAGCCGTGGCAGAGCCGACCTCGTCTGCTGCCCTCGTCGAGCGGCAGGAGCCCGCGGTCGAAGGAGAGGCCGGTGTCATCTAAGTCCTTCGTTGAGCAGGTGCGTGCCTCAATCGCTCGTGATTCGGACGCCTTTCGCCCAGCCACGCTGCCAGTGCGCGGGCAGAGCTTTGTGAGGCAGGTGATCGCGGCTCTGGCCCAGATGCCGACCGTTGCCCTCCCTACTGCACCGAATCGCACAGATCTCCATCGACTCCCTCCGCCCCGGGAGAACATCCCGCCAGTAACAGACACCACAGGTCGTGCCGCCGGCAGCACCCAAGAGGCCACCACACAATCGGCCAGCGGAGCCACCGGTATCGGTGACACGGAGGACGCCCGCCTCTGGCTGCAACGCGCAGCCGACGCCGGAGACACCGTTGCGATGTTCAATCTCGGGGTTCTCCTGGCTGAACGGGGCGACACCGAGGGCGCACACGCCTATTGGCAGCACGCAGCCGACGCCGGACACACCGGAGCCATGTCCAACCTCGGCGTCCTCCTTGAAGAGCTGGGTGACACCGAGGGGGCACGCACCTGGTACCAACGCGCAGCCGACACCGGACACACCGGAGCCATGTCCAACCTCGGCGTCCTTCTCTATGAGCAGGGCGACCCGGCGGCCGCACGCGCCTACTGGCAACGCGCAGCCGACGCCGGACACACCGGAGCCATGTTCAACCTCGGCGTCCTTCTCTATGAGCAGGGCGACCCCGGGGCCGCACGCGCCTACTGGCAACAGGCAGCCGATGCCGGAGACTCAGACGCCATGTCGGACCTTGGAGTCCTCCTGGCTGAGCAGGGCGACATCGAGGGCGCACGCACCTGGTACCAACGCGCAGCCGACGCCGGACACACTGCCGCCATGTTCAACCTTGGTGTCCTCCTGGATGAGCAGGGCGACATCGAAGGGGCACGCATCTGGTACACACACGCAGCAGGCGCCGGACACACTGCCGCCATGTTCAACCTGGGAGTTCTCCTGGTTGAGCAGGGCGACACCGAGACCGCACGAATCTGGTACCGGCGCGCGGCGGTTGCCGGGCACACCGGAGCCATGTCCAATCTCGGCATTCTCCTACGCCAGCAGCGTGATACCGAGTACGCCTCTGCCGTGGTCGAGTGGCGTACCTCGGGGGACCGTCCCTGACGAGCTCGTGCACGTTGGCGGTGAGGCGTCGAGCCCTTGATCGTTGTCATGGTTGTGTGGTTAGCCGTGGGTGCCGGTTGGAAGCACCGGCTGTGTTCATCGACCGGTTGCCGGCCACCCTCGTCATCTCCGTCACGGGGCCACCCACGACGTGCCGGCCTGCCGGCTCGGTGTGGACCGCTCCACCATCAACCGGGCCATCGGCGAGGTGCGGCCCCTGCTCGCCGAGCGGGGGTGGACCATCAGCCCCGACGTGCGGCTGCGGACCCTGGCCGAGGTCATCGACCGTCTGGGCGCGACCGGAAAGACCGGGTAGCGGGCAACCTGTCAAGGATCGCCCGCTGCCCCACGTGCTGACGTCGGTCAGCCTCTCCGCTGGAAGGCCGGCCGTCCAGCACACAGCTGTCGGCCGAGGATCGCAACTCCTCGGGCCCGTCAGTGCGCAGGCCGCAAGGTGGCGGCCCGAAGAGCGCGACGGCTACTGGCGCGGCCGTTCGAAGGTGAGCAGCAGGCCCTCGACCGCGCCAGGCCCGATGCGGCCCTTGACGTCGGCCGACGTTATCGCCTTCAGCCCCCAACCGTCCTCGGCATGCTTGTTGAGAACCTTCTCCAGCTTGTCGGAGTCCAGGGCATCGCCGATCAGCGACTCCCGGAAAGTGACGACCTTGTACTCGTACGTGTAGGGCTGGCTCATGACTGCGGGGCTCTCCTGCGGGGTGGGTGCTGCGGTTGCCGGGACCAGTCAATCACCGTTCGACGCTGAACGGGCCGCGAGGTTCCACGGTTGGGGCAGCTTCGCGGTGGCGATGCGGGAGAGCAGGTGGAGCATGAACGACATCGTCCCGGAACTGGTGGTCACGGGCGGCTCACGCACGAGCCAAGCGATACTCGGTGCGGCCGGAATTCGACGCTACAGCCCGCTCACGAGCATCAGCCCAGGAAGCTCAGCCGCACCTTACGGTGGGGATTGTCCCGGTTCGTGTCCACCAGGCACACCGACTGCCAGGTTCCGAGCTCGAGCCGGCCGCCGACGACCGGGAGGGTCGCGTGGGGCGGGACGAAGGCCGGCACGACATGGTCACGGCCGTGGCCGGGGCTGCCGTGGCGGTGCTGCCAGCGGTCATCGGCCGGGAGCAGCGTATGGAGTGCGGCCAGGAGGTCGTCGTCGCTGCCGGAGCCGGTCTCGATGATCGCGACGCCTGCGGTGGCGTGCGGCACGAAGACGTTCAGAAGACCGTCGCGGCCCGCTGCCGCCTCACGCAGGAAGGCCTCGCAGTGCCGGGTGAGATCGACGACCGTCTCACCGGAACCGGAGGCGATGTTCAGGACGCGGGTGCTGAAGGCATCGGACATGTCTTCATCCTCACCCATGCCACCGGGTCCACACCTTGCCGAGCGCCCGGGAAGATCTCCACCCCCGGCGCGGTTGGTAGAACCGTGAACAACATCGAGGTGCAAGAACTCGACGTGGTCGTCATAGGCGCCGGTCAGGCCGGACTGTCCAGCGCCTATCACCTGCGGCGCACCGGTTTCGAGCCGGAACGCGACTTCGTCGTGCTCGACCACGCTCCCGGGCCGGGCGGCGCCTGGCAGTTCCGCTGGCCCTCGCTGACGTTCGCGAAGGTCCACGGGATGCACGCGCTGCCGGGCATGGAGCTGACGGGCGCGGATCCGGCGCGGCCGTCGTCCGAGGTCGTCAGCGAGTACTTCGACCGCTATGAACACGCCTTCGACCTGCGTGTACGGCGGCCGGTCGACGTCCGGGCCGTGCGCGAGGGCACGGGCGGGCGGCTGCTGGTCGAGACATCGGCCGGGGCCTGGGCGCCGCGGGCGCTGATCAACGCGACGGGGACCTGGGATCGCCCCTTCTGGCCCCGCTGTCCCGGGCAGGAGACCTTCCTGGGGCGGCAGTTGCACACGGCCCAGTACCCCGGTCCACAGGAGTTCGCCGGACGACGGGTGGTCGTCGTCGGTGGGGGCGCGTCCGGTACCCAGCATCTGATGGAGATCGCCCCCTATGCCGCCGCGACCACCTGGGTGACCCGGCGTGCTCCGGTGTTCCGGGAGGGTCCGTTCACCGAGGACGTGGGGCGGGCGGCCGTCGCGCTCGTGGAGGAGCGGGTGCGGCAGGGGCTGCCGCCGCGGAGTGTGGTGTCGGTCACCGGGCTGCCCCTCAACGACGCCGTCCGGCAGGCGATCGCGGACGGGGTCCTGGACCGCCAGCCGATGTTCGACCGGATCGTGCCGGACGGGGTGGAGTGGGACGACGGGCGGCATGTGGACGCCGATGTGATCCTGTGGGCGACCGGCTTCCGGGCGGCGATCGACCATCTCGCCCCGCTGCGGCTGCGTGAGCCGGGTGGCGGCATCCGGGTGGAGGGCACCCGCGCGGTCTCCGACCCGCGGATCCACCTGGTCGGTTACGGGCCGTCGGCCAGCACGATCGGCGCCAACCGGGCGGGACGCGCGGCCGTACGGGACATCAGGCGGCTGCTGGCGGGTGAAGCGGCCGCCGTGGCCTGAGGGAGCGGTGGTGGCGGTGTCACCGCCGGGCACCTGACGGGTGGCCGCGGTTGCGCCGCGCGTGTCTCCTACTTCCCGGCGCGCAACCGGTTGAATTCGGCGACGTTCCGCTGCTGCTCCTCGTAGCTCGCCGTGAACCGTGTGTCGCCCGGCTTGACCGTGACGAAGTACAGCCAGTTGCCCGGCGCGGGGTTGAGCGTGGCGCGCATCGCGGCCTGACCCGGATTGGAGATCGGTGTCGGCGGCAGGCCCGTGCTGCGGTACGAGTTGTAGGGACTGTCGATCTTCGTGTCCCTCACGGTGGTGTGGAGCGTGGAGCGCCTCAGCGCGTAGTTGAGGGTGGAGTCCATCTGGAGCGGCATGCCCCGCTCCAGGCGGTTGAAGACCACTCGGGCCACCTTGGCCATATCGTCCTTGGTCGCCGCCTCGGCCTGCACGATGCTGGCGACGGTGACGGCCTGGTAGCCGGTGAGGGTTCGGCGCTGGGCGCCCGCGGTGATCGCGCCGCCGCCGAGCCTCTTGTTCGCCAGGTCGACCATGTATCGCAGTACGGACTCCGGGGTCGCCCCCTCGGGGAGCGGATAGGAGGCAGGGAAGAGGTAGCCCTCGGGGTTGCCCCGAGCGGCCCGCGGAAGCTTGAGGTGTGCTTTGGGCAGGGACTTCTTCGTGGAACCCGGCGGCAGCCGCAGGGCCTTGTCGACCGCCGCGTAGACCTGGCCCGCGCGCCAGCCCTCCGGGATCACGAGGCCGGTGCCCGGGGCCTTTCCGTCGCTGCGCGACGTCACCAGCGGCACCGCCACGGCGGCGGCCGCCACGGCGAGCCCGGTCGCGACGAGGGCGGCCCGGCTGCCTCGCGTCAGTCTCGTCTGCTTGCGTGGCGGAGTGATCGTCTGCATGGGCGCACAGTATCCCGGCAATAGTCAAAAAACTGGCATATCGTCACCTTGTCGACTCCAGTCGGGCGTCCCGCCGGACAAGGGCCGCATACCGGCCGTCGAGCTCCAGCAGCTCCTCGTGCGTGCCCCGTTCGACCGTGCACCCGGAGTCGAGGACCACGATCTGGTCGGCCGCCCGGATGGTGGACAGCCGGTGGGCGATGGTGAGCGTGGTTCGGTCGGCCGACAGGGCGTCGATCGCTTCCTGGACCGCGTGCTCGGTCCGGGTGTCGAGGGCGCTGGTCGCCTCGTCGAGAATGAGGACCGGCGGATCGCGCAGGATGGTGCGGGCGATGGCGAGCCGCTGCTTCTCGCCGCCCGAGAAGCGGTGTCCGCGCTCACCGACGATCGTGTCGTACCCGTCGGGCAGTCCCGCGATGTGGTCGTGGATCTGGGCGGCCTTCGCCGCCGCGTACAGTTCCTCGTCGGTCGCCTCCGGCTTCGCGAAGCGCAGGTTGTCGGCGACCGAGGCATGGAAGAGGTAGGTCTCCTGGGAGACGACGCCGACCGCCCGAGCGAGCGTGTCGAAGTCCAGGTCCCGGACGTCGACTCCATCGAGCGTGACCCGCCCGCCCGTCACGTCGTACAGCCGCGGCACGAGATAGCTGAGCGTGGACTTTCCGGAGCCGGTGGGGCCGACGACGGCGAGACTGGTGCCCGCCGGAACGGTGATGTCGATGTCCTTGAGGATCGGTCCGCTCTTGTCGTCGTAGTGGAACTCGACGTCCTCGAAGCGGATCTCGCCCTTGATCCGGTCGAGACGGACCGGATCGTCGGACTCGGTGATGTCGATGGGCAGGTCCAGGTACTCGAAGATGCGCTGGAAGAGCGCGAGCGAGGTCTGGATCTGCACACCGGTGGACAGCAGGCTGACGGTCGGCCGGAAAAGGCCCTGCTGGAGCGAGACGAACGCCACCAGCGTGCCGATCGAGATGGACGGACCGCCGAGCCGGAGCGCGATGCCCGCGGTCCAGTAGATGACGGCCGGCATGGCGGCCATGACGATCGTGATCACGGCCATGCGCCAGCGGCCCGCCATGTTCGACTTCACCTCGAGGTCGACCAGGCTCTCGGACTCGCTCGCGAAGGACTCGGTGAGCGAGTCGGCCCGGCCCATGGTGCGGCCGAGCAGGATGCCGCTGACCGAGAGCGACTCGGTGACGGTGGCGGCCATCGCGGCCATCTGCTTCTGACGCTGGGTGGCGATCTTCTTGCGTTCGTTGCCGACCCGACGGCTGATCCAGACGAACAGCGGCAGCAGGAGCAGCGAGACGACGGTGAGCCGCCAGTCGAGGGCGACCATCGCGACGATGGTCGCGACCACGCTGGTGAGGTTCGAGACCAGGGAGGTCGCGGTGGAGGTGACGGTCGCCTGCATGCCGCCGATGTCGTTGGCGATGCGGGACTGGACCTCGCCCGTGCGGGTGCGCGTGAAGAAGGCGAGCGACATCCGCTGCAGCCGGCCGTAGACGGCGGTGCGCAGATCGTGCATGACGCGCTGGCCGACCGTCGTGGAGATGAGGGTCTGCAGCACACCGAAGACGCTGGTGACGACGGCGCTCAGGATCATGCCGAGGGCCAGCAGGCTCAGCAGTCCGGTACGGCCCTGCGGAATCGCGACGTCCAGAATTTCCCTGAGCAGGAACGGCGTGGCGACGGAGACCAGCGACGCGGCGCCGACGAGCAGGCCCACGACGGCGAGCCGGCCGCTGTACGGCTTGAAGAGCCTGAGGATGCGGCGCACCTGCCGCGGTTGTTCGGACGGGCCGTCAGAGGACGGGGTCCAGGCGGGTTGATCGGGATGCATGGGCTCCTACGGAGGTCGGGCAGCGCTCGGCATGCGGCGGCGCTGCGGGCGTCGGAACGGTGATGCGGGATCGGGACGGCAGCAGTGCGGACGATCCCTCACGGATCTTAGCTCATTGTTACCTATACTCACAATGAACGACGTCCTGATATTATTCCTGTATGACCCTTGCCGACCCCGACGGCCTGCTAGCCGAGCAACTGCTGCGGCTCACCCGCCGCGTGCACCGCATCCAGAAACGTCATCTGGAGCGGTGCGACCTGGGTATCACTCCGGCCCAGTCACGGCTGCTGCGCACGCTCGCCCACTTCGGGTCGCCGCCCCGCATGGCGGACCTGGCCGAGCGTCTGGAAGTCGTGCCGCGGGCGGTGACCACGCTGGTCGACGGCCTGGAGGCGAGCGGCAGGGTGCGCCGGGTGCCCGACCCCAGCAATCGGCGGGTGATCCGGATCGAGGTCACGGACCAGGGCCGAGAGGCGCTGCGCGCGGTGCGCGGCGCCCGCAGATCCGCTGCCGAGGAGATCCTGGCCCCTCTGACGGACGAGCAGCGCGAGGTGCTCGGAGGTCTGCTCGACACGCTGATCGACGGCGGTGAGACTCCCTCCGCACTCCGAGGGGAGCAGCGCTGCTGACCGCCCGCGCAGACGCCTGAACCTCCCGCACCGCACACGACGGACGGCGCTCCCGCCCCGTACCACCGGAGCGAGAGCGCCCGACTCCCTCAGCAGCCGTCGCGGTCCTCGGTGAGCACTCCCTGAACCGTCGTCAGCCGCCGGTCGTAGCAGCCGCGCGAGCCGTACAGCCGGTGGCGCTCGCTCGTCGTGCCGACCGCATGCCGCCGGTCACGCGGCACATTGGTGGTGTAGGCGGCGTCCCCGGTGTAGGTGTCGTCGAGCCGGGACCACGCGCCGCGCCGGCCGTCGCGGGTCTCGACGAGCGAGGCCCGGTCCCCGAGCGTCAGGACGGTGCGCAGCCGGCCGTCCGCGCCGATGGTCGTGGAGCCGTTCATCGTGTACGTACGGTGGGTGCGCGTCGTGCGGGCCGGGCCCGGTCCGTCGACGGTGACCGACTCGTCGTCCGTCCAGGTGGCGTCGAGACCGTCCATGTCCTCGCCGTCGGTCCAGCGGTGCACGGAGGTGTTCGCCAGTGTCCGGCTGACGGTCGTGGTGACCCGGCCGTGCGAGGTGTCGACGTATCCCGCGACCGTGAGCCGGTGACCGCCCTCGGTGTCCAGCCGGTTCTCCGTGCCCGGGGTGTACACCGGGGAGCCGACGGGATCGCCCGCCTGATGGACGGTGAGCTTCCCGGTGACGCGAGCGCTCTTCGCGTCCTGCCACACCAGGATGTTCACGGGGGTGCTCCAGCCCGTCTGCCCGGCGGGCACACCCACGACGGAGACCTCGACCCGGTGCGGTCGGCCGTCGTCGAGGATCCCGGCGAACGGCGTGAGGTCATAGGTGATCGGCTTGACGTCGAAGGCGCGCGGCCCCGGGATCACGTACCAGAGGAAGGGGTTGGACCAGCCTCCGGTCCACACGGTCGGGAACGGCGCCGCGATACCGGCGAGCCGGCCGTCGACCGTGACCTGCACCTCCCGGTAGGGGCCGCCCGTCGCCTTGCAGGAGTACGGCGCCGAGTCGGGCACGGTGAGGTACCAGAACTCCTCACAGCCACCGCCCGAGCCGGTGGCGTACACCTCGGCGACGACGCGTTCGCTGTTGCGGGGCGTGGTCAGGGTGCCGTCCTGGAGGGTGAGGACACGGTCGGGGGCGTGGGCGGCCCTGCCCGTGTAGAACGTGAGCGTGACTTTGACGTCGATGACCCCGGTGTAGGTGTCGTCGACGACGTTGCCGATGAGCATCTCCACATCACGGCTCGTGCGGAACGTGTCGCTGTAGCGGGTGACGTCCTTCTCGACGGACCACTCGATCCCGTCCGGCGACGGCTCCGGCGTGGACGTACGGAAGATCTCGACCCCGCCGACGTGCAGATAACCGAGGCGGTCGAACTGCCGTCCCTTGACCTTGCCGTCGAGGCGCAGCACGACCTTGCTCCAGCGCTCGCCGCAGCCGCTCGACGGGGTGTATGTGCCCCGGTAGGGGGTGAAGTCCCGGAACTGCGTCTCGGCGAGGGTGACGTCGCACGACGGCGAGTTCGGCCGCGCGACCGGCGGGGCCGCGGTCAGCGGGTCGTGCCAGTCGGTACCGAATTCGGCGGGCGGAGTCACGGCGGCCGAGGGGTTTCCGGCCGATGCGGGGCCCGCCCCGAGGAGGAGACTCACCGTCAGCGCCACGCCGGTGAGCATGGACATGATTATCCGGCTTCTCATGTCCCGTGTTTCTACGGGGAGTCGACGCGGCCCGCAATGAGTACCCCCGAACACTCGATCGCGGTGCACCCGCATCCGGCCGACCGACTAGGCTTTCAGGGCCTGCCTGTCCCCCATCACCACCACGGGATGCCGGTCCGGGTCGAGCGTCCGCAGCAGGTACTCCATCCCGGATTCGGGCAAGGTGACGCATCCCGACGTACCGTCACCGTGGTCCACGTGCAGCCAGATGCCGCCACCCCTTTTGTCACCCTCGGGCCGGGTCGGATCGGTCGGCGGAGTGCCTCTGAGCCGGTTGTAGTCGATGGCGATGACGTAGTCGAAGTCGTGCAAGTGCGCCTCGCCCCAGCTCTGCGGCACCCGGTAGGACTTTCCCTGGTCGTACGGAAGACGGGCGCCCGGGTCGTCCAGGGTTCCACCAGCATCGCTGAGCGTGAACACCCCGACAGGGGTCCGCAGATCGTTCTCGTGATGGTCCGTCGTCCAGCCCTTCCGGCCGTTGTGGCCCTGCCACTGACCGGCCTCGTACCAGGCGTCGTCATCGTCCTTCTCATAGAGCACGAGGGTGCAGTCCGGCGAGTCCTCGCCCTCCCCGTAGACCGCCAGAACCTGGCGCGAGGCCTCGGGGATGAGCCGGTGCAGCCGGGCGCCGACGCCCGGAACGCGCCCCGGGTCGGCCGTGGGATCGGATGTTGCGGGAGGACTCGGATCCGCCTGATCCGGAAACGTCCGTCCGGCGGATTGCTCGTCCGACGACGGCACACCTCCTCCGGCAGCCCCCGGATCCGAGGGCGGCACATCTCCCCCGGCAGCCCCCGGACCCGACGACGACACATCTCCCCCGGCAGCCCCCGGGCCCGCCGACGGTCCGGCTCCGCGCGCAGCCCCCGGATCCGCCGACGGCGTAACGCCCCCTGCGGGCTCCGGATCCCTCGACGGCGCGACGCCCCCCGCGGGCCCCGGATCCGCCGATGCCGCACCTCCCCCGGTACGCCCCGGATTCGCCGGGAGAGCGGACGCTCCGCCGGCACTGTTTCCCGGGCCGCCGCCCGCCACCGCGTGACCGCCGGCTTCCCAACCGCCGCACGCCGACAGGGACATCACCAGCACGCCGCAGGCCGCCGCCACGGCTCGCGTGCGCACCGCACCGCACACCTCACCCGTACTCATGCGACATATCGTCACATTATCTTGTTAATAAGTGCGTTCCTGTCCCGGCTTTTCACCCGCCTGCCACAGGGGCCGGATCCGGTCGTCCGAGCGGGAAAACCGTTTGCCTTCACCCACCCTCCGAGGCGACTCTGTCACGGCTTGTCACGGGCCCGCGCGACGTGCGGGGACACGCGCCGACCCGTGCACCGCACCGCAGCCCCGTCCAATCCCTGACTCGAGCCGCTGGGACGCCATGCAGATTCAAGACCTTCCGTATCCCGACCCGGGTGTACCGGACGCCCGCTCGGGTCCCCGATTCCTGTGGTGGCTCGGCCGGAACCAACTCGGCGGACAGCTCAAGGCACTCGCCTGGGGGCTGCTGCACTTCATGTCCGTCTCGGGAATGCCGTTCTGTGTCGGTCTCGCCGTCCAGGCGGTCGTCGATCGCTCAGGCGTCCGGCTCGCTCTCACCGGAGGGCTGCTTGTGCTGTGCGGCGCGGGCATCGCGCTGGGCGACACCATGCTGCACCGCACCGCGGTCACCAACTGGATCACCGCGGCCGCGCGGGTCCAGCAGCTCCTGGCCCGCCGGACGGCCCAGCTCGGCTCCGCCCTGACCCGACGTGTCGCGGCCGGTGAGGTCGTCGCCGTGTCCACCGGCGACGTCGAGAAGATCGGCTGGTTCGTGGAGGCCGCCTCCCGCTTCAGCGCGGCGGCCCTCACCGTCGTGGCGGTCTGCGTCGGGCTCGTCCTGTACCAGCCCGCGCTCGGTGTCATCGTGGCCGTGGGCGTGCCGGTGCTGGCGCTCGCCGTGCTGCCGCTGCTGCCCCGGGCGACCCGGCGGGCCGACACCCAGCGCGAGAAGGCGGGCCGGGCCACCGAACTGGCCTCGGACACCGTCGCGGGTCTGAGGGTGCTGCGGGGCATCGGCGGCGAGGAACTGTTCCTGGAGCGCTACCGCAGGGCCTCCCAGGAGGTCCGCACCGCGGCCGTGCGAAGCGCCAGGATGTGGTCGCTGATCTCGGCGATCCAGGTGCTGCTTCCGGGGCTGCTGATGATCGCGGTCGTCTGGCGCGGCGTGCAGCTGGCGCAGGAGGGCCGGATCGCCGTGGGTGAGCTGGTCACCGTGTACAGCGCCGTCATGCTGCTCACCTACCCGCTGCGGCACTTCGAGGAGATCGCCATGGCGTACTCCTTCTCACGGCCGTCCGCCCGGCGTGCGGCCCGGGTGCTGGCGCTGCAACGGGCCACGGAACCCACCGGTTCCCACGAGGCCGGCGTACCGGAGGGGGACCTGTACGACCCGCGGACCGGACTGCTCGCGCCCGCAGGGCGGCTCACGGCCGTGGTCTGCGGCGACCCGGACGCGGCGGGCGTGCTGGCCGAACGGCTGGGCGGACACCCCGCGGAGCGGGCGGAGACGGACGTCTCGGTGCTTCTGGGCGGTGTGCCGCTGGACCGGCTGCCGCTCGACTCCGCCCGCACGGCGGTCCTCGTCCAGGACAAGGACCCGGTGCTGTTGTCGGGCACTCTGCGCGAACTGCTCGACGTACCGGCCTCGGGCACGGTCGGCGCCCGGGAGGCGCTGGCCGCCGCGCAGTGCGGCGATGTTCTGGACGCCCTCGTACAGGGGTCACCGGGGGCCGCGGACCCGATGGAGGCGCGGATCACCGAGCGCGGCCGGTCGCTGTCCGGAGGCCAGCGCCAGCGGCTCGCCCTGGCCCGGTCGCTGATCACCGACCCGCAGGTTCTCGTCCTGGACGAACCGACGTCGGCCGTCGACTCGCACACCGAGGCGCGGATCGCCGAGGGGATCCGGAAGCTGCGGGCAGGCCGTACCACGGTCGTGTTCACCTCGTCGCCGCTGCTCCTGGACCATGCGGACCCCGTCGTGCTGGTGCACGAAGGCGTGGTAGCGGCGGTCGGTCTGCACCGTGACCTGCTGCGCAGCGAGCCCCGGTACCGCGCGGTCGTGACCCGGGAGACCGACGCCGAAGCCGCCGCACCCAACGACGTGCTCGTCGAACTGGAAGAGCTGGACGAGCTGGACGAGCTGGACGAGCTGGAAGGAATCGAGGAGAGCGCATGATCGGCGTTGCGCCACCGGCCTACGACCCGGCGGCCCCGACGGCGGCGAGCACGCTGCCGGTCGGCGCCCCCGCGACCGTACGCGCCTATGTGGCCGAACTGTTCCGCCGGCACCGCCGGGCCTTCCTGCTCCTGATCGCCGTCAACACGGTCTCCGTCATCGCGTCGATGGCGGGTCCCTACCTGCTGGGCGGCCTCGTGGAACGCCTGTCGGGCGGCGCGCGCGACCTTCATCTGGAGCGCACCGCCGCGCTCTTCGCCCTCGCCCTGGTGGTCCAGGCCGTGTTCGTACGGCTGGTGCGCCTGCGCGGGGCCGTCCTCGGCGAACGCATGCTCGCCGATCTGCGTGAGGACTTCCTGGTGCGGGCGGTGGGGCTGCCGCCGGGGGTACTGGAGCGGGCCGGGACCGGCGATCTGCTGTCCCGGATCACCACCGACATCGACCGGCTGGCCAACGCGATGCGCGAGGCCGTGCCGCAACTGGCCATCGGCGTGGTGTGGGCGGCCCTGCTGCTCGGCGGTCTGACCGTCACGGCTCCCGCGCTCGCCCCGGCCGTCCTCGTCGCGGTGCCCCTGCTGGTGATCGGCTGCCGCTGGTACTTCAGGCGCGCCCCCTCGGCCTACCGCTCGGAGGCCGCCGGATACGCCGCCGTGGCCGCCGTCCTCGCCGAGACCGTGGACGCCGGACGGACCGTGGAGGCCCACCGGCTCGGCACCCGGCGCATCGAGCTGTCGAACCGGCGGATCAGGGAGTGGACGGCCTGGGAGCGGTACACCCTCTGGCTGCGGTCGGTGCTCTTCCCGGTCATCAACATCACGCATGTCACGGTCCTGTGCTCGGTTCTGATGATCGGCGGCGTGTTCGTCCTGCGGGGCTGGATCGACGTCGGCCAGCTGACGACGGGCGCGCTTATCGCGCAGATGCTCGTCGACCCGGTCGGCCTGATCCTTCGCTGGTACGACGAGCTACAGGTCGCCCAGGTGTCGCTGGCCCGGCTGGTCGGGGTGCGGGACATCGAGCCGCAGGCGGGTGACCCGTCGGTGGCCCCCGACGGGCGGGACGTCGAGGCCGACGAGGTGCGCTTCGGCTACCTCCCGGGAGTCGAGGTACTGCACCGCGTCTCCCTGAACGTCGCGCCCGGCACCCGGCTCGCCCTCGTCGGGCCCTCCGGCGCGGGCAAGTCCACGCTGGGCCGGCTGCTCGCCGGGATCTATGCGCCCCGCGAGGGCCGGATCACCCTCGGCGGCGCCGAACTGTCCCGGATGCCGGCGGAGCGCGTGCGCTCGCACGTGGCCCTCGTCAACCAGGAGCACCACGTCTTCGTGGGCTCCCTGCGCGACAACCTGCTCCTGGCACGCACCCACGCCGTCGACGCCGAGCTGTGGGCCGCGCTGGCCGCGGTGGACGCGGGCGGCTGGGCACGCGCCCTCGACGACGGCCTGGACACCGAGGTGGGCTCGGGCGGCCTGGCGCTCACCCCGGCGCAGGCACAGCAGATCGCTCTGGCCCGGCTGGTGCTCGCCGATCCGCACACCCTGGTCCTGGACGAGGCGACCTCCCTGCTGGACCCGCGTGCGGCCCGCCATCTGGAGCGCTCGCTGGCCCGGGTCCTGGACGGCCGGACGGTCGTCGCGATCGCCCACCGGCTGCACACGGCCCACGACGCCGATGTGATCGCCGTCGTCGAGGACGGACGGATCAGCGAGCTGGGCAGCCACGACGACCTGGTCGCCGCGGACGGGGCGTACGCGGCGCTGTGGCGGTCCTGGCACGGCTGACCCCTGCACGCCGCGCATCGGCGCCCTGCGGAGGGTGGCCCCGGTGCCGGTTCCCCACCGGCCGTGCCGGCCTCCTCCCAGGCCCCACACCGCCGCGTCACCCCTGCCGTTGCGCAGTGGCGACGGGGGGTGGAAGGCTGGATCTCGGCAGCGGCAGGGGGCCGTGCCCCGAACCCTCCGGTTCCGTACGGCGTGGCCCGCGCCCGGCAGTCACCGTGTCCGCCGCCGTGCGGTGGCGCCCGGTCCGTCCCGACACCTGGAGGTAACCCGTGGACAGCACCGACGGTTGGGGTGACGACGTCTACCAGCCCGACGGATCCGAGGTGCAGGACGACGCGGGGCTGCTCGACGCCGAGGACACCCTGGAGAACGACGGAGTGAGCAACCCGCTCGATCGCGGCTGGTCGCCCCCGGAGCGGCCGTGGGCGGTGGACCATGTCGGCGTGACCGCGGCCGAGGGGCACTCCGGCGAAACGCTGGACCAGCGCCTCGCCGAGGAGGTCCCCGACATCTCGGTCCCGGACGGCGACGACATCGGGGACTGGGCCGACGGGGACGGCGAACCCCTGGACAACGAGGTCGGCGGCCCCCGCTCCGGCCGTCTCGTCGCCCCCGACGAAGGGGCGCACGAGGACGAGGAGAGCGGGCTGATCGCCAGCGATGTCGGCATCGACGGCGCCGCGGCCTCGGCGGAGGAGGCGGCCGTGCACATCGTCGACGAGGAGTACGGCTGACCCATCGGCGTCCGCCCCACCCGAGGAGCAGCCATGCAGCAGGACAAGCACCCCGACTACCACCCTGTGGTCTTCCGCGACCGCTCCGCCGGATACGCCTTCCTCACCCGGTCCACCGCGACCAGCGACCAGACCATCGAGTGGGATGACGGCGAGACCTACCCGGTCGTGGATGTCGAGATCTCGTCCGAGAGCCATCCCTTCTACACGGGCAAGGCACGGACGGTGGACTCGGAGGGGCGGGTCGCGCGGTTCGAACGGCGGTACGGCGGCGCGGGACGGACGGCCGAGGGGAACGAGACGGGCTGAGCCGGCCCGCTGAGCGGCCCAGGCCCACCGGCTCGGCCGCAGGTGGGCCCGCGCCGACGCGCCTGCGGTGTCGCGCGTGGCGCACCGGCAGCCGGAGGGCCGGGCACGAGCGGCAGGGCCCGGGGCCGGGCCGACAGACCACGCCAGCGGGCCGACGGACCAGAACGGTCGGCTGCCAGGCCCCGACGACGGGCCGACGAACCACGACGGCGCGCCGCCAGGCCCCGACGACGGGCAAGGCGAACGCCACCGTGCCGGGGCAGCTCTCAGATGACGTTGAGCGCCGCCGCGCAGCCGACCCCGCCGAGGAGCATGAACACCGGCATCAGCACCTTCAGCTCGACCCAGCTGCCGGCCCGGAACCGCATCACCTTGGGCGGGCCCACCGGGTACCAGCGCTTGCGGCCCACCGGTATCGGCCAGAGGATCGGGCAGCCGGAGACCGTCAGCGCGTCCCCGATGTCGTGGACCAGCGCGCCCAGGACGATCGGCAGGCCGAGCCACAGGTACTGCTGGCCGGGCGCGGTGAACAGCCAGTCCGAGCCATTGCCCGGTTTGTCGAGTATGCCCGCAAGGATCCAGGCGCTCGTCGCGGCCAGCAGCCACACCAGCACATCGCTGCTCGAACCGCGCGCCGCCCGCCACAGCAGCCCCTCGATGGCCAGCACCATATGCGCGAAGAGGATGGCCAGCACCGCCCACCGTCCGCCGGTGATGGCCGCGACCGAGGTGCCCCCGCCGATCAGCACAGCCCACAGCCAGGTGTGGGTGAGCGTGCGGTGACCGCCGGTCCGGCGCGCGTCGCCCTGTTTCCTGGTCGCCTTGTACACGGCGTACGACAGCTTGTCGACGATCTCGCAGACCCAGCGGGAGAGGGGGCCGAAGGCCCGCGAGATGGTGGCCGCCTTGTGGTCCAGGTCCGGGGCCAGGGCGGCACCTGCGCAGATCAGCGCGCCGACTAGGAGCACCGGCCAGGGCATCGGGTGCCCGGCCGCCGCGGCGGCCGCCCCCACCCCGAGCCAGGCCGCGGCTCCCGACAGTGAGTGTGCTGGTCCCATCATGGCCGCTTCCCGCCCCATTCCTTTTGCAGCGCTTCCCGGTTGCCGCCGTGCGCTGACGCGTCATCGGCGCCACAGCGTAGCGTTCGTGATCTTCGGGGGGACATCCGATTCCCCCATCGGGTGGGAGGCCAGGCAAGATGGGGGCGTGACCCTCATCGATCAGCTCCCGCAGACCGCAGACCCCGACGCCCTCTACGAAGCCTTCGAGTCGTGGGCCGGGGAGCGCGGCCTCACCCTCTATCCGCACCAGGAGGAGGCGCTGATCGAGGTGGTCTCGGGAGCGAACGTGATCGTGTCGACTCCCACCGGCTCCGGCAAGAGCATGATCGCAGCGGGCGCCCACTTCGCGGCGCTCGCCCGGGACGAGGTCACGTTCTACACCGCGCCGATCAAGGCGCTCGTCTCGGAGAAGTTCTTCGAGCTGTGCAAGGTCTTCGGCACCGAGAACGTCGGCATGCTCACGGGCGACGCCTCCGTCAACGCCGACGCCCCGGTGATCTGCTGCACGGCCGAGGTCCTCGCGTCCATCGCGCTTCGCGACGGCAAGCAGGCCGACGTCGGCCAGGTCGTCATGGACGAGTTCCATTTCTACGCCGAGGGGGACCGCGGCTGGGCCTGGCAGATCCCGATCCTCGAACTGCCCCAGGCGCAGTTCATCCTGATGTCGGCGACGCTCGGCGACGTCTCGATGTTCGAGAAGGACCTCACCCGCCGCACCGGCCGCCCCACGGCGGTGGTCCGCTCGGCGACCCGTCCGGTGCCGCTGTCGTACGAGTACCGGCGCACCCCGCTCACCGAGACGCTCACCGAACTGCTCCAGACCCGGCAGGCCCCCGTCTACATCGTCCACTTCACCCAGGCGCAGGCGGTGGAGCGGGCTCAGGCGCTGATGAGCATCAACATGTGCTCGCGGGAGGAGAAGGACCAGATCGCCGAGCTGATCGGCAACTTCCGCTTCACCACCAAGTTCGGTCGCAACCTCTCGCGTTACGTGCGGCACGGCATTGGTGTGCATCACGCCGGCATGCTGCCCAAGTACCGCCGCCTGGTGGAGAAGCTGGCTCAGGCCGGTCTGCTGAAGGTCATCTGCGGCACGGACACCCTGGGCGTCGGCGTCAACGTCCCCATCCGGACGGTGCTGTTCACTGCGTTGACCAAGTACGACGGAAATCGCGTGCGCACCCTGCGCGCCCGTGAGTTCCACCAGATCGCGGGCCGCGCCGGCCGTGCGGGCTTCGACACGGCAGGCCTCGTCGTGGCCCAGGCGCCGGAGCATGTCATCGAGAACGAGAAGGCGCTCGCCAAGGCGGGCGACGACCCGAAGAAGCGCCGCAAGGTGGTGCGCAAGAAGGCCCCGGAGGGCTTCGTCGGCTGGACGGAGAACACCTTCGAGAAGCTCATCGAGTCCGAGCCGGAACCGCTCACGTCCCGCTTCCGGGTCACCCACACCATGCTGCTGTCGGTGATCGCCCGGCCTGGCAACGCCTTCAAGGCGATGCGCCATCTGCTGGAGGACAACCACGAGCCGCGCAAGCAGCAGCTGCGGCACATCCGGCGCGCGATCGCGATCTACCGCTCGCTGCTGGACGGCGGAATCGTGGAGAAGCTCGACGAGCCGGACGCCACCGGCCGTATCGTGCGCCTCACCGTCGATCTCCAGCAGGACTTCGCGCTCAACCAGCCGCTGTCGACCTTCGCCCTGGCCGCATTCGAACTTCTCGACCCCGAGTCCCCCTCCTACGCTCTGGACATGGTCTCCGTGGTCGAGTCCACGCTGGACGACCCGCGGCAGATCCTGGTCGCCCAGCAGAACCGGGCGCGTGGTGAGGCCGTGGCCGCGATGAAGGCGGACGGCGTCGAGTACGAGGAGCGCATGGAGCGGCTCCAGGACGTGACCTACCCCAAGCCACTGGAGGAGCTGCTCTCCCACGCGTACAACACGTACCGCAAGAGTCACCCGTGGGTCGGCGACCATCCGCTGTCGCCGAAGTCGGTGATCCGCGACATGTACGAACGGGCGCTGTCCTTCACGGAGTTCGTCTCCTTCTACGAACTCGCCCGCACCGAGGGCATCGTGCTGCGCTACCTGGCCAGCGCCTACAAGGCCCTCGACCACACCGTCCCGGACGACCTGAAGTCGGACGACCTGGAGGACCTGATCGCCTGGCTCGGCGAGATGGTGCGCCAGGTCGACTCCAGCCTCCTGGACGAGTGGGAGCAGCTGGCCAACCCGGAGGAAATGACGGCTGAGGAGGCCCAGGAGAAGGCCGACCAGGTCAAGCCGGTCACCGCGAACGCGCGCGCCTTCCGCGTCCTGGTCCGTAACGCCATGTTCCGCCGTGTGGAGCTCGCCGCCCTCGACCAGATCGAGGAACTCGGCGAGATGGACGCCGAGGCCGGCTGGGATGCCGAGGCATGGGGCGCGGCCATGGACAAGTACTGGGACGAGTACGACGAACTCGGCACCGGCCCCGACGCCCGTGGCCCGAAGCTGCTGATGATCGAGGAGGAGCCGGCAAACGGGCTGTGGCGGGTCCGCCAGGCCTTCGCCGACCCCAGCGGCGATCACGACTGGGGCATCAGCGCCGAGATCGACCTCGCGGCCTCCGACGCGGAGGGCCGCGCCGTTGTCCGTGTGACCGACGTCGGCCAGCTGTGAGCACAGGAGAAGCCCACTCATGACAAACCCAGCCGAAAGGCTCGTCGATCTGCTCGACCTCGAGCAGATCGAGGTGAACATATTCCGCGGTCGCAGCCCCCAGGAGTCCCTGCAACGGGTCTTCGGCGGCCAGGTGGCCGGCCAGGCATTGGTCGCGGCGGGCCGTACGACGGACTGTGAACGGCCGGTGCACTCCCTGCACGCGTACTTTCTGCGCCCGGGCATCCCGGGCGTGCCCATCGTGTACCAGGTCGAACGGATCCGTGACGGGAGGTCCTTCACGACCCGCCGGGTCACGGCCGTACAGCAGGGCCGGACGATCTTCAATCTGACCGCCTCCTTCCACAAGCCTGAAGAGGGGGGTTTCGAGCACCAGTTGCCGCCGGCCCGAGAGGTCCCGGACCCGGAGTCGCTGCCGACGGTGGCGCAGGAGGTGAAGGAGCATCTGGGCGCGCTGCCCGAGACGCTGGAGCGGATGGCCCGGCGCCAGCCCTTCGACATCCGCTATGCGGACCCGCTGCGCTGGACCGCCGAGGACATAAAGGGTGCCGAGCCGCGCAGCGCCGTTTGGATGCGCGCCGTGAGCCCCCTGGGGGACGACCCGCTCGTACACACCTGCGCGCTGACGTACGCGAGCGACATGACACTCCTGGACGCCGTCCGTCTCCCCATCGAACCCCTGTGGGGGCCGCGCGGTTTCGACATGGCGTCGCTGGACCATGCCATGTGGTTCCATCGGCCGTTCCGCGCGGACGAGTGGTTCCTGTACGACCAGGAGTCGCCGATCGCGGTGGGGGGCCGCGGTCTGGCCCGGGGCCGTATCTACGACCGTCACGGGCGTCTGCTCGTCTCGGTCGTCCAGGAGGGACTGTTCCGCAGACTCCAGCCGTGACGCCGGGGGGCGGCCCTGGTGCCCGGGCGATGGTGCCCGCCGTACCAGTCAGGTCTCTCTGCGCCGGAGCCACCCGAGCATGACTCGCGACCGCGTCGGTCCCGGTCGGGTGGCCGAGTGCTGACCGGGCGGGTCGGTCCGGGGAAGGATCGCGTCGTCGGCGGGCGCGGGCGGGCACACAGGCACGGTGAGCCTTCCGCCCGGCGGCACCGACGCCACCCTCGGTGCGGGCCGGTGTCGTCGGGCCTCGGTCAGCGCCTGCGCCAGCTCGGCCCGGAGCCATTCGATCTCGTCGGGATCCTGGGCCGTCATGATCCGTGCGGCGATCGGGGCCGCCGGCGATCCGGGCGCCGGGTTTCCGGGCCGGGCGGGCCGCAGGCGGTCCAGATGGGCCCGCTCGTGTGGATCAGGGACGATCTCCGCCATCCGGACCGTATCCAGCAGGGACGCCACGACGGCGGCCTTCGCCCATGGGTCCCCGGCCTGGCGCAGCTCGAATCCGATGTGGCGTCCGCGCCAGTTGCGGGGCCGCAGATCCACTCCCGCCTCCAGCTGGCCGCGCAACCCCTCCGGTGTCCGGCCCGTCAGCAGCCGGGCGTTCTCCCGTGCTGCGGCGAACTGCCGTACCTCCTCCGCGAGATACAGCCAGACCACGGCCCGGTAGCGGTTCACGTACCACTTCACCGGGATGACCAGACCCAGGCGGGCGAACCGGGTGAACCTGCCGGGGGTGACTCCCATCAGCGCCGCGCCGTCCCTGGTGCCCACCGTCTCGACCCACCCGCGCAGCGCCTCGGGGAACCCTTCCTCCGCACGCACACGGTCGATCTCCGCGCGTGGGACCCTGCGGCTCCCTCCTGCCTCGTGCGGAACGGTGCGTACGCGCCCGAGCCGCACGGCGAGGTCGAACTCGCCCCGCCTGAGATCCAGTTCCCGTGCCGCGCGGCTCGGCGCCAGCGTGGACGTGCTGGAGGTGCGCCCTGTGAAGGTGCCGGCAGCTTCGGCGCGGGCGGGCGTGATCGTGTTTCCGGACATGGCCGTCTCCCCCGTGGAATCCGTCGCGGACACCCTGCGTATCCGCCTGGAAAAGACCGTAGCCGGATCGCCAGATCTCGGAGACTGCCTGTGGATAACTCCGCCGAGTGCCCGTTTCCACAGGTCAAGCGCCATATGGACGCTGCTCGCAGGCGTCGGTCTCCCCGGCGTCGGGGGCGGAGTGTGCCTCGGGGTCAGGGATCCACGGTCGGCGTCTGATCCCGCTGCCGCTCGTCCACGGCCAGGTGCTCGCCGACTTGGTTCACGAGCAGCGTCATCTCGTACGCGATCTGCCCGATGTCGGCCTCGGCAGCGCTGAGTACGCACAGACAGCTTCCGGCACCGGCCGCGGTGACGAACAGGATCGCGTCATCGAACTCGATCATGGTCTGGCGGACCTGGCCCGCACCGAAATGGCGGCCCGAGCCCTTGGCCAGGCTGTGCAGCCCCGACGACACCGCGGCGAGATGCTCGGCGTCCTCGCGCCGCAGCCCGGTGCTCGTGCCGGTCACCAGTCCGTCGTTGGACAGCACCAGGGCATGCCGTATGTGCTCCACGCGCTCGGTCAGGTCGTCCAGGAGCCAGCCGAGCCCGGTGTTCTGCGCCATGGTCCTCTCTCCCCGTGATGTCGCTCCCCCTGGCCGGAGGATCCGGTCAGCCAGCCTTCACCACGGGCGCCCTGGCGGCAAGCAGGATGGACGCATGGCACAGAAGATGACCGACGAACAGTGGCGGGCCTTCGTCTCCCAGGGCACCCGCACCGGGAAACTCTCCACGGTCCGCGCCGACGGCAGTCCGCACGTGGCACCCGTCTGGTTTCTGCTGGACGGCGACGATCTGGTCTTCAACACCGGGAAGGAGACGGTGAAGGGCAGGAATCTGGCCAGGGACGGGCGGGTCGCCCTCTGTGTGGACGACGACCGCCCTCCGTACGGCTTCGTCGTCTTGCAGGGGCCGGCCCGCTTGTCGGAGGACCTCGACGAGGTGCGGTACTGGGCGACCCGGCTCGGCGCCCGGTACATGGGCGAGGAGCGGGCCGAGGAGTTCGGCGCTCGCAACGGCGTCCCGGGAGAACTCCTGGTCCGCGTGCGGATCGAGAAGGTCCTGGCGTACGCGGCAGTCACCGAGTAGCCGGTCAGCTCACGGAGTCGAGCAGCCGGGCGGTGTGCATCCGCCCGGCATACTCGACGAGGCGGATCAGCACCTCCTTGCCGGAGTCGCGGTCCCGCGCGTCGCAGAGCACCACGGGCGTGCCCCGGTCGAGGTCGAGGGCGCGCGACACGTCGTGAGCGCCATAGGCGCGGGCTCCGGCGAAGCAGTTGACGGCAACCACGAACGGGATGCGCCGGTGCTCGAAGTAGTCGACCGCTGGGAAGCAGTCCTCGAGCCGCCGGGTGTCCGCGAGCACGACGGCGCCGAGGGCACCCTGGGAGAGTTCGTCCCACAGGAACCAGAAGCGGTCCTGGCCAGGAGTGCCGAAGAGGTAGAGCGAGAGCCCGGACCGGATGGTGATGCGTCCGAAGTCCATGGCGACCGTCGTCGTGACCTTCTGGTCCACACCGTCGGTGTCGTCCACGCACTGGCCGGCTTCGCTCAGCAACTCCTCGGTCCGCAGGGGCCTGATCTCACTGACCGCGCCCACAAGGGTCGTCTTGCCCGCGCCGAATCCGCCGGCGACCAGGATCTTCAACGCCAGGGCGGCCGTCTCGGCCTCGGGGGCGTCGGAAAACTCGGAGACCATCGATCACTTCTCTCGGGAGTGCCGACAACCGTCGACGTCAGTACATCTGTGCGGGTTCAGCATCATGACAAGTACGCTTGGCCTTCGAGGGGTTGGACCGCTAATTGACCGATCTGACCGGTTCTCGCCCATTCGGTGCTCGAACGGATGCTCAACTCGGCGCGCACCCCGACCCTTGTGGTTACGGTTCATCGCTTCACAGCGCCCTCAGCCCCGCGATGACCTCGCGCAGAATCCGTTCGTCGGGCAGTTGGGCCGGCGGTACGGGGCGGCTGACCCGGACGTGCCCCAGTTCCAGCAGATCCCCAACGAGGACCCTGACGACGCCGACGGGCAGGTCCGTGCCCGCGGCGAGTTCTGCGACGGACTGCGTCTCGATGCGGCACAGGTCCAGCAGGGCGCGGTGCTCGGGGCCCAGCGAGGTGGGATCGTCGACATCGGGCGCGCCTGCCTCCAGCGAGACGAGGGCGATGAGGTCGAAGCGCACGCCTGCGGGCCCGGGCCTGGTGCGGCCGCCCGTCATCGCGTAGGGGCGGACGAGCGGCCCTGCCTCGTGGTCGTACCACTGGCTGCCCGGCCGCTGCTCGACGTCTGTCCTGTCCTCGGTCATCCCCGACCGCCTTCGGTTCTCATCCGGCGGCCGGCGGATGCGCGGCCACCCGGGGCGGTGTGTAGAGGTGTTCGCCGACTCGTTTGACCAACCGGGCCATTTCGTAGGCCACCAGGCCGATGTCCGCCGTGACGGCGGTGAGAACGGCGAGGCAGGAGCCGTCGCCCGCGGCAGCCACGAAGAGGAAGCCCTCGTCCATCTCCACCAGGGTCTGACGTACTCCGCCCACATTGAAGTGGCGTCCCACGCCCTTGGCGAGGCTGTGGAACCCCGACGCCACGGCGGCCAGATGCTCCGCGTCCTCGCGGCTGAGACCGGTGGACGCGCCGACCGACAGGCCGTCGTTCGAGAGCACCACGGCGTGCCGCACCTCCGCCACGCGCAGCACCATGTCGTCAAGCAGCCAGTCGAGTTCGCTCGACCGCTGGTCGGCCCTCATGCTCGGGTCCTGGATCATGCGGGGTCTCCTTCACTGCTGTCACCGAGGGGGCCTGTCGTGCGACCGGGGGCGCGGCCCCCGCCACGGGCCCATCCGTCGCGGTAGGCCGCCAGGCGGTCCCGTACCAGTTCGGGGGTGCGCTCGTCGTCGCGCCGTGCTCCGGGCGCACCCGGGATCTGCTCCTGGGGGCGCTGTCCGCGCAATTGAGGGGCGAGGCTCGCCTGACGTACCCGGCGCGGTAGGTCCTCGGAGGTATCGGAGTCGTCCGCGGCCCGGTGCAACCGCAGGGTGGCGACCCCGGGCGGCGGGGCTCCGGGCGGGGTGCCGGCAGGCGCCTCCCTCCCCGCCTGGGCCAGCGCGGGCCGCTCCGCGGCCTGTTCGACGGGCTCCTTGCGCACCGCGTTCGTCGCCACGCGCGCGTACTCGCGTTCCTCGTGCCGTTCGGCAGTGGCGACAGGCGGGGAGGGTGCGGTCGCACCGTTGTGCAGCAGGGTGGTCGGCAGGAGGACGACGGCGGTCGTGCCGCCGTAGGGCGAGGGGCGCAGATGCACCTTGATGCCGTGCCGTGAGGCGAGCCTGCTGACGACGAAGAGGCCCAGCCGGTCGCTGTCGAACAGATCCAGGGCCTCGGACTGCTCGATGCGCCGGTTGGCCTCGGCTAGCGTTTCCTGGCCCATGCCGAGTCCCCGGTCCTCGACCTCGATGGCGTATCCGGTACCGACGGGCTCTCCACTGACGCGCACACGCGTGTGGGGCGGCGAGAACTGGGCGGCGTTCTCGATGATCTCGGCGAGGAGGTGGGTGATGTCGGCGACCGCCGTGCCGATCACCGAAGCCTCGGGGAGTTGCCGTACCTCCACGCGCGCGTAGTCCTCGACTTCTGAGACGGCCGCACGGACGACGTTGGTCAGTGAGACGGGCATGCGCCAAGCCCGGCCCGGTGCGGCTCCGGAGAGGATGATGAGACTCTCGGCGTGACGGCGCATGCGCGTGGTCAGGTGGTCGAGACGGAACAGGTCGCTCAACTCGTTCGGGTCCTCGGAGCGGCGCTCCATGCTGTCGAGCAGACTGAGCTGGCGGTGCACCAGCACCTGGCTGCGCCGGGCGAGGTTGACGAAGACCCCGGAGATGCCGCTGGCGAGTTCCGCACGTTCGGCGGCGGCGCGCAGGGCGGCACGGTGCACGGTGCCCAGGGCCTCGGCGACCTGTCCGGTCTCGTCCTCGGCGGGCGGCCCGGGCGGCGCCTCGGCGTCAACGTCGATCTCCTCGCCTGTGCGCAGCTTCCGCATGGCCTGCGGGAGTTTGTGCCGGGCGATCTCCAGTGCGCTGTTGCGCAGGCTGACCAGTTCGACGACGAGTCCGCGCCCGATGCGCACGGAGATGACGAGCGACGCCACGACGGCGACGAGCCCCAGGAGGACAGCGGCACCGGCCGGGCTGAGCAGCCCGCGGGTGAACAAGTCGGCCCTCCGTACCACGCCTCGCCCCGCGTCGGCCTCGATGGTCCGCATGCCGTCCTGCACACGCGCGTGAGCGGGGTTCCAGACGCCTTCGGGAGCCGCGTCGACGGCCGCCCTGCCCGGCCGGACGGTCAGGATCCTGTCCTCGGCGGCGCCGACCTCGGCATACGCGCCGCCCTTCGCGAGCCGGTCCCAGGCGGCGCTTTCGCCGCCGCTCAGGTCGGCGACCGCTGAGGCGGTCAGCGTGCGGCGCGTGTCGACGGCTCCGGTCAACAGCCGCAGACGCTCGCCGTCCAGGGTCCCCGCGAGACGGGCGCTGGAGAGCACCGCGTCCTCCTGGGCGAGCGACTCTCCCGCACGGGAGAACTCGAGCAGTACGCGCGCGTCGGATCCGAGACCGGCGTCCTGGACACCGGTGAGGGCGCCGCTCACCGAGAAGGCCGTGGCGATGGTGCCGGTGTACTGCCCGTACGTCTCGTCCCAGCCGCTCCGGTGGGCGAGCACGTCGCTGCGCAGGGAGCGCAGGCGTTCGACTCCGGTGAGAAAGGCCTCGAGGCGGACGGGCACCCCGGAGGGGAGGTCGGCGCCGTCCGCGACGGTGTTGTGGCGGCCGAGCCGCAGCCTGGCCGCCGCCTCGTCGGTCCGCGCTGCCAGATCCTTGAGGTCGCCCTGCTGTTCGGCCGCGGGGTTGGTGGCGTAGCGCACCGCGGCCGCGCGTTCGCTCTGCAGGGCGGTGACGGCGTCGGCGAGCGGGGCGCGCACGGTGGAGTCCACCTGTTGCAGCCGGCGCAGCCGGGCGACGTCCTGGGCGGTACTGACGGTGGCGTACGCCCAGAGGGCGAGCAAGGAGATCACGGGCACCATCAGCAGGCAGACGATCTTCGCCCGGACGGTGCGGGGACGTATGCGCCAACCCCCTGGACGTACGGGGGTGACGGACGGCTCGGCGCCACCGGTCTCAGCGGTCTCGACGCGCTCGTCGGCCGGCGGGCCGGCATGTGCGCGCCGGCCCCGGACGGGGGGCTGGGCCGGCGCCTCGGCGGCGGCCGCGGGGGTCCTACGGGGTGTACGCATGGCCTCCTCGCTCGTAGTGGGTCGGGACGTGCCGTTGCGGGGCCCGGTGTCAGCGGGCGACGCGCTCGACCGGTCGCTGGGCCGAGGCGGAGGCCTCGCGCTCGCCCGCGGTCGGCGACAGTGCGACGAACGCCGAGGTCAGGAAGAGATAGGAACCGAGACCGACGGCGAGGGGGAAGATGAACTGCATCGCCGCGGCCCCCGGCAGGGCCTGCCTGGACGGGTCGACATGTACGCTCACCGCGAACATCCCGGTGTAGTGCATGCTGCTGACCGCCGCCCCCATGACGAGCGAGGCGACGGTGACGGCGACGGGTGACTTGATGTTGAGGCCCGCCCACAGGGCCGCCGTCGCCGCGACCACCGCGATCAGGACGGAGGCCGCGACCAGCACCGGGTCGTAGCGCACCGCCCCGTGCAGCCGCAGCGCCGCCATGCCCAGGTAGTGCATGCTCGCCACGCCGAGGCCGGTGGTCAGGCCGCCGAGGAGCAGCGCCCGGGTCCGGTCCCGGCTGTAGCCGACGGCGAAAACGCCCACCCCGACGACGATCACGGCGACGAGCAGACTGAGGATGGTCAGCGGCACGTCGTAGCGGATCTCGGTACCGGTGACGCCGAAACCGAGCATGGCCACGAAGTGCATGGTCCAGATGCCGGTGCCGATCGCGGAGGCCGCGGTGAGGAGCCAGTTGCGACGCGACCTGCCGGTGGCGCCGAGCGCTCGGACGGTGCAGCGCAGCCCGAGGGCGGCGCCCATGCACGCCATCACGTACGACAGCACGGGGGTCAGCCAGCCGAATGTGGCATGGTCCAGGTGTCCCATGGCCGCAGGACGCTAGCCCCGGCGAGGGGGCACAAAGGGTGCGCATTTCGAAAAGTGTTGGAATCTGACCTGGACAGGCCCTGGAGCGATCGCCTCACGTTCGTACATGCGCGCAGGGGTGTCCCTCACGGAGGTGAGGAATCATGCGGAACATGAGCGACGACCACACACACGTCCAGGAGTTCTTCGCCGCGCGGGCAGCCGACTGGGACACTCGGTTCCCCGACGACGGCCCGGCCTACGCTGCAGCGGTGACAGCTCTCGGGCTGCACGAGGGTGACCGCGTGCTCGACGCCGGGTGCGGCACGGGCCGGGCTCTGCCGCCGCTGCGCGCGGCCGTCGGTCCGTCGGGAGTGGTCCTCGGCGCGGATCTCACTCCGGCGATGCTGGAGGCCGCCGCACGGTCCGGACGGGACCGCGACGGACGGCTGCTGCTCGCCGACGTGGCCGCGCTGCCCTTGCGCACGGAGTCCCTCGACGCGGTGTTCGCGGCGGGTCTCATCGCCCATCTTCCCGACCCGCTCGGGAACCTGCGGGAGTTGGCTCGCGTGGTGCGGCCCGGCGGCCGGCTGGCGCTCTTCCATCCGATCGGCCGGGCGGCCCTCGCGGCCCGCCAGGGCCGGCAGATCACTGCCGGCGATCTGCGCGCCGAGTCCAACCTGCGCCCTCTGCTGGCGGATTCCGGCTGGCGTATGACGTCGTACGTCGACGAGGACGCCCGCTTCCTCGCCCTGGCCGAGCGGAAGGGCTGAACTGGGCACGGTTCACGAAGCGGTATCGCCTGCTTGTGGACCCCGACCCACCGTCGAGGTCACCGCTCAGCCCAACCGGGAGGCGACGGACTGCACCCGGATCACTCGGCGGGGGTGGCCGCCGAATCCTGTTCCCTGCGGACCGGGCAGCCTCTCACACCGGGGACGGGACGGGTGCCGAGATCGGCGATGCGATAGCCGTTGGGGTAGCCCTTGATTTCCCAGTTCTGCCTCGCGAAGTGCGGAGCGCGGCGCGGCGGCATCAGACGGACGATACGGCCGCGGGCGCGGACCGCACGGCGCACCAGCGCACGCGTGACCGCACTCGGCGGCTCGTACCGGAAGGCACCGAGGAGTGAGTCGCCCAGCAGGGCGAGCGTCGTACGGCGGAGCAGGGGTGCGAGCGGGCTCGGATACCAGGAGGCCATCAGGTCCAAAGTGGCGTCGGACACCTGCCGGGCCGCCGGGTCCCAGGCGAAGTGGGCCGCCTCGTAGGCATCGAGGCAGGTTTCGAACTCCTCGAACGTCTCCGGAATGTCCTTGATGCCCATGTGCCGGCCCAGGGTGCGGTAGTGAACGGCGGAAGCGACGGCCTCGTGACGGGACAGTCTGCGCCATCCGTAGGCGTCGATCCACCGTTTGGGCATCACCACGAAGGTGCAGAGCACATACCGCATGTCGTCGTCGCTGATGTCGTAGCTTCGGTGCATCTGGTTGATGCGGCGGATGGCGGTCCGGCCCTCCTCGCTGTCGAAGCCGTACTCGACGACGGTGTCGAGGAGCAGCGAGGTGTCGTCGTATCTCTTCTGCGTACGATCTGTCAGCTCCGCGGTCTCGGCGAGCAGCCGGCCGATGGAGGGGACGGCGTACGTGCGGTAGAGGGCCAGCTCGAGGGCGCGCGTGTAGTCCCAGGGGAACTCGTAGGCGGCGCTGAGCCGATAGATCTCCGGCGCGTCCTTCTCGGGATCCAGGCGCCGGATCCGTTCGAGCCGCTCGAAGCGCTTCACCGTCCGTCCCCCTTCCGCCACCGCGTTCCAACTCTACGTGGAAGAGCGCGGGCGGCATGCGAACAAGAAGACCGCGGCGGCACGGGAGCGCGACGAGGCGCCATCGGCGGCCGCGCGCACGCCGCTCGGCCCGTCCACCGCCCGAGTCGGGTCGCACTCGACCGTTTCGCCCCGTTCCAGCCGGAGAACTGCGGTTCCTCGTGTGATTCGCACTCGTGACAACCGGCTGGCGGGCGCATTAGGGTGCGCCGACGAACGAACCCACAGGAGGACGGCATGGCCGGGACGGACGAGGACGCCGTCGCCGCCGAGGACGACGCGCTGTATGTGCTGACGGCGGCTCTGCTGACACCCGCGCAGTTCCCGAGCGTGCTCGGCGACGACTATCCGGCGGCCTGTGCGGCGCTCGACCTGCCGCCCGTGGCCGACGGGTACGGCCTCGTGCTCGGCCAGGACGGCGACGGTGCGCGCTGGACCGTGGTCATCGACGACGTGTCGCTGGTGGCCGTGGCTATCGCCTCCTGGGACTGCGGCATGGAGTACGAGCTGTCGCCGGACGAGCGCACGGTCGTCGCCGCACTGCCGGGGTGGCCCCTGGCGGTGGCCGTCGCGGCCCCGGGTCTGCCGGCGCCGCACGACCCAGCTCCCGGGCTCACCGACCGCGAGCCGCTCTCCCCGCCGGACACCCAAACCTGGGGTCCGGCGCAACGGCGCCTGGGGGCCGACGCGGTCGCGCTCCAGTGGTCGGTGTGGCGCGAGCAGCTCGGCGACGACTTCTTCGCATCCGCAGAGCCTGCGGTACCGGACGGGGAAGAGGCGGAGAACGCCGACGACAGCGGTGGCAAGAAGGCCGGCGCCGATATCCGCCGCGCCCTCGCGGAGGCACATGCCTACGTGGACACTCCCCCGCCGCTGGGCCGTGTCCGCTCCTCCTTCGCACCGGGCGACGCCCGCACCCTGCGCGCGGACGGGCCCGGCTGGTCCATGGTGGCCAGAACCGACGACATCGCCTTCTTGCTGCTCGACGGGAAGCCCGGCGAGGTGGTCCCCGTGGGCCGCGGCGCGAAGTTGCCCGGACTGCTCGAGGCGCTGGACAAGTTGGCGGTCCGCCCGGCCTGAGGGGCGGAACCGGAGACGGGGCGGAGGACGCCGTGGGCCGGCGCAACGCCGTGGCCTGGCGCAGAGCACCGGGCGCCGTGGCCGGGTCTGGGGCAGAGGACCGGGCACCACACGGTGGTCGCGCGTAGCACTGTCGACAAAGCGCAGCGCGACGGACAGAGCGCAGCGCGGCGGACGGGACATCCCCGTTGGCGCGAACGGTGGGAGATGCGTCCTCGGCCCCCACACGCCCGTCGGTCTCCATGTGGCCCGCGCCCATGGCCGAAGAGCTTCTGTGGTCGCAGCATGGGCAGCCGTTCCACTCCCGTCGTATCCCGGAGGCTTCCGTGCGCCTGTCCCGAAGCATCGCTCTCTGCGCCGCCGCTCTGCTGACCTCGGCTCTCACCGGCCCCGCGGCGGCCGCCGGCGGTGACCGCTGCGACCGGCAGGAGCGGGTGCGGGTACCGGGTGCGGCGCTCCAGCGGAGCGCCTGTCTGGACGATCTGACGACATCCGGGCTCGCGGGGACTCCGTACACGGACCTGGCCGACCAGGCCGGCCTGACCGCCAGGGAGACCCGCAATCCGTCGGGCGTTGCGGGACTGCAGATCGACGGGTACTTCCCGGACGACTCGTCCACCAACACCACGCACGGCTGGCGGCACGACGCCCAGTTCGTGATCCGGCTGCCCGACCGGTGGAACGGCGGCCTCGTCGTGACGGGAGCCCCCGGTACCCGCAAGCAGTACGCGACCGACACGGCGATCTCCGACCGGGTGCTCGCCCAGGGCTATGCGTATGCGGCGACCGACAAGGGCAACAGCGGGCCGGACTTCTACCGCGACGGGACCCGGCCCGGCGATGCCGTCGCCGAATGGAACCGGCGCACGACCCAGCTCACGCTCGCCGCGAAGCGTGTGGTGGCCGAGCGCTACGGGCGCGCTCCCCGGCGCACGTACATGACCGGCATCAGCAACGGCGGCTACCTCACGCGCTGGCAGCTGGAACACCACCCCGAGCTCTACGACGGCGGCGTGGACTGGGAGGGCGCGCTGTGGACGGTGGAGGGTCCGGGCCTCCTGACGTCACTGCCGGTGGCCGTGGCCCGCATACTTGGCTCGGCCCGGGACGAGGATCTGTACGCCGCGGGATACCCGCGTGGGTCGGAATTCCTGTGGCCGTACCACGAGAGGGCGTACTGGGGTGTCACCCAGAAGATCTACCGCGCCGAGTTCGACCCCTCGTACGACGCCGCGTGTCCCGGTCCGTCGGCCGGGTCGACGGCGGAGCAGATCCTTGCCCCCTGCCCCTCGGACGCGGCGTACGACTATGCGGCGCGGCCCGCGTCCGTGCGGCGCGCGGTGGCCCGTGTCGCGCTCACCGGGCGGATCGGCAGACCACTGATCACGCTGCACGGCGACCTGGATGTGCTGCTGCCCAAGGCCACGGACTCGGACGTGTACGCGCGCATGGTGCGGGAAAGCGGGCGAGGACCGCTGCACCGCTTCTACACCGTCCAGGGCGGTACCCACGTCGACGGGCTGTACGACTCCTTTCCCGATCGGCTGCGGCCGATCCTGCCCTGCTACCGCGCTGCCTTCGATGCGCTCACCGCGTGGGTGGAGCGGGGCGAGCGACCGCCCGCGGACCGTACCGTCGGCAGGCCCGCGGGTGGCGACGTGGTCGACTCCTGCGCCTTGGCGGGGCAGGCGGCGGACCGCTAGGGGGCTTGGATCAGCCCGGGTCCGCGGCGTCCCAAACGAAACCCCCTGGTCCTCAGCGGCCGAGTTCCTTGCGTGTCACCCGGCGCAGCCTGCGCCGCTGGGACGGGTCCAGGGTGAGGTACGCGGCCGTGGGGACTCCCACGATGATCAGGAGGACAGCCCACCAGGGGAGCCATATCCACAGGAGGAGTCCGACGAGCACTCCCCCCGTGGCGATCTTCGCGTTCTTCGACATGTGCCGCCTCCTTCGCGGTCAGTGCCGCTCTCTGCTGGGAGAACGGGTGCGTCCTGCGCGCGGTTCCCGGCCGTGACCCTGAGACGGCCCTGAGACGACCCTGAGGCGGATCCCTCACTCACCACTGAGAAACCCGCTCGCCCGTCCCTGACCGGCCCGCCCGGTCTCTGCAGGCCGCCGGGCCCGCCCGTCTCTGCAGGGCGCCGGGCCCGCTCATCTCTGCAGGGCGCCGGGCCCGCTCATCTCTGCAGGGCGCCGGGCCCGCTCATCTCTGCAGGGCCGCCCACCCCGTGACGGGACTGTTGGGTGTCCCGTGCAGGCTCCTGACAGGTCCACCTCGATCATCCACGACAGGCCCACTGGACGCACGCCCGCGCAGGTGTCGGGCGCGGTTCCCCAGGCCGGGCGTCGACCCGATCGACGGCCGACGCCTCGCGTTCACCCGGCCGTCGCGCGGTGTTCCGCATCGGGGCCAACTCTGGCCGCTGTCAACGAACTTGTGCCCCAGGAGGCCCCGATGTCCCCGCATGCAGCCGGTCGACGCCGTGTGCACCGCTCAGTCGCGGCGAGCGTACCGCTCGCAGTCCTGGCCGCCCTCGCGGTCACCGGCACCGCGAGCGCACACGGCGACCAGCCGGAGGTGACGCGCACCGCCACGCTCGGGGAGATCCCGTTGGGCGCGTTCAGCAACGCGTTGCTGCCCGGCACGGTGGGGGACGACCACGGCATCGACCTCGGCGGGATCGGCAGCGACATCTACCCGGCAGGCCGCAAGGGCGAGTTCTGGACCGTGACGGACCGGGGTCCGAACGGCCAGATCAAGGTGGACGGCAAGAAGCGCCGGACCTTCCCGGTGCCCGGTTTCGACCCGGCGATCGTGAAGATCCGCGTCTGCGGCAACAGCGTGAAGGTGCTCGCTGCGATCCCCCTCACCACCTCCTCCGGCAAGCCCGTCACCGGGCTGCCCAACCAGCGGGGCCGGGACGAGGCGCCGTACTCCTACGACGCGCAGAAGGCGCTCGCGTACAACCCGGACGGCCTCGACACCGAGGGTGTGGTGCGGGCCGAGGACGGCAGCTTCTGGCTCGTCGACGAGTACGGACCGTCGCTGATCCATGTCTCCGCACGTGGGGAGGTCCTCACGAGGTACGTGCCCAAGGGCCTGAACCTGACCGGCACCGACTACCCGGTTGTCGAGGCGCTGCCGTCCGTCCTTCTGCACCGGAAGGGCAACCGTGGCTTCGAAGGACTCGCCCAACTCCCCGACGGGGATCTGGTGATGGCCCTGCAGAGCCCGCTGTCCCTGCCCGACGGCACCGCGGGGGACGCCTCGCGCACCACACGTCTGCTGCGCTTCTCCCCGAGGAAGCGGGCCGTGACCGCGGAGTACGCGTACCGGTTCGACCCGGTGAACGTCGTGGACCCGAGCGAGGACGACACCTCGGAGCTGAGGATCTCCTCCGTGGTGGCCGTCGGAGGTGACAGGCTCCTCGTCGAGGAGCGCACCGACAAGGCGGCGCGGCTCCAGCTGGTCCGGCTCACGCGGAGCGCGGACATCCTGGGTGGCCCCTACGACGACGACACCACCTCCCCGTCCCTGGAGCAGTTGGAGGACCCGGCCGCCTCCGGCGTTCCGGTGCTGGACAAGCGACTGGTCGTCGATCTCGGCAAGGTCGAGGGCGTGCCCGGGAAGATCGAGGGCATCGCGCGCGTGGATCACCACACCCTCGCACTCGTCAACGACAACGACTTCGGGATGACGGACGGTTCGGGCGCGTTCGACGCGCAGGGCCGGCTGGTCGACAGCGGCATCGAGACGACGGTCGTGTACGTGCGGCTGCCGAAGGGGGTCTGAGCGCGTCGCCGTCCGCCACGCGCGTGTGCTCCGCACATCGGGCGCACGCGCGCGTGGCGTACGCGGCGGTTCCGCCGCTCACTACCGCCCCGGACGGCGCTTGGTCACGGCGTTGCCGCCACGTCCGCGAAAAGCGACTCGATGCCGCTCGGGACGGCGGTCGGAAAGCCGCTGGGCAGTGCGCTGGGGAACCCCGACGGCAGCGTGGTCGGCAGGCCCGAGGGCAGCCGTGAGGGCAGTGCGGTCGGAAATGCGGTCGGGATGCCCAGGGACGGAGCGGCCGACCGGCTCGTGCTCCCGGGACTCGGCTTCTCCTTCGGGGATCCGTCGCCGCTGTGCACCATCAGGACCAACGCGATGATCCCCAGCGCCACGATCACGGAGAGCACGAGGAAGAGGGCCGGGCGGCGCGGGCGGCCCGACGGCGGGTCCGGCGGCATCCCGTCACCGCCGCCCCACGACGACCGGCCGCCACCCCACGACGACCGGCCGCCACCCGACGACCCGTGACCGCCGCCGGGCGGCGGACCGTAGCCCCCGGGAGGGAAGCCATGTCCTCCGGGTGGCGGACCGGTTCGGTCGTCGTCCCAGGGCGGCGTGTCTTCCGGCGGGCCGGGTGGCATCGGCGGCATAGCCATACCGTCAAGAATCGCCCCCAACCCGCCATGATGCGACCCCTACCCGGCAGTTGATGCGGACTCATCTGACGGATCGCACGGTTCCGCGGCATTCCGTGCCGGGGCCGGCAGAGGAGGACGAGCCCCGGTGATCAGTCGCGGGCGCCGAGCAGATGGTCCATGGCCAGCTGGTCCAGGCGCTCGAAGGCCATTCCGCGCGCGGCGGCCGCCGCTACGTCGAACTCCTCGAAGGCACCGCGGTCCGCGAGCAGCGCCTGCAGCCCGTCCGCGGCGGTCGGCTGCGCCAGCTGGTCCAGGCGGGACGCGCGCAGGGCCTCCCGGACCTCGGGGTCCGCACGGAAGGCGGCCGAACGCTCCTTCAGGATCAGGTAGTTGCGCATGCACCCCGCCGCCGACGCCCACACGCCATCGAGGTCCTCGGTCCGCGGCGGCTTGAAGTCGAAGTGGCGCGGCCCGCTGTAACCGGCGCTCTCCAGGAGATCGACCAGCCAGAAAGCGGCCCGGAGATCGCCCGCTCCGAAGCGCAGGTCCTGGTCGTACTTGATGCCGGACTGGCCGTTGAGGTCGATGTGGAAGAGCTTGCCCGCCCACAGGGCCTGAGCGATGCCGTGCGGGAAGTTGAGCCCGGCCATCTGCTCGTGACCCACCTCGGGGTTGACGCCGTACAGCTCCGGGCGCTCCAGACGCTCGATGAAGGCAAGTGCATGACCGACCGTCGGCAGCAGAATGTCACCGCGCGGCTCGTTCGGCTTTGGTTCGATGGCGAAGCGCAGGTCGTAGCCCTGGGTGGTGACGTACTCACCGAGGAGGTCGAAGGCCTCCTTCATCCGGTCGAGTGCGACCCGCACATCCTTGGCAGCCCCGGACTCCGCGCCTTCCCGGCCGCCCCAGGCGACGTAGGTCCTGGCGCCGAGTTCCACCGCCAGGTCGATGTTGCGGATGGTCTTGCGCAGCGCGTAGCGGCGAACGTCGCGGTCGTTGGCGGTGAAGGCGCCGTCCTTGAAGACGGGGTGGGTGAAGAGGTTGGTGGTGGCCATCGGCACGGTCATCCCGGTCGTGTCGAGCGCCTGACGGAATCGCTTGATGTGCGCTTCGCGCTCGCTGTCCGGGGACCCGAAGGGGATCAGGTCGTCGTCGTGGAAGGTCACGCCGTAGGCCCCGAGCTCGGCGAGGCGCTGCACCGTCTCGACCGGGTCCAGGGCGCGCCTGGTGGCGTCGCCGAACGGGTCCCTTCCCCGCCAGCCGACGGTCCACAGGCCGAAGGTGAACCTGTCCTCGGGGGTGGGCTGGTGGCTCATGCCGCGGCTCCTTGCTCGCTGGGACTATTTCGTCATGGCGATTAACAAATTAGTATGCGGAGGCGTCTCTGGGAAGAGACGGTGTGTCCCCCTACGGGGACTGCGTACGGTGACAAGGGGCGGACCCGGGGCCGTCCCTGCCCCGGCACGCCCCGCCGGCAGGCCAAATCCCGCGAGCCGCGGAAGAGGGAGAGCCCGATGTCAGCAGCCGAGGGTCCGCTCGTCGTCGGGGTGGACTCATCCACCCAGTCCACCAAGGCCCTGGTCGTCGACGCATCGACCGGACGGGTGGTGGCGAGCGGTCAGGCACCGCACACCGTCTCGGCGGGGCCGGGCCGCGAAAGCGATCCCCGCCAGTGGTGGGAGGCCCTGTGCGAGGCCCTGGACCAGTGCGGAGAACCGGCTCACGAGGCCGCCGCCGTGTCGGTCGGCGGCCAGCAGCACGGTCTGGTCACCCTGGACGCACACGGCGACCCGGTGCGCCCGGCCCTGCTGTGGAACGACGTACGGTCCGCTCCGCAGGCCCGCCGGCTGGTCGAGGAGCTGGGCGGCCCCAAGGTCTGGGCAGAACGCACCGGAAGCGTCCCCGGCCCGTCCTTCACGGTCACGAAGTGGGCCTGGCTGGCCGAGCACGAGCCGGAGGCCGTCCGCGCGACGGCGGCCGTACGGCTGCCCCACGACTATCTGACCGAACGCCTCACCGGGCGGGGCACGACGGACCGTGGTGACGCGTCCGGCACGGGCTGGTGGGCATCGGCGACCGAGGCGTACGACGAGGAGATTCTCGCCCATGTGGGCCTGGACCCGGCCCTGCTGCCGCGCGTGGTCCGGCCCGGAGAAGTGGCGGGTACCGTGCGCGACACCCATGACCTGCCCTTTTCGAAGGGCACCCTGGTCGCCCCGGGCACCGGTGACAACGCCGCGGCCGCGCTGGGCCTCGGGCTGCGCCCCGGGACTGCGGTACTGAGCCTCGGCACCTCGGGCACGGTGTACGCCCTCTCGAAACGACGCCCCGCCGACCCGACCGGGACCGTGGCGGGCTTCGCGGACGCACACCGCGACTGGCTGCCGTTGGCCTGCACCCTGAACTGCACACTCGCCGTCGACCGGATCGCCACCCTGCTGGGCCTGGACCGTGAGGCCGTCGAGCCGGCTATGGGAGTGACACTGCTCCCCTACCTCGACGGCGAGCGCACCCCCGCCCTCCCGCATGCGTCGGGCCTGCTGCACGGCCTGCGCCACGACACGACCGCGGAGCAGCTGCTCCAGGCCGCCTACGACGGCGCCGTGCACTCCCTGCTCGGCGCTCTCGACCTGGTGCTCGACACGGATGTGGACGGCATGGCTCCGCTGCTGCTCATCGGTGGCGGCGCGCGGGGAGCGGCGTGGCAGGAGACCGTACGACGCCTCTCGGGGCGTCCCGTGCAGGTGCCCCAGGCCAGGGAACTCGTCGCCTTGGGCGCCGCCGCGCAGGCCGCCGGACTGCTGACCGGTGAGGACCCCGCCGCCGTCGCCCGGCGCTGGGACACCGCCCGTGGCCCGGTGTTGGAGGCCGTGGAGCGGGACGAGGCGACCCTGACCAGGATCGCCGGGGTACTCTCCGACGCGGCGCCGCTGCTGGAGCGGGAACCGGAACGGCACCGGCGGGATCCGAGGGAGGCATGACCGCACCACTGCACGAGACCCATCCGTCCGGCCCCGGCCGCCGGCTGCCCGACACCCAGCAGGGCATGCGCCGCCGCAATCTGGCGCGGGTCATGCACACCGTGAGCGCCGAGGGGCCCCTGTCGCGCGCCGCGGTCGCCTCACGGATCGGGCTGACCCGGGCGGCGGTCTCCACCCTGGTCGACGAGCTGATCAGGTCGGGGCTGCTCGAGGAGCTGGGGCCGGAACGTCCCGGCCGGGTGGGACGCCCGGGTTCCGCCCTGGCCGTCAGCGGACACGGCCCGGCGGGGATCGGCGCGGAGATCGGGGTGGACCACCTGGCGGTGTGCGCGGTGGATCTGCGGGGGATCGTACGGGCGCGGGCGGTGCGGCACGGCACGAACCGGGGCCGCTCCCCGCAGCCGGTGCTCGTCGAACTGACCGGCCTGGTGCGGCAGGTCGTCGCCGAGGCGGAGCGGGAAGGACTGTGGCCCGCGGGGCTGGCGGTCGCGGTGCCGGGTCTGGTGGCGCGCGACGCCCGGACCGTGGTCCGGGCCCCCAACCTCGACTGGCACGACGTCGACCTGGGCCCGCTCCTGCCGCCGGAACTGCCGCTGACCGTGGACAACGAGGCCAACTTCGGCTCTCTGGCGGAGCTCTGGCTCGGCGACGACACACCACGCGACTTCCTGCATGTCTCGGCGGAGATCGGCATCGGTGGCGCCGTCGTGGTGGACGGGCGGCTGCTGCGCGGCACCCGCGGTTTCGCGGGCGAGCTGGGCCATGTGCCCGTGCGCCCGGAGGGACCGCAGTGCGCGTGCGGCGGGCGCGGCTGTCTGGAGCAGTACGCCGGCGAGGAGGCGGTGCTGCGTGCGGCCGGGCTGTCACCCGGCGAGGACCGCGTGGCGCTGCTGGCCGAACTCGCCGCGCAGGGCGACCAGGACGTACGCCTTGCCCTGCGCGGCGCCGGGACCGCACTCGGCATCGCGCTGACCGGTGCGGTGAACCTGCTGGACCCGCAGGCCGTGGTGCTCGGCGGAGCGCTGGCCGCGCTCGCCCCGTGGCTCCGGCCCTCCCTGGAACGGGAGTTGGCGCGCCGAACGGCCGGACCGGCGTGTGCCGTGACCGTCTCACGGCTGGGTCCGGAAGGGCCGCTGCTGGGCGCCGCGCACTCGGTGGTGCGAGCGGTGCTCGACGATCCGGCGGCGGTGGCCGGGCGGAACTGAGGGGCCCCGAGCCGCCGCCCGGACCTCGATGACCGGACCTCGATGAATCGGGGCGCCCTCCCTCCAACGGGTGGCGGAGTTTTCCACAGTTCCCACGTTGTCCACCGAAGACACCGGGCTCCCCCGGAGCGACCGCCGGGCACCGTAACGTGATGCACGCAAGACGCAGCCGCCGGGCGGCGGTTGCGTGCGAGTCGAATCGGGGGGGTTCACATGACGGGCGAGACGGGTCACGTTTACGACGGCGACCGCACATGCGGGAGCCGCGCCGATCGGGCAATCACCGGGCGCACACGCGAGGCGACACGAGATCCACACCCGGACACGCGAAACGACGGCCGCGCCGGGGCGTTGAGTACACGAGACACGAGATCGATACATTTCGGAACTTCGGGTACGGAAGGCGCTCTCCTCATGAAACGAGTCGAGTCGCAGCAAGCCGGCTCCTTGACGAGCAGACGACGGTTGCTGAAGGGTGCGGCCCTCGCCGCGGTCCCCTATGTGCTGCTCCCGTCGGCTCCGGCGCGCGCCCGTCCCCGGACCGTCGACCACGCCCCCGCCGACTGGCTCTCGGCGGACTCCGCCAACTACACACCCGCGGACCGGCCCGCGAGCCAGCCGCTGGACCGTGTCGTCCTCCATGTGACGCAGGCGACCTACACCAGCACGCTCGGCATCTTCCAGAACCCGCGGAAGAAAGTGTCCGCGCACTACGTCGTCCGGTCGGCGGACGGGCACATCGCCCAGTGCGTCCGCGAGCACGACATCGCCTGGCACGCCGGCAACTGGGACTACAACACACGCAGCATCGGCATCGAGCACGAAGGGTGGGTGGAACGGCCCGGGTACTTCACGGACGCCCTGTACGAGGAGTCGGCCAGGCTCACGGCGGCCATCTGCACGCGGTACGGCATCCCCAGGGACAGAGCGCACATCATCGGGCACTACGAGGTCCCCGGGACGGACCACACCGATCCAGGGCCGAACTGGGACTGGGCTCGCTACATGAGACTTGTGAACCTCGCCTGACAGCCTGAGTCGGGGTCCGCGGTGGTTTCTTCCGTCTCGTTCGCGTGGATCGCTGTCCGGACGGTTGTCGGCGTCCCCGCCGGGAGTGACGATGTCCCCGACCACATCGCCGTCCCGGGAGGCCGCCTTGACCGATCCGTGGGTGGCCCTGGAGCCGGGGGCCGATCCCGTCGAGCGGGTGCGGGAGCTGCGCCGCGCCCATGAGTCGTTCACGGCGGCGGGGACGGTCGCGCGGAAGGTACGTCCGGTGGTGGCTGACTCGTGGCGGCGCTCGGCTCGGGCGGGCGTGGGGCCGGACGGCACCGCTCGCGTGGAGCTGTCCGACGGTGACCTCGGCTCCTACCGGGCGGAGCACCCGTTGGCACGCGTGATGCCGCTGATCCGCGAGTTGGTGGGCCCGTTCGCGGCGGACGGCGAGCATCTGCTGGCGGTGTGCGACGCGCAGGGAAGGCTGCTCTGGGTCGAGGGTGATCCGGCGACACGGCGGCGGGCCGACCGGATGAACTTCGTACCGGGGGCGCGCTGGGCGGAGTCGGCGGTGGGGACCAACGCACCGGGGACGGCCGTCGCGGTGGACCGGCCGGTGCAGGTGTTCGCGGCCGAGCACTTCATACGGCGCGTCCAGCCGTGGACGTGCGCGGCGGCGCCCGTGCACGATCCGCGGACCGGGCGGGTGCTCGGCGCGCTGGACATCACCGGTGGGGACGGGCTCGCGCACCCGCACAGTCTGGGGTTCGTCCAGGCGGTGGCGCGGGCGGCCGAGTCGCAGCTGGCGCTGCTGTCACCGGTCAGGGCCCCGGCGGACACGCTGGAGCTGACCGCGCTGGGCCGCGATGAGGCACGGCTGCGCACCCGCGGCCGGCAGATCCGGCTCAGCCGCCGCCACAGCGAGATCGTGATGCTGCTGGCCCGGCACCCCGAGGGGCTGAGCGGGGACGGGCTGCTGTGCGCGCTGTACGAGGACGAGTCGGTGACACCGGTGACGCTGCGCGCCGAGCTGGCACGCCTGCGCCGGATACTCGGCCCCGGTCTGCTGGCCTCACGCCCCTACCGGCTGACGGCCCCGGTCGACTCCGATGTCGCGGTGGTGGAGCGCCGGTTGGCGGCGGGGGCGTTCGCGGAAGCCGCGGCCGCGTACCCGGGACCCTTGCTGCCGGGTTCGCTGGCACCGGCGGTGGCGGTGCTGCGGCGAAGGCTGGCCGATGGGCTGCGGACGGCCCTCATCGCCCACCGCGACCCCGATCTGCTGGCGGACTGGGCTCACACACCGTGGGGAGAGGACGACCTCGACGTCTGGCGGGCGCTCGCGACGGTGCGGCCGACGGCGGCCGTACGGGCGCGGCTGGACGAGCTGGAGTCGGAGCTCGCGGCACCGGCGGGATGGGCGCGTCCGGCGGGACCCCGCTGAGGTGCCGGGAACTCGCTGAGGAGCCGGGCGGCAGCTCCCGGAGGTCCGGAGGGCGCGGCGCAACGTACTCGCAACGTCCGCGCGCCTAGCCTCGCGCCGAGAGCTGCCCAACGGCGGGCAGCGCCTTCCCGGGAGGCAGACCCGCATGACCCGTTACGCAGCGCCCGGCACCGAGGGCGCGATCGTCTCCTACCAGGCCCGCTACGACCACTTCATCGGCGGTGAGTACGTGCCGCCGGCCCGCGGCCAGTACTTCGAGAATCCGACGCCGGTGAACGGACAGCCGTTCACGGAGGTCGCCCGGGGCACCGCGGAGGACGTGGAGCGCGCGCTGGACGCGGCACACGCCGCCGCGCCCGCCTGGGGCCGTACGTCGGTGACCGAGCGCTCCGACATCCTCCGGAAGATCGCCGACCGGATGGAGGCCAATCTGGAGCGGCTCGCGGTGGCCGAGAGCTGGGAGAACGGCAAGCCCATCCGGGAGACCCTGGCCGCGGACATCCCGCTCGCCATCGACCACTTCCGCTACTTCGCGGGCGCGATCCGGGCGCAGGAGGGTTCGCTTGGCGAGGTCGACGACGACACCGTGGCGTACCACTTCCACGAGCCGCTCGGTGTGGTCGCGCAGATCATTCCCTGGAACTTCCCCATTCTCATGGCGACATGGAAGCTCGCGCCGGCCCTGGCGGCCGGCAACGCCGTCGTCCTCAAGCCGGCCGAGCAGACCCCGGCGTCCATCCACTACTGGCTGAGCCTGGTCGCCGACCTGCTGCCGCCGGGTGTGGTGAACATCGTGAACGGGTTCGGCGTGGAGGCGGGCAAGCCGCTGGCCTCCAGTCCGCGCGTCGCCAAGGTGGCATTCACGGGCGAGACCACGACAGGCCGGCTCATCATGCAGTACGCCTCCGAGAACATCACCCCGGTCACGCTGGAACTCGGCGGCAAGTCCCCGAACATCTTCTTCGACGACGTCTGGTCGGCGAACGACGACTTCCGCGACAAGGCGCTGGAAGGCTTCACGATGTTCGCGCTCAACCAGGGCGAGGTGTGCACGTGTCCCTCACGGGCCCTGGTGCAGCGAGGGCACTACGCCGAGTTCATGGAGGCGGCCGTCGCCCGCACCGAGCTGATCAGGACCGGGCACCCGCTGGACACGGACACGATGATCGGTGCCCAGGCCTCGAACGACCAGTTGGAGAAGATCCTCTCCTACCTGGACATCGGCAAGCAGGAAGGCGCGAAGGTCCTCACGGGCGGGGAACGCATCGAGCACGACGGCGAGTTGAAGGGCGGCTACTACGTCCAGCCGACGATCTTCGAGGGCGACAACCGGATGCGGATCTTCCAGGAGGAGATCTTCGGGCCGGTGGTGTCGGTGACGTCGTTCCACGACTTCGACGACGCCATCAAGATCGCCAACGACACGCTGTACGGGCTCGGGGCCGGGGTGTGGACTCGTGACGTCAACACCGCGTACCGCGCGGGCCGCGCCATCCAGGCAGGCCGCGTCTGGACCAACTGCTACCACGCGTACCCGGCCCACGCCGCGTTCGGCGGCTACAAGGGCTCGGGCATCGGCCGCGAGACCCACAAGATGATGCTGGAGCACTACCAGCAGACGAAGAATCTTCTGGTGTCGTACTCGCCGAAGAAGCTGGGCTTCTTCTAGGCCCGGAAGAGGGCGCCTGACCCGCGCAAGACACCCGCCAGGCGCCCTCCACGGCGCGCAGCTGCGCGCTCCGGAGGCCAGCCAGGATGTCAGCGGCCGGTGAAGACGGCGTCGCGGCGTTCGACGAAGGACTTGACGCCTTCGGCGGCGTCAGCGGAGGTCATGAGCCGGGCGAGGTCGGGCTTGAACTGGGCGATGGCCGCGGCGTCCCCTTGCTCGCGGGCCTGGTGGGCCGAGGCGAGGGCGGCGCGGACGCCGAGCGGTGCCGAGCGTTCACTGATGACACGTGCGATCTCCTTGGCCCGCTCGGTCGCCGCGGTCCCGTCGGGCAGGACTTCCTGGATCAGACCGATGCGGTGGGCCTCGGCGGCGTCGAACTCCTCGCCGGTCAGGATCCAGCGCATGGCGTTGCCCCATCCGGCTTCGCGGGGGAACCGGAAGGTGGCTCCGCCGAAGGGGTAGATCCCGCGGCGGACCTCGAGCTGGCTGAAGCGGGAGTCCCGGGCCGCGACGCGGATGTCGGCGGCCAGGAGCAGTTCGATGCCCGCGGTCATCACCCAGCCCTGCGCGGCCGCCACGAGGGGCTTGGACCACGTTCCGTCGCGCCGCCAGGGGTCGCGGCCGCCGGTCGGGATCTCGAAGCCTCCCGAGGCGAGGTCGCCGCCGACGTCCTGCATGTCCAGGCCGCCCGTGAAGTGGTCGCCGTGGCTGAACAGCACTCCGCACCACAGGTCGTCGTCCGATTCCAGCAGTCCGTAGGCGATCGACAGCTCGCTGATCATCTGCCGGGTGAAGGCGTTGCGCTTGGCCGGGCGGTTCAGGCCGATCAGCAGCACGTGTCCGTCCCGCTCGACCGTGACGGTGGGGACGTTCTCAGGCGTGGCGCTCATGGTTCCTCCAAGGTGCGTGTCGAGGCTCGGTGTGGCCCGGGGGCCGCTTCCTGGCGCTCGTGCCGGTCAGCACGGCGAGGGCACCTCCCGCGATCGCATCGGTCCGCGCAGCGCGGCGACCCACTCTTCGGGCCAGGGCGCGCTCCTGGCGCCACTGTGGTGGTTACGGTCGCTGTGCGCGGTCACATACCGGCGGCGCGCGGCCCGGCGCCGCGGCAGTCCCCGGAACTCCTCGCCCCACACCTCGAAGACGAAGGTCATCGAAGCGGTGCCGATCCGTGCCAGCTCCACGACCGTGCACACGTCCTGGCCGAAGAAGAGCGGTGACTCGAAGTCGACCTCGTAGTGGACGCGCGGTGCGACCGGGAAGTAGTCGTGAAGACCCACCTCGTCCATGAGAGAAGCCTCTGCCGCCTCCACGAATCGGACAACCGCGCTGTTGTGGTAGATGCCCCCCCGCATCGGTGTCGATCCACTCGACTCGCGTCCGGTGGACGCCGTACGGGTTCCGGGACTGGAGCGGGGTGTCTGCCACGATCACCTCCCGCCTCTTCCGCGAGATCCAGACCCAGGGCTACCCGGGACGAACCCCACAAGCGGTACGACGCTACCTCCGTCCGCTTCGCACCGGCCTCGGCTCGATCCGGTCGCCGGCCCCGGTACTCAAACCGCAACAGGTCACCAACTGGATCATGTGGACCCCGCAGCACCTGCGCGACGACGAAGAACGCCAGCTGGGTGAAGTACTCAGCCGATGCCCGGAGTTCACAGCCGCCCGCAGCCACGTGCATGCCTTCGCGCGCATGGTCTGCGACCTCGGCGGAAACAGCCTGCCGGCATGGACAGACGCCGTCCACGCTAACCACGTACAGATCACTCGCCTGCATTTGGCTGCTGGCAGCGTGGGCGCCGGCCCCTGCGGACAGGATGACCGAGCCGGCCAGGAGGCCGGAGAGGGTTGCAGAGGTGGTGGGGGTGGCTGGGGCTTGTCGAATTCCCTTGACTCAAGTCAGCAAGGGCGGTGGTCTGCAGGTCGTACGCCCTGATCTTGGTCGGCTACGCCACCAAGCGGGGTGTCATCCATGGACTAACCCGCAGGAACGGACTACCAGCCTGCTTCGCGAGTGCGGGTGATACCGGGACCCCGAAGTGGTTGGGGGCGCAGGCTCAGTCGGCCGTCGTGACTGCGTCCCTGATGAGTCGGTGAGCGGCCTCGTCGGTGCGGGCGGCGTCATGGGTCACCAAGCGGTCCTGGCACAGACCGCGCAGGCCGGACACGAGGAGCGTGGCCCCTGCCCGCGCCTGCTGCGGCGGGTGCCCCAGCCGGACGTA
>NZ_JAKEEB010000008.1 GCF_021462825.1 Streptomyces glomeratus | reverse complement strand
GACAACCGCCGCTGGGCGGGCGTCCCCTTCTATCTGCGCACCGGCAAGCGGCTGGGACGCCGGGTCACCGAGATCGCGGTCGTCTTCCAGCGCGCCCCGCACTCCCCGTTCGACACCACCGCCACCGAGGAACTCGGGCAGAACGCGATCGTCATCCGCGTCCAGCCCGACGAGGGCGTCACCGTGCGCTTCGGTTCCAAGGTGCCGGGTACGTCGATGGAGATCCGGGACGTCTCCATGGACTTCGCCTACGGCGAGTCGTTCACGGAGTCCAGCCCGGAGGCGTACGAACGGCTGATCCTGGATGTACTGCTCGGCGACTCGAACCTCTTCCCGCGCACCGAGGAGGTCGAGCTGTCCTGGAAGATCCTCGACCCGATCGAGGAGTACTGGGACAAGCACGGCAAGCCCGCACAGTACCCGGCCGGCACCTGGGGGCCCGTCGAGGCCGACGAGATGCTGCGACGAGACGGACGGAGCTGGCGCCGCCCATGAAGACAGATCTCACGGACACCACGGCCAGCAAGATCAACAAGGCGCTGGTGCAGGGCCGCCGCGCCATCGGCACCCCCGCCGTCGGCATGGTGCTCACACTGGTCATCGTCACCGACGAGGAGAACGCCTACGACGCCCTGAGGGCCGCCAACGACGCGTCCCGCGAGCACCCCTCGCGCACCCTCGTGGTCATCAAGCGCGTCTCGCGTTCCCCGCGCGAGCGCACATCCTCGCGCCTGGACGCCGAGGTGCGGCTCGGCGCGGACGCGGGCACCGGCGAGACGGTCGTGCTGCGGCTGTACGGCGAGGTGGTCAACCACGCCGACTCGGTGGTGCTTCCGCTGCTGCTGCCGGACGCGCCCGTGGTCGTGTGGTGGCCGGTGAACGCCCCGCTCGACCCGGCCGAAGACCCGCTCGGCGCGCTCGCGCAGCGCCGGGTCACCGACTCGTACACCGCCGAGGCGCCGGTGCGGGAGCTGAACGCCCGGGCCGAGGCCTACACGCCCGGCGACACCGACCTGTCCTGGACTCGCATCACGCCCTGGCGCTCGATGCTGGCCGCCGCCCTCGACCAGGTCACCTGCGAGGTCAACGGCGTCGAGGTGGAGGGCGAGGAGTTCAACCCGAGCTGTGAGCTGCTCGCGATGTGGCTCGCGGACCGGCTCGACGTCCCCGTCAGGCGGTCCCTGTCCTCGGGCCCCGGCCTCACGGCCGTCCGGATGGACACGAGCTGCGGCCCGATCACCCTGGGCCGGGCGGACGGCTCGCTGGCCACGCTCTCCATCGAGGGGCAGCCGGACCGCGCGGTGGCGCTGAAGCGCCGCGACACCTCCGAGCTGATCGCGGAGGAGCTGCGCCGGCTCGACCCGGACGACACCTACGCGTCGGCGCTGCGGTACGGCGTGCACCGGCTGACCACCGCGGCCGAACCGGAACCGGCCGGGGAATCCGGGGCACAGGAGCTCGCCGCCGAGGGCGGGCCGGCGGCGGAGGCACCCGTGGAGACCGCCGCGAAGGCACCCGCCCAGAAGGCCGCCCGGAAGGGCCCGGCGAGGAAGGCGGCAGCGAAGTGAGCACTCCGCAGCTGGTGGTGCACCGCGACAAGGAGCTGATGGCCCAGGCCGCGGCGGCCCGGCTGATCACGAAGATCGTGGACGCCCAGGCCTCGCGGGGCTCCGCCTCGGTGGTACTCACCGGCGGCCGCAACGGCAACGGGCTGCTCGCCGCGCTCGCCGCCGCGCCGGCCCGGGACGCGATCGACTGGGGGCGGCTGGACCTGTGGTGGGGCGATGAGCGCTTCCTGCCGGAGGGCGACCCGGAGCGCAACCACACCCAGGCGCGCGAGGCGCTGCTCGACGCCGTCCCGCTGGACCCGAAGCGCGTGCACCCCATGCCGGCGTCGGACGGCCCGTACGGGACCGACGTGGAAGCGGCGGCCGAGGCGTACGCGGCGGAGCTGGCCCGCGCCGCGGGCCCGGAGAACCACAGTGCGGCGCCCACCTTCGACGTGCTGATGCTGGGCGTCGGCCCGGACACCCACGTGGCCTCTCTCTTCCCGGAGATGCCCGCGGTGCGGGAGACGGAGCGGACGGTGGTGGGCGTGCACGGCGCTCCGAAGCCGCCGCCGACCCGGGTCAGCCTCACCCTGCCGGCCATTCGCTCGGCGCGCGAGGTGTGGCTGCTGGCGGCCGGCGAGGACAAGGCGCAGGCCGTGGCGATCGCGCTGTCGGGCGCGGGCGAGATCCAGGCTCCGGCGGCCGGGGCGCACGGCCGGTCCCGCACGCTGTGGCTGCTGGACCGGACTGCGGCCGCGCAGCTGCCGCGATCGCTGTACCCGCCGGCGTCCCCCTGAGGGACGGGGTCGTCATCGCACGACGGACGGGCCGGTGACCGGCCCGTCCGTCGTGTCGTTCGGGGAGCGGGGCTACTTGACCGAGCCCGCCATGACGCCCTGCACGAAGTGCCGCTGGAAGGCGAAGAACACCGCCACCGGCACGATCAGCGACAGGAACGCCCCTGGTGCCAGCACGTCGATGTTGCTGCCGAACTGCCGTATCTGTGATTGGAGCTGGACGGTGAGCGGCTGGGAGGAGCTGTCGGCGAACAGCAGGGCCACCAGCATGTCGTTCCAGACCCACAGGAACTGGAAGATCGCGAGGCTGGCGATGGCGGGCCGCCCCACCGGCAGCACGAGTTGCGTGAAGATGCGCCACTCGCTCCCGCCGTCCATCCGCGCCGCCTCCAGCATCTCCTTCGGCATCTCCGCGAAGTAGTTCCGCAGCAGGAACACGGCGAACGGCAGACCGTAGGCCACATGGAAGAGGACGACTCCGGGAATCGTGCCGAACAGCCCCAGCTGGCCGAAGAGTTTGGCGACGGGCAGCAGACCGATCTGCACGGGCACCACCAGCAGCGCGACCACCACCAGGAAGAGCGGCTCGCGCCCCGGGAAGTCCAGCCAGGCGAAGGCGTATCCGGCGAGCGCCGCGATCACCACCACCAGTGCGGTGGCCGGCACGGAGATCAGCACCGTGTTCCAGAACGCCTGCGTCATCCCGGCGTTCTTCAGAAGCGCCGAGTAGTTGTCGAAGGACAGCTGCCCGGGGCCGGTCAGCGCCGTCCACCAGCCGCCCTTCGCGGTGTCCTTCGCCGACCGCAGCGACGAGACGAACAGCCCCGCCAGCGGGGTGAGCCAGATCAGGCCGATCACCACGAGGACGGCCTGCACCAGCCCGTTGCCCAGGCCGCGCCTGACCGCGTTCATCGCTGACTCCTTCGGAAACGGCGGACGTTGAACACCATCGCGGGGATCACGAGGACCAGGAGCAGCACGCCGAGAGCGCTGCCGAGGCCCTGGTTGTTGCCGCCGCCGAACGAGACCAGCCACATCTGGGTGGCGAGCACGGTCGCGTCCTCCTGCACCGGTCCGGGCGCGATGATGTAGACGAGGTCGAAGACCTTCATCACGTTGATGACGAGGGTCACGAAGACGACGGTCAGCACAGGGGCGAGCAGCGGCACGGTGATGCGCCGGAAGATCTGCCACTCGTTGGCCCCGTCCATCCGCGCCGCCTCCAGCGCGTCGCGCGGCAGGGTGGACAGGCCCGCGCCGATCAGCACCATCGCGAAGCCGGTCCAGATCCACAGATACGCGCCGATGATCGCGGGCGTGACCAGGGCGGGCCCGAGCCAGGAGACGCCCTGGTACGGCGGCGCGAAGTTCGCCGCCGGCAGCTTCACCGTGTACGTGCCGGACGCCAGCTTCGTGAAGCGGAAGGAACCGTCGGACGCCGTCGTGGTGCTCGCCACGGTCCGCCCGTCGCGCACCGCCTCGACCTTCATCCCCGGCAGGCCGCTCTCCCGCCGGTCGACCTTGCCCAGCCGCCCTCCCCCGCCGGGTGTGAAGTCCAGGTAGACGACTCCGCGCAACTCGTCGGGGGCGGGCTTCCGCCCGGCCGCCGCGTAGGCGGGCGCGGCGCTGCCGGGCAGGTCCTTGGGCAGCACGCCGACCATCGGGAGCGTCACCGAGGCACCGGGCGACACGCCGTCGCCGGTCGTGTAGGAGCCGTCCCGGCCCTGGACGAGCCCCTCCCCCTGGCGGGCCCGGGCGGTCGGATAGGACGACGTCCCCTCGAAGGTGTCGTGGACCGACACCACGGCCGCGTTGAGCACGCCCTTGTTCGGGTCCTCGTCGTAGGCGAGCCGGAAGATGATGCCCGCGGCGAGGAAGGACACGGCCATCGGCATGAAGAGCAGCAGCTTGAACGCCGTGGCCCAGCGGACCTTCTCGACCAGGACGGCCAGGATCAGGCCCAGGCCGGTCAGCAGCGCCGGGGCCACGACGACCCAGATCGCGGTGTTCCGGATGGCCTTCAGGGTCGCCGGGTCCCGGAACATCTCGGCGTAGTTGCCGCCGCCCACGAAGCGGGTGCCGGAGGCGTCGAAGAAGCTGCGGCCGACGGAGAACAGCACCGGGTAGACGACGAGCGCGCCGAGCAGCAGCAACGCGGGGAGGACGAACAGCAGGGCGACGATCCGGCCGCGCCGTCGCGTGCGCCGCGTGCGGGCGGCGGACGCGACGGGCGGGGAACTCGCCTCTTTCGCGAGCGTGGTGGCGGTCATGACCGATCAGCCCTGGTATGCCTTGGCCGCCGCGGCCTCCAGCGCCGCCGCGGTCGCCTTGGGGTTCGACGGGTCGCGCAGGAAGTCCTGCAGGAGCTTCCACTCGCCGGTGCCCTTGGTACCGCCGAAGGCGGCGGGCGCCTGGTCGGACATGTCGAAGCGGACCGAGTCCCCAGCGCCGACGAGGGACTTGGCGGTGGCGCGGGTGACGTCGTCGCCGTAGGAGGCGAGGTCGAGCTTCTTGTTCGGGGACAGGAAGCCGCCCGCCTTCGCCCACACGGCCGCCGCCTCGGGGGTCGCCAGGTACTCCAGGAGCTTCATACCGGCCTTGGCGTTCTTGCCGTCCTTGAGGACGACCGCCGCGTCACCGCCGCTGACCACCGGCGCGGTGCCGCCGTCGACGGCCGGGAACGGGAAGAAGTTCGCGTCCTTGCCGATGCTCTTGCCGAACTGGTCGTGTGCGACACCGGCGACGAAGTCGCCCTCGTAGACCATGCCGGCCTCGGGCTTGGGTCCGAAGACCTTCTCGACGGAGCCCGGGAAGTCGGTGTTCAGGGCCTCCTTCTGGCCACCCGCGATCAGCTGCTTGTCCTTGAAGAGCTTGCCGAGCGTGGTGAGCGCCTTGACCACGCTCGGGTCGGTCCACTTCAGCTGGTGCGCGGCGAGCGCGTCGTACTTCTCGGGTCCGGCCTGGGAGAGGTAGACGTTCTCGAACCAGTCGGTGAGCGTCCAGCCGTCCTGCCCGGCGACGGCGAAGGCGGCGAGACCGGAGTCGGAGACGGTGTGCCCGGCCTTGAGCATCTCGTCGTACGTCTTCGGCGCCTTGACGCCGGCCTGAGTGAGCGCGTCGGGGCTGTACCAGACGGTCGACTTGTGGGCGGCCTTGAAGTACAGGCCGTAGAGGGTGCCGTCGACGCTGCCGTACTTCTTCCAGACGGGCGCGTAGTCGGCGTCGACGGACTGCTGGGTGGTGGCCGACAGCGGCTTGAGCCAGCCCTTCTTCGCGAACTGCTGAAGCACACCGACCTGCGGGACCATCACCACGTCGGGGGCGTTGCCGCCCTCGATCTTGCTGCCGACGACGGTGGAGACGTTGTCGCCGGTGGACACGAATTGCGTCTTGGCGCCGGTCTTCTCGGTGAACGCGTCCAGGACCTTCTGGAAGTTCTTCTGCTCGCTGCCCGACCAGACGCCGGCCACGGTGACCGTCTGGCCGCTGAGCGCCTTGTCTCCGCCGCCGGCGGAGACCGGTCCGCCGCCGCAGGCCGTCGCGCCGAGCGCCAGCGCCAGGGCGGTGCAGCCGGTGAGCAGGGTGGTACGTCGTCGCATCATCGTTGATGTCCCTTCGGGGGTTGGGAAAACTGAGCGGGATCAGAGGCCGAGGGCGTCGTCACTGATCCACCAGGCGGCTGTGGAGCCGGGGAGCACTCCGGGCGGGCAGGGGCCGCTGGCCAGCAGCGGGGCGCCGGAGACGGGTGCGGGGGTGGGCGCGGTGCCGAAGTTGACGGCGCAGACGAGGCCGTCGCCCCGGACGAATCCGAGGACGCCGGGCGGCGTGTCCAGCCAGCGCAGGGTGCCCTCGCCCAACTGGGGCAGCGCGGCGCGCAGCTGGAGACCGTCGCGGTACAGGTGCCAGAAGGAGCGGGTGTCGGCGAGGGCCCGGTCGGTGGCGTGTTCGGCGAACCACTCGGGCTGCGGCAGCCAGGGCTTGGCGCCCTCGGCGCCGGAGGTGAAGCCGAACGGGGACGCCTGCCCCGACCACGGCAGCGGCACCCGGCAGCCGTCGCGGATCCGGGCGCGGCTGCCGGTGCGGTGGAAGATCGGGTCGGTGAGGACGTCGTCCGGCAGATCGACGACCTCGGGCAGGCCCAGTTCCTCGCCCTGGTAGATGTACGCGGCCCCGGGCAGCGCCAGCATCAGCAGTGCGGCGGCGCGGGCCCGGGCGGGTCCGAGGCCACTGCCCTCGGTGGCGGGTTCTCCGTAGCGGGTGACCGTGCGGACCTGGTCGTGGTTGTTGAGGACCCAGGTGACCGTGGACCCCGTGCCGGCGATGTCCTGCATGGCCTCCGAGATCACCTTGCGGAAGGCGTCGGGGTCCCAGGGGGCGCTGAGCAGGTCGAAGAAGAATGCCTGGTGCAGTTCGTCCGGGCGGACGTACCGGGCGTGTTCGCGGGCCGTCGGCACGGAGACCTCGCCGACCAGCAGGCGTTCACGGCCGTCCCGTGCGGTGTACTCCTCGCACACCGCCCGCCAGTGCCGCCAGACCTCGTGCACCTCGGGCTGGTTCCAGGCGAGCGGGTTGACCGAGTCACGGGTGCGGGCGTCGGCCTCCGGGTCCGGGGAGTCCGGCAGTTCGGGGTGCTTGAAGAGGCCGGCGGCGACATCGATGCGGAAGCCGTCGACGCCCCGGTCGAGCCAGAAGCGCAGCGCCCGGTCGAACTCGGCGGGCACCTCGGGGGTTCGCCAGTTCCAGTCGGGCTGCTCGGGCGTGAACATGTGCAGGTACCACTGGCCGGGGCGGCCGTCGGACTCCGTGATCCGGGTCCAGGCCGGGCCGCCGAACATGGCGTGCCAGTTGTTGGGCGGCTCGGAGCCGTCCGGGCCACGGCCGTCGGCGAAGTGGAAACGGGCACGGGCCGGGCTGCCGGGCTCCGCGGCCAGCGCCTCGCGGAACCACGGGTGCTCGCTGGAGCAGTGGTTGGGCACGATGTCGAGCAGGACCTTGATGCCGAGCCGGTGGGCGGCCGTGATCAGCAGGTCGAACTCGGCGAGGTCGCCGAAGAGCGGGTCGACATCGCAGTAGTCGGCCACGTCGTAGCCGTGGTCGTGCTGCGGCGACGGGTAGAACGGGCTCAGCCAGATGCCGTCGACGCCGAGCTTCTTGAGGTACGGCAGCCCGGCCCTGACCCCGGCGAGATCGCCGATGCCGTCGCCGGTGCTGTCCAGGAAGCTGCGGACGTACACCTGGTAGATCACTGCGTCGCGCCACCAGTGGTGGGTGCGGATGCGCTCGAGACTCACCCCGTCGACCTGTCTGTGCGTGCGGGAAGGCCCTGGTCGACCCAGGGGCCAGCGGTTATGCATGCATGTTAAGTAGGTGTGTCAGGAGGGTGTCAATGAACAGGCGTAAGATACCCAGCAGTTGGCTGGGTATATACGGATATATCGGACCCCTTAGGCGCAAGAATGAGATCTCGCGTTACCTAACATGTAACTAACCCGGTCAGGGGTGAGAGACGACGGCGAGCTCCCGCGCCAGCCGTCGCACCGCGCTCTCGGGCGTCTCGTGCCCGGTCAGCGCGTCATGGACGACCGCCTGCACGGCCAGGCTGACCTGGTCGTAGCGCGGGCTCTTGGGACGCGGGGCGGCGGCGAGGACACTCGCGCGCAGGGTCGGCAGATACGGGAACCGCCGCACCAGTTCCGGATCGTCGTAGAGCGCGGCCCGCACGGGCGGCAGGGCGCCGCGCGTGAGGACCTGCCGCTGGACCCGTTCGCCGGTGAGATAGGCGATCAGGCGCGCGGCGGAGTCCGGATGCCGCGCATGGGCGTTGACGGCCAGGTTGGAGCCGCCGAGGACGCTGGTCCCCGGCCCGTTCGGCCCCGGCAGCGGTACGGCGCCGACCTTGCCGGCGACCTCGGACCCCGGAGCGGAGGCGCCGACGTACGCGTAGGGCCAGTTGCGCAGGAAGAGCAGCCGGCCCTCCTGGAAGGCCTGTTTCGACTCCTCCTCCTTGTACGTCAGGGCCTCCCTGGGTATCCAGCCCTCGCGCACGCCGCGGGCGAGGAAGCCGATGCCCTCGCGGGCCGCGGCCGAGTTCACGGTGACGCGCTCGCCCTCGTCGCCGAGGATCGTGCCGCCCGCCGAGTACACGGCCTCGGCCGCATTGACGGTGAGGCCCTCGTACGGCAGGAACTGTCCCGCGTAGCCCCCGAGTCCGTACTTCGGGGCGATGGTCTTGGCGTCCCGCTCCAGTTCCGCCCAGGTTCGCGGCGGCGCCACGCCCTCCTTGGCGAGGATGTCCTTGCGGTACAGCAGCAGACCGGCGTTGGTGACGTACGGGACCGCGTACAGCCGGCCGTCGTAGGTCGCCGTGTCGACGACCGGCGGCAGGAAGCTCTTCAGCGGGAAACGGTCGCGCGGCAGCGGGCGGATCCAGCCGGCCGCCGCGAACTCCGAGGTCCAGGCGACATCGATGTTGAGGACGTCGAACCGGCTGCGGTCGCCGCCACGCAGGTCGGTCGTCATCTGCGCATGGGTCTCGTCCGCGGAGTCCGGCAGCTCGACGAGGGTGACCTTCTCGCCGGGGTGGGTACGGTTCCAGCCCTCGAGGAGCGGGCCGAGGTAGCCGGTGAGATCGCCCGCGGTGGCCAGGGTGAGCGGGCCGCGGCAACCTCCCGGCCCGTCGTCGGCGCGGGCGCCCGAGGCTACATAGCCGGTCAGGACCACCGCGAGAGCGAGGAGGCCCCTACCGGCGGCGCGCATCCACCGCATAGGTTCCTCCCTGTACACCGGCACCGGGCACCCTCGCCCGGGGTCAGAGGCCATGTATACCTGTTAGGTATGGGCGATACTAGGGCCTGGAGCACATTACGAGGACAGGAGGACAGCACGAGTGCGCCTGCCCCTCCTGGCACTCCTGGCACGCGGCCCCGCCCATGGCTACGAGCTCAAGCAGGACCTTGAGCTACTGCTGGGCTCCGCGTACCCTCAGCCGAACGTCGGCCAGATATACGTCACCCTCGGCCGCCTCGAAAAGTCGGGACTGATCGAGGGCGAGGAGGTCGAGCAGTCCAGCCGGCCCAACAAGAAGATCTACCACCTCACCGATGCCGGGCGGGAGGCGCTGCACGCCTGGTACGAGGAGACCGAGGACGAGCCGCGGGTGCGGGACGAGTTCTTCATGAAGCTGGCACTCGCTCCGCAGACCGGTCTCGCCGACCAGATCGCCCTGATCAACAAACAGCGGCGCCAGTACCTCAACACCATGCGCAGCCTGTCGAAACTGGCCGCCGCCGAAGACCGCGACAACCGGATCGCCCATCTGCTGATCGAGGGCGCGATGCTGCACCTGCAGGCCGACCTCGACTGGCTGGAGCGGTGCCAGGAGGAACTGGAGGAGCTGGAGTGAGCGAGGGCCCCCCACCTCTGCTGCGGGCCGAGGGCCTCGTCAAGACCCACCACGGCGAGGGCGCGCCCGCGCACGCCGTGCGCGGGGTCGACCTGTGCGTGAGCCGGGGCGAGTTCGTGGCCGTCACCGGCCCCTCCGGCGCCGGCAAGTCGACGCTGCTGCACCTGCTGGGCGGACTCCAGCGGCCCGACGCGGGCCGCATCTGGCTGGACGGCGAACGCACGGACTCCTACACCGAGGCACGCTGGGCCGTCGAGCGCAGAAAGCGCATCGGGATCGTCTTCCAGTTCTTCAACCTGGTCTCCAACCTGTCGGTCGCGGACAACGTCGAGCTGCCCGCGCTGCTCGCCGGTGTGCCGCCGAAGCAGGCGCGCGCCGGGCGCGAGGAGCTGCTGGCCGAGCTGGGCCTCACGGGCAAGGAGCGCAGCATGCCCGGCGAACTGTCCGGCGGTGAGCAGCAGCGGGTCGCGCTGGCCCGGGCCCTGGTCAACCATCCGCCGCTGCTGCTGGCCGACGAGCCCGCGGGCAGCCTCGACAGCAAGGGCACCCGTGAGGTGATGCGGCTGCTCACCCGCTTCCACCAGCGTGGCCAGACCATCGTGCTGGTCACCCATGACGCCCGGCTGGCCAGCGCCGCCGACCGGGTGATCAGCTTCTTCGACGGCCGGATCGTCGACGACGCGGAGCTGGACGGCACGCCGTCCCGCCGGGGCGGGACGTCCGGTGTGCTGGAACTGAAGGACTGATCGCCGTGCACGAGCGTCCGACGCCGAACCGTCTCACGCCCCGCGACCGTCTCACGCCCCGCGGGCGAAGGGGCTGACGCCGTGCGGGCCACTCTGCGCTGGGCGCACTCCGATCTGCGGACGCACCGTGGCGAGGCGCTGTTCATGGTGCTCGCCACCGCCGGCGTCGTCGCCTCGCTCCTCCTCGCCACGGCCCTGTTCGGGTATGCGACCAACCCGTGGCAGCGGATCTTCGCCCAGGCGCACGGCGCGCATGTGTGGATCCACACCGGCCGCCTGGCCGACGCCTCGAAGCTGGGCCGGCTGGACGGTGTCGCATCCGTCGCCGGTCCCTACCCCACGGAGTCCACGACCGTCACCTCGCGCGGGGTCCGGGCCTCGGTGGAACTGCGCGGCACGCTCCGGCCGCCGTCCGTCGGCCGGCCGCTGCTCACCACGGGCCACTGGCTGGATCCGGCGGACCCCGGCGGCGTGGTGCTGGAGAGCCGGCTCGCCCGGGCGCTGCTCGCCGAACCCGGCGACACCTTGAGCGTGTCCGGCACGGCCCGGACGCTGAGTGTCGTGGGCATCGCCGACAGCGCCGAACCCGGCTACAGCCCGGGTGAGCAGCCGGGGCTCGTCTGGGCGCTGCCGTCCGCCGTGCGCGACCCCGACGGCCAGGTCACCGGGCTGCGCCTGAGCGACCCGGAGGACACGGACTACGCCGTCCAGCGCGCCGTCACCGTGCTCGGTGCCGGTGCGATCAGCGAGGTCTCCACCTGGCAGCAGGCCCGGGCCCAGGCGCAGGGCGAGAACCGGCTGCTGGGACAGGTCCTCGGCCTGTTCGGTCTGGGCGCGCTCGTCGCCGCCGGCTGTGCCGTGCACGGGGCGATCGGCACCCGTATCCGGGGACATCTGCGGGACATATCGGTCCTGAAGGCGATCGGCTTCACCCCCGGCCAGGTCGTCCGTGTCTTCCTGCTCCAGCATGTGGCGTACGCACTGCTGGGCGCCGTGGCCGCGGCGGCGCTCACCCAGGGGCTGGGCGGCCGGATCCCGGGCCGCTTCGGGGACGCGGTGGGAGTGTGGCAGGGGCTGCCGGGGCACACTGTGGCACTGATCACGGTGCCGGTGGGCGCGGTGCTGTTCATCGCCGCCACCACCGGGCTCGCGGCCTGGCGCGCCGGACGGGTGCCTCCGGTGCCGGTGCCGCGGCCCGCGGCACCGGTCGGCGGGCGCCTGACGGGCGTGGCCCGCGCGGCGCTCGGGCTGCGGCTGCCGCCGGCGCTGGTGCTGGGCTGGCACCAGGCGTTCACGCGCCGTCCCCGGTCGCTGGCGACGGTGGTCCGGCTGGCGCTGCCGCTGCTGCTGATCGTGGTGGCGATGAGCGCGTGGACCACCATCGACCGCTTCCACAGCAGGCCCGACGAGGTCGGCCTCGCCGCTGCCCTCACGGTCCGTCCGGACGCCGGACTCGGCGACAGCGCCGCGCGCTCCCTGCTGGAGGGCGATCCCCGGGTCGCCGCCGCCTACCCCGGTGTGGAGGTGGCGGCCCTCGTGCCGGGCCAGACGGCGACGATCGCCCTGCGCGGCCTCGGCACCCGGCAGGATCCCTACCCCTACGCCCTCGCCGAGGGCCGCCCCGCGCGGGGCCCCGACGAGGCGGTGGCCGGCCAGGGGCTGCTCGATCTGCTGGACGTGCGCGTCGGCGACTGGGTGCGGATGACGGTGGGCGACCAGCCGCAGATCCTGCACATCGTGGGTCGCAGCATCGAGCCGGAGAACGCCGGGCGGGTCATCTCCACCTCGCTCGACACCCTTCGTGAGAACGACCCGGGACTGCGCGCCACCCTCTACCAGCTCCGGCTCCGCCCCGGCGCCGACCCGCACGAGGTCGCCGACGCGCTGTCCCGGGCCGCCCACGGGCACCTGGACGTGCATCCGGCGGTGAACCCCGCGGACGGGCTCTCCCCGCTGCGCGGAGTCGTCGCGGGCCTGATCGCCATTCTCGCGCTCATCGGGATCGTCGAGCTGCTGACCGCTATCGGCGGCACCGTCCGGGAGGGCGAGCGCGACCTGCTGGCGCTCAAGGCGATCGGCCTGTCCCCGCGGCAGATCACCGGGATCACCGTCACGGCCACGGTCTGCACCGCTCTGGCCGCGGTCTGCGTCGGCACGGCGCTCGGCCTTCCCCTCGCCCACTGGCTGATCGACGCCCAAGGCAGGTCGAGCGGCATCGGCGCCGGTCTGGCCCAGATCCCGTCCCCGCTCCTACTGGTCCTGTTCGGTGCCGCAGCCGTGCTCGGCGCAGCCGCTCTCGCCGCCCTGCCCGCGTCCCGCGCGGCCCGCCGACGGCTCGCGGACACATTGAGTGCGGTGACCTGAGCCGGGAGCGTACCCGGAGTCCCGGGGAGCGGACGGCACGATGCCGCCCGCTCCCCGGGTTCCGCGAGCGTCAACGGCCCCGCAGCTCCCGGTACTTGGCGACCAGGGTCTTGGTGGACTCGTCCAGGCCCGGGACCTCCGCGCCCTCGGTCAGCGCGGGCTCCACCCGCTTGGCGAGAACCTTGCCGAGTTCGACGCCCCACTGGTCGAAGGAGTCGATGTTCCAGATCGCGCCCTGGACGAAGACCTTGTGCTCGTAGAGCGCAACGAGCTGCCCGAGCACCGACGGGGTGAGTTCCCTGGCGAGGATCGTGGTGGTGGGGCGGTTGCCCTTGAACGTCTTGTGCGGCACGAGCTCCTCCGGGACGCCCTCGGCGCGAACCTCGTCCGGGGTCTTGCCGAAGGCCAGCGCCTGCGTCTGGGCGAAGAAGTTGGCCATCAGCAGGTCGTGCTGGGCGGCCAGGCCGGGTGCCAGCTCGGCGACCGGCTCGGCGAAGCCGATGAAGTCGGCCGGGATCAGCTTGGTGCCCTGGTGGAGGAGCTGGTAGTAGGCGTGCTGTCCGTTGGTGCCCGGCGTACCCCACACGACCGGCCCCGTCTGCCAGTCGACCTCCTTGCCGTCCCGGTCCACGGACTTGCCGTTGGACTCCATGTCCAGCTGCTGGAGGTAGGCGGTGAACCTGGACAGATAGTGCGAGTACGGCAGCACCGCGTGCGACTGGGCGTCGTGGAAGTTGTCGTACCAGATGCCCAACAGGCCCAGCAGAAGCGGCACATTGGCCTCGGCGGGTGCGCTGCGGAAGTGCTCGTCGACGGTGCGGAAGCCGTCGAGCATCTCACGGAAGCGGTCCGGGCCGATGGCGATCATCAGGGAGAGGCCGATCGCCGAGTCGTAGGAGTAACGGCCGCCGACCCAGTCCCAGAACTCGAACATATTGGCCGTGTCGATGCCGAACTCCTCGACCTTCGGCGCATTCGTCGACAGGGCCACGAAGTGCCGGGCGACGGCTTCCTGACCGGCCTTCAGCTCACCCAGCAGCCAGGCACGCGCCGAGGTCGCGTTGGTGATCGTCTCGATGGTGGTGAACGTCTTCGAGGCGATGATGAACAGCGTCTCCGCGGCGTCCAGGTCCCGGACCGCCTCGTGCAGGTCGGCGCCGTCCACGTTGGAGACGAAGCGGACCGTCAGATCGCGGTCGGTGTAGGCGCGCAGGGCCTCGTACGCCATCGCCGGGCCCAGGTCGGAGCCGCCGATGCCGACGTTGACGACGTTCTTGATGCGCTTGCCGGTGTGACCGGTCCACTCGCCCGAGCGGACCCGGTCGGCGAAGGCGCTCATCTTGTCCAGCACCGCGTGGACCTTGGGGACGACGTTCTCCCCGTCGACCTCGATCACGGCGTCGCCCGGGGCGCGCAGCGCGGTGTGCAGGACCGCACGCTTCTCCGTGGTGTTGATCTTCTCACCACGGAACATGGCGTCCCTGAGGCCGAACACGTCCCGGGCGGCCGCCAGCTCGCGCAGCAGCCGCAGTGTCTCGTCGGTGACCAGGTGCTTGGAGAAGTCGACGTACAGATCGCCGACCTCGAGGGTGTACCCGCTGCCGCGCCCGGGGTCCGCCGCGAACAGGTCGCGCAGCCGCACCTCGCCGAGTTCCTCGCGGTGCTTGGCCAGAGCGGTCCACTCGGGCATCTGATTGAGCCTGGTACGGCTGTCTGCGTTCATCTCGGACTTGAGCCTTCTTCCTTGCCAGTGATGCTGTACCTCACCCCGCTGCCGGTCCCAACCTAATTGATCAGGGTGCGCGGTGACCCGGTGTCGCACCCTCGTCCGGCACAACAACAGGTACGTCAGGATGGCGCAGGGGTATCAGCGCGGTGACGGACAGGACGAAGAAGGCGGCGGCGAGCAGGGCCGGTGTGTTCAGTCCCCAGGCGGTGGCGACGGCGCCGCCCAGCAGGGCACCCAGCGGGGCTCCGGCCACGGCCAGTGTGCGGAAGGCGGAGCCGACCCGGCCCAGCAGTGCGGCGGGGGTGCGCTGCTGCATCAGCGTCGTCGTGTTGACGTTCCACACCATCCCCATGAGCCCGAAGACACCGAGGGCGGCCACCAGCACGGGCAGACTGCGCACGGAGCCCATGACGACCAGGGAAACGGTCTGCACCGTCCCCGCGGCCACGACCGCCCCCGGACGGCCGAGACGGGACACGAGCGGGCCGTTCACCGCCGCCCCGGCCAGGCTGCCGACGGCGTACGCCGTGCCCGCCGCCGCGTACCCGGCGGGGCCGGCGCCCAGCCAGCCGGTCACCAGGATCACCAGGGTGGCGACCAGCGCGCCCACGCCGACATTGCACAGGGCCGTGGCGGCGCACAGCCCGCGCAGGGCCCGGTCGCGGCTCAGCGTGCGCAGACCGTCGGCGATCTCCCGGCGCAGGGTGCTGCCCGGCGCTCTCGGCACCCGCTCGCGCCGGGTGACCCGCAGGGAGCCGACCAGCAGGGCCGCCGCCAGGAAGGTGCCGGCGTCCATGGCGAAGGGAACGGCGGCCCCCGCCGCGAGGAGCAGCGGTACGGCAGGGCCGGCCAGCATGCCGCCCGCGATCCGCTGACCGGTCATGAGCCGGGTGTTGGCGCTGCCGAGTGCCTCGCGGTTCACCAGGCCGGGCAGCAGCGCCGTCGCGGCGTTGTCGAAGAGGGTCTCCAGGGCGGTCAGTGCGAAGGCCAGCGCGAGCAGCAGGGCGATCGAGGCGTGACCCGCCGCCACGGCCAGGGCGAAGCACCCGACGAGCACCCCGCGCACCGCGTCCACCGTCCACATCGCGCGCCGCTGGTCGACGCGGTCCGCGACGGCCCCGCCGAGCAGCCCGAAGACGATCCAGGGCAGATAGCCGCAGGCGGTGACCGAGGCGATGAGCAGCGGCCGGTCCGTCAATCCGACGGCGAGCAGCGGCAGCGCGGCCCCGCGCAGGGCGTCACCGAAGCTGGAGAGCACGGCGGCACTCCACAGCCGCCCGAATCCCCCGCGCCAGGCGGGCGCTCGCGCGCCCGTCACCTCCACCGTCGTCACGTCTCCCCCTCACGATTCGCCGATGCACAAACCGTAGAGGGCACCACTGACAGTCGCGGTGGAGGCGGTCCGCCGCCGGTCGGGGGAAAACGGCTCCGGCCGGGCACCGCACGGTGTCCGGCCGGACTGAACTTCTAGATTTCGCCCCGCAGTTTGGCGAGCGCCTCGGCGAGGATCGCCTCGCCGTCCGCGTCGCTGCGCCGCTCCCGCACATAGGCGAGGTGCGTCTTGTAGGGCTCGGTACGCGGCGGGTCCGGCGGGTTGTCCCGGTCCTGTCCGGCCGGAAAGCCGCAGCGCGGGCAGTCCCAGGTGTCGGGAACCTGCGCGTCGCTGGCGAAGCTCGGCTGGGTCTCGTGCCCGTTGGAGCACCAGAAGGAGACGCGCAGACGCGGCGCGGACTCGCCGCGCTCGGCCTCGCCCATCGGCCCCGCCCCGACCCGGCTTCCTCGGATCGCGTTGCCACTTGCCACGGTCGTAACTCCCTGCGTGATGGTGCCGCGAAGCGAGTCGGCGTTTCGCTTCGCCGCGAGCGCCTCAGTCTACGTAAGGCCCAACGCGCGTCCAGTGATGGGAGTTACCCCCGCCCCCAGACGCAAGCCCCATGATAGGCCGCGTCCGAAGACACGTACCGGACATGGGGCGTTACGTGCTCTATGCGCGGTCCGCCGAAGACGACCGGCGCTAGCCCTTGACCTTCATCAGGATGCCGAGCACCACGATGCACGCCAGCCAGAGGAGACCGATCACGATGGTGATCCGGTCGAGGTTGCGCTCGGCGACCGACGAGCCGCCGACGGAGGACTGCATGCCGCCGCCGAACATGTCGGAGAGGCCGCCGCCCTTCCCCTTGTGCATCAGCACCAGCAGCATCAGCAGCAGGCTGAAGATGATCAGGGCGATCGAGAACCCCAAAACCACGGCTGGACCAACTTCCTCGGAATCGGATGGACGACGGGGGCACGGTGGATGGCCACCATGCCCCCGCAAGGGTACGACGGATCGCCCCTAGGGCACACTCACGGCTGGTCGGTTCGCCTCCGTGGTGCCGATCACTGATCGCGGAAACGGACGATCTTGACGAACTCGTCGACGTCCAGCGAGGCGCCGCCGACCAGGGCACCGTCAATGTCCGGCTTTGCCATGATTTCAGCCACATTGCCCGACTTCACGGAGCCGCCGTACTGGATACGGACCTTCTCGGCCACGTCCTGCGAGTACAGTTCGGCGATCTTGCCGCGAATCGCCGTGCAGACCTCCTGGGCGTCGTCGGCGCCGCAGACCTTGCCGGTGCCGATGGCCCAGACGGGCTCGTAGGCGATCACGATGGACTCGACCTGCTCGGCCGGGAGGTCCTTCAGACCGCCCTCGACCTGCGTGAGCGTGTGCCCGACGTGGTTGCCCGCCTCGCGGACCTCCAGCTCCTCGCCGACGCACAGGATCGGGGTCAGACCGTGCTTGAAGGCGGCCTTGGTCTTGGCGTTCACCAGCTCGTCGGTCTCGTGGTGGTACTGCCGGCGCTCGGAGTGACCGATCACGACGTACGTGCACTTCAGCTTGGCCAGCATCGGGCCCGCGATCTCGCCGGTGTAGGCGCCGGAGTCGTGGGCCGAGACGTCCTGGGCCCCGTACTTGATCTTGAGCTTGTCGCCGTCGACCAGTGTCTGCACGGAGCGCAGGTCGGTGAAGGGCGGCAGGACGGCGACCTCGACGGCCTCGTAGTCCTTGTCGGCCAGGGCGAAGGCGAGCTTCTGGACGTGGGCGATGGCCTCGAGGTGGTTGAGGTTCATCTTCCAGTTGCCCGCCATCAGCGGCGTGCGGGTGCTCATCGAGGTTCAGTCCTCCAGTGCGGCGAGGCCGGGGAGCGTCTTGCCCTCGAGGTATTCGAGGGAGGCGCCACCGCCGGTCGAGATGTGGCCGAATGCCGACTCGTCGAAGCCGAGGGTGCGGACGGCGGCGGCGGAGTCGCCGCCTCCGACCACGGTGAAGCCCGGGCAGTCGACGAGGGCCTGGGCGACCGCCTTGGTGCCCTCGGCGTAATCGGGGTGCTCGAAGACGCCCATGGGGCCGTTCCAGAAGACGGTGGCGGCGTCGGCGAGCTTCGAAGCGTACAGCTTGCGGGTCTCCGGACCGATGTCCAGGCCCTCCTGGTCGGCGGGGATCGCGTCCGCGGCGACCACGGTGGGGTTGGCCGGGGCCTTCGTCTTCAGGTCCGGGAACTCCGGCGACACCAGCACGTCGACCGGGAGGAGCAGCTCCACGCCGGTCTTCTCGGCACGCTCGATGTACTCGGTGACGGCCGGGATCTGGTCTTCCTGCAGCAGGGAGATGCCGACCTCGTAGCCCTTGGCCTTGAGGAAGGTGTAGGCCATGCCGCCGCCGATGAGAAGCCGGTCGGCCTTGCCGAGCAACTGGTCGATCACGGCCAGCTTGTCGGAGACCTTGGCGCCGCCCAGCGCGACGACGTACGGGCGCCGCACGTCCTCGGTGAGCTTCTTCAGGACCGCCACCTCGGTGGCGATGAGGTAACCGGCGTAGTGCGGCAGGCGGGCCGGGAGGTCGTAGACGGAGGCGTGCTTGCGGTGCACCGCGCCGAAGCCGTCACCGACGTACACGTCGGCGAGGGCGGCGAGCCGGTCGGCGAACTCACCGCGCTCGGCGTCGTCCTTCGAGGTCTCACCGGGGTTGAAGCGCAGATTCTCGATGACTGCGACCTGGCCCGGCTGGAGGCCGTTCACCGCGTCGTGGGCGGCGGGGCCGACGGTGTCCTGGGCGAACGCCACGGGCGCGTCGAGCAGTTCGCCGAGGCGCTCGGCGGCGGGCAGCAGGGAGAACGCCGGGTCCGGGGCGCCCTTGGGGCGGCCCAGATGCGAGGCCACGACCACCTTGGCGCCCGCCTCGGCGAGGGCCTTGACGGTGGGCAGGACGGCGCGGATGCGGCCGTCGTCGGTGATGAGGCCGTCGGCCAGCGGGACGTTCAGGTCGGCGCGGACGAAGACCCGCTTGCCGTCCACGCCTTCGGCGAGAAGTTCGTCGATCGTCTTCATAGGGGGACTCCTGGAGAAGGGCTCTTGATCGTACGAGGGCTGGTCGAGTTGCACGCGAGGGGCCCCGTCGTACGCGGGGCCGCTCGCCGCATGTGAGTCAGGGCTCGGGCAGCGCGACGGTGCGCTGCCCGAGCCCTGTTCTCACATCGAGGTGCCTTTTTCGACGATCAGAGCTGGTTGCCGACGAAGACCGTGAGGTCGACGAGGCGGTTGGAGTAGCCCCACTCGTTGTCGTACCAGCCGATGACCTTCACGTTCTTGCCCTCCTGGACCATGGTCAGGGAGGAGTCGAAGGTGCAGGACGCCGGGGCGTTGACGATGTCGGAGGAGACGATCGGGTCCTCCGTGTAGTCGAGCAGGCCCTTCAGCTCGCCCTCGGCGGCCTTCTGGAAGGCGGCGTTGACCTCTTCCTTGGTGACCTCGCGGCCGAGCTCGACGACCAGGTCGGTGACGGAGCCGGTCGGGACCGGGACGCGCATGGCGATGCCGTCCAGCTTGCCCTTGAGCTGCGGCAGGACCAGGGCGGTGGCCTTGGCGGCACCGGTGGTGGTCGGGATGATGTTCTCCGCGGCGGCACGGGCGCGGCGGAGGTCCTTGTGCGGGAAGTCCAGGATGCGCTGGTCGTTGGTGTACGCGTGGACCGTGGTCATCAGACCCTTGACGATGCCGAAGTTCTCGTCCAGGACCTTCGCCATCGGCGCCACACAGTTGGTGGTGCAGGAGGCGTTGGAGATGACGTGGTGGTTCGCCGGGTCGTACTGGTCCTGGTTGACGCCCATCACGATGGTGACGTCTTCGTTCTTGGCCGGAGCCGAGATGATGACCTTCTTCGCGCCACCGGCGATGTGCTTCTCGGCGTCTTCCTTCTTGGTGAAGATGCCGGTCGACTCGATGACGATGTCGACGCCCAGCTCACCCCAGGGGATGTCGGCCGGGTTGCGCTCGGACAGGACCTTGATGGTCCTGCCGCCGACGGTGATGGTGTCCTCGGTGTGGGACACCTCCTCCTTGAGGCGGCCGAGGATGGTGTCGTACTTCAGCAGGTGCGCGGTGGTCGCGGTGTCACCCAGGTCGTTGACAGCCACGATCTCGATGTCCGCACCCTGCTCCAGCAGCGCGCGGAAGAAGTTACGACCGATGCGGCCGAAGCCGTTGATGCCTACGCGGATCGTCACGAACCGATCTCCTCGTTGGTACGCCGGCTGTCGACGCCGGCGAGCTTTATTGGGATGTCCCCGACCGCCTACGACCCTACCCCCCTGACGCCCCCGGAGTGACATCGAGATGGCTCATACGCGGCAGTGTGGTCCGTACCCGCCAGTAGGGGTACGGACCGCCCTGCCCCGAAGCCTCCGCCACCCCTTCCGGCGACACGGAACCAACTGCCGTTGACTACAGGGGGTCAGCTGCCGAGCGCGACGAGTGCCTTGCCGATCAGCGCGGTCCGGTCGGCCGGCGAGGCCAGGTGTTCCAGACCGAAACCGAGCAGCACGGTGCGGTCCGTGGTGACCGCTCCATAGGTACGGAACAGCGCACCGGTGCGCGCCCAGTCCTTGAGAGTGGCGGGACTTCCCGCGGGCGGTCCGGGCACGCTCCAGGCGCCGAGGGAGGTCTCGAAGCCCTCGGTGTCGGCGGCCGTGCCGCCGACGACGAGCGAGGCGTCGTCGGCGAGGACGCCTCGGCCGCCGCTGCTCGGGTCGGTGATGTAGCCGAGCGACACCTCGACCGTCTTCCCGGCGTACGCACTGAGGTCGAAGTCCGCCTGCTGCCAGCCGTGCGAGGCGCCCGTGAAGCTGTGCCACGCGCCGGTGGTGCCGGTCGTGGTGCAGCCTCCCCCCGTCACGGTCAGGTAGTGCCGCAGCCAGGGGTGCTCGCCCACCAGGAACCCGGCCCCGCAGTCCTGCGGGGCGGCGTCGCTCGTGGCACCCCCGGCCTCCGGCAGCGTGGTCCAGTCGTCGGCCCCGGCGGTGTGGATCTCGACGACGGCATGGTCGTAGCCCGGTTCGGTGTCCCACAGCAGCCGGGTGCGCAGCGCGGGCTTGTCCGCGGCGGTCACCTTGGTGAGGTCGAGGGTGCGGGTGAGCCGCTTGTACGCGTCGTCGGTGTGGACGGCCGCCGCCATGTACGAGCCGGTGTAGGGCCCGTAGGGGTTGACGGTGCCGGCGAACTGGCCCGCACCGGCGCTCCTGAACTGCGGATGGGTGGCGGCGGGCAGTTGGTCGGAGGTGACGCCGTAGGTGCCCGCGACGTCCAGCGGATTGCCGGGCGCCGCGCCCAGCGCCCCGGTGAAGCCGTCGAACGGCCCGGATCCGGTGAAGCCGGTGGCCCCCGGAGTCGACGTGCGCGAGTAGGCGCCCAGGTAGTACTGGCTGAAGTCGTCCGAGAGGGTGCCGTCACCGAGGTCGACGGCGCCGCCGGCCTGCTCCCCCGCCTCGATCAGCCTGCCGCCCTCGTTGAGGAAGGCGCGCAGCTGGAGCTGGGTGGCGTTGCCCGGAGCGCCCGCCCCCGTGTAGTGGACGACCGTCGCGAAGTGGTCGAGCACGCCGAGCGCGTCGGGCGCGCCCTGGGTGGCGACGTCCCAGACGAGCGCTCTGCGGCCGCTCGCCTTCAGCGCGTCGACGTAGGTCCGGGCCTGCGTGGCCTTGGCGCCCTCCTCGGCGACCACGAGGACGCTGGCCCTCGGCCGCTCGGCCACGGTGTAGGTGAAGTGCTCGCTGGAGGTCCTTCTGCCGCTCCTCGTCTCGCCCGTGAACCACACCTCGACCCTGTCGCCGGGCTCGCCGTCGCGGACCTTGGCGCGGTACTCGTCGAAGTAGAGGTTGTCCCCGCCGCCGTAGGTCTCACCGCCCTGCCACGGCCGGAGCGCCTGGTCCTCGACGCGGCCGCCGTTGACGCGGTACTTCAGCTCCTTGTCGCGCACGGACTTGCGCACGACGACCGAGACCTCCTGGTCCGCGCCGCGCGAGTACGACGTCGGGAACGGGTTCGGGGTGAAGTCCGGTGCGTCGAGACCGACCGAGGAGGACGGCCGGTCGGGGTGGGAGGCGGTCTCCGCGACGGAGAGCGCGAACGGGACGTTCTTCTCGAATTCCCGCTCGATCAGCTTCTCGTCGTCGGGGAAGTTGAAGACCGACCGGCAGTCGGCCGCGTTCCAGGCGTCGTCCGGGTCGCTGTCCGACGCTGTCTGGCAGGTCGACATCTCGGGGGTGGACATCGCCATGCCGTTGACGTTGGACGCATGGCCGTCCGCCTCGCCGTTCGTGGTGTACAGCTCCGAGGAGACCTGGGAGTGGTATCCGGGGATGGCCGGGTGGTCCGGGGTGCCGGCAAGTGCCTTGTAGAGGACGTCGTCCGGGGTCGGCGTGGCCACCTGCCAGCCGACTCCGTACAGGAGCAGTTCGGCCGCGGAGTGGTAGTTGACGGCGTAGGTGAACCCGATGCGCTTCTCGAAGGTGTCCAGCGCCCGGGTCTCGGGCTCGGACTCGGGGCTCGGTCCTCGGTAGGTCTGGCTGGTGGGGTTGGGGGACGAACCCTCGTCGTCGTAGCCCCACTTGTAGGCGAAGTTGCGGTTGAGGTCGACGCCGTCGCCGACGCCGATGACGCCGTCGCCGTTGGCGTCCCGCAGGTTCTTGCGCCACAGACGCGTGCTGGGGTCCTTGAAGGTGTAGTCGTAGCCGTCGGGGTTGGCCGAGAGCACGAACCACAGTTCCGTGGAGTCGACGATCTTCTTGATGCGCTTGTCGGTGGCGTAGTGGTCCAGGAAGTAGTGCATCAGCCGGCGGGTCGCCTCCGTCGTGATCCACTCACGCGCGTGCTGGTTGGACACGTAGAGCACGGAGGGCTTGGAGCCGTCCTCGGACGTCCTCGCGTTCCTGGTCAGTTTGAGGGCGAGGATGTCCTGACCGCGTACGGTCCTGCCGATGGAGACGACCTTCGCCAGGCCGGGGTGGGCCCGAGCGGTCCCGACGATCTCCTCCTCCAGGCCGCCCTTGCCGCTGTACGGGCGGAACACGCCCTGGGAGGCGTCCTCCACCCGCTGCTCCGCCTTGGCGGAAAGGGTGTGCTGGGTGAGGGTCACGCCCTGCTTTCTGAGCTGTGCGGCCTGCCGGCCGGTGAGATAGACCTCGACGGCGCTCCGGCCGTTCGCGGCGACCTGCTGTCCGAGTTCCCGGCCGTCCTGTCCGGCCCGGAGGAGCAGCGGGATCTGCTTCCGGGTGATGTCGGCGCGGTAGACCCCGACCTCGTCCGGGTCGGGGTCCGGGGAACTGCCTGTCTGTGCCTGGGCTATGGGTGCGAGGCCCGCTCCGCCGAGCAGGAGTGCGCCGACGGCGAGGATCGATCTCGCTCTGTGTCTCATGGACCCCCCTAGCAGTGGTTCGCCCCGGCGGCGAACGTCTGCCAGGCTCATGACAAATCATGATCGAGTCAAGGGCGCTTCAAGGACAGACCAACGCCGGTGCCGACGGCCCAAGTGGGCGTCGGCACCGGCGAGTCGGGGCCCTGTTCGTCACCCCGCCAGATTGTCCGCCATCTCTTCCGTGAGGTTGGACTCCGTCCCCGGGATGCCCAGGTCCGCGGCGCGCTTGTCGGCCATCGCCAGGAGCCGGCGGATGCGGCCCGCGACCGCGTCCTTGGTCAGCGGCGGGTCGGCGAGGGCCCCCAGTTCCTCCAGGGAGGCCTGCTTGTGCTCCATGCGCAGTCGCCCCGCGGCCGCGAGGTGCTCGGGAACCTCCTCGCCGAGGATCTCCAGGGCCCGGGCGACGCGCGCGCCGGCGGCGACGGCGGCGCGGGCCGAGCGGCGCAGGTTGGCGTCGTCGAAATTGGCGAGGCGGTTCGCCGTGGCCCGGACCTCGCGGCGCATCCGCCGCTCCTCCCAGGCCAGCACGGACTCATGGGCCCCGAGACGGGTCAGCAGCGCGCCGATCGCGTCGCCGTCCCGGACGACGACGCGGTCCACTCCCCGTACCTCCCGGGCCTTGGCGGCGATCGACAGCCGGCGGGCGGCGCCGACCAGGGCGAGCGCCGCCTCCGGGCCCGGGCAGGTCACCTCGAGGGACGAGGAGCGGCCGGGCTCCGTCAGCGAACCGTGTGCCAGGAACGCGCCGCGCCAGGCCGCCTCGGCGTCGCACGTGGCACCCGAGACCACCTGTGGGGGCAGGCCGCGGATCGGGCGGCCCCGGCCGTCCACGAGGCCGGTCTGCCGGGCCAGCTGGTCGCCGCCCGCCACCACGCGCACCACATAGCGGGAGCCGCGGCGCAGACCGCCGGGCGCCATCACGATCAGTTCGGAGCTGTGGCCGAAGATCTCCAGGATGTCCCGTTTGAGACGCCGGGCCGCCATCGCCGTGTCCAGCTCCGCCTCGATCACGATGCGTCCGCTCACCAGGTGCAGTCCGCCCGCGAATCGCAGGATCGCCGAGACCTCCGCCTTTCTGCAGCAGGTCCGGGTGACGGGAAGCCGGGAGATCTCGTCCTTCACCGCTGCCGTCATCGCCATGGGCCGATCCTTCCATGCATCCGAAAAATACGGTCGTACGCGGCGGCCAACAGCTCCGGGTCGTGCCGCGGGGACCCGTCGGGACGAGCCACCGGCGCCAGCTCGACCGCGGCGCCGAACCGCTGGGCGGCCTCGGTCAGCGAAGCGCGGTCGGGCACGGCGGCCTGGTCGGCCAGCACCACGTCCAGGGCGAGTTTAGGGGCGTGTCGTCCCAAAACCTCCAAATGACGCTGCGGGGAGAACCCTTCGGTCTCTCCCGGCTGCGGAGCGAGGTTGAGGGAGAGTACCCGGCGCGCCTTGGTCTCCGTCAGGGCGTCCAGCAGCTCGGGCACGAGCAGATGCGGGATCACGGAGGAGAACCAGGAGCCGGGCCCGATCACCACCCAGTCGGCGTCCAGGACGGCGGCGACGGCCTCCGGGACGGCGGGCGGGTCGGACGGCACGAGGTGCACCGACTGCACCTCTCCCGTGGTGAGCGCGACGGTCGCCTGTCCCCGCACGGTGCCGACCTCGTCCGGACGCTCCGGGTCGTGGCCCTTGACCAGGGCCTGGAGCTCCAGCGGGACGGCGGACATGGGCAGGACACGGCCGTGGGCGCCCAGAAGCCTGCCGACCAGGTCGAGCGCCTGGACGTGGTCGCCGAGCTGCTCCCACAGGGCCACGATCAGCAGATTGCCGACCGCGTGGTCGTGCAGGTCGCCCTGGGAGTGGAAGCGGTGCTGGATGACGCGGGCCCAGGTCTGGCCCCAGTCGTCGTCGCCGCACAGCGCGGCCAGCGCCTTGCGCAGGTCGCCGGGCGGGAGCACGCCCAGCTCGTCGCGCAGACGGCCGCTGGAACCGCCGTCGTCGGCGACGGTGACGACGGCGGTGAGGTCGCCGGTGATCCGGCGCAGAGCGGCGAGCGAGGCGGACAGGCCCATGCCTCCGCCGAGGGCGACCACCTTGGGCTGGGTACCGCGGCGGCGCGCCCGGCCGCCGCGCCCCTCGGGCACCACTCGGCGCAGCCTGCTCAGCCGCAGAGAACGTCCGGTCACTCGCGCCCCATGTCCCGGTGCACGATCACGGTCTCGACTCCCTCGGCGGCCAGGCGGGCGGCGAGCTTCTCGGACATGGCGACGGAACGGTGCTTGCCGCCGGTGCAGCCGATGGCGATGGTCACATAGCGCTTGCCCTCGCGGCGGTACCCGGCCGCGATCAGTCTCAGCAGCTCGGCGTACCGGTCGAGGAAGTCCTTGGCGCCGGGCTGGTTGAAGACGTAGGCGGCGACCTCCTCGTTGAGGCCGGTGTAGGGGCGCAGCTCCGGGACCCAGTGCGGGTTGGGCAGGAAGCGCATGTCCGCGACCAGGTCGGCGTCGACCGGCAGGCCGTACTTGAAGCCGAAGGACATGACGGTGGCCCGCAGCTCGGGCTCCTCCTCGCCTGCGAACTGGGCGTCCATCTTGGCGCGGAGTTCGTGGACGTTCAGGCTGGAGGTGTCGATCACGAGATCGGCGTCGCCGCGCAGCTCGCGCAGCAGCTCGCGCTCGGCGGCGATGCCGTCGACGATGCGTCCGTCGCCCTGCAGGGGGTGCGGCCTGCGGACCGACTCGAAGCGGCGGACCAGGGCCTCGTCGGAGGACTCCAGAAAGACGATGCGCCGGGTGACGTGCTTCGCCTCGAGGTCGGCCAGGGACTCGCGGAGGTTGTCGAAGAAACGCCGGCCGCGGACGTCCACGACGACCGCGATGCGGGCGACGTTGCCCTGGGAGCGGGCGCCCAGCTCCACCATGGTGGGGATCAGCGCGGGCGGCAGGTTGTCGACGACGAACCAGCCGAGGTCCTCCAGACACTTGGCGGCCGTGGAACGGCCGGCGCCGGACATGCCTGAGATGATCACCAGCTCGGGGATGCCCGCGTCGGCGGCCCCGGCTGTGTCGATGCCCGTACTCACCTGTGCTCCGTTTTCCTGGGCCGTCTGCTGCGGCCCCGGCTCCTCGCCCGTCTGGCCGTGGGCGGTCCCACCCTGGGCTGAGTGTTCTTCTGCGCGCTGGTCGTGCTCGGTCATGTCTCCTGCCCCCGTCGCTCGTCCGGGGCGCCCGCGGACACGGGCTCCCCGGGGAAACCCGGCATGGTCCCGGATTCTTCCTCTTCCATGATCTCTCCAGTCGCCGTGTTCACGGCGGGTGCGGCCGGAGCCGCCTGGGCGAGGGCCACGGCGATCGTCTCGGCCGTCTTGCGGCCGATACCGGGGACCTCCTGAATCTGGTCGATTGTCGCGGATCGCAGCTTCTTCACCGAGCCGAAATGCTTCACGAGCGCCTGCTTACGGGCCTCACCGAGCCCCGGTACCTCGTCCAAGGGGCTCGACCTGACACGTTTGGCCCGCTTGGTGCGCTGGTAGGTGATCGCGAAGCGGTGGGCCTCGTCACGGATGCGCTGGAGCAGATAGAGGCCCTCGCTGGTGCGGGGCAGGACCACCGGGTCGTCCTCGCCCGGCAGCCACACCTCCTCCAGGCGCTTGGCGAGACCGCATACGGCGATGTCGTCGATGCCCAGCTCGTCCAGGGCCCGCCGGGCGGCGGCGACCTGCGGCCTGCCGCCGTCGACCACGACGAGCTGCGGCGGGTAGGCGAACCGCTTGGGCCGCCCGTCCTCCTCGGTTAGGGCGACCTCCCCGTCCGCCCACTCCCCCGTCTTCTCCTTCTCCGCGAGGTAGCGCCGGAAGCGGCGGTTGATCACCTCGTGCATGGAGCGGACGTCGTCCTGGCCCTCGAAGCCCTTGATCTGGAAGCGGCGGTACTCGCCTTTGCGCTGCAGCCCGTCCTCGAAGACGACCATGGAGGCGACCACGTCCTCGCCCTGGAGGTGCGAGATGTCGTAGCACTCGATCCGGAGCGGGGCGCTGTCCAGGTCGAGGGCCGCGGCGATCTCCTCCAGGGCACGCGAGCGGGTGGTCAGGTCGGAGGCGCGCTTGGTCTTGTGCAGGGCGAGTGCCTGCTGGGCGTTGCGCTGCACGGTCTCCATGAGCGCCTTCTTGTCGCCGCGCTGGGGAATGCGCAGGGACACGCCGGACCCGCGGCGGCCGGTCAGCCAGTCCTGGACCGGCTCTATGGGGTCGGGCAGCGCGGGGACGAGGACCTCCTTGGGCACGGAGTCGCCCGTCTCCTCGCCGTAGAGCTGCTGCAGGGCGTGCTCGACGAGGGCGCCGGTGGTGACGTCCTCCACCTTGTCGGTGACCCAGCCGCGCTGGCCGCGCACGCGCCCGCCGCGCACATGGAAGATCTGCACGGCCGCCTCCAGTTCGTCCTCCGCGACGGCGATCAGATCGGCGTCGGTCGCGTCGGTGAGCACGACCGCGTTCTTCTCCATGGCCCGCCTCAGGGCCTCGATGTCGTCGCGCAGACGGGCCGCCCGCTCGTACTCCATCTCCTCGGCCGCCTCCGTCATCTGCTTCTCCAGACGGCGGAGGTACGCGCCCGTGCGGCCGGCCATGAAGTCGCAGAACTCATCGGCCAGTTCGCGGTGGTCCTCGGGTGAGATCCGGGCCACGCAGGGGGCGGAGCACTTGCCGATGTAGCCGAGCAGACAGGGGCGGCCGGTGCGGGCCGCGTTCTTGAAGACGCCCGCCGAGCAGGTGCGCACGGGGAACACACGCAGCAGCAGGTCCACGGTGTCGCGGATCGCCCACGCGTGCGAGTAGGGCCCGAAGTAGCGCACGCCCTTGCGCTTCTGGCCGCGCATCACCTGCACCCGCGGGAACTCCTCGTTCATCGTCACCGCGAGGTAGGGGTAGCTCTTGTCGTCGCGGTACTTGACGTTGAACCGAGGATCGAACTCCTTGATCCACGTGTACTCCAGCTGCAGGGCCTCGACCTCGGTGGACACCACGGTCCACTCCACGGACGCGGCCGTGGTGACCATGGTGCGGGTGCGCGGGTGGAGGCCCGCCAGGTCCTGGAAGTAGTTCGCCAGGCGCTGGCGCAGGCTTTTCGCCTTTCCGACGTAGATCACCCGGCGGTGCTCGTCCCGGAACCTGTAGACCCCGGGAGAGTCCGGGATCTCACCCGGCCTGGGTCGGTAGCTGGAGGGGTCGGCCATGTCTCACACCCTACTGGCGGGCGCCGACAGCGCGGCGCCCCTGTGGACAACCCCCGGCGGGATCCCGCCCCCGTCCCGCGGGAGCCCCGGACCCAGCCCGGCACCGAAGGTCCGGGTCCGGCCGGAGAGAGCCTGCCGGAGGCGTCCTGGAGGGCCTCCGGGCGGAGGGCGGCCCTCGGGCGGTCCGCGGGCCGCATGCCCGTGGGGGCCGTTTCCGGCGGCCCCGCACAGCAGCCGGTGATCGCCCCACAGCAGCGGGTACAGCCTTCGGCCACGGGCCACCGCTCTCCGGAACTCAGGTGTTGTCGGGGCTTGGTCAACACGCTTCAATGCGGGGAACCTTCGGGCCGCCACCGGAGAGGTTCGCTTGTGAACGGACCTCACACGCCTCCGGGTGGCCCCGTACGACCCTGCGCACGGTCTGACCAGCCGACGTGCACCTTCACAGAAAGGCCCCGGTATGCGGCACGGCACACAGCATGCGGACGTCGTCCCGGTCGTTCCGACGGAGCTGCAGGCGGCCCTGCGCGGCGGCCCCTTCCATGTCGCGCTGCGCGCCGCCATCGCTGCCCGCGGGCTGCCGCTGCAGCGCGTGCAGCACCATCTGACGCGGTACGGGGTCAGGGTCGGGGTGACGAGCCTGAGCTACTGGCAGCAGGGTGCGCGCCGCCCGCAGCGCCCCGAGTCGCTGCGCGCCGTGCGGGCCCTGGAGGAGATCCTCCAGCTGCCCGACGAGTCGTTGATCCGGCTGCTCTCGGAGACCGGCGAGCGGCCGGGCACCGACCGTCCCGCGGGCCGTTCGTACCGCTCCCTGGTGGAGGCGTCGGGTGTGTTGGAGAGGCTCCTCGCCGATCTGGAGGCGCCGCTCGACAGCGGACTGCACACCATCGGCCATCAAGATCACGTCCGTATAGGAGCGCGGCGGGAACTGCTGGCTCGCGAGTCCCACCACATAGTGCGCGCCCACAGGGACGGGGTGGACCGCTATCTCGCCGTCCACCACGGCGACCCGGGGTGCGCCCCCGAGCGGATCGCGGTGCACGCGCTGGAGAACTGCCGGGCAGGCCGGGTGCGCTGGCACCAGGACACCGGCATCCTCGTCGCCGAACTGCTCTTCGACACCCGGCTGCACACCGGCGATACGTTTCTCTTCCGCTATGCCTTCGAGGACGGCACCGCCGGCGCGTCCGGCGAATACGTCCGCGGTTTCGGCCTGGCGGGCGGCCAGTACGCACTCCAGGTGCGCTTCGACGAGCAGGCGATGCCGGTGGGCTGCCACCGGTTCACCCAGCACTCCCCCGCCGCCCCCCGCAGCGGCCGCCAGGAGCTGCGTCTGAGCGGAAGCCACCGCTCTGTGCACCTGGTGGAGCCGAGGGTGCGGTCGGGGATCGTGGGGATCGGGTGGGACTGGGAGTGACCGGGCCCCGCTGAGCCGTCAGGCCGCCGGGCCCGCCACGATCCGGCCGTTCTTCACCGCGACGGACAGCTCGGGCAGTGGCTCGGTGGCCGGTGCCTGCACCACCTTGCCCGTGACGGCGTCGAACCGGCTTCCGTGACAGGGGCAGACCAGCGTCGTGCCGGACAGCTTGTTGATGGCGCATCCCGCGTGCGTGCAGATGGTGCTGTACGCCTTCAGGGAGCCGTCCGCGGCACGGCTCACGACGACGTTCGCATCCCGGTAGAGCTTCGCGCCGCCCTCGGGGACCTCGCTCTCGGCTCCCAGGGCGACCGGGGCGGTGGGCGTGGCGGGCGTCGCGCCGGTGCCGCCGCCGGGCGCACAGGCCGCGAGTCCCAGTCCGGCGACCGGGGTGAGCGTCGCCCCGCGCAGAACGGTACGACGAGTCGCGGAGGGACGGGCGGACATGAGATCTCCACTGGTCAGGGGCGGTGTACGCCGGGAAGGGAACATGGCGACGATACCGGGGGCGGCCATTCCGTCGGAGACCGGGGCGGGAAGCGCTCGGCGCCCGGAGTGCGCGTAAACGCTTACGCAAGCGTTTACGTGGGCCGCGGAATGGGATACGTTCCCGGCCGGACGGCCCGGGAAGGGGGAGGCGTTTGGCAACGATGGCCGATGTCGCACGGAGCGCGGGTGTGTCCGTGGCGACCGTCTCCCATGTACTGAACGACACCCGCCCGGTGCTGCCCCGCACCCGCCAGGCGGTGCTGGACGCCATCGACGAGCTGGGCTACACGCCGAACACGCTCGCCCGCTCCCTGGTGACCTCGCGCACCCGGTCCATAGGGCTCGCGGTGTCGGCCATCAGCAACCCGTACTTCACGGAGATCCTCCAGGGTGTCGAGGCCCGCGCCCGGGAGCACGGCTACGGCCTGCTCATCGCCGATCCGCATGACGACCCGGAGCACGAGCGCCATGTCGTCCGGCTGCTGCACGAGCGCCGCGTCGACGGCGTGATCGTCGCGCCCTCCGCGGACCCGGGCGGGCTCCTGGCCCTCCTCGCGCGCCACCGTGTCCCGACCGTGTTCCTCGACCGGCTGGTCTCGCCCGAGCCCGCGATACGTCAAGGGCTCCGAACGGGCGCCCACACGCGGGACGCGCACACAGCGCACGAGCACACAGCGGGCGCCCCCGCGCGGGAAGGGCAGACACCGGACGCCCCGACGCCGCACGAACACACCGCGGACGCCCCCGGTTCGGACGAGCACGCCGGCGGCTCCTTCCACTTCGACCAGGTCTGCGCCGAGAACACCGAGCCCATGGCCCGTCTGGTCGCCCATCTCGCCGGACTCGGCCACCGGCGGATCGGCCTGGTCGCGGGTCTGCCCGGATTCAGCACCACGTCGGAGCGGATCAGCGGATACCGGCACGGTCTCGCGGCCGCCGGTCTGCCCCACGACGAGCGGCTGGTGGTTCACGGGGACTCCGCGGCGGAGGGCGCCCGGCGCGCCACCGCGGCCCTGCTGTCGCGCGCCGCACCGCCCACGGCTCTGGTCACCGCGAACAACGCGATGACCATCGGCGCGCTGCGGAGCCTGCGCGATCACCGACTGTCCGTCCCGGGCGACCTGGCGCTCGTCTGCTTCGACGACTTCGCCTGGGCGGATCTGTTCTCGCCCCGGCTCACCGCCATCGCCCAGCCGAGCAGGGAGATCGGTGCCGAGGCCGTACGGCTGCTGCTGGAGCGCCTCGAGGCGCCGGACCGTCCCTGCCGCACCGTGCGGCTCCCCTGCACCTTCGTCCACCGCACCTCGTGCGGCTGCCCCGACACCCACTCCGAGAAGGGAACCGTCTCTTGATCGTCGTCGCCGGTGAGGCCCTGATCGACCTGGTCCCGCGGGAGGCGGGCGCCCTCGCACCGCTGCTGCCGGCGCTCGGCGGCGGCCCCTACAACACGGCCGTGGCGCTCGGCAGGCTCGGCTCCCCGACGGCGTTCTGCTCCCGTCTGTCGTCCGACGCCTTCGGGGAGGCCCTGCTCGACGGTCTGCGCACAGCGGGTGTGGACGTGTCGGGGGTGCAGCGCGGCCCCGAGCCGACCACCCTGGCCGTCGCCACGATCGACGACAGCGGCTCGGCCGCGTACTCCTTCTACGTCGACGGCTCCGCCGACCGGCTGTTCACGGCACCGGCACGTCTTCCCGAGGGGACGCGGGCCGTCTCGTTCGGCACCTGCTCCCTCGTTCTCGAGCCGGGGGCGAGCGCCTACGAGGAGTTGATGCGCATCGCAGCGGCCCGGGGCGTGTTCACGGCCCTCGACCCGAACATCCGCGCGGGACTGATTCCAGACCCCGACGCCTACCGGACCCGCTTCAAGAGCTGGCTGCCGTCGGTGTCCCTGCTCAAACTCTCCGCCGAGGACGCTCGATGGCTGGGCGGCACCCCGCAGGAATGGCTGGCCTCGGGGCCCTCGGCCGTGGTGATCACCCACGGCGGCGACGGACTGACGGTCTTCACCCGCGACGGGGCGGAGCATTCCGTGTCAGGGGTACCGGTCGACGTCGTAGACACGATCGGTGCCGGCGACACGGTGAACGCGGCCCTGCTGCACGGCCTGGCCGCCCGCGACGCCCTCTCCCCGGCGGCGGTGGCCGCTCTGGACGCCGACGGCTGGAGCGAGCTGCTGCGCTTCGCGGCCCGCGCCGCGGCGATCACCTGTTCCCGGGCCGGTGCGGAACCGCCGTACGCGTCCGAGCTGACGGCCCCGTAAGCCACGCCGGGTCGAGCCGCAGAAGGGCGCAGTTCGGCCGAGCTGCGGGAACGGGCCCCCTTAGTAGGTGCCGCCGGCCGACCGACGAGCGGGCGCCCCGCGGGCAGTTCCGCGGGGCGCCCGGTGCGCTCGGTGGCTCAGGCCTTACGCGCGCGTGGCTCAGGCCTTGCACGCCCGCGTGGCTCAGGCCTTGCGCGCCCGCGTGGTCTTCTTCGCGGGGGCCGCCTTCTTCGTGGCGCCGACCGGCTTCTTGGCCGCCGTGTTGTTGACGGCCTTCACGGTCTTGGCCGCCGCGGTCTTCGCCGTCCGGGCCGTGGCCGTCTTCCTGGCCGTCGAGGCGGCCGCGACGGTCTTGCCCGCCGTGGCCCCGCGCGGAGCCACGACCGAGGCCGCGTCGCTGATGCGCTCCGCGCCGAGGATCTCACGCAGGAACTTGCCGGTGTGGCTGGCCGGCACCCCGGCGACCTCTTCGGGCGTGCCCTCGGCGACCACGAGACCGCCGCCCGCGCCGCCCTCAGGGCCCATGTCGACGATCCAGTCGGCGGTCTTGACGACATCGAGGTTGTGCTCGATGACGATAACCGTGTTGCCCTTGTCGACCAGGCCGCCGAGCACCGTGAGCAGCTTGCTGATGTCCTCGAAGTGCAGACCGGTGGTCGGCTCGTCCAGGACGTAGACCGTGCGCCCGGTGGACCGCTTCTGCAGCTCGCTGGCGAGCTTCACACGCTGGGCCTCACCGCCGGACAGAGTGGTCGCGGACTGGCCGAGGCGGACGTAGCCGAGACCGACGTCGTGCAGCGTCCTCAGATGGCGGGCGATCGCCGGAACGGCCTCGAAGAAGTGCAGGGCCTCCTCGATCGGCATGTTCAGGACCTCGGAGATGGACTTGCCCTTGTAGTGGACCTCCAGGGTCTCCCGGTTGTAACGGGCGCCGTGGCAGACCTCGCACGGGACGTAGACGTCCGGGAGGAAGTTCATCTCGATCTTGATGGTGCCGTCGCCCGCGCAGTTCTCGCAGCGGCCGCCCTTGACGTTGAAGGAGAAGCGGCCGGGCAGGTAGCCGCGGACCTTCGCCTCGGTGGTCTCGGCGAACAGCTTGCGGATGTGGTCGAAGACGCCGGTGTAGGTGGCCGGGTTCGACCGCGGGGTTCGGCCGATGGGCGACTGGTCGACGTGCACGACCTTGTCGACGAGGTCGTCGCCGTCCACGCGCGTGTGCCGCCCGGGGACGTTCCTCGCGCCGTTGAGCTCACGGGCGAGGTGCGTGTAGAGGATGTCGTTGACCAGGGTCGACTTTCCGGAGCCGGAGACGCCGGTGACGGCCGTGAACACACCCAGCGGGAACGACACGTCGATGTCCTGGAGGTTGTTCTCGCGTGCGCCGTGCACCGTGAGCTGCCGGGACGGGTCGCGCGGACGCCGGATGCCGGGCAGCGGGATGGACTTCCTGCCCGAGAGGTACTGCCCGGTCTGCGACTCTTCGTTGGCGAGCAGCTCCTTCAGAGAGCCGCTGTGTACGACCTTGCCGCCGTGCTCGCCCGCACCGGGGCCGATGTCGACCACCCAGTCGGCCACCTTGATGGTGTCCTCGTCGTGCTCGACGACGATGAGCGTGTTGCCCATGTCGCGGAGGCGGACCAGGGTCTCGATCAGCCGGTGGTTGTCGCGCTGGTGGAGGCCGATGGACGGCTCGTCGAGGACGTACAGGACGCCGACGAGTCCGGAGCCGATCTGGGTGGCCAGGCGGATGCGCTGGGCCTCGCCGCCGGAGAGGGTGCCGGCCGCGCGGTTCAGCGACAGGTAGTCCAGGCCGACGTCGACCAGGAACCGCAGCCGCTCGTTGACCTCCTTCAGCACCCGCTCGGCGATCTTCTTGTCGCGGGCGTCGAGCTTCAGCTCGCCCAGGAACTCCGCGCAGTCGCTGATCGACATCGCGGAGATCTCGGCGATGGACTTGCCCATGATCGTGACCGCGAGGACGACCGGCTTCAGGCGCGTGCCCTGGCAGGTGGGGCAGGGCACCTCGCGCATATAGCCCTCGAAGCGCTCCCGGCTGGCGTCGCTCTCCGCCTCGCTGTGCCGCCGCTTGACGAAGGGGACGGCGCCCTCGAAGGGCGTGGTGTACACGCGTTCGCGGCCGTACCGGTTGCGGTAGCGGACCTCGATCTGGGTCTTGTGGCCGTAGAGCAGGGCCTTCCTGGCGCGCTGCGGCAGGCCCGCGAAGGGGATGTCGGTCCGGAAGCCGAGCGCGTCCGCGAGGGCGCCGATCAGGCGGCCGAAGTAGTCCTTGGTGTGCCCGTGGGACCAGGGGTGGATGGCGCCCTCGTCGAGGGTCTTCTCCTCGTCCGGGACGATCAGCTCGGGGTCGACCTCCATGCGCGTGCCGATACCGGTGCACTCGGGGCAGGCGCCGAAGGGCGAGTTGAAGGAGAAGGAGCGGGGCTCCAGCTCCTCGAAGGACAGGTCGTCGTACGGGCAGTAGAGGTGCTCCGAGTACATCCGCTCGCGCTCGGGGTCGTCCTCGGGGAGGTCGACGAAGTCGAGCACGACCATGCCGCCGGACAGACCGAGCGCGGTCTCGACGGAGTCCGTGAGGCGGCGCTTGGCCGAGTCCTTCACCGTGAGGCGGTCGACGACCACCTCGATGGTGTGTTTCTCCTGCTTCTTCAGGATGGGCGGGTGGGAGAGCTGGATCGTCTCGCCGTCCACGCGCGCGCGGCTGTAGCCCTTGGTCTGGAGGTCGGCGAAGAGGTCGACGAACTCTCCCTTCCGCTCGCGCACCAGCGGAGACAGCACCTGGAACCGGCTGCCCTCCGGAAGCTCCAGGACCCTGTCCACGATGGCCTGCGGGGACTGGCGGGAGATCGGGCGGCCGCACTCGGGGCAGTGCGGCTTGCCGATGCGCGCGAAGAGCAGACGCAGGTAGTCGTAGACCTCGGTGATGGTGCCGACCGTCGAGCGCGGGTTGCGCGAGGTCGACTTCTGGTCGATGGAGACGGCCGGCGAGAGGCCCTCGATGAAGTCGACGTCCGGCTTGTCCATCTGGCCGAGGAACTGCCGGGCGTACGAGGACAGCGACTCCACGTAACGCCGCTGCCCCTCGGCGAAGATCGTGTCGAAGGCCAGCGAGGACTTGCCCGACCCCGACAGGCCCGTGAAGACGATGAGCGAGTCGCGCGGCAGATCGAGCGAGACATTCTTCAGGTTGTGCTCGCGCGCGCCACGGACGATGAGACGGTCGGCCACGCCGGTCCGCACCTTTCTTGAGAGAAGCGACAGGGGCGGGACCCCCGTGCTTTGTCAGACTAGGGGGAGCCACTGACAACGCCGGTCGGTTTCCAGGGTTCACAACAATCCCCGCCCATCCAGCATGCCCGACGCCGCACTCGACCATATAGCACGCGCATTCGATTTGCGGCTGTGGTCCGCGCGCTTCACCCGAAGGAGTGGCCCGGCTAGGGTCGGGCCCATGATGGATCACGCGCACGACCTGGCGTCTGTACGCGACGCGACCGAACGACTGCTCACCGCAGCCGCCAAACTGGACAACGCCGCAGTGGCCGAGCCGTCACGCCTGCCCGGCTGGACCCGCGGCCATGTCCTCGCCCACCTCTCCCGTAACGCCGACGCGCTCGTGAACGTGCTGGAGGGGCGTCCGATGTACGTCTCCGCCGAGGCGCGGGACGCCGACATCGAGCGGGACGCCTCGCGCCCCCTAGACGCCCAGCTCGCCGACCTGCGCGAGAGCGCGGCCCGCTTCCAGCAGGCCGGGGCCGCGCCCGCGGACTGGTCGCGCACGGTGGAGCTGCGCAACGGCGTCACCGACGCGGCCGCCCGGGTGCCGTTCCGGCGGTGGATCGAGGTCGAACTGCACCATGTCGACCTCGGGATCGGGTACGAGCTGGAGGACCTGCCGCCGGAGTTCACCGAGCGGGAGATCGCCTTCCTCACGCAGCGGTTCACCGGGCAGACGGGGGTGCCGCCCACCCGCGTCACGGACGGCACGCGCGCGTGGAGCACGGGCCGGGAGGCGGCCGAACCCGAGGTCACGGTCCGGGGGCCCGCGCCCGCGCTGCTCGGCTGGCTGGCGGGCCGCGACGGCGGTTCCGCACTGGACGTCGAGGGCGGGCCGCTGCCGAAGCTTCCGTCGCTGTAGCGCAAGACCCCTTCGGCCCCTCACCGCTATAGGCTGCCGCCATGACGTACAGCGGACAGGTGACGGTCGGCGGCCCGGCGGATGTGCACGAGCTGAAGGACCTGATGATCACCAAGATCGCGGTCGGCCCGATGGACAACAACGCCTATCTGCTGCGCTGCCGGGCCACCGACGAGCAGCTGCTGATCGACGCGGCCAACGACGCGAGGACGCTCCTCAGCATGATCGGTGACGACGGCATCGCCTCCGTCGTCACCACGCACCGGCACGGGGACCACTGGCAGGCTCTCGCCGAGGTCGTGGCGGCCACGGGCGCGCGGACATACGCGGGCCGGGAGGACGCCGAGGGCATCCCCGTGCCGACGGACGTGGCGGTCGACGACGGCGACACGATCCGGGTGGGGCGTGTGGAGCTCACCGCGCGCCATCTGGTGGGCCACACACCGGGCTCGATCGCCCTCGTCTACGACGATCCGCACGGGCACCCGCACGTGTTCACCGGGGACTGTCTCTTCCCGGGCGGCGTGGGCAACACCCACAAGGACCCGAAAGCCTTCGCCAGCCTGATCCACGACGTGGAGACGAAGATCTTCGACGTGCTCCCCGACGAGACCTGGGTCTACCCCGGACACGGCAACGACACCACGCTGGGCAACGAGCGTCCGCATCTGCCGGAGTGGCACGCGCGGGGCTGGTGATGGCGGCGAGGGCGGGCCGGTGACGGCGAGGCCGGTGAGCGCGGCGCCGGCGAGCGCCGTCCCCACGGCCCGCCCGGCCTGAGGGGCGGGCGCACGCGCCCCGTGTGAACCGTTCGCTCACACCGGTCTCCCGCGCGCGCTCCCGGCGCACACGCCGACGCAGTCAACTGGAAGCAGCCCCGCTCAGGATGACGGCTCCTGCGCGGTACGGGCCGCCGGTCCCTTGTTTCCCGCCCTCGGCCGGCGGCCCCGGCATGCGCGCACCGTGCCGGCGTTCACAGCGGTGCAACACCCGTTCCCACCACACGTAAGGTGACCGACCCGGGCCATACCTCCCAGCCCGTGACAACCGGACTGGGCGTCTCGGCTCAGGTGCGGTGACGGGGCGTCATGCCTCCGTCCGCTCCGCCCCCACGAGCGTCGCGACCCGCTCCACCGCGAACGCGTATCCCTGCACACCGCACCCGGCGATGACCCCGTCGGCGCGCAGGGAGACGTACGAGTGGTGCCGGAACTGCTCGCGCTGGTGGATGTTGGAGATGTGGACCTCCACGACCGGCAGTCCGTCGCAGGTGTTGAGCGCGTCCAGGATCGCGACGGAGGTGTGCGAGTAGGCGGCCGGGTTGATCACGATCCCCGCGTGGTTCAGCCGTGCCTCGTGGATCCACTCCACCAGTTCGCCCTCGTGGTTGGACTGCCGGAAGTCCACGGTGCCCCCGTAGGCGGCCGCCCTCTTCGCACACAGCGTCTCGACGTCCGCAAGCGTGTCGGAGCCGTAGATCTCCGGCTGGCGCTGCCCGAGGAGGTTGAGATTGGGGCCGTTGAGGACCATGATCGGGGCGCTGGCGAGGGTACGGGGCACGGTTCCTCCGGTCCGTTCGGATCTGCCGGCCCACACACGGACCGCGGCTCGGCCCCCGGTCTATCACGTGCGGCGGCGCCGTATGCGTGATCGGTCCCGCCCGGCGCATGGCCGTCATGTACTGATCATCCCTGCGCCGCGGGCGTACGCCCTCTCCCGTCACCCAGAGCACCGAGCCCCCATGCGCCCCCGTAACCGCCGATCACGGTGGGTAGTTGAGGCGGCATGCACGACGCACGCAACGTGAGGGCGCCGTCCCTGTTCCGGCTCGCCGCCGCCTCACTGGCGGGGACCGCCATCGAGTTCTACGACTTCTTCGTCTACGGGACCGCCGCCGCCCTGGTCCTGGGGCCCCTGTTCTTTCCTACCTTCTCGCCGGTCGCGGGCACGCTGGCGGCCTTCGGCACCTTCGGGGTGGGCTTCATCGCGCGCCCGCTCGGCTCGGTGCTGTTCGGGCACATCGGCGACCGGCGCGGCAGACGGCCGGTCCTCATCGCCTCACTGATGCTGACCGGAACCGCGACGGTGGCGGTCGGCTGTGTGCCGACGTACGACACGATCGGCATGGCCGCCCCCGTGCTCCTTCTGGTGCTGCGCTTCCTTCAGGGGCTCGGGCTCGGCGGGGAGTGGGGCGGTGCGGTGCTGCTGACCGTGGAACACGCGCCGCCCGGGCGGCGCGCCCTGTGGTCGAGCTTTCCGCAGGTGGGCCCTTCGCTGGGGTTCATACTGGCCAACGGCATGGTGCTGGGGCTGTCGGCGACGCTGTCGGACGCCCAGTTCGCGTCCTGGGGATGGCGGATCCCCTTCTGGACGGCGGGGCTGCTCGCGGCGGCGGGTCTGTGGCTGCGCGGTTCACTGACGGAGAGTCCGCGCTTCCTGGAGATCGACGACCACGCGCGCGTGCCGCTCGCCGAGGTCGTACGCGTCCACTGGCGGCTGGTGCTGCTGACGGCCGGCGCGCTCGCGGTCGGGTACGCGGTCTTCTACTCCGTGACGACCTGGTCCCTGGCCTATGCGACGGAGCGGCTCGGTGTGAGCCGTCCGGTCATGCTGACGTGCGTCATGGCCACCGTCCTGGTGCAGGGAGCCCTGACGCCCCTCGCGGCCCTCCTGGGCGACCGCTACGGACGGCGGCCGCTGTGCCTCACGGGGTGCGCCGCCGTGGCCCTGTGGATGTTCCCCATGGTGGCGCTGCTGTCCACGGGGGAGCCCTTGCTGATGTTCCTGGGATTCCTGGGAGCGATGCTCGCCTTCATCACGATGTTCGCCGTGACCGCCGCCTATCTGCCGGAGCTGTACGAACCCCGGGTCCGGTGCACGGGCGCGGCTGTGGGCTACAACCTCGGCGGGGTACTCGGCGGCGCCCTCACCCCGATCGTGGCCACCACGCTGGCCGGGCACGGGGGCAGGGTGCCGTGGGGTGTCGGCGCCTATCTGACGGCCGTGGCGCTGCTCAGCCTGGGATGCTTCGCGCTGCTGCCGGAGACGGCTCCCGTGTCCGTCCCGGTGGCGGAACCCGCGCCGGGATGAGAAGCCGGCGGGTACACCGGCGCCACTACGACGGCCCGCCGGCCTTGGCGTCCGGCCGTCTACGGTGTCACCGCCAGCTCCAGATACGCCGCGAACAGGACGAGGTGCACACCGCCCTGCAGCGGCGTGGCACGGCCGGGGACCACGGTCAGCGAGCTCACCACCACGGTCAGCGCGAGCAGCACCATGTGGAGGGGGCCGAGGCCGAGGAGGAGCGGGCCGGACAGCCACAGGGAGGCGAAGGCGACGGCGGGGATGGTCAGGCCGATGCTGGCCATCGCCGAGCCGAGGGCGAGGTTGAGGCTCGTCTGGACCCGGTCGCGGCGCGCCGACCGCAGGGCGGCGATGGTCTCGGGCAGCAGCACGAGCAGCGCGATCACCACTCCGACCACGGCCTGCGGCATGCCGGCCGCCGCCACGCCGGACTCGATGGTGGGCGAGACGCCCTTGGCGAGTCCGACGACACCGACAAGGGCCAGCGCGAGCAGGCCCAGGCTGAGGACCGCGATACGGGCGGACGGCGCGCCGGCATGGTCGTCCGCTCGAATCACCTCTCCCTGCCGGGTGATCGGGAGGAAGTAGTCGCGGTGGCGCACGGTCTGGGTGGTCACGAACAGCCCGTAGAGGATCAGGGAGGCGAGCGCGGCGAAGGTGAGCTGGGCCGTGGAGAACTCAGGGCCGGGTTTGCTCGTGGTGAACGTCGGCAGGACCAGGCTGAGGGTCGCCAGGGTCGCGACGGTGGCGAGCGCGGCGCCGGTTCCCTCGGGGTTGAAGACCGCGATCCTGTGACGGAGCGAGGCCACCATGAGGCTCGCGCCGACGACGCCGTTGCAGGTGATCATCACGGCCGCGAAGACCGTGTCGCGGGCCAGGGTCGCGCTCTTGCTGCCACCGTCCGCCATGAGGGTGACGATGAGCGCGACCTCGATGACCGTGACCGCGACGGCGAGGACGAGTGACCCGAACGGCTCACCGACCCGGTGCGCGACCACCTCGGCGTGGTGGACCGCGGCCAGGACGGATCCGGCGAGGACCACCGTCACCAGCGCGACGACCCCGCCGGGCAGACTCCGCCCCCAGGTGAAGGCCAGGAGGACCACCGCGGCCACGGGGACGACGGCCGTCCACTGTGCCGCGAGTGACCGGAGCCCGACGACCATGCCAATGATCGTCGCAGACCCGCACGTGGGCTGCATTCCAGGTCAGGCCTCGACGCTGTCCTGCCGCGCCCTCTCGATCGCCTCCTGCTTCCGGGAGGCCATCAGACTGGTGATGGTCGTGATGACCAGAACCGTGCAGATCACGCCCAGGGAGACCGGTATCGAGATCTCGGGGACGTGCACACCGGACTCGTGGAGGGCGTGCAGCACCAGCTTGACCCCGATGAAGCCGAGAATGATCGACAGGCCGTAGGAGAGGTGGACCAGCCTCTTGAGCAGGCCACCGATGAGGAAGTACAGCTGCCTCAGGCCCATCAGCGCGAACGCGTTGGCCGTGAAGACGATGTACGGATCCTGGGTCAGGCCGAAGATGGCGGGGATCGAGTCGAGGGCGAAGAGCACGTCGCTGCTGCCGATCGCGAGCATCACCACCAGCATCGGTGTCATGACCCGCTTGCCGTTCTGCCGGATCCACAGCTTGGTGCCGTGGTAGCGATCGGCCACGCCGAAGCGGCGCTCGGCCGCCTTCAGCAGTTTGTTCTCCTCGTATTCCTCTTCCTCCTTTTCGGCTCTCGCTTCCTGGATCAGCTTCCAGGCGGTCCAGATCAGGAAGGCCCCGAAGAGGTAGAAGACCCAGGAGAAGGACGAGAGGATCGCGGCGCCCGCGGCGATGAAGACGGCCCGCAGGACCAGGGCTATGAGCACGCCGACGAGGAGCACCCGCTGCTGGTACTGGGATGGCACCGCGAACTTCGCCATGATCAGGACGAAGACGAAGAGATTGTCGACGCTCAGCGACTTCTCGGTGATGAAGCCCGCGAAGAATTCTCCGGCCGGCCGGCCGCCGCCGAAGACGAGCAGACCCAGGCCGAACAGTCCCGCCAGGGCGATCCAGACGATCGTCCAGACACCGGCTTCCTTGATCGACACGTCGTGCGGCTTGCGGCCGATGAAGAAATCGATCGCGATGAGGGCCGCCAGGCCCGCGATGGTGAGGACCCACAGGGTCGGAGAAACTTCCACTGCGCCTCCGGCAGTACGTCACGGCAAATGTCAGCGTCGTCGCTGCCGGAGGTCTCTTCCACCCGTGGCTCCCGGGGCACGCGGTGCGCCGGATGCCGGTGGGCCGACGCCCCGGGATCTGGCCTGATCCGTACTGACGGGTGCGCCGCAGCAGATAGGGAGTACTCCCCTCCGTGGGAAAGACACTACCCCAATCACCAAGGAAAGGTAAAGAGATTGGTAAAGGAACAGCCAAACTCCCTGCTCAGGGGCCTTTACCTGCCCTTGGGAAGCAGGTCCTGCAGGTCAGCGGTTCCAGGCGCGGCGGGCCTGCGCCACTTGGCCGAGCACCTGCGCGAGGACCTGGCTGCCCGCCGGTACCCGCGGTGGTTCATACGTCCACGCATGGCCGACCCAGGGGTCCGCGAGGTGGTCGTCGGGAACAGGGGTGAGCCGTAGCAGTGAGCGCCAGAGGGGGTCGAGCAACGGACCGTAGGCGGCGGCGTCCTCCCGGTCGGCGACCATCATCAGATGCACGCCCACGGACGGCCCCTCGTCCGCGAGATAGCGCAGCTGGGTCACGGCCCGGTCGTCGAAGCCGTGCGGGAAATCGTGGACGATCAGCAGGTGCTCCGCGGTGTCGAGGTCCGGCGGCAGAGCGTCCGAGACGCCGCCGCGCACTGCCATCTGGAGCAGGTCGACGCGCCGGGTCAGCCGCGTCAGCATGTCGCTCACGCCCGCGGCGCCGACGGCGGGCGCGTCGGCGAGCACACCCGAGTGCACCAGGGGGGCGAGCGCCGAAGCACCCGAACCCGCCGGGTCGATCACGTGCACCGCGAACACGTCGGGCGGGTACACCGCCAGGAGCCGTGCCGCGTGCTCCACCGCCGTCTCCATGGCGAGCCGGCGCAGTTCGTCGGAGTCCGCGAACGGGTCGAGGGATCCGGAGCGGCCGCTGTCGATCCAGAGCCCGCGTTGCAGCGGCAGCCTGACCAGCATGGGGATGCACAGGCTCTCGCTCTCCGGTAGGTGCAGATCTCCGAGGCGCACGGCCATGGGGATCTCCATCGGCACCCGGTAGCCGTGCCAGACCGGGTTGTCCCAGCGTGCGAACGCCGCGGGCAGCGCGGGCTCGACGACATCCGACTCCGCGAGGAGCTGGGCGAGGTCACGGTCGAGCGAGGCCCTGGCCTGGCTGACGAGCTGGGTGTGCTTGGTCCGGGCCGTCTCGCGTGCGAGGTCGCCCTGCCTGCCCAGCCGGTTGCGCGGGTCGGCCAGGACCTTGTCCAGCTCCTGCGCCAGGCGTGAGTCGGCGAAGTCGACGGCGCTGCGGTACGCGGCGGCCGTGCGCGCCAGGTCCTCGAACATGCCCCACACCTGGTTGTAGAGCCGCTCCTCCATGGACCAGCCGGTTGCGTCGCCCGCGACGGGCTGTGCGGGCTGCCCCGGCGTCGCCGGCATGGCCGGCGGGGGCGCGGGCGGTGCCGCGCTCTGCCGGCCGGGGTGGACGTAGTTGATCGGGCCGCCGGGACCGGGTTGCGGCGCCGGATCGGGCGAGCCGGTGACGTCGTACGGGGACCCCTGCCTCGGCACGTTCGGCGGATCCTCGTGTGGCGGTACGGCGCCGGATACCCCGTGGGGCGTCGCCGGTGCGGCCGCCTGCCGTGTGCGGTCACCGTCCGGGAGGCGCGGCGGGGGCGGCGCGACCGAGCGGGCCAGGCCCTGGACCACCGCCTCGTTGATCCCTCCCGCGAGTTGCTCGGCCTCGGCCAGGCCCTGGTCCGCGAGGAGCGCGGCGAGCCCGCCCGCGTACCCCTGGCCGACCGCCCGGACCTTCCAGGCGCCCTGTCTGCGATAGAGCTCCAGCGCGATGACCGCGGACTCGGCATCCAGGCCGCTCATGGAGTAGTGGGCGACCCCCGAGCCGTCGAGGCCGGTCACCGCGGCGACGGGGGCGGCGAGGCCGCCGAACCGTGCCGGACCGCCGGTCCCCGTGGGCAGGGCGAGCAGCACGCTGACCCGGTGCACGGTCTCCGGCAGCGCGTCCAGGTCGAAGGCCAGACGGTGGTCGGCCGCAGCCTGCCGGGAGACCTCGAGTCCGGGCAGCGTGGGCGCGCCCGGATGGGCCACCCACTCGATGCCGCGCACCCTGCCCTGTGCGTCTCCCAGCGTGGCCCCGGCCACCACCGGTGTGCCGGCCGACACCCGGACCTCGAGGCGGGCCTGGGGCAGCGGATGGTTCTGCCCACGGACCAGCTCGGCCGTCATCGCCTCGTCCCCCTGTGTCGCTTCGTGTTCCCGGTGTCCGGATGTCTACAGGTGCGGCAGGATCGCCGGCATCAGGTCCTGGAAGGTGCGGCCGTTGGCCGGGGTGCCGAGGGCCGTCATGGTCCAGCCCGTGCCCGCGCGGTGGACCTTCGCCATGATCTGCGCCGTGTACGCGCCCCCGCCGGCCAGTGTGTAACGGGCCAGCTCCTGGCCGTTGGTCTCGTCGACCAGGCGGCAGAACGCGTTCTGCACCTCCTGGAACGTCTGGCCCGTGAAGGAGTTCACCGTGAAGACGATCTGGTCGATGTGGACCGGAACGCGCTGCAGGTCGACGAGGATCGCCTCGTCGTCTCCGCCCTGGCCGACTCCACCGACGAGGTTGTCGCCCGTGTGCCGCACGGATCCGTCGTCGCTCACGAGGTGACGGAAGAAGACCACGTCCACGGGCTGCTTGTCCGCGAAGAGCACGGCGGACGCGTCGAGGTCGATCTCCCGGGTGCGCGAACCGAACAGCCCGCGCCGGGGGGCGGCCTGCCAGCCGAGCCCCATGCGCACCGCGGTCAGCGTGCCTCCGTCGTTCTTCTGCAGGCTGATCGCCTGCCCCTTGGTCATATTGACGGTCACGCGCCGTTCCCCTCTCGAGCCGTCCCCTGTGCCGCGGACTCCGCGGATGCCAAAACCCTACGCAGCGGCACTGACAGTGACGAACCCCGGACCGCGCTTTGTGTCGGTCTTGCAACACAGCGCGCGCGTTCCGGGGTCCGTCCGGGGGAAGGCGGGGACGTCAGGCCAGGCCCGCCTCCCTCATCTGGCGCAGCTCCTTCTTCATCTCGGAGACCTCGTCGCGCAGCCGGGCCGCGATCTCGAACTGCAGGTCCGCGGCCGCGGCGCGCATCCGCTCCGTCAGCTCCTCGATCTGCTCGGCGAGTTCGGCCGCCGGCCGGTCGGTCGGGACCGCCTCCTTGGCCTTGCCCTTGCCCTTGGCGGGCTTGGCTCCCTTCGCCGCCTGACCGCCGAGCGAGGGGACGGGGGCCTTGGCGCCCTTGCCGTCCTTCGCCTTGCGGTAGCCGCTGCCGAGCAGCTGCTCGGTGTCCACGTCCTCTCGGGCGATCTGGGCCACGATGTCGTTGATCTTCTTGCGGAGCGGCTGCGGGTCGATGCCGTTCGCCTTGTTGTACGCGATCTGCTTCTCGCGCCGGCGGTTGGTCTCCTCGATGGCCTTCTCCATCGCCGGAGTGATCTTGTCCGCGTACATATGGACCTGGCCCGAGACATTGCGCGCGGCACGGCCGATGGTCTGGATGAGCGAGGTCCCCGAGCGCAGGAAGCCCTCCTTGTCTGCGTCGAGGATCGCCACCAGGGAGACCTCGGGCAGGTCGAGGCCCTCCCGGAGGAGGTTGATGCCGACCAGGACGTCGTACTCACCGGACCGCAGCTCGCGCAGCAGCTCGACACGGCGCAGCGTGTCCACGTCGCTGTGCAGATAGCGCACCTGGATGCCGAGTTCCAGGAAGTAGTCGGTGAGATCCTCGGCCATCTTCTTGGTGAGCGTGGTGACCAGGACGCGCTCGTCCTTCTCGGTGCGCTTGCGGATCTCGTGCACCAGGTCGTCGATCTGCCCCTCCGTGGGCTTGACCACGACTTCCGGGTCGACGAGTCCGGTGGGGCGGATGATCTGCTCTACCTGCCCGTCCCCCCGGGACAGCTCGTACGGTCCCGGGGTCGCCGAGAGATAGACGGTCTGGCCGATGCGCTCCTGGAACTCCTCCCACTTCAGCGGGCGGTTGTCCAGGGCCGAGGGCAGGCGGAAGCCGTGATCGACGAGGGTCCGCTTACGGGAGGCGTCGCCCTCGTACATGGCACCGATCTGCGGAACGGTGACGTGTGACTCGTCGATGACGAGCAGGAAGTCCTCCGGGAAGTAGTCCAGCAGCGTGTTCGGCGGGGAACCGGGCTCGCGCGCGTCGAAGTGCATCGAGTAGTTCTCCACGCCGGAGCACGTGCCGATCTGGCGGAGCATCTCGATGTCGTACGTCGTGCGCATGCGCAGCCGCTGGGCCTCCAGGAGCTTGCCCTGCTTCTCCAGCTCGGCCAGGCGCTGCTCCAGCTCCTTCTCGATGCCGCCGATCGCCCGCTCCATGCGCTCGGGGCCCGCGATGTAGTGGGAGGCCGGGAAGACGTACAGCTGCTCGTCGTCGCTGATGACCTCGCCGGTGAGCGGGTGGAGGGTGGAGAGGGCCTCGATCTCGTCGCCGAACATCTCGATGCGGACGGCCAGCTCCTCGTAGACCGGGAAGATCTCGATCGTGTCGCCGCGCACCCGGAAGGTGCCGCGCGCGAACGCCATGTCGTTGCGCGTGTACTGGATGTCGACGAAGCGGCGCAGCAACTGGTCGCGGTCGATCTCGTCGCCGACCCGGAGGCTGACCATGCGGTCCACGTACTCCTGTGGAGTACCGAGGCCGTAGATGCAGGAGACCGAGGCGACCACGACGACGTCACGGCGGGTGAGCAGCGAGTTGGTGGCGGAGTGACGCAGGCGCTCCACCTCCTCGTTGATCGAGGAGTCCTTCTCGATGTACGTGTCGGACTGCGGGACGTAGGCCTCGGGCTGGTAGTAGTCGTAGTACGAGACGAAGTATTCGACCGCGTTGTTCGGCAGGAGTTCACGGAACTCGTTGGCCAGCTGGGCGGCCAACGTCTTGTTGGGTGCCATCACCAGGGTGGGCCGCTGGAGCCTCTCGATCATCCACGCGGTGGTCGCGGACTTACCGGTACCGGTGGCACCGAGCAGGACGACATCCTTCTCACCTGCGCTGATGCGCTTTTCCAGCTCGGCGATGGCCGTGGGCTGGTCACCGCTTGGCTGGTAGGAGCTGACGACCTCGAAGGGCGCCACCGAGCGTTCGATCTGGGAAACGGGCCGCATGTTCTCCACCGTACGACCCCGCACTGACAACCGGGGCGGTCACCGATTCTGCGAGGCCCGGAACCTCTGTGCGGCGCCCCGGCGGGGGCCGGCGGACGGATGCCGTCCGGTGTGAGCCGCCCCGGGATGGGCCGGCACACCGGGTTTGCGCTCCGCCGGGGTCCAGTCGGGCTTGCCCATGACCATCAGCGGGTCGAACATCACGACGACACCGGCCAGGCACAGGAAGACGAGCGGACCGATCATCATCGGGGCCAGCAGGGCGGCCGGTGTCTCACCCGCCGGTGATCCCCCCACGCCGTGCAGATGGACGCTGAGGGCGGCCATGCCCGTGTAGTGCATGCCGGTGACCGCGAGTCCCATGACGAGGCTCGCTCCGACGCTCCACAGGAAGCCGCGGATCTGTCCGGCGGCCCAGAGGGCGGCGGTCGCCGCGACGACCGCTATGACGACGGACGCGGCGACGGTGAGGGTGTTGTACTCCAGCACGCCGTTGAGGCGCATTCCCGCCATGCCGAGGTAGTGCATCGAGGCGATCCCGAGACCGGTGAGGGTGCCGCCGGTGAAGAGCGCGACCCCGGTCGCCCCCCGGTAGCCCACGATGAAGACCCCGACGCCGACCATGACGATGGCTACGGCGAGGCTCGCGAACGTGATCGCCTTGTCGTAGTGGATGGGAGTCTGCGCGACGGTGAACCCCATCATCGCGACGAAGTGCATCGTCCAGATGCCGGACCCGATCGCGGCCGCACCGAGGGCCAGCCACCCGGGCCGCCAGGACTGGCTGACCAGCATCGATCTTGTGGTGCAGCGCAGACCGAGCGCGCCGCCGAGGCAGGCCATGAGGTACGCCACCACGGGAGTGACGAGTCCGTAGCTGAAGCCGTCGACGGTGCCCTGCATGCGCGGCTGCCCTTCCCACCCTGATGCGTCCCTGAAAAGCGAAAATGCCCCCATCCCCAGGACCGCGGCGACGGTCAGGGTTGTGGCAGAGAGTATGACTTCCCCCCGATCGGTCGAACGATATTCCGGCAAAGAATCACGACGCTGCCGCACTTGTGCGGCGCTTGTGAGCACTTTCGGGCAACCCCCGCCAATCTGTGCCCGCCACACTCCGTCACTTGCTTGACTCGCTGCTGCCACTCTGATGCTGTGTGTGATCGCCCGACGCGAGGAGTACGTATGCACGCGCGCGTAGCAGCCGCCACGGCCATCGCGTTGTTCGGACTGGACGTCGCCATACTGCCGACGCCACACGCCGGTGCCGCCGGTGGTGACCGGCTGGTTGTCGTCGCCCATCGTGGCGCCTCCGGCTACGCGCCCGAGAACACCTTGGCGGCCGTCGACAGGGCGGCCGCCATGGGCTTCGGCTGGGTCGAGAACGACGTGCAGCGCACCAAGGACGGCCGGCTCGTCGTGATCCACGACGCCACTCTGGAGCGGACGACCAACGTCAAGCTGCTCTTCCCGCACCGGGCGCCGTGGAGGGTGAGGGATTTCACCGCCGGGGAGATCGCGCGCCTGGACGCGGGAAGCTGGTACGGCCGTCGGTACGCGGGCGTGCGCGTGCCGACCCTGCAGCAGTACATGGAGCGCGTGTCGCACAACCATCAGAGCCTGCTCCTGGAGATCAAGAACCCCGAGCTGTACCCGGGCATCGAGCGCCAGACCCTGGCGCTGCTGGACAAGGAGGGCTGGCTCGACCCGAGCCACCTCACGGACCGGCTGATCGTCCAGAGCTTCAGTGCGGGCAGCGTGCGGACGGTCCACGCGTTGCGGCCGGGGATCAGGACCGCGTACCTGGGCACCCCACAGGTGAAGGAGCTGCGGGCGTACGCCCGGTTCGCCGACCAGATCAATGCGCTGTACACCAAGCTCTCACCCGGCTACGTCTCCGCGGTGCACGCGCTCAAGGGGCCGCACGACAAGACGATGAGGGTCTTCGCCTGGACCGTCAACGGCGCGGACGAGGCCCGGCGGCTGGACGGCTTCGGTGTGGACGGCGTCATCACGAACGTTCCCGACGTGGTGCGCACAGCGGTGACGGCCCGCTGATCCGGCGGCGTCCTCCCGGGGCGCGGCCGGCTGCCCGGCCCGCGACCGAGGAGGCGTTGTCGGTGCCGGGTCGTACGGTGGGCGCATGAACAGTGACGGGCAGGACGAGCAGCGCCTGGTGTGGACCGTGGTCGCCACGGACATCGGACCCCTGCTGCTGGCCGCGACGCGCGACGGCCTGGTGAACGTGGTGTTCCACGCGTCGGAGGCCGTGCGCGACCAGGCCCTGGCGCGGCTGGCGTCCCGGCTCGGCATCGAGCCCCTCGAGGCCCGGGACTCTCCGCTCCTGGCCGAGGCGATACGCCAGCTGGCGGCCTACTTCGCGGGGGAGCTGCGCGACTTCGCGCTGCCGTTGGACTGGTCTCTGATCGCCGGCTTCAACCGGCAGGTGCTGCGCGAGCTGGCCTCCGCCGTGCCGTACGGCAGCGTGGTGGGGTACGGCGACCTGGCGGCCCGGGTCGGCCAGCCGGGTGCGGCCCAGGCCGTGGGCGTGGCGATGGGCTCGAATCCGCTGCCGCTGGTCGTGCCGTGCCACCGCGTGATCGAGAGCGACGGCGGTATCGGAGGGTTCGGAGGCGGGCTGGAGACCAAACGGAAGCTGCTCGCTCTCGAAGGGGTGCTGCCGGAACCGCTCTTCTGACCCGCCTGCGCGGGACGGGAGCCGGGCCCCGGAGGCCGCCGCCCGCGGGTGCCGTGGGCGGCGGAGGGCGCTTCTCGTGGCGGCGCTACTCGTAGTGCCGTGCCTCGAAGACGTTCCCGTCCGGATCGCGGAAGTAGAAGCTGCGGCGGGCCGCGCCGCGGGCGCCCGAGGACCCGTAGGAGAAGTCCGAGACGGGGACGGCCCGCTCCTCCAGGCGGGTCCTGAGCGCCTCGAAGCCGTCTGCCGTCAGGGCCAGGCAGACGTGGTTGACCGGATGTCCGGCGCTCTCGGCAGCCCCCGGAAGCATCCGCATGTCGGCGGCCAGGGAGAGCGGGGCGAGATCGAGGATGGTGTCCTCATTGAGCCGTACGGAGGGAAACGACACCTTGCCCGCGGTGAAGTCCGCGACGCCGAGCGGTTCCAGGCCGACCGCTTCCGTGTAGAACACGGCGGCGGCGACCGGGTCCCGGACCCACAGGACGACATGGTCGAGACGTGGCGAGTTGTTCGTCATGCCCTCAGGCTGGTGTTCTCCTCCCACGGCCCGCAAGTGTTTGGCGGCGGGCGCCACCCGCCAGAGATGAGGGAAGACCGAGAGACAGGAGGCACGCGCGTGTTCTTGGTGTCCGAAGAGGTGCGGGAAGCCCTCGCCGCCCGCCGGCCGGTGGTGGCTCTGGAGTCGACGATCATCGCGCACGGGCTGCCCCGTCCGCGGAACCTCCAGGTCGCCCTGGAGCTGGAGGACCTGGTGCGGCAGGAGGGTGCCGTACCGGCGACGATCGCCGTCCTGGACGGCCGGGCCCATGTCGGGCTGGACAAGGAGCAAGTCGAGCGGATCGCGAACGAGGAGGGGATCCGCAAGCTGGGCCACCGCGACCTGCCGCTCGCGGTCGCGGCGGGTGAGAGCGGGGCGACGACGGTGTCCGCGACGGCCCTGCTGGCCTCCCTCGCCGGAGTGCGGGTGTTCGCCACGGGTGGTCTCGGTGGGGTCCACCGGCAGTGGACGGCGACCCAGGACGAGTCCGCCGACCTCGGCCTGCTGGCCCGGACGAGGATCACCGTGGTGTGCGCGGGCGTGAAGTCGATCCTGGACGTGCCGGCGACGCTGCAGCGTCTGGAGACGCTGGGCGTGGCGGTGGCCGGCTACCGCACGGATCGCTTCCCGGGCTTCTATCTGTCCGACTCCGGGCATCCGGTCGACTGGACCCTGGAGTCGCCGGAAGAGGTCGCGGCGGTCATGAACGCGCAGGACGCGCTCGGCGGCCCGGAGTCAGCGCTCATCGTCGCCCATCCCGTTCCGCAGGACGAGCAGCTCGATCCGCAGCTCCACTCGCGTGTGCTGGCCGCCGCGCTGCAGGCGTGCGAGGAAGAGGGTGTCACCGGCCAGGCGGTCACGCCGTTCCTGCTCGACCACCTGGTGCGGCACACCGACGGGGCCTCGCTGAGCGCCAATCTGGCGGCCGTGCGCGGCAATGTACGGCTCGCGGCACGGATCGCGGCGGCCTGGACAAAGGCGTGAGCGGGGCTCTGCTCGTCATCGGGGACGTCGTCACGGATGTCGTCGCCCGGCACCGCGGCCCGCTCGCGTCGGGCACGGACACGGCCGCCGTCATCCGTACCCTGCCGGGCGGCGCCGGCGCGAATGTGGCGTGCTGGGCGGCCCATTGGGGCTGTCCGGATGTGCGGTTGCTCGGACGCGTCGGGGCCGATACGGCGGCCTGGCACGAACGGGAACTGGCCGGGTCGGGCGTACGGCCCCGCCTGGTCGTCGACACCCAGGCGGCCACGGGAACGGTCATCTGCCTGGTGGACGGAAGTGCCTCGGCGGAGCGCACCTTCCTCACGGACAGCGGGGCCTGTCTGCGGCTTGACCCCGGCGACTGGTCGGACGCGTTCCTCGACGGTGTCGCACGGCTGCATCTGTCGGGCTATCTGCTGTTCTCCGAAACGAGCCGAGGGCTGGTGAGGGTGGTCCTCACGGCGGCACGCACGCGTGGAGTGCCGGTGAGTCTGGATCCGGCGTCGGCAGGGTTCCTGGCCGATCTGGGCGTGGGCCGGTTCCTGACGCTCGCCGAAGGCGTCGACGTGCTGCTCCCCAGCCGGGACGAGGCGTGTCTGCTGACCGGGCTGCCCGACCCGGGGGACGCGGCCGCCAAGTTGAGCCGCCATGTCCCCCTGGTGGTCGCCAAGCTGGGCGAGGACGGGGCGCTGGTGGCCGCGTCGGGGACGGTCCGGGCCCGGATCCCGGCACTCCCCGCCACGCCCAGGGACACGACGGGTGCGGGCGACGCCTTCACCGGGGCCTTTTTGGCGGCCCTTCTGGCGGGGGCGGAGCCGGAGGAGGCGACGGTGGAGGGGTGCAGGGCGGGTGCCAAGGCGGTGGAGAAGGTGGGAGGCAGGCCCCCGACGGGCGCCGGGTAGGCGGCGACCGGCTGCCCTCCGCCGGGTGCCGCCCTCTGCCCGTGCGGCCTTACTCCTTGCGTCCCCACGCCGAGATCAAAGGGGATGTCGCCAGGTCCATCGTGCCGGACGCGACATGGGACAGATGACGGTCGATCTCCTCGTCCGTGGCGAGGCCCTCGGCGACCAGCCGGTCACGGATCTGACGGACGGTCGCGGCTTCGAGGGCCGCGCAGGCGGGCGAGGTGAGCGGGAAGTACGCGTCGGCCTCCACGCGCCGCAGCCCCGCCTCGCGGAGCAGGCGCGGGAGCCGGCGGCCGTAGGAGAGGTCGGCGCCGCGTTCGGCGAGGAGCGTGCGGAAACCCTGGCGCAGGCGATTGGCGAGCTGCTGTTCGGGGCCGTGCTCGTCCGGGCAGATGAGGGGCTGGAGCGCGGGGTCGGCGTCCTCGATCAGCAGTCGGCCGCCGGGGCGCAACGCCTTGATCATCGATCGCAGGGCTTTCTCCCGGTCCGGTACGTGGACGAGGACGAGCCGGGCGTGCACGAGGTCGAAGGCCTGTCCCGGCGGCTCCTCGGTGCCGATGTCGTGGGTACGGATCTCGATCGGGAGGCGGGCGGCCGACACCGCCCACGACGTGTCGATGTCGGTGGCGAGGACCCTCCCGGTCGGGCCGACCTTCCTGGCGAGCCAGGAGACCACGGAAGTGCCGCCGGCCCCGACCTCCCAGCAGCGCCATCCGGGTCCGATGCCGAGGTCCTCGATGTGGCGGAACGTCGTGGGATCGAAGAGGGCGGAGAGTGCGTCGAAACGCCGGCCCGCCTCGGTCTGCCGGTTGTCGAGAAGATATCCGTCGCTCGCCGTCATGCGGCGATCATCCCAGTTGCCCGCCCGGTCCGTGCCGGACGACGCTCCGCGCGACCGGTACACGGTGGCGGCACGCCCCCCGCATCGGAGCGGAACCGCCGGTATCCACAGGCTTTTCCGGTGATCGCGGCCGACTGGCAGACTGGCTCGCGAAGGCGCGGAGTGAGGCGCGAGGAGAGCCACGCAAGGAGATCCAGATGTCCATGGCAGGGAATCTGCGGAAGGTCGCGGGCCTCGACAGGGTCGGCGGCCTCCGCAAGGTGGCACGGTTGGCGCGGCCTCGGGCGCGCGTCGATCTGAGTCACCCCGCCCGGTCACCACTGGGCTCCGCGGTGGTCAACTGCGTGACGTACCAGGACGGCGTTCGGGTCCCCGCCGGCCGGGATCTGGTCGAGGCCGTGGAGCGGGTCCGCAAGAGCAACGACGGCTTTGTCTGGCTCGGGCTGCACGAGCCGACGGATCAGGAGTTCGCGGGCGTCGCCGACCTCTTCGACCTGCACCCGCTCGCGGTCGAGGACGCGATCGAGGCGCATCAGCGCCCGAAGCTGGAGCGGTACGGGGAAACGCTGTTCGCCGTCTTCAAGACCGTCTGCTACGTGGAGCACACGGAGTTGACCGCGACGAGCGAGGTGGTGAGCACCGGCGAGATCATGGTGTTCATCGGCCCTGCCTTCGTCATCACGGTGCGGCACGGACGGCACGGTTCGCTCGGGCCGCTGCGTGAGGAGCTGGAGGCCCACCCCCAGCAGCTCGCGAAGGGCCCCGCCGCGGTGCTGCACGCCATCGCCGACCATGTGGTGGACGATTATCTGACCGTCATGGACGCGGTTCAGGGGGACATCGACCAGGTCGAGACGGAGGTGTTCGCGGAGAACAGCGCGCGACTGGATCCGGGCCGCATCTACCAGCTCAAGCGTGAACTCCTGGAGCTGAAGCGGGCAGTGGCGCCCCTGGACCGCCCCATCCAGGAGCTGGCCACCAAGCCGATCCGGGTGATCGACCCGGAGATACAGGCGTATTTCCGGGATGTCTCCGACCATCTGCTGCGCGCCACGGAACAGATAGCCGCCTTCGACGAGCTGCTCAACTCGATTCTGCAGGCGCATCTCGCTCAGGTGAGCGTCGCGCAGAACGAGGACATGCGCAGGATCACGGCCTGGGCCGCGCTGATCGCGGTGCCGACGATGGTCACCGGTGTGTACGGCATGAACTTCACATTCATGCCCGAGCTGCACTCGAGGTTCGGCTATCCGCTGGTTCTGGTCGTGATAGCCGTCGCCTGTCTCGTGCTGTACCGGGGGTTCAAGCGCAACGGCTGGTTGTGACCCCGCGCGGCATGGTCCGGGTCAGCGTGTCGCACTCCTCGCGTAGACCCTCTCGACCCACTCGGCCAGTTGATCCTCCGTCAGGTTCTCGGCCAGGTCGGCTTCGCTGATCATGCCGACGAGGCGCTTGTCGTCGATGACGGGAAGCCGGCGGATCTGGTGCTCCTCCATCTCCTGGAGCACATCGCCGACGTCGGCGTTCGCGTCGATCCAGCACGGTGTGCCCTTGGCCATGTCACCCGCGGTCACCCGTGAGGGGTCGTGGCCCATGGCCACACAGCCGACGACGATGTCGCGGTCGGTGATGATGCCGCAGAGCCGTTCGTTCTCGTCGCTGATCGGCAGCGCACCCACGTTGAGTTCCCGCATCAGCTGGGCTGCGCGGTCGAGGGTTTCGTGGGCGGGGATCCACTGGGCACCGCGGTGCATGATGTCTCTGGCGGTAGTCATGTGGTACCTCCCGATGCCGGAAGGCCGGCGCGGCACGGGACGCACCGCATGTCCCGGCGCCCCTCATTCTCGCCGTGTCGTCCGGCGAGCGCACCCGGAGGCACGCAGCGGGCGGTGTGGGCCGGACGGACGGGCCGTCGAGCGACGAGAGCAGCTCGGTGTGGCCACGCCTGATCCAGACGATCAGGGCGGCCGGGGGTGTGCTCAGCCGTTCCAGGCGGGGTGGCGCGGGTCGTCCGCGCGGACCAGGACGTCGGCAACGGCGCCCGGGTCGGTCTCCGCCTCGTAGCGCTCGAAGGCGGGGAGGGTCCAGTGCTCGGACTCGGGGGTGCGGCGGCGGAGGGCGCCGGCGGACAGGAGCACATGGACGGTCAGGTCGAAGGGGAACCAGTGCCGCAGGAGGAGGGGACCGTGGAGCAGCAGAAGGCCGCCGGCGGGGAGGTGCACGTAGGGGCTGCGCGTGGCGCGATCCGTGATCGGGTCCCACAGATCGGGCAGGACTCGGCCGTCGCCGCCGGGTTCGAGTGGCCCGAAGACCTCGCGCCACAGGGCTCCGGCGTCGAGCCATCCGTCGTGGTAGGAGTCCGGATCCCGATGGCCGTGTTCCAGTCGGAGGGACGCGGGGCGCAGGAAACCCTCCGCGCCGACGACGAGCGAGGGGCGGCCGCGTATCCGCAGCGCGTCGGACACACGCTGGGCGAGGTCGCCGGGGCGCGCGGCCGGGGCTCCGTCGAAGGCGATGCGCGGCCAGGGGCTGCCGTCGTCGGGCTTCAGGGCAAGCAGCCGGTCGGCGAGGAGGTCGGCGAGCCGCTCCCAAGTGATCGCTTCGAGTCGCACAGGGCCCATGATGCCGCGGCACCGGAGGCGAACCACGACACGGCCGGTGGCGGGCGTGCGGGGCTGCGATCGGTCGCGGGCGGGTTGGCGAGCCGCCGTGGGCCCCGCCGGGCGGCAGGGAGTGAGTGGGGCCGGCGGGGTCTCGGAGGCGTAGCGGCGCCGAGGAGAGCGATCGCGGCGATGGGGCTCGGCCGGACCGCCGGGAGAAAGGGGCCTCGTGCGGCCAGCCGCAAGGACAAGGACAGGTCCGTCGAGGTCGCCGCTCGGCCGGGCGGGGAATGAAGCCGTTATGGCGCCGACCCCAACTCCCCCACCCGTCGGTGGACTTCTGGTCTTCCAGCCGCTCAAGCGGCGGCATTGCGCCGAGTGCCGCGGCGGGCCCTTGTCGCTGCTGGTGCTGGAGGAGGGGGCGCCCCGGTGTCTGGACTGTGCGGACCTCGGGCATCTGGTGTTCCTGCCGCGCGGCGACACGGCGCTGACCCGGCGGTCGCGGGAGGCGAGTGCGCTCTGGGCGGTGGTGGTGCGGTTCAACCGGCGCCGCGGCCGGTACGAGCGGCAGGGGGTGCTCGTCGAGGAGGCGGCGCTCGCGCTGGCCGAGGAGCGGTGCCTGGCGGATGCGGAGGCACGGCGCAGACGTCGGGTCCGCGACGCACGGCGGAGGGCGGCCGAGGACCTGCGGTTCACGGAGGCTTTCGCGCGGGAGATCCGCCGGCTGTTCCCCGGGTGCCCTGCGGGGCGTGCGGAGGTCATCGCCGCGCACGCCTCGGTGCGCGGGAGCGGGCGGGTCGGCCGCAGCGCGGCGGGGCGGGCGCTGTCGCCGGACGCCGCGACGGCCGCGGTGCGGGCGTCGATACGGCACACGGAGACGCCGTACGACCATCTGCTGATGAACGGTGTGCCGAGGCCCGAGGCGCGGCGGCGCATCGCGGAGAGGGTGGAGACGGTGCTGCGGGAGTGGAGGCTCCGGGAGGCGGCGTGACCCGGGCGGCCCGGGAGAAGGGGAGCGGCCCCCCGCCGGTCATGAGGGTGGCGGAGCCAGGCTCCGTGGCGTGGGGGGGGAAGCGCTCGAGCCCCTGGTCGGAGGGCCCTGGTGACGAGGGGCGGACGGGCGGAGGGCGTCGTATCGTGGCACGAAACGACCCGGTACGCGTACGCAAGGGGGACGGCCATGGCCGATCCCAAGGGCTTTATGAGCACCCCCCGGGAGGAATGGCCCCGCAGACCCGTGGAGGAACGGGTGCGGGACTGGAACGAGGTGTACGTCCCGGGTGCGCTGCTGCCGATCATCAGCCGCCAGGCGAACCGGTGCATGGACTGCGGGATCCCGTTCTGCCACGACGCCTGCCCGCTCGGGAACCTGATCCCCGAGTGGAACGGCCTGGTCTCCCGCGAGGACTGGCGCGCTGCCAGCGACCGGCTGCACGCCACGAACAACTTCCCGGAGTTCACGGGGCGCTTGTGTCCGGCGCCGTGCGAGGCGGGGTGCGTGCTCGCCATCAACCAGCCCGCCGTCACCATCAAGAACGTGGAGGTGGCCATCGCCGACCGGGCCTGGGAGGAGGGGTTCGCGCCGCCACGCCCGCCGGAGCGGCTGTCGGGGCGGACCGTCGCGGTCGTGGGTTCGGGTCCGGCCGGGCTCGCGGCGGCCCAGCAGCTCACACGCGCCGGGCACACGGTGGCGGTGTACGAGCGCGCGGACCGGGTCGGGGGGTTGCTGCGCTATGGGATACCGGCGTTCAAGATGGAGAAACGGCATCTCGACCGACGGCTGGAGCAGATGCGGGCGGAGGGGACGAAGTTCCGCACCTCGACGGCCATAGGAAAGGACATCGGGGCCGCCGAGCTGCGGGCGCGGTACGACGCCGTGGTGCTCGCGACCGGCGCCACGGCGTGGCGGGAACTGGATGTGCCGGGACGGGAGCTCTCCGGGATCCATCAGGCGATGGAGTACCTGCCGCTGGCCGACCGGGTGTGCGAGGGTGACCTGCGGGTCTCGCCGCTGTCGGCGGCGGGGAAGCACGTCGTGATCGTGGGGGGCGGGGACACGGGGGCGGACTGTCTCGGCACCGCGGTGCGCGAAGGGGCGGCGTCCGTGACCCAGCTCGACATCTACCCGCAGCCGGAGGCGGCCCGGAACGAGGAGACCGAGCCGTGGCCGACGTATCCGAAGATCTACCGGCTGTCCGCCGCGCACGAGGAGGCGCGTGATCTGCGCACGGCGCCCGCCGCGGAGGCGGACGCACGGCTGTTCGCGGCGTCCACGCTGCGGTTCACGGGGGACGCCGACGGGCACGTGCGCGCGCTGCACCTGGTCGAGGTGGACGAGCGGCGGCAGCCGGTGCCGGGTACCGGGCGGACGCTGCCCGTGGACCTCGTGCTGCTCGCGCTGGGATTCTCCGGGCCGGACCGCAGGGACGGGCTGATCGACCAGCTCGGGATCGCGCTCGACGCACGCGGGACGATCACACGGGACGAGAACTTCGCGACGAACGTCCCGGGAGTGTTCGCCGCGGGGGACGCCGCACGCGGACAGTCGCTCATCGTGTGGGCGATCGCGGAGGGGCGGGCCGTGGCCGCGGCGGTGGACCGGCGGCTGACCGGCGGCGCGTCGCACCTGCCGGCGCCTATCGGGCCGTACGACCGGCCGATGAGGGCGTAGAGCGGACCGACGTCCGGCGGACGACGGATTCCCGGCCCGGACCCGCCTCAGGCCCCCCGGGCGTCGGCGGTTCTCCGCGGTTACGGCTTGCGGCCCACGGCGCCGTAGCCGGGAATGACGCCGTCGTCCTGCCCCGGGACCGGCTCGCCCAGCTCCGGGTGCCACTTGTGGACCACCTCCACCCCGGGTTCGACGAGGTCGAGTCCGTGGAAGAAGCGGGCGAACTCCTCGCGGGAGCGGAGCGCGGGCGTGACTCCGGCCGCCTTGAGCTTCTCGGTCGCCGCCGCTGACCGCTCGGGGGTGAAGTCGGCGGTGGCGTGGGTCATCATCAGACAGCTGACGGAGGGCAGTTCGGCCAGCAGCCGGCCCACCAGGTCATGCGCAGACGATGCGCGCGTCCGCTGCGACGTCCTGGGCGATCCGGTGCAGGTTCGGTTCGATCGGAATGCCCGTGCCGACGTCCAGGAACTGCCGTAGGCCCTGGTGGTCCGGCCAGCGCGTGGCACGGTGCATGAACGCCCGGTCGACCCGCGCCATCACCGGCACCCTCGGGTCGAGGGCGAGCGTCTGCCGGCCCATCTCCTCGTCGACGGGGTGGTTGTCCGTGGGGGGCCTGCCCGGTCATGAGGAACTCCGTGATTCCGTGGGAAGGTCAGTGATCAACTGAATGGCACATCGGTCATGGCAGTGCTTCCGATGGCGGTGGTGCCGATAGCAACGTCGCGCAGCGACAGATCAGTCACGAGAGCAGGAAGTCGGCCTCCCCCGCCTTGGCCCCCTCGATGAACGCGGTCATCTCGTCGGAGGTGTAGATCAGCGCGGGCCCGTCCGGGTCGGTGGACTGACGGACGGCGATCCGGCCGTCGGCGAGCTTCATCGCCTCCAGGCAGTTGCCGCCGTTGCCTCCGCTCCACGGCTTGTGCCAGCCCTCGCTGCCGAGTTCGCGGGCGGGCATGCCGTTGTAGACGCGCCGGCGCGGCGTGATGGGGTCCATTCACAGCTCCTTGCGGAGATTTTCGAGGATCTCCTTCGTGCGTTGTGCCGTTGCGGCCTGGGCCGCCATGCGGTCCATGACCTCGAGGTGGTTCGCCACCTCGGTGCGCGCGTCCAGGTAGACGGCACCGGTCAGGTACTCGCTGTAGACCATGTCCGGCAGTTCCGGCATGGCAAATCGAAACAGGACGAAGGGTCCGTACGTGCCGGGGTGCGGTCCCGAGGAGAACTCGATCACCTGCAGCGTGACATGGGGCAGCTGCGTGACCTCGAGCAGCCGGTCGACCTGGGCACGCATGACCTCGGGCCCGGCCACCGGCCGACGCAGCGCGGTCTCCTCCGTCACGACCCAGATCCGGGGCGCGTTGTCCCGTGTGAGCAAGGCCTGGCGCTGCATGCGCAACGCCACGTGACGCTCGATGTCCTCGGGGCTGGTCTGTCCGACGGCACCGGATCTCAGCACGCCCCGGGCGTAGTCCTCCGTCTGCATGATGCCGGGCACGAAGTGCGGTTCGTACTGGCGGATGAGCGACGCCGCGCCCTCCAGGCTGACGTACATGGAGAACCAGCCCGGCAGGATGTCGTGGAACCGCTGCCACCATCCGGGTTTGTTGGCTTCCTCGGCGAGCTGGACGAAGGACTCGGCCTCCTCGTCGCTCACTCCGTACGCCTTCAGCAGCAGCTGAAGGTAGGGGATCTTCAGGGCGACCTCGGCCGTCTCCATACGGCGGACGGTGGCGGGCGCGACACGCAGAATGCGGGCGGCCTCCTCCCGTTTGAGGCCGGCGCGTTCACGCAGGTCCAGCAGGCGTCGGCCGAGGACGACCTGACCGACCGTCGGTGCCGACCGCGGCTCGCTCACCTCGCGTTCCTCCCGTCCTGATGCGTCCCGGCAACCCCGAGGGCGCCGTCCGGAACCGTTCCGCGCTCGCGCACGCCCGCATTCGGCCTCGATCCGTTCCCTGCCGGTTCGATCCCGTTCCCCGCCAGGCCATACTGGTTCGATCCGTTCCCTGCCGGTTCGATCCGTTCCCAGCCGGCGTGGACACCGGACTCGGCCGCCCGCGCTTCGGATGCCAACGGGCCTCGCCCTGCGGGCCGTTGCGACAGTGTGCCACGGCCTTCACCAAGTCACACCGCACTCTGCAACTTTCAGAGTGACTCTTGCCAAGTGTTCATGTCGCCGCGATAGTGGCAAGTGTGATTCCGTCCGCGCCGTTAGGAACAGACGCCGCCGCAGACCGGTTCGGCCGCGGCGGTGCCGCAGCACTGCGTCCAGGCGCGGCTGCCGAGCGCCGTTTCCGATTCGAGCTGGCCGCACGCCCCGGCTCCGTTGCACGGGCCCGGCAGTTGACACGCGCCCGGCTGTCCGGCTGGGCGGTGTGCGAGGACACTTGCGACACGGCCGCTCTCGTCGTGTCGGAGCTGGTCACCAACGCGATCGTGCACACCGCCGGGGAGCACGTCGTATGTGAACTGCGCGACGCTGGCGACCTGGTGCGCATAGCCGTGCAGGACGAGGGATGCGCTCCGAGCGAGCCGCACTCCGGACCGCAGCGCCCCGAAGAGGAGCATGGGAGGGGATTGCTTCTCGTCGCGGCGCTGTGCCGGGCCTGGGGAGCCCAGGAGGCAGGGCCCGGACTGCTCGTCTGGGCCGAGCTGGCACGGGATCCCGGCCAGTCGGTGCCCGGTGGGCAGCTGGGCCCGGAGCAGCCGTCCCGGGACCTGCCGTGTTCCGGCGGCAGGTCCCGGGCGGCCGGCGACACGTCGGCCCGGTCCGATCTCGGCTGGGGCGCCAAGAAGCCGCCGGCTGAGCACGGAGCCCGGTCCGACCTGGGCTGGAGCGCGAAGAGATCCCCGGCCGACGGCGGGGGATCCGGGTCCGGGGCGGAGACGTCCCGGGGAACGGGAGCCGGGACGGGGACCGCGTGGGCGTGAGGGGTGCGGGATCCGCGGGACTCGGGACCGGACGGGTTCTGACCCTGGACTCGCTGACCCGTCTCGGGCGGGCGCGGCGGACGTCCGGGGCGGTGTCCAGGAGACTTGCCCTGCCCGAGGACATGACGGTTCCGCTCGGCTGTGACGCTGTGACCGTACCCGCCTCCTACGGCCCGCTGCTGCTGTCCAGACTGCCGAGGGTGGGCTGTGTGTACGCCGACCGGGCCGACTGGTGGTGGATCGTGCCGTCGGACTCCGATGTCGCAGTGAACTGGCCCGCACCCGCGCGCTACTCCAGGGGAGCGCTGGTCCCGGACGCGTCGGACGGCCCTGGACTCGTCCACCGGCCGGACGACACCGTGCCGTACACCCCGCCCATCCCGCTGTACCTGGCCCTGTGTCAGGTCACCGGCACGGCGCCGGCGTGGTCACGGCCGCTCAGCGCCTGACCCGTCCGTGACCGGCCGAGGGGGGCGGGTGGCGTCATTCGGCGTCGGCCCCCCGGACGATCACCAGGAACGCGTCCGTGGCGAGGTCCATGACGACCTCGGCGGGCTGCCCTTCCAGTCGGCGTGCCTGCGCATACTCCTCCGCGGGCCAAGAGCCGCGCGGCCCGCCTGCGGGAAAGCGCTCGAGTACCGTTCGCCCGTTCACCCCGCACCTCCTTGCCATGCCGTGTCTCGGCGGCCGATCCCGATCGGCTCGTAGAGTTAAACGCCTCTCCCCCGGTGAACGGCTCGCGATGTGACGGTACTGAGACGCATTCGACACTCCGCCACGGCCGCTTGGTGAACAAAGGCCGGAGTAGCCGGTTTTGCCCGGACGCAGGGGGCGCAGGGGGCGCAGGGGGCGCAGAGGACGCGGAGTCCGCAACGGACGCATGGGACGCAAGCACACCTTGGGTCCCATAGGTCACCGACCGAGGACGCCCTCGAAGAGTTGCTCGGCGGACACGACGGCCGCCACGAGCTCGTCGGGGCCGGCCCGGAGCCCGGCCACGATCCGGTCCACAACCCGCAGCCCCGCCCGCTCCAGCAGCCGCTTCTCATTGGTGACCCATTCCCCGCGTGCGGCGAGCACCGCGTGCGCGGTGTGGGCGGCTGCCGTGGCGAGGGCACCCGCGACCTCGGTGAGGCGGCCCTTCGGGGCGTGGTCGGCCTTCGCGTACGCGAGTGTGGCGCGGGCCGTGCCCTGCCAGCGGACGGCGGCGGAGGTGCGCAGCTTCTCCGGGTACGAGGCGGGGCGGGGAAGGGTGCCCCGCAGCACCCGGTTGACGGCCAGTTCGGCGACCACCAAGTAGCTGGGAATGCCCGCGAGATGAAAGAGCAGCGGCTCCACGTGGAAGCGGCCTTCCTCGGCCTCCGTCAACTGGTGTTCCACGACGTCCAGGTCGCGGTAGTGGACGTCGACCCGGCGCCCCTGGACGGTCAGCCAGGCGCCGCCGTTGAAGACGCCTCCGCCCCAGCCGCCGATCTCGGAGACCTCGCCGGGCCAGCCGATGGCCCGGAGGTCGGCGGGGTCGAAGCCCGGGCCCCGGTAATAGACGGCCAGGTCCCAGTCACTGTCCGGGCCGTGGACGCCCTGTGCGCGGGAGCCGCCGAGCGCGACCGCCCGGACGGCGGGGAGCGCGGCCAGGCGTTGCGCCACACCGTCGAGGAATGCGTCGTCGTCCATGGAAACGCAACGTACCGCGGCCCACCGACCAGCCCACCGACCAGCCGACCGCCGACCGTCCGCCTCCCGTCTGTCTGTCCATCCGTGCGTCCGCCCGGTGGGACACGGGGCTGGGCCCGGCGGCTACTGCCCGGCGGTCGGCAGCCCCGCCGCCCGCGCCGCCGTGAGCAGCACCTCGCGCAGCATTTCGGGGGTGAGCCGTCCCGTGAACGTGTTGCGCTGGCTGACGTGGAAGCAGCCGAAGAGCTCCAGCCCGTCCAGCGACACATGCGCGCCGTGACCGAAGCCCGGGCGGGGCCGGGGCACCGCCCACCCGGCCTCGGCGAGCGCGGTCAGCGCCGCCTGCCAGCCGAAAGCGCCGAGCGCTACCACACAACGCAGGGACGGGCGCAGCAGCCGCAGCTCCTGGACGAGCCAGGGCCGGCAGGTCTCCCGCTCCTCGGGGGTGGGCTTGTTGGCCGGTGGGGCGCAGTGCACGGGCGCGGTGACGCGTACGCCGTAGAGTTCGAGTCCGTCGTCGGCGGAGACCGCGGTGGGCTGGGACGCCAGTCCGACGGCGTGCAGCGCCGCGTACAGCACGTCCCCGGACCGGTCCCCGGTGAACATGCGTCCGGTCCGGTTCCCTCCGTGCGCCGCGGGTGCGAGCCCCACGACGAGCAGCTTCGCGTCGGGGGGCCCGAAGCCCGGCACCGGCCGCCCCCAGTACGTCCAGTCGGCGAACGCGGCGCGCTTGGTGCGGGCGACCTCCTCACGCCAGGCGACCAGGCGGGGGCAGGCACGGCACCCGGTGATCCGCTCGTCCAGCGCCGTGAGACTGCCGCCGTCCATACCTCTACGGCTGCTGCTGTCCATGCCTCCACGGTAGGGCCGGGTGGCGAGAGCCCTGGCGGGCGGGCACCGGGCGCTGTGGGGAAAAGGCCTCGGGTGCACCCGGCTCGGCGGGTTAAGGTCGGGGACATGGCTTCCGAAAGCGCGGTGGAGAGCGCGCAGGACGAGAGGACGGGCGGGACCGGAGGAACCCGTGCGGCGGCGACGGACCAGGAGTCCGGGGCAGGCCGGGGCGGCGATACGGATCCCCGGGAATCCGGTGCGCGCGCGCCGGGCACCGACGGTGCCGCCCCGGCCATGGCCCCGAAGACCGCCGCCGCGGTGGCTGCCGCCGAGGCGGCCGGCCCGTCGCACGGTGAGAGCGTGCGCATCGACAGCTGGATCTGGTCCGTGCGGCTCGTCAAGACCCGCTCGGTCGGCGCCACCGCCTGCCGGGGTGGGCATGTCCGGGTCAACGGCGAGCGCGTGAAGCCCGCGCACTCCGTGCGGATCGGCGACGAGGTACGGCTGCGGCACGAGGGCCGGGAGCGGATCGTCGTCGTGAAGCGCCTGATCCGCAAGCGGGTGGGGGCCCCGGTGGCGGTCCAGTGCTACATCGACAACAGCCCGCCCCCGCCGCCCCGCGAGGCCGTGGCCCCGGCGGGCATCCGCGACCGCGGCGCCGGCCGCCCCACCAAGCGGGACCGCCGCGAGATGGAACGCCTTCGGGGTCTGGGCTCAGCAACGGGCAGCCCGTACAGCGGCTACGCCGAGGCCCTGGGCGCCCAGAGCCGTTCCGAGGGCCGGGGCCGTTCCGAGGTACGGGATCAGTCGTCGGGCCGGGACCGGCCCCAGGGGCGTGGTGGCTCAAGGGCGGGCTGAGCGCGGGGCGGCCGGACCGGTCGGGGCCGGCCAGGCCCACACCGGCCCGGCGGCGTACGGCAGGGACCCGTCACACCCCGCGGCATACGGCGGGGAACGGTCACACCCGGAGGCGTACCAGGCGGGCCAGCTCCGCGGTGCGGTCGCGACGGGCCCAGGCGATCACGCTGAGCGGGACGATCAGGATCAGCGGGGTCGCCGCGTACTGCCCGTCGAAGACGGCGAGCTGGACGACGAAGGCGCCGGTCATCAGCCCGCAGAGCGCCACGGCCGCGACCGACGACAGCAGGGGTACGAGCAGCGCGACGGCCCCGGCCAGTTCGAGTGAGCCGATCGTGTACATCCCGGTGCTCCCCCAGCCGATCCTGTCGAAGGACTCGACGGCCGACGGGTGCGCGATCAGCTTGGGCAGCGCGCTCGCGAGGCCGTAGAAGAGCGCCAGGACGATCTGCAGGGCGCGCAGGGAGATCTCGGCGCGACGACTCCGGCCGCGGTCCCTCGGCGGGGCGCCGGACGCGGGGACGGAGACGGACGCGGGGACTGAGACGGACGCGGGGACGGAGGTGGCTCGGGAGGCGGAGGCAGCGGTCTCGGACATGGGTTCTCCTGGATGCGAGGAGCAGGTGCACGGTGCTGTCAGGGATTCAGACCCGTCCAGGTCCCGGAACTCATCGCTCCCTGGCCGGTCGCCGTGCCTCCTCCCAGCGAGACCGGCCACCGTGCCCCCCTCAGAGCACGAACCAGCCGTGGCCCGTGTACCAGTGCCCGCCCCCGCGCAGATGGTCCGCGACCGCACGCTCGACGCTGGTGCGCCGTGGCAGCCCGGCCACCGGCAGATCGGGGTCGCCGAAGACGAAGCCGATCGGCACGCCGTCGTCCGGTGTCGCTTCCTCGTATGCGGCCTCGAAGCGGTCCTGGAAGCGGATGATGTTGGAGTCGGCGGGCAGGTACCGCTTGAGCTGCGGATCCAGCAGCCATGAGTGGCATACGGCGATCTCGTGGCGCTCGTCGGGATAGTGGCGGGCGAAGAAGTCCCGCGCCAGGGCCAGGGACCGCTCGCAGGCGGACGGTGACAGCGGCCCCTGGAAGTCGGGTATGTGCAGGTTCAAGCAGGGGTCACCGGGCCCCAGGTCGCGGCCCGCCGACGCGACGGCCCGGCCCGTACGCTCGCCCAGCCGTCCGCGCTGGAACTGCAGCCGTCCCAGCTGAAAGAGCTCCCCGTGGAAGTGCAGCGCCGGCCACCAGGGAAACAGCAGTCCGCCGGTGCCGCGCCGTCTGCGGTGCACCGCGACCTGGCGCCCGAGGTCCGCCAGAGTGCGGCGGGTCACTTCTTCCGGAACGCCCCGCTCCCGGTGGTAGGCGCGCACATACGGAACCGACGCGACGTAGACGTACAGAGGGAAGAACCGCCCGAGGGCTCCGGCCGAGTCCGGGAAGGGCGGCGGCTCACACGCCTTCCCGATCTCCCCCATGTCGCGTACGAAACGGGTGACGCACCGTGCCAGCAGCGTCATCGCCTCGGCGTCCCGTCCCAGCCGGGCGCGCAGCGCGACGAGCTCGTTGATGTCCTCGTGGGGTACGGCCAGGTCGAGCAGGACGCCGGGCAGCTCGTCCGCGTCGGGCAGGGCGACGGCCACACCCGCGTCGTCCTCACGCTCGAGGTCCTTCAGCCACTTGGCGAGCCTCGCGTCCGCCCGCACCGCCTCCAGCAGCACCATCGCCTCCCCGAGTGGCCCCGGCCGCGCCCCCACGACTTCGGATTCCGGTCGCCGTTCCATGGTGAATGTGCACCAGGAAGGGTACGTGTCCGGTCAGGAGCGGTGAGGACGATGCGTACAGGCAGTGAACCGGCGACGGCGCGCAGTGCGCTGCGGATGCGCTTCTGGCTGGCCGTCTGGGGCATGGTGTGGGCGACCTTCGGCGTGGTGGCCTTCACGCTTCTGGGGCGGCCGGGCTGGGCGGCCGCGTGCGGTGTGCTGTGGCTGGTGGTCGGCGCCGACATGGCCATCATCGTGCGGCACATCCGCCAGGGGGCCCACTGGCAGCCGGGCCGCGACGTGCCGCCGTATCCGCCACCGGATCCCCGCCGGTAGCAACCGTCGCGTCCGGAAGCCGTCCGGGCTACGAGTCGAAGCGCGCCGCCTTCAGGTACTGCGGGTTCGGGTCGAGCGCGGCCGCCAGCCGGAAGTGCCGCTTCGCCTCCTCGGGGCGCGCCTGGCGCTCGTAGGTGCGGGCCAGCGCGAAATGCGCGAACGCGTTGTCCGGTTCACGCTCCAGCACGATGCTGAACTCCAGCTCGGCCGGCCGCAGTTGCGCGGCGGCGAAGAAGGCACGCGCGCGCAGCAGCCGCGCGGCCGTGTTCTCGGGGTGCGCGGCGATCACGCCGTCCAGCAGCTTGACCGCGCCCCTCGGGTCCCGTGCGGCGAGCAGCTGCTCGGCGGCACGGAAGTCGATCACATGCGTCTCCGGGGTCCGTCCGGTCGGATCGCTGGTCTCGGGCACGGCTGAATCCTTCCCTTGCTCCGGCGTTTCAACGCTTCCGGCGACGATCGCTATTCCGGTGAGCGCCCGGCCCTGCGCACGAGATCCGCCCAGACGTCCCGTACGCGCCGCTCAAGCTGCTCCAGGGGCACGTCGTTGTCGATGACGATGTCCGCGATCTCCCGGCGCTTCTCGCGCGGCGCCTGGGCGGCCATCCGCGCACGGGCGTCCTCCTCCGTCATGCCGCGCAGACGGACGAGCCGGTCGAGCTGGGTGCTCGGGCTTGCATCCACGACGACCACCACGTCGTAGAGCGGGGCGAGGCCGTTCTCCGTGAGGAGGGGCACGTCGTGGACGACCACGGCGTCCTCGGGCGCAGCGGTCTCCAGCTCGCGGGAGCGGGCGCCGACCAAGGGATGCACGATCGAGTTGAGGACGGCGAGCTTCTGGGGATCGGAGAAGACGAGGGAGCCCAGTCTGGGACGGTCGAGACTGCCGTCCGCGGTGAGGATGTCCTCCCCGAAGGCCTCGACGACCGCCGCGAGCCCCGGAGTGCCGGGCGCGACGACCTCGCGCGCGATGCGGTCCGCGTCGATCAGTACGGCCCCGCACTCCACGAGCAGCCGCGACACCTCGCTCTTGCCGGCGCCGATACCGCCGGTCAGGCCCACCTTCAGCATGACGGGAAGCCTACGGCCTGCCACCGGCAGTCGCGGTGGCAGGCCCGTGCGGTCAGCCCTCGCCCTCGCGCTCCGCCAGGAACCGCTCGAATTCCTGGCCGATCTCGTCCGCGGACGGGATCTCGACGGGCTCCGCGAGCATGTTGCCGCGCGTCTCGGCTCCGGCAGCGGCGTCGTACTGGTGCTCGAGCCCCTGGACGAGCGCGACCAGTTCCTCGTCGCCCTCCTGGACCTGGCGTTCGATCTCCGTCTGCGTGCGGTGCGCGTCCGTGCGCAGGGTGTGCGCGATCCCGGGGAGGACGAGTCCCGTGGCGGCCGTGATGGCCTCGAGAACGGTCAGCGCGGCGTCCGGGTATGGGGAGCGGGCGATGTAGTGGGGGACGTGCGCGGCGACACCCAGGACCTCATGCCCGGCCTCCATGAGCCGGTACTCCACCAGGGACTCGGCGCTGCCGGGGACCTGCGCCTCCTCGAACGGGCTGCGGTGGCCCGGCACGAGGTCGGTGCGGTTGCCGTGCGGGGTGAGACCCACCGGGCGGGTGTGCGGCACGCCCATGGGAATGCCGTGGAAGTTCACGGCCAAGCGGACACCGAGCCTCTCCACGATCTGCCGGACGGCCGCGGCGAAACGCTCCCACTCCACGTCCGGTTCGGGGCCGGACAGCAGCAGGAAGGGCGCCCCGGTGGCGTCCTGGACGAGGCGTACCTCGATGGCCGGGACCTCGTATCCGGTCCAGCGGTCCCGCTTGAAGGTGAGCAGCGGGCGGCGGGCGCGGTAGTCCACGAGCCGGTCGTGGTCGAAGCGGGCCACGACCTGGTGGGGCAGCGAGTCGAGGAGCCGGTCGACGATCTGGTCGCCGGTCTCGCCCGCGTCTATGTATCCGTCGAAGTGGTAGAGCATGACCAGACCTGCCGACTCCTGGGCGAGCGCCATGTCGACGACGGCCAGCCCCTTCGGCTCCCATGCGTACAAACCCTGCGGATCAAGCACTGTGGACCGCTCCTCCTCGTGTCTCCTCCGGCACAACGTGCTCCGGGGCGCGGGCATTCCCGACTCACGCCCTTTCGCCTTGCTCGGTCTGCCGGTTCGGGCGGTGGCGGCTGGTGATTCCGACGAGGATGTGGGGCGGCAGGGCCGCGATGCAGTGGCCGACGGCGGTCAACTCCCCGTCGAGCGCCTCCGCGTCGGCGCCTTGAGGAGCAACTCGGCGGCACCGCAGCAGACTTCGGCGGGCGAGGGCGGCGCGCCGGGCGGTGGTTCGAGGCCGTCCTGGAGCGAGCGGCGATATGGCGCCAAAGGCACCGCGAAGGCGCCCGGAGAAGGCCAGCGCGCCGAAACACGCCCGCGCTCCTATGGAGGCGCCGGCGCGTCGGCGCGCCGATGCGCGCCCATGCGCCTGCCTGCGGGCGCCGACGCGCCGGGGACCGCCGGCGGTCGTACGGCGCCTGAGGGCTGCCCACGGTCATGGAGTGGGCTGACGCACTGAGGGCCCGCCCCCATAGGGGGGCGGGCCCTCAGTCATCGGCTAGTGCCTAGCGGCGAGCGTTCAGCTCTGGCCGCCGGCCAGCTTCTCGCGCAGGGCGGCCAGCGCCTCGTCCGACGCCAGAGCGCCGGAGTTGTCGCCACCCTCGGAGGAGTACGAACCGCCGGTCGCGGCCGGAGCCGCGGCCTCGCCACCCTCGGCAGCGGCAGCGGCATCGGCCTCGCGGCTCTTGATGACCTGCTGCTGGTGCTGCTCGAAGCGCTGCTGCGCCTCGGCGTACTGGCGCTCCCACTCCTCGCGCTGCTTCTCGTAGCCCTCGAGCCAGTCGTTGGTCTCGGGGTCGAAGCCCTCGGGGTAGATGTAGTTGCCCTGGTCGTCGTAGGACGCGGCCATGCCGTACAGGGTCGGGTCGAACTCGACCGAGGCCGGGTCGGCACCGAAGGACTCGTTGGCCTGCTTCAGCGAGAGGCTGATGCGACGGCGCTCGAGGTCGATGTCGATGACCTTGACGAAGATCTCGTCGTTGACCTGGACGACCTGCTCCGGGATCTCCACGTGGCGCTCGGCCAGCTCGGAGATGTGGACCAGACCCTCGATGCCCTCGTCCACGCGGACGAACGCACCGAACGGAACCAGCTTCGTGACCTTACCGGGCACGACCTGGCCGATCTGGTGGGTGCGGGCGAACTGCTGCCACGGGTCTTCCTGGGTCGCCTTCAGCGACAGGGAGACGCGCTCGCGGTCCATGTCGACGTCGAGGACCTCGACGGTGACCTCCTGGCCGACCTCGACGACCTCGGACGGGTGGTCGATGTGCTTCCAGGACAGCTCGGAGACGTGGACCAGACCGTCGACGCCACCCAGGTCCACGAAGGCACCGAAGTTGACGATCGAGGAGACCACGCCGGAGCGGACCTGACCCTTCTGGAGGGTCGTGAGGAACGTCTGGCGGACCTCGGACTGGGTCTGCTCGAGCCAGGCGCGGCGGGACAGGACCACGTTGTTGCGGTTCTTGTCCAGCTCGATGATCTTCGCCTCGAGCTCCTTGCCGACGTACGGCTGGAGGTCACGGACGCGGCGCATCTCGACCAGGGAGGCCGGGAGGAAGCCACGGAGGCCGATGTCGAGGATGAGACCACCCTTGACGACCTCGATGACGGTACCGGTGACGATGCCGTCCTCTTCCTTGATCTTCTCGATCGTGCCCCAGGCACGCTCGTACTGGGCGCGCTTCTTCGAGAGGATCAGGCGGCCTTCCTTGTCCTCCTTCTGGAGGACAAGGGCCTCGATCTCGTCGCCGACGGCAACGACCTCGTTCGGGTCGACGTCGTGCTTGATCGAGAGCTCGCGGCTCGGGATGACACCTTCGGTCTTGTAACCGATGTCGAGCAGGACCTCGTCCCGGTCGACCTTCACGATGACGCCGTCGACGATGTCGCCGTCGTTGAAGTACTTGATCGTCTCGTCGATCGCTGCGAGGAAGGCTTCCTCGTTACCGATGTCGTTGACCGCTACCTGCGGGGTGGTGGCGGTGGTCTCGGTGCTGCTCGTCATGTGGGAAAGGGCTCCGGTACGGACATTGAAGTCGTAGGTACTGCTTACGCCGGGAGCCCGTTTCGCTCTGCAGAAGCCGGACAGCCTAGGAAGCGCCACACCGGATACAGCCTGTGGCGCCTCGACAACCGAGGGGACATACAACAGATGCGAGCGCAGCCTGCTACGTCTGAGGTGCGCAGGCCCGCAGCGCAACTTGTAGCATACGGGGGCAGCCGGACAGGGTCAATGCGCGAAGGGGCACACCCGGGGCGGATCGCCGCATTCCCGGCACAAAAGCCCGCGCGGCACCACCCGTATACCGGACACGCCGCGAGTCCGCGCAGGCCTGGAACACCCCTTCCCCGACACCGCCGAGGCGGGTAGGACGGAAGAGTACGACGAGGGAGCCGATCATCCAAGAGCCCGAGCAGTCCGAGCCCGAAGCCACCCGACGCGCCGCGGGTGTCACGGAGAGTTCCCGGGCCAACCGGGGCTGGTGGGACCGGAACGCGGACGAGTACCAGAACGAGCACGGCACGTTCCTCGGCGACGATCGCTTCGTCTGGGGACCCGAGGGCCTCGACGAGGTCGAGGCCGAGTTGCTCGGCGCGCCGGAGGACCTCAAGGGCAAGGACGTCCTGGAGATAGGCGCCGGCGCGGCGCAGTGCTCGCGCTGGCTGGCCGTGCAGGGCGCGCGCCCGGTGGCCCTGGACCTCTCCCACCGCCAGCTCCAGCACGCCCTGCGCATCGGAGTGACCTTCCCCCTGATCCAGGCGGACGCGGCCGTGCTGCCCTTCCGGGACGGCTCCTTCGACCTCGCGTGCTCGGCGTACGGCGCGCTGCCGTTCGTCGCGGACCCGGTCCTGGTGCTGCGCGAGGTGCGCCGGGTGCTGCGCCCCGGCGGCCGCTTCGTCTTCTCCGTGACGCACCCGATCCGCTGGGCGTTCCCGGACGAGCCGGGCCCCGAGGGCCTGTCGGTGTCCGCCTCGTACTTCGACCGCACGCCGTACGTCGAGCAGGACGAGCAGGGCAGGGCGGTCTATGTGGAGCACCACCGCACGCTCGGTGACCGGGTGCGGGAGATCGCGGTGTCCGGCTTCCGGCTCGTCGATCTGGTCGAGCCGGAGTGGCCGGCCTGGAACACGTCGGAGTGGGGCGGCTGGTCGCCGTTGCGCGGCGGCCTGATCCCGGGCACGGCGATCTTCGTGTGCGACCGGGACTGAGGGACGGAACGCAGCCGGAAGGCGGAGCCGAGCCGGGGCGTTTTCGGCCGATCGGCCGTGCGGTGTCCGCACGCGTGTGCGCACGGCGCGGGCCGGGCAGAAACGATGAGTCGACAAGTCGCCCTCAGGGCTGCGGTCAGCTGTGCCGGCGGGGGGTACGCGCATGCACGTCTGTCCGGTCTGCAAGCGGAGCGACAGGACCACGAAGCTCAGCAGGTACTGGAGGACGCTCCCGGCCGAACGCCGGGCCGCGGCACCCCACCTCGCGCGTCCCGTCCTCCACGACGAGCGATGGACGGCTCCGCTCGGACTGCTCGCTCTGGGCTGCGCCCTGCTTGTCTCCGAAGCGTGGCTGGGATTGGTCGGAGTGGCCGGCGGGGGCCTCTGGCTGGTGACGCTGCGCGACGAGGTGGCCCAGACGGCGAAGCGACGGGCCGACTGGCACCGGAAGCAGTACTGCCGGCGGTGCCGCCACGACTTTCTCCCGTGACACCGGACCGGAGCCGCCTGGAACACTGGTGCGGTGATCCGCCACGACGCCCTCGACCGCCTCGCCGTCCGCTCCGCAGTCCCCGCCCTTCGCGGTGCGCTCGAGGAGCACGGTGTCGCGGTGCTGTGCGCTCCGCCCGGTACCGGTAAGACCACCCTCGTGCCGCTGGTCCTCGCCGGGCTCGTCGGCGGGGGCCCGGCGCGCCGCGTGGTCGTCGCCGAGCCGCGCCGGATCGCCGCGCGGGCCGCGGCCCGGCGGATGGCATGGCTGCTCGGGGAGAAGCCCGGCCACAGCATCGGGTACTCCGTGCGCGGAGAGCGGGTGACGGGCCGGCACGCGCGCGTGGAGGTCGTCACGACCGGTGTGCTGCTCCAGCGGTTGCAGCGGGACCCGGAGCTGGCGGGCGTCGATGTGGTCGTGCTCGACGAGTGCCACGAGCGGCACCTGGACGCCGACACGACCGCCGCCTTCCTGCTCGACGTCCGGCAGACTCTGCGGCCCGAGCTGCGGCTGGTGGCGGCCTCCGCGACGACGGACGCGGAGGGCTGGGCCCGGCTGCTGGGCGGAGCCCCGGTCGTCGAGGCCGAGGGCGTGTCGCATCCCGTGGAGGTGGTGTGGGCGCCGCCCGCGCGTCCGGTGCGGCCGCCGCACGGACTGCGCGTGGACCCGGCGCTGCTGACGCATGTGGCGTCGGTGGTGCGGCGGGCGCTGGCCGAATGCGAGGGCGACGTGCTCTGTTTCCTGCCGGGCGTCGGGGAGATCGCGCGCGTGGCGGGGCGGCTGGGGAACCCGGCGGGCGTCGAGGTGCTCCAGGTCCACGGGCGGGCTCCGGCGGCCGTGCAGGACGCGGTGCTGGCGCCCGGTGACGGGCGGCGGGTGGTACTGGCAACGTCCGTGGCGGAGTCGTCGCTGACGGTGCCCGGGGTACGGGTGGTCGTGGACTCAGGGCTCGCTCGTGAGCCGCGGGTGGACCACGCCCGCGGGCTGAGCGCGCTGGCGACGGTACGGGCCTCGCAGGCGGCGGGACGGCAGCGAGCGGGCCGGGCGGGGCGTGAGGCGCAGGGCCGGGTCTACCGCTGCTGGTCCGAGGCGGAGGACGCGCGGCTGCCCCGGTTCCCGGCGCCGGAGATCAGGCTCGCCGATCTGACGGGGTTCGCGTTGCAGGCGGCGTGCTGGGGTGATCCGGACGCGTCCGGGCTGGCGCTCCTGGACGCCCCGCCGGGCGGGGCGATGACGGCCGCGCGCTCGGTGCTGACGGCGGTCGGGGCCGTGGACGGAGAGGGACGGGCCACGGAACGGGGTGTGCGGATGTCCCGCCTCGGTCTGCACCCACGGCTGGCTCGGGCGCTGCTGGACGCGGCGCCGCAGGTGGGCGCGGACCGGGCCGCCGAGGTGGTCGCCCTGCTGAGTGAGGAGCCGCCGCGGGAGTACGGGGACGATCTGCCGGCGGCCTGGCGGGCGGCCCGTCGCGGAAGCGACGCGTACACGGCCCGCTGGCGCGAGGAGGTGCGCCGGCTGCGCGCCGCGGCGGACGGCCTCCCCGCCGGTACGGGCGGGCCCCGGACTCAGGACGCGGACCGGCCGGGGAGGGTGCCGGACGATCAGGTGGCCGGTCTCGTCGCGGCCCTCGCCTTCCCCGAGCGGCTCGCGCGCGCCGACGGCGGTTCGTACCTCATGGTGAACGGCACCCGTGCCGAGCTGGGGGACGGATCGGGGCTGCGCGGCGCCCCGTGGCTCGCGGTCGCCGTGGCCGACCGGCCGGTGGGCCACGTCCACGCGCGCGTGGGGCTCGCCGCGGCGGTGGACGAGGATGTGGCCCGGCGGGCCGCCGCCACCCTGCACACCGAGGCCGAGGAGGTCCGCTGGGCCGACGGGGACGTCGTGGCGCAGAGCGCCGAACGGCTCGGCGCCGTGGAGCTGACGGTGCGCCCCCTGCGGGACCCGGCCCCCGGCCTCGTCCGGAAGGCCCTTCTGGCAGGGCTGCGCGCGGAGGGGTTCGGTCTGCTGCGATGGCCGCCCGGGGCCCTTGTCCTGCGGCAGCGGCTCGCCTTCCTGCGGCAGCACCTGGGTGAGCCCTGGCCGGACGTCTGCGACGAGGCGCTCCACACGCGCGTGGAGGAGTGGCTGGAGCCCGAGCTGAGCCGTGCCCGGCGGCGCGCCGACCTGGCGCGGATCGACGCGGGAGGGGCCCTCGCCCGGCTGCTGCCCTGGGCCACCGGGGACGCCGCCCGGCTCGAGGAGCTGGCGCCCGAGCGGATCACCGTCCCGAGCGGGTCCGCCGTCCGGGTCGACTACGGCGACCCCGAGCGGCCCGTCCTCGCCGTGAAGCTCCAGGAGATGTTCGGGCTCCAGGAGTCGCCCAGGATCGCCGGTGTGCCGGTGCTGGTGCATCTGCTGTCCCCCGCCGGGCGGCCCGTCGCCGTCACCGCGGATCTCGCCTCTTTCTGGCGGGACGGGTACCGGGCCGTACGGGCCGAGCTGCGGGGCCGGTACCCCAAGCACCCCTGGCCCGAGGATCCCGCCTCCGCGGAGCCGACCCGGCACACCAACGCCCGGCTCAGGCGGTGACCGGCTCGGGCTCGGCCGTCTCGGTGGGCGCCGGGCCGTCCGGGCGGCGGCCGCGGGCCTCCAGGCAGAGGGACAGCGCCAGCAGACAGACGCCCAGGGCGAGGAAGCCCCAGGGCAGATAGGACGTCAGCAGCAGGATCGGCAGACGGTTGTGCTTGACGAGCGCGACCGTCGACCTGATGTAGTCCTCGCGCATCTTCACATGACCCGCGAACGCCGTGACCTTGGCGCGCCCCCCGAGGAGCGTGCCGCCGCGCAGTTCCTCCCGGTGGATCTCCTCCCCGTAGACGGGCGCCCCGGTGACGGGCTCGACCCAGAACCTGCGGACAGTGGTGTACCAGCGGGCGGTGCCGGTCTTCGCGACCCACTCGCGGGTGAGGCCCTTGACGGGCATGACCCTGGGATAGGGGACCTTGGTCCAGGGGATGGTCTGTTCGAAGTAGTAGACCGTCAGTCCGCGGAAGTTCCGGGTGCCCTTGTAGTGGATGGGAGCGGTGACGCGCGCTTGGGCGTCGAAGTACTCGTAGTCCCTCTTCTGGGTCAGGAACGGCCACTTGAACTCGATGCCGTGGCGTTGGACGGGGTCGCCGTCGACCGACTCGCCGGTGACGTGGACGGGCTCCTGGCTGTGCGCGTCGAAGATGTAGCGCTCGGGGAAGCTGGAGACCATCTCCCCATTGGGGCCCTGGGCGTAGGACAGGCCGTCCCAGACCACCACGTCCCGGCCGGCCGTCCTCCCGGCCTTCCTCGCGGCCTCCACGTTGCCCTTGAGGGTCTGCACCACGGTGACCTCGGGGACCGTGCGGGAGGTCATGGTGCTGTAGTCGAGCAGGGTGGCGTTCTTCGCCTGAAGGACCATGGTCTGGTACTGGTTGGCGGGGACCTTGGCCACGCGCGGGAAGACGTACCAGCGCAGCAGCGGGGACAGCGCCGTGAAGAACACGGCGAGGGCGAGCAGGATCAGGCCGGCCTTGCGTCGCATCGCGGCGTCCTCCCTCTGCGTGCGGTGCGGGTCCGGGTCCGTGTGTCACGGCGCTCGGGCCCGTGCGTCACGGATGGCCGGGACCGTCCGTCACGGATGGCTGGGGACAGTGCGTCACGGATGGCCGGGGACCGTCGTCAGCAGCGGCTTCGGTGACGTGCTGCCGGACGGCGAGCCCATGGCCGCCAGGGCGAACACCACGGCGAGCGCTGCGGCGAGGCCGATCGCGGCGGCGACGAGGGCGCGCATACGGGCCTCCCCGGGCCGTAGCTGATATGCCGTCAGGTCCGGGCACCGTAGCAACGGGCGGGTGAGATGAGAACACGTCGCGCACAAGGCGGCGGCGCCCCTCCGCGAGGGAGGGACGCCGCCGTCGTACGCGGGCCGGTGCGGCCTTACGCGGTCGGGCTCGCAGAGGTGCTTCCCGACGGGGCCGGGCTGGGCGACGAGGTGGCCGCGGCGACGTCCAGCTGGACGGTGAGGGTCGCGCCGCCCGCGGTGGTGATGCGGAGCAGGAAGGTGCCGGTCGTGTCGTCGGCGTACAGCTTCGGCAGCTTGAGCAGGCCGTGGGCGTCGGTCCGCAGGCCCGTGAGGGTGCGTACGGTCTTGCCGTCCGCGTCCTTGAAGTAGGGGCCCTTGTCGTTCTCGGCCGGGTCGTCAGTCGACTTGACGAGGGTCGCGGTGGCCGCGACACCGTCCGCGACGGCGCCCTTGTAGGTGGCCTTCACCTCGACCTGGTCCGCGAACTCGCCGCCGGGGGTGCAGGTCAGCGCGGTGTCGCTGGTGCGGGCGAGGGTGTCGGCCTGGCGTTCGACGACGGTGGCCGTGTACTCGGGGGCGGTGACCATACGGCCCACGAGAAGGGCGCGGACCGTGAACGCGCCGGTCTTCCGGCCCGCGACGAGCGCCGGTGCGGTGGCCTTGCCGGAGGCGTCGGTGACGACGGTCGCCACCGTCTCGCCGCCCGTGAAGGTGGAGTCCGTGTCGCCCGAGATCGTGAACCGCACGCGCACCTTCGGCACCGCCTTGCCGGCCTTGGTCACGGCCTTCACCGCGATGCTCCGGTCGAACGTGTCACCCGTCCTGGCCGAGAGCATTCCGGTACCGGCGTCCGCCAGACGGGCCACCGTGTCGCTCGCGGTGGGCGGCTTGGGCTTGGGCGTGCCCGGCTTCGACGGGTCCGGAGACGAGGTGGTGCCGCCGGGCTTGTGGCCGCCGGGCTTGCGGGTGCCGGGCTTGCGGGTGCCGGGCTTGTGGGTGCCGGGCTTCTTGGTCCCGGCCGGCTTCGAACCGGGGCGCGCACCGGAGTCGGTGTCGCTGCGGTGCCTGGGCACCGTGCCCGTGCCGTCCGGGATCTCGTGGGTGCCCTTGCGGTAGTACTCGTACCAGGACAGAACGGTGTTCAGATAGTCCTGGGAGGCGTTGTAGCCGAGGATCGCCGCGTTCATGTCGGACTGGACGGACAGGTCACGGCCGGAGCGGCACAGGTAGTGACCGGCGGCGAGGGCGGCGTCGTAGACGTTGTTGGGGTCCTTGACCCCGTCGCCGTTGCCGTCGCGTCCCGCCCATGCCCAGGTGGACGGAATGAACTGCATCGGGCCGACGGCACGGTCGTAGGTGGTGTCGCCGTCGTAGGCACCGTGGTCGGTGTCCTTGATGTTCGCGAAGCCGTTGCCGTCCAGGAGCGGCCCGAGGATCCTCGAGTACGTCGTGCCGTCCGCGTCGACCTGGCCGCCGCGGGCCTGACCGGACTCGACCTTGCCGATGGCGGCGAGCAGTTGCCAGGGCAGATTGCAGCCCGGCTTGGACTGCTGCAGTTCCGCCGCCGCCTTCTTGTAGGCGTCCAGGACCGTGGCCGGAATGCCGGATTCCGCGACACCCACGGCGCCGGCCGGGGTGGGACCGGCGGTCGGGTTGGGAGACTCGGTGGGGCTGTTGAGCGGCGGGAGGTCCGTGTAGTAGCCGCCGTTGCCGGTGGCGCTGCCGTCACCGCCCTGGGTGGTGGTGCCGTCGGTCTCGGGTGTGGTCTGCGCACCGGTGGTCTGTCTGCCCTGGTCGTCGGTGGTCACTCCCGGGGCCTGGGACGCCGCCAGAGCCGCGACCGCGGCCGCGGCCACAGCCGTGGTTGCCGCCCCCTTGCGCAGCCTCCTGCCGATATGCGCCGCCATTGAGTGAACCCCTCCCGTCGACGACCCTGTGCAGTGGGGCGCCCTTGTTCCACGACCGCGCTCCCCGGCACGGCGACCAAGTGACCCTACGACAACTTCCGTCGCGTCGGCACCGGTTGGTGCCCGGTTTTCACCAGTTGGTCATGCGTTCTTGGCCAGGACACGGGAGCGGGGCGGATCGCCTCACCCGTTTCGTGCGTCCTTCATACTGGACGTCTGTGATCGCCGGGTGGTTGTGCCCGGTCAACGTCTGCCGAGGGAGCCGAATTGCCGTTCACCCTCAGCCATGCCGCGGCCGTGCTTCCCGCCGTGCGCGGGGACGGGTCCGGGCGCGGACGACTGGTGCCCTCGGTCCTCGTCGCGGGTTCGTTCGCGCCCGACATGACCTATTTCGCGGCGAGCGCGGTGTCCGGGGCGATGGACTTCGGTGCCGTCACCCACTCCTTCGCCGGGGTCTTCACCGTGGACGTCCTCATCGCATGGGCGCTGGTGGGGGCGTGGCTGGTGCTGCGGGAGCCGGCGGTGGCACTCCTGCCGCGCGCGGCACAGGGACGGGTGGCGGCACTGGTGCGCTGCGGCACACCGCGGCGCAAGGTCTCGATTCGGCTGGTTCTCCGCTGGTACGTCTCGGCGGCGCTGGGTGCGCTGACCCATGTGGTGTGGGACGCGTTCACGCATCTCGACCGGTGGGGGATGCGGCTGTTTCCGGTGCTGAGGAGGCCGTTCGAGGGAACGCCGCTCTATACGTACCTGCAATACGGAAGTTCGGCGGTGGCGGGGGTGGCGATCGCGGTCTTCATGACGGTCGTGCTGCGGCGGACGCCGGCCGGTCCGGTCACGGGGTCGGGTGTGCCGCTGCTGTCCTGGGCCGACCGGTGGCTGGCCGGTGCGGTGATCGGCGGATGCGCGGCCGTGGGGGCGGTGCAGCGGGCGTCCCGGTGGTGGGCCTACTGGGGGACGACCGCGAAGCCGTGGGAGGTGATCCCGCCGGTGTGCTTCGGGGCGGGTGCCGGGCTCGCCGTCGGGCTGGCGCTCTACGTGGCAGGGGTCAGGGCGTTGCGTCCGGCCGCCCCGGGCCCGTCCGCCCCGCGACCGGAACCGACCCGGCCCACGCGCCGCTGACCCCGTCCATGTACACGGGACGGGGCCACAGCCGCAGGACCTGGCTGCCTCGGGGCCGTTCGCCGGAGGTCAGTGTGCCGCCGATTCCCAGTCCGCTCCGTCTCCCACCGACACATCCAGCGGTGCCCTCAGCTGCACCGCGGCCGCCATCTCGCGGCGGACCAGCTCCTCCGCCTTCCGGCGCTCGCCGGGAGCGATCTCCAGGACGATTTCGTCGTGGACCTGGAGCAGCATGCGGGAGTCGAGGCCGGCCTCGCGCAGGGCCCGGTCCACGTTCAGCATCGCGATCTTGACGATGTCCGCCGCCGTGCCCTGGATCGGGGCGTTCAGCGCCATGCGTTCCGCCATTTCCCGGCGCTGGCGGTTGTCGCTGTTCAGATCCGGGAGGTAGCGGCGGCGGCCGAAGAGCGTCTCGGTGTAGCCGGTGGCCCGCGCCTCGTCCACCACCCGGCGCAGATAGTCCCGTACTCCGCCGAAGCGCTCGAAGTACGTGTCCATCAGGGCCCGGGCCTCCGCCGCCTCGATGTTCAGCTGCTGGGACAGGCCGAAGGCCGACAGACCGTAGGCCAGGCCGTACGACATGGCCTTGATCTTGCGCCGCATCTCCGCGTCCACGGCGTCGCGGGCCGCCCCGAACACCTGGGAGGCAACCGTGGTGTGCAGGTCCTCGCCGGAGGTGAACGCCTGGATCAGGCCCTCGTCCTCCGACAGATGCGCCATCACGCGCAGCTCGATCTGGCTGTAGTCCGCCGTCATCAGGGACTCGAAGCCCTCGCCGACCACGAAACCGCGGCGGATGGCCCTGCCCTCGTCCGTGCGGACCGGGATGTTCTGCAGGTTGGGGTCGGTCGACGACAGCCGGCCGGTCGCCGCGACCGTCTGGTTGAACGTGGTGTGGATCCGGCCGTCCGCCGCGATCGTCTTGATCAGGCCCTCGACCGTCACGCGCAGCTTCGCCTGCTCACGGTGGCGGAGCATGATCACCGGCAGTTCGTTGTCGGTCTGGGTGGCGAGCCAGGCCAGCGCGTCGGCGTCCGTCGTGTAGCCCGTCTTGGTCTTCTTGGTTCTCGGCAGGCCCAGCTCGCCGAAGAGGACTTCCTGGAGCTGCTTGGGCGAGCCCAGGTTGAACTCGTGCCCCGCCGCCGCGTGCGCCTCCTTCACCGCCTGCTGGGTGGCGCCCGCGAACAACTGCTCCATGGCCTCCAGATGCGGGCGGTCCGCCGCGATGCCGTACCGCTCCATGCGGGCGAGCAGGGCGGAGACGGGCAGCTCCATGTCGCGCAGCAGATCCGCCGCACCGACCTCGCGCAGCTTGTCCTCGAAGGCCTGGCCGAGGTCGAGGATCGCGCGGGCCTGGATCATCAGCGCCTCGGCCTCGGCACCCTCGTCGGCGCCGAACGCGAGCTGACCGTCCGCCGTGGCCGCGGGGGCCAGCTCCCGCCCGAGGTACTCCAGCGACAGCGCGTCCAGCGCGAAGGAACGGCGGCCCGGCTTGACCAGGTACGCGGCGAGCGCCGTGTCCATGGTCACGCCGTCGAGGGACCAGCCGTGCTCGGGGAAGACCCGCATCGCGCCCTTGGCGTTGTGCAGCACCTTGGGCCTGGCCGGGTCGGCGAGCCACTGCGCGAACGCCTTCTCGTCCGCCTCGTCCATCTGCGTCGGGTCGAACCACGCCGCCGCCCCGTCGGCCGCGGCGAGCGCGATCTCGGCGACCGCGCCCACGCCCAGCCCCCACGAGTCGACCGTGGCCAGGCCGAGGACCCGCCCGCCGTGCTCGGCGAGCCACGGCTTCAGCTCGCCCGCGCCGAGCACAGCGCCGTCCAGTTCGACGCCGTCCGCCGGGACGGGCGTCGTCTCCGCCTCCTCGGCCCCGGGGTCGACGGCGAAGAGCCGCTCGCGCAGCGAGGGGTTCCTGATCTCCAGAGTGTCCAGGACCATCGCGACCGCCTTGCGGTCGTAGGGTGCCCGCTCCAGGTCGGCGACCGCCTTCGGCAGCTCCACCTGCCGCTCCAGCTCCGTGAGCCGGCGGTTCAGCTTCACCGACTCCAGATGGTCGCGCAGGTTCTGCCCGGCCTTGCCCTTGACCTCGTCGACGCGCTCCACCAGCTCCGCGAACGAGCCGAACTGGTTGATCCACTTCGCGGCCGTCTTCTCGCCGACGCCCGGGATGCCCGGCAGGTTGTCCGACGGGTCGCCGCGCAGCGCCGCGAAGTCCGGATACTGCGCCGGAGTCAGCCCGTACTTCTCGAACACCTTCTCCGGAGTGAACCGGGTCAGCTCCGAGACGCCCTTCGTCGGGTAGAGGACCGTGGTGTGGTCGGAGACCAGCTGGAAGGAGTCCCGGTCGCCGGTGACGATCAGCACCTCGAAGCCCTCGGCCTCGGCCTGGGTGGCGAGCGTGGCGATGACGTCGTCCGCCTCGAACCCCTCGACGGCGAAGCGCTGGGCGCCCATCGCGTCCAGCAGCTCGCCGATCAGCTCGACCTGGCCCTTGAACTCGTCGGGGGTCTTCGACCGGTTCGCCTTGTACTCCGTGAACTCCTCGGAGCGCCAGGTCTTGCGGGAGACGTCGAACGCCACCGCGAAGTGCGTGGGGGTCTCGTCGCGCAGCGTGTTCGCCAGCATCGACGCGAAGCCGTAGATCGCGTTCGTCGGCTGGCCCGTCGCGGTGGTGAAGTTCTCCGCGGGCAGCGCGAAGAACGCGCGGTAGGCCAGCGAGTGCCCGTCCATGAGCATCAGCCGGGGACGGCCGCCGCCGGAGGTCTTCTCGGTCTTCTTCGATGCTGTTTCTGCCACGCCCCCGATCCTGCCACGCTCCACTGACACTCGGGCCCGCGCGGGCCCGAGGCGGCCCGGCGGCGGTGGAGGGCGGCCGGTGGACCCCAACAAGGGCGCGGCGTCACGGACCGTGCGCTTGGTGTGACGGAACGCCGCACGCGCGGCACGCGTGCCCGGTTCCACACTGTGCCGCCGGAGCCGCCACCCCTTTAGCCGCCCCCGCGCGGTCCCGCCGCCCTCCCCACGACCGGGCGGGGATCGTTGTCGGCGGCGCGTGCGAGGATTCGGAGACCTACTCACAGGTGTACGCGAAAGGGGAGAGCCGAGATGGCCAGCAAGCCGCCCAAGGTGGACCCGGTTCAGGACTCGCCGCAGGTCACCGCACCCAAGCACGCGGCGGCGGGGCTGCCCGCCATCGGACACACCCTGCGCATCGCCCAGCAGCAGATGGGTGTGCGCCGCACCGCCCTCACCCTCCTCCGCGTCAACCAGAAGGACGGCTTCGACTGCCCGGGCTGCGCCTGGCCCGAGCCCGACCACCGGCACAAGGCCGAGTTCTGTGAGAACGGCGCGAAGGCGGTCGCGGAGGAGGCCACCCTGCGCCGGGTCACCCCGGAGTTCTTCGCCGCGCACCCCGTGGCCGACCTCGCGACCCGCAGCGGCTACTGGCTGGGCCAGCAGGGGCGGCTGACGCACCCCATGTACCTCCCCGAAGGGGGCGACCGCTACGAGCCGGTCGACTGGGAGCGCGCCTTCGACATCATCGCCGAGGAGATCGCCGCGCTGGGCTCCCCCGACGAGGCCGTCTTCTACACCTCGGGCCGCACCAGCAACGAGGCCGCGTTCCTCTACCAGCTCTTCGCCCGCGAACTGGGGACCAACAACCTGCCCGACTGCTCCAACATGTGCCATGAGTCGTCCGGTTCCGCACTCTCGGAGACGATCGGCATCGGCAAGGGCAGCGTGCTGCTCGAGGACCTCCACAAGGCGGACCTGATCATCGTCGCCGGGCAGAACCCCGGCACCAACCACCCGCGCATGCTCTCCGCCCTGGAGAAGGCCAAGGCGAACGGGGCGCGGATCATCAGCGTCAACCCGCTGCCCGAGGCGGGCCTGGAGCGCTTCAAGAATCCGCAGACCCCCCACGGCATGTTCAAGGGTGCCGCGCTGACCGACCTGTTCCTGCAGATCCGCATCGGCGGTGACCAGGCCCTGTTCCGTCTCCTCAACAAGCTGGTCCTGGAGACCGAGGGCGCGGTCGACGAGGAGTTCGTGCGCGACCACACCCATGGCTTCGAGGAGTTCGCCGAGGCCGCACGGGCCGTCGACTGGGACGAGACGCTGACCGCGACCGGTCTCACCCGCGCCGAGATCGAGCAGGCCCTGCGGATGGTCCTCGCCTCCGAGCGCACCATCGTCTGCTGGGCCATGGGCCTCACCCAGCACAAGCACGCCGTGGCCACCATCCGCGAGGTCGTCAACTTCCTGCTGCTGCGCGGCAACATCGGCCGCCCGGGCGCGGGCGTGTGCCCGGTGCGCGGCCATTCGAACGTGCAGGGCGACCGCACCATGGGCATCTTCGAGCGGCCCGCGCCCGCCTTCCTGGAGGCCCTGGAGAAGGAGTTCGGGTTCGTGCCGCCGCGTGAGCACGGCTACGACGTCGTACGGGCCATCCGCGCGCTGCGGGACGGCGAGGCGAAGGTCTTCTTCGCGATGGGCGGCAACTTCGTGTCCGCGTCGCCCGACACCGAGGTGACCGAGGCGGCCATGCGCCGAGCCCGTCTCACCGTGCATGTGTCGACCAAGCTGAACCGCTCGCACACCGTCACCGGAGCACGTGCCCTGATCCTGCCCACCCTGGGCCGCACCGAGCGCGATGTGCAGGGCAGCGGCGAGCAGTTCGTGACCGTGGAGGACTCCATGGGCATAGTGCACGCCTCCCGGGGCCGTCTGGAGCCCGCGAGCCGGCACCTGCTGTCGGAACCGGCGATCGTGTGCCGCCTCGCCCGCCGCGTGCTCGGCGACGGCACCAAGGTGCCGTGGGAGGAGTTCGAGCAGGACTACGCCTCCATCCGCGACCGTATCGCCCGCGTGATCCCCGGTTTCGAGGACTTCAACACGCGCGTGGCCCGCCCCGGCGGCTTCGCGCTCCCCCATGCGCCCCGCGACGAGCGCCGCTTCCCCACCGCCACCGGCAAGGCCAACTTCACGGCGGCCCCCGTGGAGTATCCGCGCCTGCCCGAGGGCCGGCTGCTGCTGCAGACCCTGCGCTCGCACGACCAGTACAACACCACGATCTACGGCCTCGACGACCGCTACCGGGGCATCGCGAACGGCCGCCGGGTGGTGCTGGTGAACCCGGAGGACGCGCGGGCGCTGGGCGCGGCGGACGGGTCGTACGTCGACCTGGTGAGCGAGTGGAAGGACGGCGTCGAGCGGCGCGCCCCCGGCTTCCGGGTGGTGCACTACCCCACGGCCCGCGGCTGTGCGGCCGCCTACTACCCGGAGACGAACGTGCTGGTCCCGCTGGATGCCACGGCCGACACCAGCAACACCCCCGCGAGCAAGTCCGTCGTGGTGCGCCTGGAACAATCGGCGACCGACTGAGCGTTTGCTCAGCGACAGGCGAGTCACCGATCACCGACGAACGGAGCCAGCCCCATGGGCGAGCAGCACACCGTGAAGTTCCCGCAGGATGTCGTCGACGAGTACGCAGCGCTCGGCGTCGACCTGCCCGCCCTCTTCTCGGCCGGACATCTCGGGACCCGTATGGGCGTCCAGATCGTCGAGGCCTCCGCCGAGCGGGTCGTCGGCACGATGCCCGTGGAGGGCAACACACAGCCCTACGGGCTGCTCCACGGCGGTGCCTCCGCGGTCCTCGCCGAGACCCTCGGCTCGGTCGGCTCCATGCTCCACGGCGGTGCCTCCAAGATCGCCGTGGGTGTCGACCTGAACTGCACCCACCACCGGGGGGTGCGTTCCGGTCTGGTCACCGGCGTCGCCACCCCCGTCCACCGGGGGCGGTCGACGGCGACGTACGAGATCGTGATCAGCGACGAGGACGGCAAGCGGGTGTGCACGGCCCGCCTGACCTGTCTGCTGCGCGATGTGCGGCCCGGCGACGGGGACCACCTCCCCAGCGGGGGATGAGCCGGCGAGCCGGCGTCCGCAGCGCCGTTGCTCCCGGGACCACCGGCGCCTTAGCGTCATGGCATGGCGACGGGAGGAGCCCCCAGGCCGGGGCTGAGGCTGCTCGGACTCTGGCTCGGGCTGACCGTTCTGACGGGTGTGACGACGACCGCCTGCGCCGCCGGCTCCGGCTCCGCCGGCGCGAGGAGCACCGAGGCGGCCGCCTCCGCCTCGGCACCACCCCGGGCCGCGTCTCCCGACGAGTTGTGCGCGCGGGTCGTCGCCTACTGGTCCCGCAAGGTGCTGGACAGCGATACCTACGGCGACTACCAGTCGATGGGGCTGTCCAACGGGCAGTACGAGATCCTGCGGACGGTCGTGGACGCGGCCCGGGACGAGAAGAGGCGGCAAGGCGTCCCTGCCGCCCACCGGTTGATAGACCGTCAGGCCCACGAGGGCTGCGCCGACTGGTACCGCACCGGCGGCCCGAGCAAGGGGCCGTGGCAGTGAGCGGCGTCGGCCCCGTCGAGCCCGGCGAGGGCACGCACGCATGGGACGACCCGGGCGCCTCGCCCCCGTCCGGCCCTCCACACGGACGCCTCGCCCAGCTGTACGACCGGCACCGCCCGGCCCTCCTCGCGGCGACGGCGGTCGCCGCCCTCCTCGCGGGCGGCGGCTACCTCTACGCGACCCGGCCGCAGAAGCCGCCGCCGCCACCACCGCCGTACCCCTCCCAAGTGGTCAGCGTCACCTACCTGGCCGCACGGCCCGCGCCCCGCGGCGCTCCTCCCCGGAGCTTCACCCTCTCGGTGCTGCTGAGCGTGGAGTCCGGCCCGCCGGTCACCGTGACCCGGATAGCCCAGCCCTATGCGGGTCTTTCCGTGGCCTCGGCCCCTCTCCCCCCTTTCCGCACAAACGCGGGTGCCACCCGCAAGATCGCGATCACCATGCGCGTGACCGAATGCGGGAAAGTCCCTGAGAACGCCGGACTCCCTTTCCTCGATGTAACTCTGCGTAATACACGCGCAATGGAAGACCACAGTTACATCCTCGGCTCGCGCTATGCGCACGACCTCTCCGTGGCCCTGCACGTCGCCTGCGGCAACCTTTCCCGGTAATCACCAAAACGCCTGATGCACCTGAACACACCGGCGCGCGTCCTGCGGATTCTCACTATGCGGACCGGGCGAATCGGCCGGAATTCCGCTGTATCACCCGTCGAGTACCGCTCTGCATTACCTCGTGTCATAACAAGAGCGTCACAGCCTGGGTCAGACCCTCCTCCACCTTCCCCACCCACGCTTAGAGTCACGGCCAGTCACCGCGCGGTCTGAATGTTCACTTCGGCCCAGCGCTCGACTCGGCCGCTTCCAGGGTGGAGGGCCGTGCCAGGGAAAGGACTGATCGTGCGTCAACGTTCGCTCATCGCCATCACCGCCGCGCTGGCGGCGGGAGCGCTTACCCTCACCGCCTGCGGCTCGCGCGACAGCGGCAAGAGCTCGGATTCCGGCAAGGGTGGCGGCACCACCGTCACCATCGGAGTCGACGCGCCCCTGACCGGCGACCTGTCCGCGCTGGGCCTGGGCATCAAGAACTCCGCGGACCTCGCCGTCAAGACCGCCAACAAGCAGAACTACGTCAAGGGCGTCACCTTCCAGATCCAGGCGCTGGACGACCAGGCGCAGCCCTCCTCGGGCCAGCAGAACGCCACCAAGTTCGTCGCCGACAGCAGCGTCCTCGGCGCCGTCGGCCCGCTGAACTCCTCCGTGGCCGAGTCCATGCAGAAGGTCTTCGACGACGCCAATCTGGTGGAGGTCTCCCCGGCCAACACCAACCCGGCCCTCACCCAGGGTGCCAACTGGCAGACCAAGAAGGCCCGCACGTACAAGTCGTACTTCCGCACCGCGACGACGGACGCCGTCCAGGGCCCGTTCGCCGCACAGTACGTCTACAACGACGCCAAGAAGAAGAAGGTCTTCGTCATCGACGACAAGAAGACCTACGGCGCGGGTCTCGCCGCGACCTTCACCCAGGAGTTCAAGAAGCTCGGCGGCACCATCGCCGGCACCGAGCACATCAACCCGGACACCAAGGACTTCTCCGCGGTCGCCACCAAGGTGAAGAACTCCGGCGCGGACGTCGTCTACTACGGCGGCGAGTACCCGCAGGCCGGCCCGCTCAGCAAGCAGATCAAGGCCGCCGGCGCCAAGGTCCCGCTGGTCGGTGGCGACGGCATCTACGACCCGACGTTCATCAAGCTGGCCGGCAGCAACAGCGCCGGCGACCTCGCCACCTCCGTGGGCGCCCCCGTCGAGCAGCTCCCCTCCGCCAAGGAGTTCGTGGCCAACTACAAGGCCGGGGGCTACAAGGAGGAGTACGCGGCGTACGGCGGCTACTCCTACGACTCCGCGTGGGCGATCATCGAGGCCGTGAAGAAGGTCGTCGAGGACAACGGCGGAAAGCTCCCCTCCGACGCCCGCGCCAAGGTCACCGCCGCCATGCAGAACGTCTCCTTCGACGGCGTGACCGGCAAGGTCTCCTTCGACGAGTTCGGTGACACGACGAACAAGCAGCTCACCGTGTACGCCGTGAAGAACGGTGCCTGGGCGCCGGTCAAGTCCGGTACCTACACCGGCTGATCCCCTCCCACCCGCACCACCCGAGAGCCGCGCGGGGCGCTGTTCCACTGGCGCCCCGCGCGGACTCGCATCCGGCCACATCCGTCGAACGTCCGAAAGTCTCGGAGGACATGCGGTGAACGAACTGCCGCAGCAGCTGGTCAACGGCCTGCTACTAGGATCCATGTACGGGCTGGTAGCCATCGGCTACACAATGGTCTATGGCATTGTCCAGCTCATCAACTTCGCCCACGGCGAGATCTTCATGACCGGGGCGTTCGGCGCCCTCACGGTCTACGCATACATCCTGCCCGACGGCACCTCCATGTGGGTCGCCCTGCCACTGATGCTCATCGGCGCCATCCTGGTCGCCGTCATGGTGGCTGTGGGAGCGGAGCGGCTGGCCTACCGGCCCCTGCGCAACGCCCCCCGCCTGGCCCCGCTCATCACGGCTATCGGCCTCTCCCTCGCCCTCCAGCAGGCGGTCTGGGCCTGGTACCCCGACGCCAAGTCCCCCCGCATCTTCCCGCAGATCGGCGGAGGTCCTTTCCACCTCGGCAATGTCACCATCCAGACCGGTGACATCTTCCTCTTCGTCGCCGCCCCCATCAGCATGGCCGTCCTCGCCTACTTCGTGATGAAGACCCGCACCGGACGCGGCATGCAGGCCACCGCCCAGGACCCGGACACCGCGAAGCTGATGGGCGTCAACACCGACCGCATCATCGTGATCGCGTTCGCCCTCGGCGCCACCTTCGCCGCGGTCGGATCCGTCGCCTACGGCCTCAAGTACGGCCAGATCGACTTCCGCATGGGCTTCATCCTCGGCCTCAAGGCGTTCACCGCGGCCGTCCTCGGCGGCATCGGCAACATCTACGGCGCCATGCTCGGCGGCATAGTCCTCGGCGTCGCCGAAGCGCTGTCCACCGCCTACATCTCGGACATCCCCGGCATGGACAAGTTCGGCAGCCAGTCCTGGGCAGACGTCTGGGCGTTCGTACTCCTCATCCTTGTGCTGCTGTTCAGGCCCCAGGGCCTGCTCGGCGAGCGCGTCGCGGACAGGGCGTGACACCGATGACCACACAGACCACCGCACCAGAGACCCCCAGCGCGCCCGCGGCCGCCCAGTCCGGCCTGATCGGCCTCCCGCACCGGCTGGGGCGGGCCCTCGCCACCGGCGGCGGCGCCCTCACGATCATCTCCACCTTCCTCTCCTGGACCTGGACCGCCGACTTCCCCGGCGACCTCACCGTCTACGGCTACCCGGGCGGCCTGCAGGTCCTCGTCCTCATAGGCGCCGTCTTCACCACCCTGTTCGGCCTCGCCTCCTACGGCATCAAGGGCCTGGGATGGCTGACCCCGGGCAGCGCCGACAGCGCCCTGAAGCTGGCCGCACTGGGCACCTTCGCCACCGCCTGGTACACCGTCATCGCCATCAGCGTCGAACTCGGCGGCGTGGTGAACCTGGAGCCCGGCGGCTACCTCGTCGCGGTCGCCACCCTGGCCGCCCTGCTCGGCGCGCTGGCCCTGCCGTTCGAACGGCCGGCCCCCGACCTCGCCGACCCGGACGACACCGGTCTGGAGCGGTTCCGGCACAACAGCCGCCAGAACTGGAACACGTTCAAGGCGGCCTTCGCCTCCACCACCCCGGCACCGGCACGCCAGCTGCCCGCCTACGCCGAGATCCTCGTCATCGTGGCGGCCATGGCCGCCGGCCTGCTCGTCTTCACCTACGGCATCGGCACCGAGTACGACGAACTGTTCATCGGCTTCCTCCTCACCGCCGGCTTCTGCTTCGCCGCCCTGGGCAAGTCCGGAATCGTGGCCCGGGTCTCCGCGATCACCGCGCGGCACCGCACCGTGACGATGGCCGGCGCCTTCGTCGCCGCCGCGGCCTTCCCCTTCACCCAGTCCGACGACCAGTACGCGACGATCGGCGTCTACATCCTGATCTTCGCCACCGTCGCCCTCGGCCTGAACATCGTCGTCGGTCTCGCCGGCCTCCTCGACCTCGGTTACGTCGCCTTCCTCGGCGTCGGCGCCTACACCTCGGCCCTGGTCTCCGGCTCGCCGTCCTCGCCCCTGCACGTCAACTGGCCGTTCTGGGCCTCCGCGCTGCTGGGCGCGGCCGTCGCCATGGTCTTCGGCGTCCTCATCGGCGCCCCGACCCTGCGGCTTCGCGGCGACTACCTCGCCATCGTGACCCTCGGCTTCGGTGAGATCTTCCGCATCACCGTCCTGAACATGGACGGCACCTCCGGCCCCGACGTCACCAACGGCTCCAACGGCATCTCCTCCATCCCGAACCTGAACATCCTCGGCTTCGACTTCGGCAAGGACCACACGTTCCTTGGCGCCACCATCGGCCGGTTCGCCAACTACTTCCTGCTGATGCTGCTCATCACGCTCATCGTGGTCGTGGTGTTCCGGCGCAGCAGCGACTCCCGCATCGGCCGCGCCTGGATCGCCATCCGCGAGGACGAGACCGCCGCGCTCGCCATGGGCATCAACGGCTTCCGGGTCAAGCTCATCGCCTTCGCCCTGGGCGCCAGCCTGGCCGGCCTCGCCGGCTCCGTCCAGGCCCACGTCACCTACACGGTGACCCCCGAGCAGTACCAGTTCGCCCACGTGGTGCCACCCAACTCGGCCTTCCTGCTGGCCGCGGTGGTCCTGGGCGGCATGGGCACCATCGCCGGACCGCTGGTCGGCGCCGCACTGCTGTACCTGATCCCGGCCAAGCTCCAGTTCCTGGGCAACTACCAGCTCTTCGCCTTCGGCGTCGCGCTCGTCCTGCTGATGCGCTTCCGCCCCGAGGGCCTCATCCCCAACCGGCGCCGCCAGCTCGAGTTCCACGAAGAAACCGAAGCGCCCGCCGTCCTCACCAAGGCAGGGGCCTGACCACGATGACTACCGACACCACCACCAAGGACGCCACCGCCGGCGCCTCCGCACCCGGCGAAGTCGTGCTCGACGCCCGCGGCGTCACCATGCGGTTCGGCGGCCTGACGGCCGTACGCAACGTCGACTTCACCGTCAAGAGCGGGGAGATCGTCGGCCTGATCGGGCCCAACGGCGCCGGCAAGACGACCTTCTTCAACTGCCTCACCGGCCTCTACATCCCCACCGAGGGCGAGGTCCGCTACAAGGGCAACGTCCTGCCGCCCAAGTCCTACAAGGTCACCGCGGCCGGCATCGCCCGCACCTTCCAGAACATCCGTCTGTTCGCCAACATGACCGTTCTGGAGAACGTACTCGTCGGCCGCCACACCCGCACCAAGGAGGGCCTCTGGTCCGCCCTCCTGCGCGGCCCCGGCTTCCACAAGGCGGAGGCCGCCTCCCGCGAACGCGCCATGGAACTCCTGGAGTTCGTCGGCCTCGCCGGCAAGGCCGACCACCTGGCCCGCAACCTCCCCTACGGCGAACAGCGCAAGCTCGAGATCGCACGCGCCCTCGCCAGCGAACCGGGCCTGCTGCTCCTCGACGAGCCGACCGCCGGCATGAACCCACAGGAGACCCGCGCCACCGAGGAACTGGTCTTCGCCATCCGCGACAAGGGCATCGCCGTCCTCGTCATCGAGCACGACATGCGCTTCATCTTCAACCTCTGCGACCGCGTCGCCGTCCTCGTCCAGGGCGAGAAGCTCGTCGAGGGCGACAGCGCGACCGTCCAGGGCGACGAACGCGTCATCGCCGCCTACCTCGGCGAACCCTTCGAGGACGCCCCCGGCGACGAAGAGGTCGCCGAGGTCGAGGCCGCCGAGGCACAGGCCGAGACCACGACGGACGCCGCGCCCGGCAAGGAGAACGACCGATGACCGCACTGCTCGAAGTCGAGGACCTCCGGGTCGCCTACGGCAAGATCGAAGCCGTCAAGGGCATCTCCTTCAAGGTCGACGCCGGCGAGGTCGTCACCCTCATCGGCACCAACGGCGCCGGCAAGACCACCACCCTGCGCACGCTCTCCGGCCTCCTCAAGCCGGTCGGCGGCCAGATCAAGTTCGACGGCAAGTCGCTCAAGAAGATCCCGGCCCACCAGGTGGTCTCCCTGGGCCTCGCCCACTCCCCCGAGGGCCGGCACATCTTCCCCCGCATGACCATCGAGGACAACCTGCGGCTCGGGGCCTTCCTGCGCAGCGACAAGCAGGGCATCGAGAAGGACATCCAGCGGGCCTACGACCTCTTCCCCATCCTCGGGGAGCGCAGGAAGCAGGCCGCGGGTACCCTCTCCGGCGGTGAACAGCAGATGCTGGCCATGGGCCGCGCCCTGATGTCCCAGCCGAAGCTGCTCATGCTCGACGAGCCGTCGATGGGTCTCTCCCCCATCATGATGCAGAAGATCATGGCGACGATCGCCGAGCTGAAGTCCCAGGGCACGACGATCCTCCTGGTCGAGCAGAACGCCCAGGCGGCGCTGTCGCTCGCCGACCACGGTCACGTGATGGAGGTCGGGAACATCGTGCTCTCCGGCACCGGGCGGGACCTGCTGCACGACGAGTCGGTGCGGAAGGCCTACCTCGGCGAGGACTGACCGGTCCTGCGGCCCGACAACGGCGAGGCCCGCACCCCCCTGAACCCGGGGGTGCGGGCCTCGCCGCACACGGATAGGCGCCGTGGACGCCCTACGCCCTGTTCAGCCCTTGGACGCCTTCTTCTCCTCGGCGTCCTGGATGACGGCCTCGGCGACCTGCTGCATCGACATGCGCCGGTCCATCGAGGTCTTCTGGATCCAGCGGAAGGCGGCCGGCTCGGTCAGCCCGTACTCCGTCTGCAGGATCGACTTCGCCCGGTCCACCAGCTTGCGGGTCTCCAGCCGCAGCGTGAGGTCCGCGACCTCCTTCTCCAGCGTCTTGAGCTCGTTGAACCGCGAGACGGCCATCTCGATCGCCGGGACGACGTCGCTCTTGCTGAACGGCTTCACCAGGTACGCCATGGCACCGGCGTCCCGCGCACGCTCCACGAGGTCGCGCTGGGAGAAGGCGGTCAGCATCAGCACCGGGGCGATACGCTCCTCGGCGATCTTCTCGGCCGCCGAGATGCCGTCCAGCTTCGGCATCTTCACATCGAGGATCACCAGGTCGGGCTTGTGCTCACGAGCCAGCTCCACGGCCTGCTCGCCGTCGCCGGCCTCACCGACGACCGTGTAGCCCTCTTCCTCGAGCATCTCCTTGAGGTCGAGCCGGATGAGCGCCTCGTCCTCCGCGATGACGACACGGGTCGTCAGCGGAGGCACGTGCGACTTGTCGTCGTCGGCAACGGGCTGGGGCGACTCGGGGGCGGTCACTCGGGCTCCTCGTACGGGCTGGGGCAGGTAGTGCTGCTTATGCAGCCTACCTAGAGGCGCCGGCCGATGATGACCCGGTACACTCTCGGAAGTGCCGAGCCGGGTTGGTGGAACGGTATACACGGAGGTCTCAAACACCTCTGCCTGTGAGGGCTTGCGGGTTCGAATCCCGCACCCGGCACATTCTTTTGAGCGGAGGCTCACGTTCGCGTGAACCTCCGCTTTTTGCTGCGCCAAGTCACGCACCGTGACGCAGAGTGGCCGCATGGAGCAGCACCTTCGATTCGGTCGCCTGGTGGCGCAGCGAAGACCGCGGAGCGCGCGGTGAGACATACGAGCGGCCCACGGACTGCCCCCGCTGTACCGGGCGCGGCTTCGACCGCGACGCGTACGCCTATCTGCTCGGTCTCCACCTCGGTGATGGCCACATCATCGCCAGGCCCGGGCAGCACCACCTGTCCATCTTCTGCAACGCCAACCAGACAGGCCTGATCGCCGCGGCCGAGGACGCGATGCGCAGGGTGAGGCCCCTGCCGAGGATCAAGCGGCGTCACAAGGCGGGTTGCGTCGAGGTCAAGTCGTACACGGAGCACTGGACTTGCATGTTCCCCCAGCACGGCCCCGGTAGGAAGCACGAGCGCCGGATCCGAAGTACTGACACCCCGGGACGGCGGAAGGGCCCGGGAGGGGCCCTTCGCGCGTGGGGTCGGGCTAGCTGGGGCTGTCGTCCTCGCCGATGTGGTGGACCCGCACCATGTTCGTCGAGCCCGACACCCCGGGCGGCGAGCCCGCGGTGATCACCACGATGTCGCCCCTCTGACAGCGGCCGTACTTCAGCAACAGCTCGTCGACCTGGTCGACCATGGCGTCCGTGGAGTCGACGTGCGGACCGAGGAAGGTCTCCACGCCCCAGCTGAGGTTCAGCTGGGAGCGCGTGGCCGGCTCGGGGGTGAAGGCGAGGAGCGGGATCGGGGAGCGGTAGCGGGACAGCCGGCGGGCGGTGTCGCCCGACTGGGTGAAGGCGACCAGGAACTTCGCTCCGAGGAAGTCGCCGATCTCCGCCGCGGCGCGGGCGACCGCGCCGCCCTGGGTGCGCGGCTTGCTGCTCTCGGTCAGGGGCGGCAGGCCCTTGGCGAGGATGTCCTCCTCGGCCGCCGAGACGATGCGGGCCATCGTGCGGACCGTCTCGACGGGGTGGTTGCCGACGCTGGTCTCGCCGGAGAGCATCACGGCGTCGGTGCCGTCGATGACGGCGTTCGCGACGTCCGAGGCCTCGGCGCGCGTCGGACGCGAGTTCTCGATCATCGAGTCGAGCATCTGGGTGGCGACGATGACGGGCTTGGCATTGCGCTTGGCGAGCTTGATCGCGCGCTTCTGGACGATGGGCACCTGTTCCAGTGGCATTTCGACGCCCAGGTCGCCGCGCGCCACCATGATGCCGTCGAAGGCCGCCACGATGTCGTCGATGTTCTCGACCGCCTGCGGTTTCTCCACCTTGGCGATGACGGGGAGGCGGCGGCCCTCGTCCTCCATGATGCGGTGGACGTCCTTGATGTCCCGGCCGCTGCGGACGAAGGAGAGGGCGATGACGTCGAAGCCGGTGCGCAGGGCCCAGCGGAGGTCGTCCTCGTCCTTCTTGGACAGCGCGGGGACGGAGACCGCGACGCCCGGCAGGTTCAGCCCCTTGTGGTCCGAGACCATGCCGCCCTCGACGACCGTGGTGTGGACCCGGGGGCCGTCGACGGACGTGACCTCCAAACAGACCTTGCCGTCGTCGACGAGGATGCGTTCGCCGGGGGTGACGTCGGAGGCGAGGCCTGCATAGGTGGTGCCGCAGGTCTGGCGGTCCCCTTCGACGCCCTCCTCCACGGTGATGGTGAAGGTGTCCCCGCGTTCAAGGAGTACGGGGCCTTCGGCGAATCGACCGAGTCTGATCTTCGGGCCCTGAAGGTCGGCCAGGATTCCCACGCTGCGGCCGGTCTCGTCGGAAGCCCTGCGTACGCGCTGGTAACGCTCCTCGTGTTCGGCGTAGCTGCCGTGGCTGAGGTTGAAGCGGGCGATGTCCATTCCGGCTTCGACCAGTGCCTTGATCTGGTCGTACGAGTCGGTGGCGGGCCCCAATGTACAAACGATCTTCGCTCGGCGCATGCTTCGAGCGTATGCCTTACCGGCCGGTAGAGAATTCGTTGCGCGTGACTACTCAACAACCTTTGCGTGAAGCCTTATTGACAAGTGTTGAATTGTGCGGTGGCGCGCTCCGATGAGCATCCCTGAGGAAAACCGGAGCGAAATACGCGCGGTTTTCGCCGGCACTCGCATTCCCCGTGGCCCACGTGATGCGGTGCGGCTGCGGCCGGGGCGGCGAACGGTGACGCATGCGTGGATACCCGCTCCGTCACGGATGGTCTGACGGGCGGTCATATACCGGTCACCAGATCGAAACCTCCGGGGCCTGTTGCGACTGGTCATGGTCGGGTCAGAATCTACGCGCGTTGTTGACCATTCCTCGAGGAGTACGAGAGATGCCGTTGAACCGCCGGAAGTTCCTGAAGAGATCCGCTGTGACCGGGGCGGGGGTGGCGCTGGCGGGTTCCGCGGCGGCTCCGGCGGCGCGGGCGGCGTCCGTGGCCCCGGCGAAGAAGGGCCCGAAGCGGTATGCGCTGACGGTGATGGGGACGACGGATCTGCACGGACACGTCTTCAACTGGGACTACTTCAAGGACGCGGAGTACGCGGACAAGGCCGGCAACGCGATGGGCCTGGCCCGGATCTCGACTCTGGTGAACCAGGTCAGGCAGGAGAAGGGCCGCTGCAACACGCTGCTGCTCGACGCGGGCGACACGATCCAGGGCACTCCGCTGACGTACTACTACGCCAAGGTCGACCCGATCACGGCCAAGGGCGGCCCCGTGCACCCGATGGCGCAGGCCATGAACGCGATCGGGTACGACGCGGTGGCGCTCGGGAACCACGAGTTCAACTACGGCATCGAGACGCTGCGGAAGTTCGAGTCGCAGTGTCACTTCCCGTTGCTCGGCGCGAACGCGCTGGACGCGAAGACACAGAGGCCGGCCTTCCCCCCGTACCTCATCAAGAAGTTCCATGTGCCGGGCGCCCCGCCGGTGAAGGTCGCGGTCCTCGGCCTGACCAACCCGGGCATCGCGATCTGGGACAAGGCGTATGTGCAGGGGAGGTTGACCTTCCCGGGCCTTGAGGAGCAGGCGGCCAAGTGGGTGCCGAAGCTCAGGTCGATGGGTGCGGACGTGGTGGTGGTGTCGGCACACTCCGGTTCCTCCGGGACCTCGTCGTACGGTGACCAGCTGCCGTACGTCGAGAACGCGGCCGCCAATGTGGCCCGACAGGTGCCGGGCATCGACGCCATCCTGGTGGGCCACGCGCATGTGGAGATCCCCGAGCTGAAGGTCACCAACGAGCAGACGGGGAAGACGGTCGTGCTGTCCGAGCCGCTGTGCTTCGCGGAGCGGCTCACGCTCTTCGACATCGAGCTGGTCTTCGCCAAGGGCAGGTGGGAGGTCGAGTCCGTCGCGGCCTCCCTGCGCAACGCGAACACGGTCGCCGACGACCCGAACATCACCAAGCTGCTGTCCGACGAGCACGCCGCCGTGGTGAAGTACGTCAACCAGGTGGTCGGCCGGGCGACGGAGACGCTGACGACGGTGGAGGCGCGCTACAAGGACGCCCCGATCATCGACCTGATCACCAAGGTGCAGGAGGACGTGGTCAAGGCGGCGCTGGCAGGCACCGAGTACGCGTCGCTGCCGGTGCTCGCGCAGGCGTCGCCGTTCTCACGGACCTCGGAGATCCCGGCCGGCGATGTGACGATCCGGGATCTGTCGAGCCTGTACGTGTACGACAACACGCTGGTGGCGAAGCTGATGACGGGTGCGCAGCTTCGGGCGTACCTGGAGTACTCGGCGGAGTACTTCGTGCAGACGGCCGCGGACGCCACGGTGGACGTGGAGAAGCTGACCAACGCGGGCGGCCGGCCGGACTACAACTACGACTATGTGTCGGGGCTGCGCTACGACATCGACATCGCCCAGGCGGCGGGTTCCCGTGTGAAGAACCTGACCTACCGCGGTGCCCCCCTGGACGACGCCCAGCAGTTCGTTTTCGCGGTGAACAACTACCGCGCCAACGGTGGCGGCGCCTTCCCGTACGTGGCCTCGGCGAAGGAGCTGTGGTCGGAGTCGACGGAGATCCGGACCAGGATCGCGGAGTGGGTGACCGCAAAGGGTCTTCTGGATCCGAAGGACTTCGCGTCGGTGGACTGGAAGCTGACGCGGAACGGCACGGCGGTCTTCTAGGGCCTTGGGTCTGCTGGGGCCTCGGGTCTGCTGGGGCCTCGGGTCCTCTGAGGCCCCAGGTTCTTTCGGGGCCTCAGACCCTCTGGGCCCCGCTTGCTTTGGGGCCCCAGCTTCTTTTGGGGCCTCAGCTTGTTTTGAGGTCTCAGCCTGTTTTGGGGCCTCAGGCCCTCTGGGACCCCGCTTCACTTGGGGCCCCGGCTTCTTTTGAGGCCTCAGACCCTCTGGGGCCTCGGATCGTGTCTTCCGGGGCCCCAGGTGCCGACTTCCGAGGTCCAGGTCCGGTTTTCCCGGGCCCGGGCCCCGGGTGGACCCGGCTGACTGAGTCCGAAGGTAGTGAAGGCCGTGCGCCGGGGCAGGGGGTAGGGCTCCTTGCCGGTGAGGGAGTTGAGGATGGTGGCGCTGCGCCAGGCGGCGAGGCCGAGGTCCGGGGTGCCGACGCCGTGGGTGTGGAGTTCGGCGTTCTGGACGTAGAGGCGGCCGGTGAGGGAGGGGTCGAGGATCATGCGGAACTGGTCGTCGATGCGGGGGCGCTCGCTGCTGTCGCGGCGCAGGTAGGGGGCGAGTCCGGCGAGGATGCGGTCGAGGGGACGTTCGCGGTAGCCGGTGGCGAGGACGACCGCGTCGGTGGTGAGGCGGGAACGGACGTTCTGCTGGGTGTGTTCCAGGTGCAGCTCGATCGTGGCGGTGGCGAGGCGTTCCGCGGTGTGGACGTGGACGCCGGGGGTGAGGACGGCGTCGGGCCAGCCGCCGTGCAGGGTGCGGCGGTACAGCTCGTCGTGGATGGCGGCGCTGGTGCCGGCGTCGATGCCCTTGTGGAGCTGCCACTGGGCCGAGACGAGGCGGTCGCGCACGGGTTCGACGAGGGCGTGGAAGTAGCGCGTGTAGTCGGGTGTGAAGTGCTCGAGGCCCAGCTTGGAGTACTCCATGGGGGCGAACGCCTCCGTGCGGGCGAGCCAGTGGATCCTCTCGTGCCCGGCCGGCCGGTGGCGCAGGAGGTCGAGGAAGACCTCGGCGCCCGACTGGCCCGCGCCGACGACGGTGATGTGCCCGGCGGTGAGGAACTCCTCGCGGTGGCGGAGGTAGTCCGCTGCGTGGATGACGGGCACGCCGGGGGCCTCGACGAGGGGGACCAGCGACTCGGGGACGTGCGGTTCGGTGCCGACGCCCAGCACGATGTTGCGCGCCCGAGTCCGGCCGAGGGCCTCGGCCTCGCCGTCCGGGTCGAGCCGGGTGAAGTCGACTTCGAAGACGTCGTTCTCCGGGTCCCAGCGGACGCTGTCGACCTGGTGGCCGAAGTGGAGTCCGGGGAGATGGCCGGCGACCCAGCGGCAGTAGGCGTCGTATTCGGCGCGCTGGATGTGGAAGCGCTCTGCGAAGTAGAAGGGGAAGAGGCGCTCGCGGCTCTTGAGGTAGTTGAGGAACGACCAGGGGCTGGCGGGGTCGGCGAGGGTCACCAGGTCGGCGAGGAAGGGGACCTGGAGGGTGGCGCCGTCGATGAGGAGGCCGGGGTGCCAGTCGAAGCCGGGGCGCTGTTCGTAGAAGGCGCTGTCGAGTTCGGCGAGGGGGTGGGCGAGGGCGGCGAGGGAGAGGTTGAACGGGCCGATGCCGATGCCGACCAGGTCGCGTGGGGCCGGGATGTCGTGGTACGGGAGGTGGATCATCGGGGCGTGCTTCCTTCCACCAGGTTCAGGAGCGCGGCCAGGTCGCCGGGCCCCGTGTGGGGGTTGAGGAGGGTGGCCTTGAGCCAGAGGCGGCCGTCGAGCCGGGCGCGGCCGAGGACGGCGCGGCCGCCGTGGAGGAGGGCGCGGCGGACGGCGGCGACGCTGTCGTCGGGGGCTTCGGCGGGCCGGAACAGGACGGTGCTGATGGTGGGCGCGGCGTACAGCTCGAAGGCGGGGTGTGCCGAGACGAGCTGCGCGAGTTCCTGTGCGCGGGCGCAGACCTGGTCGACGAGGGCGCCGAGTCCGGTCCGGCCGAGGGCTTTGAACGTGGCGGCGATCTTCAGGATGTCTGGGCGCCGGGTGGTGCGCAGGGAGCGCCCGAGGAGGTCGGGCAGGCCCGCCTCGGTGTCGTCGTCGGCGTTGAGGTAGTCCGCGCGGTGCTGCAGGGCCCGCAGGTCGTGCGGGTCCCGTACGGCGAGGAGGCCGGCGGCCACCGGCTGCCAGCCGAGTTTGTGCAGGTCGAGAGTGACGGTGTGGGCGCGGTCCAGGCCGTGGAGCTTGGGGCGGTGGCGGTCGCTGAAGAGAAGTCCGCCCCCGTATGCGGCGTCGATGTGGAGGCGGGCGTCATGGGCGGCGCACACATCGGCGATCTCGGGCAGGGGGTCGATGAGTCCGGCGTCGGTGGTGCCCGCCGTGGCGGCTACGAGGACCGGTTCGCGCGGTCCGGACAGACGGGTGAGGGCTTCGGCGAGGGCGCTGGGGTCGAGGGTGCCGCGCGGGGCGGGGAGCACCACGGGTTCGGGCAGGCCGAGGAGCCAGGCGGCGCGGGCCAGGGAGTGGTGGGCGCCTGCTCCGCAGACGAGCCGGACACGGCCGTGGGCTTCGCGGGCGAGGAGGAGGGCGAGCTGGTTGGACTCGGTGCCGCCGGTGGTGACGAGGGCGGCGGCCGCACCGGCCTCTTGGGCGAGGGCTTCGGTGACCAGGGCTTCCAGTTCGGATGCCGCCGGGGCCTGGTCCCAGGAGTCCAGGGACGGGTTGAGGGCCGAGGCGGCGAGGTCTGCGGCGGTGGCGACGGCGAGGGGCGGGCAGTGCAGGTGGGCCGCGCAGAGGGGGTCGGCGGGGTCGGCGGCGCCCTCGGCGAAGGCGCGTACGAGGGTGTGTAAGGCGTCAGGGTCGCCCTTCTGCGGCAGTACGTCGCCGACGGCGTCGCGGACCCGTGCGGCGACCGCCGCGGGACCGCCCGCGGGCAGCGGCCCGCCGCGCTGCCGTACGCCTTCCCGTAGGGCGTCGAGGACGGTGGCGAGCAGTGGCCCGAGGGCGGTCGGGCCTTCGGGTCCTGAGGCGAGGGGCGGCAAGCTCATGGGACGTCCTCCGGGCGCTGGGCGGGGGCAATCAGACCCGCATACGAGGGAGTTCACCCGCCCGCAGAGGACAACGATCCGACCCGGGAGCGGGTATCGGTGGTGGGCGGGACGTGTCAGGAGCGAACTGCCGGGGGGAGGCACGTTCACGTACCTGCGCCGCCCTGAGAGGGCGCGAGCCTGCCGGGCGCCCGGTGGCCCGTGGCGGGCGTGCGCCGACCGGACGCCCCGTGAGGCGGGTGCCGACCGCGTACCTGGGAAGGGACCCGCCCACGTCCGGAAGGGGGGACGCCTGCGGACGCCCGGCGGCGTGCGTGCGCAGGCCGGCAACCGGCAGGGAGCACGCCGGCCGGGCGGCCCGTGAGAGGAGCGTGTCGACCGGCACACCAGGGAGCCGGACGCGCCCATCCCCGCCCGCGAAAACGGGCGTACGGTGCAGGCGCCCGGCACAGGCATTCGCTGACGGCATCCAGCGGCGAGCACTCGCCCCGGCGCCTCGTAAGGGACGTGTGCCAAGCGCAACACACCCGGGTGCGGACGTGTGCCGACCGCACACCGGGCGTCGTCTACGCCTCGCGGACGCGCAGGGCGCGTGCCAGGTCGTCGAGTTCGTCGACGAGCCTGCGGTGCAGGGCCGGGACGAGGTCCGTCTTGCGCAGGCACTTCTCGCCGCGGCGGAGGGTGTCCGCGTCGACAGCGTGGTGCGGGAAGGCCCAGCGGCCGGCGGCGGCGGCGATGGCGGGGCCGCGGCGGGCGGCGACGGCGGGCGCGTCGGTCCAGTAGCGGTCGACGTACTCCGCGACGAGGTCGGCCTGTTCGGGCTGCCAGAAGCCCTGCGCGGTGGCGGTGAACAGGTAGTTGGACAGGTCGTCGGTGGCGAACATCGCGTCCCAGGCGCGCCGCTTGGCCTCGGGGTCGGGCAGGGCGGCGCGGCAGCGGGCGGCGCCTTCCTGGCCGGTGGCGCTGGGGTCGCGCTCGAGTTCCCCGTCGATGGTGGCCTCGTCGACGGCGCCGAGGACGGCGAGGCGGCCCAGGATGCGCCAGCGCAGTTCGGGGTCGAGTTCGGGACCGCCGGGCACCGTGCCGTCGGCGAGCCAGGCGGCGATGGTGTCGGGGTGGGCGGCGGCGTCGATGAAGTGGCGTACGGCGATCAGCCGCAGCCCGGGGTGGGAACCGTCCTCGGTGCGGCGGATGAGGTCGCGGCACAGATGGGTGAGGGTGGTGAGGGCGGCGGGCCGTTCCTCGGCGGGCAGGTAGCGGTCGGCGACCTGGGTGGAGGCGAAGGCGAGGACGCCTTCGGCGAGGGCCAGGTCGGTTTCGTGCGGGAGGTGGGTCCGGGCGGTCTCCAGGTAGGCGGCGGCGGGGAGGCGGCCGTCGCGCACGGCGTCGCGCAGGGCGTTCCACACGACCGCGCGGCTGAGCGGTTCGGGCACGGCGGACAGTGCGCCCCGGACGGCCGTGAAGGAGTCGGGGTCGAAGCGGACCTTGGCGTAGGTGAGGTCGCCGTCGTTGAGCAGGAGCAGGGCGGGACGCTTCCCGAGGGGCTGCGGCGCGCTCTGCGGGATGTCCAGTTCGAGGCGTTCGCGCAGGGTGAGGCCGCCGTCGTCGGAGAGGTCCTGGTCGTAGAGGCCGACGGCGATGCGGTGGGGGCGGCTGCCGTCGTGGGCGACGGTCAGGGAGTATGTGCCGTCGTCGGCCTGGGTGAGGTGCGGGGTGAGGGTGTCGACGCCGGTGGTGCGCAGCCAGGAGTCGGCCCAGGCGTGCACGTCCCGCTCGGTGGCGTCGGCGAGGGAGTCGACGAAGTCGGCGAGCGTGGCGTTGCCGAAGCGGTGGCGGGTGAAGTGGGTGTTGATGCCGGCGAGGAAGTCCTTCTCGCCGAGCCAGGCCACCAGCTGCCGCAGCGCGGAGGCACCCTTGGCGTAGGAGATGCCGTCGAAGTTGAGGAGTGCGGAGGCGGTGTCGTCGACAGCGTCGGGGGCCACGGGGTGGGTGGAGGGCCGCTGGTCCGCGTCGTATCCCCAGGCCTTCCGGGCGACGCCGAAGTCGGTCCAGGTGTCCGTGAAGCGGGTGGCCTCGGTCAGGGTCTGGTAGCCCATGTACTCGGCGAAGGACTCGTTCAGCCAGATGTCGTCCCACCAGCGCAGGGTGACGAGGTCGCCGAACCACATGTGGGCCATCTCGTGAGCGATGACCATGGCACGGGTCTGGCGCTGGGTGTCCGTGACGGCGGAGCGGTAGACGAACTCGTCGCGGAAGGTGACGAGGCCGGGGTTCTCCATGGCCCCGGCGTTGAACTCGGGGACGAACGCCTGGTCGTAGGAGTCGAAGGGGTAGGGCTCCTCGAACTTCTCGTGGTAGCGGTCGAAGCACTGGCGGGTGATCTCGAGGAGTTCGTCCGCGTCGGCGTCGAGGTAGGGGGCGAGGGAGCGGCGGCAGTGGATGCCGAAGGGCAGTCCGCGGTGCTCGGTGCGCACGGAGTGCCAGGGGCCGGCGGCGACGGCGACGAGGTAGGTGGAGATGAGGGGGGTCGCGGCGGCGCGCCAGGTGCCTTCGCCCTCGTGGGTCGTGACGCCGTTGGCGAGGACACTCCAGCCTTCGGGGGCCTTGACGGTCAGCTCGAAGACGGCCTTGAGGTCGGGCTGGTCGAAGGCGGCGAAGACGCGCTGGACGTCGTCCAGGAACAGCTGGGTGTAGACGTAGGTCTCGCCGTCGGTGGGGTCGGTGAAGCGGTGCATGCCCTCGCCGGTGTGCGAGTAGCGCATGGCGGCGTCGATGCGCAGTTCGTGCTCGCCGGCCGTGAGGCCCTTGAGGGGCAGCCGGTTCTCGTCGAGGGTCTCGGGGTCCAGGGGCTGTCCGTCCAGCGTTGCGGAGCGCAGCTCGGCGGGCTTGAGCTCGACGAAGGTGTCCGCGGCCTTCCGGTCACCGCTCACCGTGAAGTGGATGACGGTACGGGAGTCGAAGGTCTCGTCGCCGCGGGTCAGGTCGAGGGCGATCTCGTAGCGGTGGACGTCGAGGAGCCTGGCACGGGTCTGCGCTTCGTCGCGCGTCAGTACGGACATGAGGGACATGCTGCCTGATGCCGCCGACAGCGCACAGGGGTGATCCCGGTACACGCCCTTTGTCCGCTTCCCTTGCCGCCTTCTCGCGCCCTGTCGCTCGGCTCGCGTGCGCGTTTTGTGCCGTTCGCATGCACCCTCGCGTCGTCCGCCTGGGCGCTCCGTGGCGCCTTCGGGCGCCTCTCGTGCGGGCCTGTGGGCTGCGCCGGTGGCGCCTACGGCTGTCTCTCGCGCCGTGCCTGGGTGCCCCCGGGGGATGTGCCCTCGGCGGCGTCCTCGCGCTGGCCCGGCAGGTATGCGTCCGGATACGGGAGGGCGGGTGCCGGGGGCGCGCCGGGCCCCTTGAGCCGGGCGCGCAGGGCGCGTACCTCGCGTTCGAGGGCCTGGGAGCGCTGGTGGGCGTTGTAGAGGTAGCGGACCTTGGTGCGCAGGGACCAGGGGTCGACGGGTTTCATCAACAGGTCGGCGACACCGAGGCCGAAGGCGGCGGAGGTGAGTGCGGCGTCGGGACCGAAACCGGTGAGGAGGATGACCGGGATGTGCTGGGTCTGCTCCACGCGCCGCATGTAGCGCACGACGTCGAGTCCGCCCACCCCGGGCATGCACACATCGAGGAGCAGGAGGCCCACCTGACCCCGCAGGACCTCCTTGAGCGCGCCGTCGCCGCTGGTCGCACGGATGAGCCGGTGGCCCAGCGGGGCCAGTGCGCTCTCCAGGGCGTAGAGCATGTCCTGGTGGTCGTCGACGATGAGAATGCTCGCATCAGACGGCATGGCCCGACGTCCCCTCGTTTGGGCAACCAGCTTATGCCCGAACCGTCCTATCCCACGTTCCTTTGACCTGACAAAGAGTCACTCGGCCGAACGGGCGACCACGCGCCCGACGACCGGCGCGGGCCGTGGGCGCGGGAGGTCAGTTCCCCGTTGTGTCGGCGGCGGACGTGGCGTCCTCGGCGATGCGCTCGTGGTGGCGGATGACCTCGGCGATGATGAAGTTGAGCAGCTTCTCCGCGAAGGCGGGGTCGAGCTTGGCGCTCTCGGCGAGCCGGCGGAGGCGGGCGATCTGGGCGGCCTCGCGGGCCGGGTCGGCGGGCGGCAGGTGATGTGCGGCCTTGAGGTGGCCGACCCGCTGGGTGCACTTGAAGCGTTCGGCGAGCATATGGACGACGGCGGCGTCGATGTTGTCGATGCTGTCGCGAAGCCTGGCGAGCTCGGCGCGGACGGCCGGGTCGGCATCGCCGCCGGCGGTGTTGCGGGTGGTCATGAGCGACCACCCTACGGGGCGCGCGGGCGCCCTCCCACTCCTGTCCGGACTGCGGATCGTCTCCGAGGTCAGGCGGTCGGCGGGAGAGCGCCCACGACCGGCGAAGCTCGGCCCACGGAAAGCACCCGCGGCCGGAGTGGGCCGCGGGCGCCTCGTACCCGTCAGGGGGTACGTTCCCAGGGTCTCGCTAGAGGCCGGCGGCGGCGCGGGCTATATCCCCCGCGAACGTCGAGACCTCGGTGTAGACGCCGGGGTAGCCGGCCCGTGCGCAGCCCTCGCCCCAGCTGACGATGCCGACCTGGAGGTACGCGCCCGTGCTGTCCCTGCGGAACATGGGCCCGCCGGAGTCGCCCTGGCAGGTGTCGACGCCGCCCTGCGGGAACCCGGCGCAGATCTCCTCGCCGGGCACCAGGTCGTTGCCGTAGGCGCGCTGGCAGGTGGCGTCGTCGACGAAGGGGACCTGGGCCTTGAGCAGATAGCGCTGCTGGCCGCCGCCCTCGCGGGCCGCACCCCAGCCGATGATGGAGAAGTCGCCGTTGTTGTACGCGCTGCTGGTCGCGATCGGCAGCGTGGGCAGGTCGACGGCCTTGGCAAGCTTGATCAGCGCCCAGTCCCTGCCCTTGCCGCTGTAGCCCGGGGCCTGCAGCACCTTGGTCGACTTCACCTTGATCGCGCTGCTGCTGCGCAGGTCCACGACGCCGGCGGTTGCGGTGATGGAGGTGTTGGTGCCGGATCCGCTGACGCAGTGCGCGGCGGTCAGGACGATGTTCTTGGTGTACAGGGCCCCGCCGCAGCCCATGGAGAGCCGCACCATGAACGGGAACTCACCCTGCGCGGCACGGGTCCCGCCGACGACGGGCTGGGGAGCCGCCTGCGCCGACAGGGGTTGGAGCGAGAGGGCGGCGAGCGCGACCGTGAGGGCCGCGAGGGCTCTCTTGAGGCCGCCGGTCTTCTTGAGAAGCTTCACCGTGCTTCCTTCCGTGGGGGGTTGACCGCCCGGCGGCAGCACGCGGATATCATGTATGACATGCTCCCGCCAAGCCTTTACGGATTATTGGGAGTATCGGACGCTGCCGACAAGAACCGGTTTCCGGCCAGACGGCGCACGGTGCGACCGCCGGGCGCCCGCGCACGCCCGCCGCGGGAGGAAACGTGCATACGGCCGGTGCATACGGCCGGAAGGAAGCACGCATACAGTGGAGGCACAGCCGGCGTCTTCAGGGGGTGCGGACGTGGCGAACGGCGGACCGGTCGAGCACGGCTATCCACATCTGGACATGGTGCGGACGGCCATCACCGCGCTGTACAAGCGGCTGTCGTACGACACCATCCGCACCTTCGCGGCCAGCGTGGCCCCGGCCGACGTGGCCTTCTCCGACCAGGACGACCTGTACCTCGGCGCGCAGCGAGTGGCGCACGAGATGGTGCGCCACTACCGGCTGCCGGACGCCAGGATCATCGTCAGCTTCCGCGAGATGATCCACGCGGCGAATGTGGAACTCGCCGCCGGGCCCGAGTACTTCGTGGAGCTGAACGACCGGTTCCGCACCCACCGCCGGGATATCGGCGCGGCCCTGGCGCACGAGGTGATGCATGTCTATCTGCACCGCCTCGACCTTTCCTTCCCCGGCACCCGGGACAACGAGATCCTCACCGACACGGCGGCGACCTACCTGGGCGCGGGCTGGCTGCTCCTCGACGCCTACCGCGAGGACGGCGCCTCGTCGCAGAAGCTCGGCTACCTCACCCCGGAGGAGTTCGGCTACGTCCTCGCCAAGCGGGCGCTGCTGTTCGGCGAGGATCCCGCGATCTGGTTCACCAGCCCGCAGGCGTACACGGCGTACACGAAGGGCCTGGCCCAGGCCCGCCGCGACGAGCAGCAGCCGCCGTTGACGGCGGCCGGCTGGGCCGGCCGCCACCGCTACGCCAGGGACCGCCGGCACGCCCAGGACCACTCCGAGCCCGACTCGCATCCGGGCGCGCCCTACTCCTTCACCTCGGCCGGCCGCGGCCCGCTGGGTGTCTGCTTCCCCTGTCCGACCTGCCACCAGCGGATCAAGGTGCCCGTGCGGGGGCGGGTGCGGGCCCGCTGCGGGCTGTGCCGGACCGTGCTGGAGTGCGACACCTGAGGCCCGGCCGGCACCGGATGCGCCGGGAAGGTCCCCGAAGGAGGCGAAGGGTGGCGCACGACACCCGATATGCCTTTGCCCACGGCCCCCTCGGCGAGCGAGGGTCGAGGCATGAACACGCACGAGCCGCCGGGGCTGTTCGCGGCGGTGTACGAAGGGGACGAGAACGCGGTCCTACGGCTGCTGCGCACGGGGACCGGTCCCGACTCGGTGGACGCCGAGGGCCAGACCGCCCTGTACCTGGCGGCGGTGAGCGACGCGCCGGGCATCGTACGGCTGCTGCTGGCGGCGGGCGCCGACCCCGACCGCCTCAGCTCGGGCGCCGACGCTCCGCTGTGCGGGGCCGCCTGCGGGGGCCACACCGAGGTCGTACGGGCGCTGCTGGCGGCCGGGGCCGCGCCGGATCTGCGGGAGGGGTACGGATTCCGGGCCCTGACATGGGCGGTGCAACGCGGGCATGCGGACGTCGTACGGGTGCTCCTGGCTGCGGGAGCGGACCCCGATCTGCCCGGCCCCGGTGGCGAGCCCCCGCTGGTGGCGGCCGCCCGTCGCGGCTCCCCCGGCTGTGTGCGGGCGCTGCTGGCGCACGGGGCGCGGGCCCGGCGGGAGGCCCTGGCCGAGGCCCGGCGCTGGCTGGCGGTGGACATCGAGGAGGAACTGCGTGCGGGCCTGGAGGCGGCGTACGGGCCGGGGCACGCGTACGTCACGAGCCGCCGGGAGGACGAGCCCGGCACGGTGACCGTCGAGGTGGCGCTCCTGCGCGACGGCCGGCCGGCGGCGGGCAACGACCGTCAGACGGGGCACCGCACGATAGCGGCCCTGCTGGAGCGGGATCCCGGCTCGCGCACGGGATAGCGGGCCCGGGCCGGCAGGCCGTCTGCGCCAGGCCTGACGGCGCCGGTGCCCCGGCCGACGCCTTACTCCTCGGCAACCCCTCTGTCATCGCCGGGCGCTAGGCCTTGACGGGGTGTCAATACGGCACTGGTCTCCACCCTCGCGGTCACCCCACTGAGGAGTCCCCTTGACGGCGTTCAACACCGAAGACGCGTTCACAGGCGCGTCGGGCCGGACCACACGCGCGTTATCCGGGCGGCACGACGGCCGCCTTCGACCGGAATGGCGCAGATGGCTGACGCTCATGGTGGTCGGCGCTCGAGACGGGGCTCAGGACGACGGACGTCTCCACCTCCACCGAGCAGTGCGGCGCGGCGGGCGACGGAACGGTGGTGCCCTGACCGCTGACGGAGTCGCCCGCCGAGGCAACCGTCATGGAACGGCCCTCATGACTCCGCCCCGTACACCGCTTGCGGCGACTCGGCCCGTGCCAGCAGCTTCCGGGCCGTTTCGCCGGCCTCGGCCGGGGTCCGGCGCGCCCTCTCCTCGGCGGTCGGGCCCCGCCGCCATCCCTCCATCACGGTGATCCGCCCGCCCTCGGCCTCGAAGACACGGCCCGTGACGCCGGCGCTCGCGGCGGAGCCGAGCCAGACGACCAGGGGGGAGACGTTCTCGGGAGCCATCGCGTCGAAGCCCGAGGCGGGGGCACTCATCGTCTCGGCGAACGTGCGCTCGGTCATCCTGGTGCGCGCGGCGGGCGCGAGAGCGTTGACCTGCACGCCGTAGCGGGCGAGTTCCGCCGCCGCGACCAGGGTCAGTGCGACGATCCCGGCCTTCGCGGCGCTGTAGTTCGCCTGCCCGACCGAGCCCAGCAGTCCCGCGCCGCTGCCGGTGTTCACCACCCGGGCGCACGGGGCGCGCCCCGCCTTCGTCTCGGCCCGCCAGTGTGCCGCCGCGTGTTTCAACACGAGGAAATGCCCCTTGAGATGGACCCGCAGTACGGCGTCCCAGTCGTCCTCGTCGAGGTTGACCAGCATCCGGTCCCGAAGGAACCCGGCGTTGTTGACGAGCGTGTCGAGGCGTCCGTATGTCTCCAGGGCGGTCGCCACCACGGACGCCGCGCCGGCTTCGGTCGCGATGTCGCCGCCGTGCGCGACCGCCTCGCCGCCGGCGGCGCGGATCTCCTCGACGACCCGCCCGGCCGGGCTTCCGGCACCGGGTGCGCCGTCCAGGCCGACCCCGAGATCGTTGACGACGACCCTCGCGCCCTCGGCGGCGAACGCGAGGGCATGCGCGCGGCCCAGCCCACGTCCCGCCCCGGTGACGATCACCACGCGGCCGTCCGCGATACCCGTCACGTCGTACCCCCTCTTGCGTCCTGGCTTCCTTTGCCCTGGATTCCTTTGTCCCGGCTTCCTTCGTCCCGGCTTCCTTCTCGGCTTGTGTCCCGGCTCTTTCCGATGGAGTCCCGGATGCCCTTGTTGACCGTCGCCGCGTCGAGGAACGCCGGCCGTTCCCCTCCGCCGTGTACGAGCAGGCTCGCGCCGGTGACGTATGCCGCGGCGTCCGAGGCGAGGAAGACGGCGGCCTCGCCGATGTCGTAGGGCTCGGCGAGCCGGCCGAGCGGGACGGTGCGGGAGACGGCCGCGATACCGTCCTCATCGCCGTAGTGAAGGTGGGACAGCTCGGTGCGGACCATGCCCACGACGAGCGTGTTGACCCGCACCTCAGGCGCCCACTCCACCGCCATGGAGCGTGCCAGGCTCTCCAGGCCGGCCTTGGCGGCGCCGTACGCGGCGGTGCCCGGTGAAGGGCGGCTGCCGCTCACGCTGCCGATCATGACGATCGCTCCGCGGGCACGCCTGAGGTGGGGATATGCGGCGAGCGAGACCGTCAGCGGGGCGAGGAGATTGAGTTCGACGACCCGGGCGTGCCGCTCGGAGCCGACGTCGGCGAGGAGCCGGTAGGGGGCGCCGCCCGCGTTGTTGACCAGGACATCGAGGCGGGGCAGCACGTCGAAGCAGTCCCGTACGGCGGCCGGGTCGCGGACGTCCAGACGGAGGAACTCGGTACCCGGCAGGGGCTTTTCGGGTGGCCGGCGGGCGCACACCAGCACATCGGCGCCGGCCGCGACGAAGGCCCGGGCGATCCCCGCGCCGACGCCGCGGGTGCCGCCGGTGACGACGGCGACTCTCCCGCGCAGGCTTGCGGCGGTCGTGCCGCTGGAGTTGTCCACAGGGCCTCCCGGCGGAATGGGATGGCTGCTAACTTCGACACGCACCTAACAAACGTTTGGTGGAAAGGTAGCTGATGTGCTCATGGGTGTCTCCACCTCGTGCCCGGAAAAAGGGGTCGCCGTCGTAGCGGTCGACTTCCCCCCGGTGAACGCGCTCCCGGTGACCGGCTGGTTCTCCCTGGCCGACGCGGTGCGGTCGGCGGGCCGCGACCCACAGGTCCGCTGTGTCGTGCTGGCCGCGGAAGGACGCGGTTTCAACGCGGGTGTGGACATCAAGGAGATACGCGCGAAGGGGGGCCGCGGGCTGATCGGGGCCAACCGCGGATGTTTCGAGGCGTTCGCGGCGGTGTACGAGTGCGAGGTGCCGGTCGTGGCGGCGGTGCAGGGGTTCTGCCTGGGCGGCGGCATAGGGCTCGCCGGCAACGCGGACGCGATCGTGGCGAGTGAGGACGCCGTCTTCGGGCTGCCGGAGCTGGAGCGCGGTGCACTGGGCGCGGCCACGCATCTGGCCCGGCTGGTGCCTCCGCATCTGATGCGCACCCTGTACTACACCTCGCGCACGGCGACGGCGGCCGAGCTGCGGGCGCACGGTTCGGTGTGGCGGGTCGTGCCGCGGGACGGCCTGCGCGGCGCCGCGCTGGAACTGGCCCGTGAGATCGCCGCCAAGGACGGAGAGCTGCTGCGGCTCGCCAAGGCCGCCATCAACGGCATCGACCCGGTCGATGTGCGCCGCAGTTACCGCTTCGAGCAGGGCTTCACCTTCGAGGCACAGACCAGCGGCGTCGCCGACCGGGTCCGGGACACCTTCGGCAAGGGGGACACATAGATGAGGGACAAGACGATGACGGCGGACGAGGTCGTCTCCCGGCTGGAGAGCGGCATGACCCTCGGCATCGGCGGCTGGGGCTCGCGCCGCAAGCCGATGGCCCTGGTGCGGGCGCTGCTCCGCTCCCGGATCACCGACCTCACGGTCGTCTCCTACGGCGGCCCGGACGTAGGCATGCTCGCGGCGGTGGGACGGATCCGCAGACTGGTCTCCGCGTTCGCGACCCTGGACTCGATCCCGCTGGAGCCTCACTACCGCGCTGCGCGTGAGGCCGGCGCACTGGAGCTGGCGGAGGTGGACGAGGCGATGCTGATGTGGGGACTGCGCGCGGCGGCGAACCGGCTGCCGTTCCTGCCGGTGCGGGCGGGCGTCGGATCGGACGTGCTGCGGGTCAACCCGGGCCTGCGGACGGTCACTTCGCCATACGGGGAGGGGTGGCCGTTCTCCGATGGGCAGCCTGCCGCCGAGCCCGGGCGGCCGGGGAGGTCCGTCGGGGAGGCCACCGGCACGGGCGCCGGCCCGAGCCCGGGCGCGGGCGCTCGGGAGTCGGGCGGCCAAGAGGAGTTCGTCGCCATGCCGGCGCTGCGGTTGGACGCCGCACTGGTCCACGTCAACCGTGCCGACCGGCGGGGCAACGGCCGGTATCTGGGCCCCGACCCGTACTTCGACGACCTGTTCTGCGAGGCGGCCGACGCAGCCTATGTCTCGTGCGAGCGGATCGTGGACACGGCGGAGCTGACGAAGGAGGCCGCGCCGCAGACCCTGCTGATCAAACGCCACACCGTGACCGGCGTGGTCGAGGCTCCCAACGGGGCCCATTTCACGTCCTGCGCGCCCGACCACGAACGGGACGAGGCCTTCCAGCGGCACTACGCGACCACGGCGTGGCCCGAGTTCGCCGAACGGTTCCTCACCGGCGACGAACACGCGTACCAGTCGGCCGTACAGGCCTGGCACCGGGAGCGGTCATGAGCCGGGTCACCCGCGCCGAGTACTGCGTGATCGCCTGCGCCGAAGCCTGGCGTGGCGAGGGCGAGATCCTCGCGAGTCCCATGGGCCCCATCCCCTCGGCAGGGGCGCGGCTCGCCCGGCGCACCTTCGCGCCGGATCTGCTGCTCACCGACGGCGAGGCGATGCTCGTGGACGTCGACGGGACGGTGGAGGGCTGGCTGCCGTACCGTCAGCATCTGGCGCTGGTCACCGGCGGCCGACGGCACGTGATGATGGGCGCCAGTCAGATCGACCGCTTCGGAAACCAGAACATCTCGTGCGTCGGCGACTGGGCGAGACCCCGGCGACAGTTGCTGGGGGTGCGCGGGGCGCCGGTCAACACCCTCAACAACCGGACCAGTTACTGGATCCCGCGGCACTCACCTCGGGTGTTCGTGGAGCGGGTCGACATGGTCTGCGGGGTGGGGTACGACCGCGCGGCCCGGCATCCCGCCACCGCACGCTTCCATGACGTCCGGCGGGTGGTCTCCGACCTCGGCGTCTTCGACTTCGCCACCCCTGACCGCTCGATGCGGCTGGCCTCGCTCCACCCGGGGGTGACCGTGGAGGAGGTGCGGGCGGCGACGGGCTTCGAACTGACGGTCCCGGGCGAGGTGCCCGCCACGCGGGAACCGACGCCACGGGAACTGCGGTTGATCCGTGAGGTGATCGATCCGGAGGGGATACGGGAGCGGGAGGTCCCGGATCGAGTCGCCGAGGGCGGAGGGCGCTGATGGACACGGCGCTCACCCGGCTCGTCGGTGTGCGGCACCCCGTGGTCCAGACGGGGATGGGCTGGGTGGCGGGGCCGCGTCTGGTCTCCGCCGCGGCGAACGCGGGGGCGCTCGGTGTCCTGGCCTCCGCCACCATGACGGCCGACCGGTTGCGGGAGGCGATACGGGAGGTGAGGGCGCGGACGGACGCACCGTTCGCGGTGAATCTGCGCGCGGACGCCGGGGACGCGGGCGACCGGGTGCGGATCATCATCGAGGAGGGTGTGCGGGTCGCGTCCTTCGCGCTGGCGCCGTCCCGTGAGCTGATCTCCGAGCTGAAGGCCGCGGGGGTGGTCGTGATCCCGTCGGTGGGCGCCCGGCGGCATGCGGAGAAGGTGGCCGCCTGGGGCGCGGACGCCGTCGTCGTGCAGGGTGGCGAGGGCGGCGGTCATACCGGCGAGGTGGCGACGAGCGTGCTGCTGCCGCAGGTGGTGGACGCCGTGGACATACCGGTGGTCGCGGCGGGCGGCTTCCACGACGGGCGGGGGCTGGTCGCGGCGCTGGCGTACGGGGCGGCGGGCGTCGCGATGGGCACGCGGTTCCTGCTGACCTCGGACTCGACGGTTCCGGACGCGGTGAAGGCGCGGTATCTGGCGGCGACGGTGCGGGACGTCACGGTGACGACGGCCGTGGACGGGCTGCCGCACCGGATGCTGCGCACCCCGTTCGTCGACTCGCTGGAGCGTGCGGGCCGGGCTCGGGCGCTGGTGCACGCGGTGCGCCGGGCGGCGGGCTTCCGGAAGCTGTCGGGACTGACGTGGCCGGACATGGTCCGCGACGGCCTCGCCCTGAGGCACGGCAGGCAGCTGAGCTGGAGCCAGGTCCTGCTGGCCGCGAACACGCCCATGCTGCTGAGGGCCGCGATGGTAGATGGGCGGACGGACCTGGGGGTGATGGCGTCCGGGCAGGTCGCCGGGGTGATCGACGACCTGCCGTCGTGCGCGGAACTGGTGGACCGGATCATGAGGGAGGCGGAGGAGCTGCTGAAGGCCTTGGCGCGGTTCGACGGCCCCGGTCACTGACGGCCCGCGCCCCGCGCAGGCGCAGGGGCGGACGAGCGGGCCCGGCAGCGCATCCGCCCGGGCCCGTCGGGCGGCGCCCACCACCCGCCGGTCGGCCCCGCCCCACCACCACCCGCCGGGCGGCGGTCGGGTCCGCTCAGAGGCGTTCGATGATCGTCACATTGGCCTGGCCTCCGCCCTCGCACATGGTCTGGAGGCCGAAGCGGGCGCCCGTGCGCTCCAGTTCGTGGAGCAGGGTGGTCATCAGCCTGGCGCCGGTGGCGCCCAGGGGGTGGCCGAGGGCGATCGCACCGCCGTTGACGTTGACCTTCTCCGGGTCGGCTGCGGTCTCCTTGAGCCAGGCGAGCACGACCGGGGCGAAGGCCTCGTTGATCTCGACGAGGTCGATGTCGTCGATCGTGAGGCCGGTCTTCTTCAGGGCGTGCGCGGTCGCGGGGATGGGTGCCGTCAGCATCCGGATCGGGTCCTCCCCGCGCACCGAGAGGTGGTGGACCCGGGCGCGCGGCGTCAGCCCGTGTTCCCGTACCGCCCGCTCGGAGGCCAGCAGCAGGGCCGCCGCGCCGTCGGAGACCTGCGAGGAACAGGCGGCGGTGACGGTGCCGCCCTCCAGGACCGGCTTCAGCCCGGCCATCTTCTCCAGCGAGGTGTCCCGGCGCGGGCCCTCGTCGACCGTGACGTCCCCGTAGGCGGCGATCTCCCGGTCGAAGCGGCCCTCGTCGATCGCGCGGAGGGCCCTGCGGTGCGAGCGCAGCGCGTACTCTTCCTGGTCGCGGCGGCCGATGCCCCACTTGGCGGCGATCAGCTCGGCGCCGTGGAACTGGTTGACGGGCCGGTCGCCGTAGCGGGCCCGCCATCCTTCGCTGCCCGCGAAGGGGCCCTCGGTGAGCCCCAGCGGTTCGGCGGCCTGGCGGGAGGCGAAGGCGATGGGGATCTGCGACATGTTCTGGACGCCGCCCGCGACCACGAGGTCCTGGGTGCCGGAGAGCACGGCCTGCGCCGCGAAGTGCACGGCCTGCTGGGAGGATCCGCACTGCCGGTCGACCGTCACTCCCGGCACCTCCTCGGGCAGCCCGGCCGCGAGCCAGCAGGTGCGGGCGATGTCCCCGGCCTGCGGCCCGACCGTGTCCAGGCAGCCGAAGACGACATCCTCCACGGCGGCCGGGTCCACACCGGAACGCGCCACCAGGGCCTTCAGCACATGGGCGCCCAGATCGGCGGGATGGACGCCGCTCAATCCGCCCCGGCGCCGTCCGACGGGCGTGCGGACCGCTTCGACGAGATAGGCCTCGGCCATGGTCAACTCCCTCGCATTGGACGGACGTCACATACGGTCAGGTACGGCTAGGCGCGCACGGCGATCCCGTCGAGCACCATCGACAGGTACTGCCGGGCGATCTCCTCCGGACTGTGCTGTCCCCCGGGCCGGTACCAGGACGCGGCGACCCAGACGGTGTCGCGCACGAACCGGTAGGTGAGCCGGACGTCGAGGTCCGACCGGAAGACCCGGGCGGCCACCCCGCGCTCCAGCGTGGACAGCCACGCCCTCTCGAACTTGCGCTGGGACTCGGCGAGGAACGCGAACCGTTCCTGCGCGGCGAGCTGCCTGGACTCCTTCTGGTAGATCGCGACGGCCGCGCGGTGCCGGTCGATCTCCCTGAAGGACTCGGTGACCAGCGCCTCCAGGGTCTCGCGGGGGCCGAGTTCGGACTCCAGGACCGTGTCGTAGCCGTCCCAGAGCTCGTCGAGGAACGTGCGCAGGATCTCCTCCAGCATCGACTCCTTGGAGTCGAAGTGGTAGTAGAGGCTGCCCGCGAGCATCCCGGCGTGGTCCGCGATCGTGCGGACGGTGGTGGCGTTGTAGCCCTGTTCGGCGAAGACCTCCGCGGCGGTGTCGAGGAGTTCACGGCGGCGGGCGGGCGCGGCGGCCACCTGGGGCTTCTTCTTGGTCGGCACGGATCCATTGTGATCCCGAGGGGGCTGGTCCATCGCACGGCTCTAGGGGTGCCGGCTGCTGACCGCGACGACCTCGCCGGTCATGTAGGAGGAGTAGCCGGAGGCCAGGAAGACGATCACGTTGGCGACTTCCCATGGCTCCGCGTGCCGCCCGAAGGCCTCGCGTGCGGTCAGCTCCCGCAGCAGCCCGGGCGTCGTCACCTTCGCCAGATGCGGGTGCAGGGCGAGGCTCGGGGAGACGGCGTTGACCCGTACCCCGTACTCGGCGGCCTCCATGGCGGCGCAGCGGGTCAGGGCCATGACCCCTGCCTTCGCGGCGGCGTAGTGGGCCTGTCCGGCCTGGGCGCGCCAGCCGAGCACCGAGGCGTTGTTGACGATCACTCCGCCGCCCGTCTCCCTCATCGACCGCAGGGCCGCCCGGGTGCACCGGAAGGTGCCGTTCAGCGTCACGTCGAGCACCTTCGACCACTGCTCGTCGGTCATGTCGGCCAGCGTGGCGGTGCCGCCGAGGCCGGCGTTGTTGACGACGATGTCGAGTCGGCCGTGCAGCCGGACGGCCGTGTCGAAGAGGGCCGTCACCTGGGCGTCGTCGGTGACGTCGCAGACGGCCGACGCCACCGCCCCGGCGAACTCCCGGCCCAGCTCGGTCTCGTACTCCTGAAGCCGGCGCGCATGGGCGTCGCTGATCAGCACGCGCGCGCCCTCCTCCAGGAACCGCCGTGCGGTCGCGCCCCCGATGCCCGCACCGGCCGCCGCGGTGATCACGGCGGTGCGGCCCCGGAGCAGCCCGTGACCGGGCACGTACGCCGGACTCTCGACGGCTGTCATGGGTCCACGCTAACCTACCAAACACTTGTTAGGGAAGCCGGATGCCCGCCTTCGAAGGGTGCCGCCCGTGGATCTGACCCACTCCCCCGCCGACGAGGCCTTCCGCACCGAGGCCCGGTCCTGGCTGGCCGCGCATGTGCCTTCGACACCGCTGCCCTCCCTGGAGACCGGGGAGGGGTTCGCGGCCCACCGGGCCTGGGAGACGGAACTCGCGGCGGACCGCTGGTCGGTGGTGTCCTGGCCGGCCGGGTACGGCGGACGCGACGCGGGTCTGCTGCGGTGGCTGATCTTCGAGGAGGAGTACTACGCGGCTGGCGCTCCGGGCCGTGTCGGGCAGAACGGCATCAGCCTGCTGGCGCCGACCCTGTTCGCCCACGGCACCGAGGAGCAGCGGGCCCGGGTGCTGCCCCCGATGGCCACCGGCGAGGTGATCTGGGCGCAGGCGTGGTCGGAGCCCGAGGCCGGCTCCGACCTGGCCTCGCTGCGGTCCAGGGCCGTACGCACCCGGGGCGGCTGGCTGCTTAAGGGGCAGAAGACCTGGTCGTCGCGGGCGGCCTTCGCGGACCGTGCGTTCGGTCTGTTCCGCAGCGATCCGGACGCCCCCAAACCCCACCAGGGCCTGACCTACCTCATGTTCGACCTGCGCGCTCCCGGGGTGACGGTCCGTCCGATCGGCCGCCTCGACGGCAAGCCTGCCTTCGCCGAACTGTTCCTGGACGATGTGTTCGTGCCCGACGAGGACGTGATCGGCGAGCCGGGCCGGGGCTGGCGGATCGCCATGTCGACGGCGGCCGACGAGCGCGGACTCACCCTCCGCTCCCCCGGCCGCTACCTCGCCGCCGCCGAGCGGCTGCTCGCGCTCTGGCAGGCGCACGGCGGCCCGGCCTCGATGGGCGACCGGGTGGCCGACGCCCTGATCGGCGCCCGCGCCTACCAGCTGTTCACCTACGCGGCCGCCTCCCGCTTCCTGGACGGCACGCCGATCGGGCCCGAGGCCAGCCTGAACAAAGTGTTCTGGTCCGAGTACGACCTCGTGCTGCACGAGACCGCGCTCGATCTCCTGGGCCGGGAGGGCGAGGTGGCGGACACCCGCTGGGCCGAGGGGTATGTGTTCTCCCTGGCGGGCCCCCTCTACGCCGGCACCAACGAGATCCAGCGCGACATCATCGCCGAGCGTCTGCTCGGATTGCCGAAGGGCCGACGCTGATGCGTTTTCTGCTCACCGATGAACAGCGGGCGTTCGCACGCTCGTTGGACGCCCTGCTGACCGCCGCCGACACCCCGTCGGTCGCCCGGGCCTGGAGCGCGGGCGAGCACACGGCCGGGCGGGCGCTGTGGTCCCGGATCGCCGGGGCCGGCGTCTTCGCGCCGGCGGTCCCGGAGGCGTACGAGGGGATGGGCCCGCTCCCCGTGGAACTCGCCGTGGCCTTCGTTGAGCTGGGCCGCCACGCGGTGCCGGGCCCGGTGGTGGAGACGGTGCTCGCGGCGGCCCTGCTCTCCGGGGCGCCCGAGCATGCCGCGCGGCTGCTGCCGCCGCTGGTCTCGGGCAAGGCGATGGCCACGGTGGGCTCGGCGTACGCGCTGGACGGGGACACGGCGGATGTCGTCCTGGTCCTCGCGGACGGGAAGGTGTGGCTGTCGCCCGGCTGCCGTCCCGAGGTGCGGCCGTCCCTGGATCCCGCCCGGCGGCTGGCCGTCCCGCTGCCCGGCGGCGAGCTGCTGTGCCCGGCCGTCCCCCCGGACGCCGTCGGCTGGGCGCGCCTGGCCACGGCCGCGCAGGCTCTGGGCGTGGGTCTCGCCCTGCTCGACCGGACCGTCGCGTACGTGGGGCAGCGCATCCAGTTCGGGGTGCCCATCGGCTCGTTCCAGGCGGTCAAGCACCGGCTGGCCGACGCCGCGATCGCCCTGGAGTTCGCACGGCCGCTGCTCTTCGGGGCCGCGCTGTCGATGGCTCCGGCGGACATCGCCGCCGCCAAGGTCGCGGCGTGCGAGGCGGCGTACGCGACCGCCCGGACCGCACTCCAGTTGCACGGAGCGATCGGATACACCGCCGAGTACGACCTGTCCCTCTGGCTGACGAAGGCCCGCGTGCTGCGCGGGGCGTGGGGGACGCCCGCAGAGTGCCGGGCCGCCGTCCTCAGGGGCTTGCGTTTGCACGGGTGAGGAGCGGCGCGGCCCGCGCGGTCACGGCACGATGCCCTCGGCCCGTGCCGCCGCCAGCCACTGCGGGAACCCGGCCACCAGCCGGTCGTACAGCTCGGCGTCGGACATCCGCCGCGGGTCCGGTCCGGCGTGGAAGAACCCCGCGTTGTCGACGACGCGTGTGCGCGGCACCGGCAGCTCGTCGAGCTTGCGCAGGAAGTCGAACTGTTTGCTGTCCGGGTCTCCGAACCCGATGAACTGCCAGAACAGGGGCAGCCGCGCCGCCTTGCACAGATACCGTTCCGCGGCGGTTCTGCTGAGGGGGCCGCCGTCGGTCTGGAAGACGACGAGGGCGGGGTCCCGGGAGCCGCTGTCCAGGTAGTGGTCGATGACGGCGTCCATCGCCAGGTGGTAGCTGGTCTTGCCCATGTGTCCGAGCCCGGCCACGATCCGGTCGATCCGCCCGTGGTGGTCGGCGAGGGAGATGTCGGTGACGGCGTCGACGTCCGTGGAGAAGAAGACGACCGGCACGCTGCCGTCGTCGTCGAGGTGCGCGGACAGCCCGAGCACCCGCTCGGCGAGCGCCTGCACGCTGCCGTCCTTGTAGTACTGCCGCATGGATCCGGAGTAGTCCACCACCAGGTAGACGGCGGCCCGCTGCCCGTCCAGCCCGTGCTTGGCCAGGGACACCCCGGCGGTCCTGTACAGGCCGACGAGTCCGGGAGCGGTCTCCTCGAGCTTGCGGAGGCTGATCGCGGCCATACGGGACTCCCTTGTGCAGGCGGGGGCGGGGAGCCGACGTTACGCCACCGACGCCCCTCGCTGATCACCGTTCCCGCGAGTTCGCTAGTTTGTTCGCCGCCGTCCCCACCGGCTCACCTTCATCCGCCCCCCCGTCCGAGGAGCCGGCCGTGGAGCCCGAATCCGCCGTCACCACCTGCTACCGCCATCCCAAGGTGGAGTCCTACGTCCGCTGCACCCGCTGCGACCGCTACATCTGCCCGGACTGCATGCGGGAGGCGGCCGTCGGCCACCAGTGCGTGGAGTGCGTCAAGGAGGGTGCGCGGTCGATCCGGCAGGCGCGTACGGCGTTCGGCGGCCGGATCACCACGGCGCCCGTGGTGACGTATGTCCTGATCGGCCTGAACGTCCTGGCCTATCTGGGCGAGTTGGTGCGTCCGGCGATCGTGGACCGGTTCTCGATGCTGGGCGCGGATCTTCGGGGCCCGGACGGCGGCCACTACCTGTGGCAGTACCCGTACCCCCCTGAGCTGCACGCGGAGGGTGTGGCCGGCGGTCAGTGGGAGCGGCTGCTGACCGGCGCGTTCCTGCATCTGCCACCCCTGCAGGGGACGTTCGGCATTCTGCACATCGTGATGAACATGGTGTCGTTGTGGAACGTCGGCCGGGTGGTGGAGGCACAGCTGGGCCGCGTCCGCTACCTCGCGCTCTACCTGCTGTCGGCCCTCGGCGGCTCGGTGCTGATCCTGCTGATCGCCCCGGGCACCCACACGGTCGGCGCGTCCGGCGCCATCTTCGGGCTGGGCGCCGCCTACTACGTGATGGCCCGCCGTCTCGGCGCCGACATGAGCACCGTCAACCGCTACATGACGGGCCTGCTGCTGTGGCTGGTGATCTCCGCGGGCCTGACCTCCTGGCAGGGGCACCTCGGCGGCCTGCTGGCGGGCGGGGTGGTGACCCTGGCGTACGCCTACGTTCCGCGCGGCCCGCGCCGCGGCCTGCTCCAGGCGGCCGCCTGCGCCGCACTGCTGGTCCTGCTGGTGCTGCTCACGGTCGGCAAGGTCACGGATCTGACGGGCTGAGCCCTTCGGCACATGCGACGGCGCCTGCCCGTGGTCCGGTCGGGGACTGGGCAGGCGCCATCTGTGTTCCGCACGCCTTTGTACGGAAACGTAGGTGAGTGACCGTCAGGTCACGCGGTGGTGCCTCAGACCGCGAGGGCGCGGTCCGTCGGGCGGATGGGGGCCGGCAGTTCGCTGACACCCGTGAGGTAGCGGTCGACACCGCGGGCCGCCGAGCGGCCCTCCGCGATCGCCCAGACGATCAGCGACTGGCCACGGCCCGCGTCACCGGCGACGAACACGCCCGGCACGTTGGTCTGGAAGTCGGCGTCGCGGGCGATGTTGCCGCGCTCGTCGAGGTCCAGGCCGAACTGCTCGACCAGGCCGTTCTCCCGGTCGGTGCCGGTGAAGCCCATGGCGAGGGTGACCAGCTGGGCGGGGATCCTGCGCTCCGTGCCCGGCTTCTGGGTCAGCTTGCCCTCGACGAACTCGACCTCGGCCAGGTGCAGCCACTGCACGTTGCCGTCCTCGTCGCCCTCGAAGTGGGTGGTGGAGGCGGCGTAGATCCGCTCGCCGCCCTCCTCGTGGGCCGAGGTGACCTTGTAGAGGATCGGGAAGGTCGGCCACGGCTGGCTGACCGGGTGCCGCTCGTCGTTCGGGCGGGGCATGATCTCCAGCTGGGTGACGGAGGCCGCGCCCTGGCGGTGGGCCGTGCCCACGCAGTCCGCGCCCGTGTCGCCGCCGCCGATCACGACCACGTGCTTGCCCTCGGCCGAGATCGGCGCGGTCACGTAGTCGCCCTCCTGCACCTTGTTGGCCAGGGGCAGGTACTCCATGGCCTGGTGGATGCCCTTGAGCTCGCGGCCCGGGACCGGGAGGTCGCGTGCGGTCGTCGCGCCCGCGGCGATCACCACGGCGTCGTACCGCTTGCGCAGGTCCGTCGCCTTGAGGTCGCGGCCGATCTCGACACCGGTACGGAAGCGGGTGCCCTCCGCGCGCATCTGCTCGATACGGCGGTTGATGTGCCGCTTCTCCATCTTGAACTCGGGGATGCCGTAGCGGAGCAGACCGCCGACGCGGTCCGCGCGCTCGTACACCGCGACCGTGTGACCGGCCCGGGTCAGCTGCTGGGCGGCGGCCAGACCGGCCGGGCCCGAGCCGATGACCGCGACCGTCTTGCCGGACAGGCGCTCGGGGGCCTGCGGCTTGACGGTGCCGCTGTCCCACGCCTTGTCGATGATCGAGACCTCGACGTTCTTGATGGTGACCGGCGGCTGGTTGATGCCGAGCACACACGCCGACTCGCACGGAGCCGGGCACAGCCGGCCGGTGAACTCCGGGAAGTTGTTGGTGGCGTGCAGGCGCTCGGACGCCTCGGCCCAGTCCTCGCGGTAGGCGTAGTCGTTCCACTCGGGGATCAGGTTCCCGAGCGGACAGCCGTTGTGGCAGAACGGGATGCCGCAGTCCATGCACCGGCTGGCCTGCTTGCTGATGATCGGCAGCAGCGAGCCGGGAACGTAGACCTCGTTCCAGTCCTTGACGCGCTCGCCCACCGGGCGGGACGTGGCGACCTCGCGGCCGTGCGTCAGGAAGCCCTTGGGATCAGCCATTGGTCGCCGCCTCCATCATCTTCTCGGTGATCTCGGTCTCGGAGAGACCGGCTCGCTCGGCGGCGTCCTTGGCGGCGAGCACTGCCTTGTAGGTGCTGGGGATGATCTTGCTGAAGCGCTCCACGGCAACGGACCACTCGGCGAGGAGCTTCTCGGCGACCGTGGAGCCGGTCTCCTCGGCGTGGCGGCGCACCACGTCGTGCAGCCACTGCTTGTCGGCGTCGTCCAGGGCCTCGACGGAGCCGTGGTTGCCGGCGTTGACGTTGTCCCGGTCCAGGTCGATGACGTACGCGATGCCACCCGACATACCGGCCGCGAAGTTGCGCCCCGTCTCGCCGAGCACGACCGCGCGTCCACCGGTCATGTACTCGCAGCCGTGGTCGCCCACGCCCTCCGACACCACCAGGGCGCCGGAGTTGCGGACGCAGAACCGCTCGCCGGTACGACCGCGCAGGAACAGCTCGCCGCCGGTCGCGCCGTAGGCGATGGTGTTGCCCGCGATCGTCGAGTACTCGGCGAGGTGCTCGGCGGCACGGTCCGGGCGCACGACGATCCGGCCTCCGGACAGGCCCTTGCCGACGTAGTCGTTGGCGTCGCCCTCCAGGCGCAGGGTGACACCGCGCGGCAGGAACGCGCCGAAGGACTGGCCCGCCGAGCCGGTGAAGGTGATGTCGATCGTGTCGTCGGGCAGGCCCGCGCCGCCGAACTTCTTCGTCACCTCGTGGCCGAGCATGGTGCCGACCGTGCGGTTGATGTTGCGGATCGCGACCTGGGCGCGCACCGGCTGGGCCTCGGCCTGGGAGTTCGCGGCCAGGGCGTCGGCGGCGAGCTTGATCAGCTCGTTGTCGAGCGCCTTCTCCAGGCCGTGGTCCTGGGCGACGACCTGGTGGCGCACCGCGCCCTCGGCCAGCTCGGGCACGTGGAACAGCGGCTGCAGGTCCAGGCCCTGCGCCTTCCAGTGGTCGACTGCGCGGGTGACGTCGAGCGCCTCGGCATGGCCGACGGCCTCCTCGATGGAGCGGAAGCCGAGCTCCGCCAGCAGCTCGCGGACCTCCTCGGCGATGAACCGGAAGAAGTTCACCACGAATTCGGCCTTGCCGGCGAACCGCTCGCGCAGCACCGGGTTCTGGGTCGCGATGCCGACCGGGCAGGTGTCCAGGTGGCACACGCGCATCATGACGCAGCCGGAGACGACGAGCGGTGCGGTCGCGAAACCGAACTCCTCGGCGCCGAGCAGCGCGGCGATGACGACGTCACGGCCGGTCTTCAGCTGGCCGTCGGTCTGCACGACGATGCGGTCGCGCAGCCCGTTGAGCAGCAGCGTCTGCTGGGTCTCGGCCAGGCCCAGCTCCCAGGGACCGCCGGCGTGCTTGAGGGAGGTCAGCGGGGAGGCACCCGTGCCGCCGTCGTGGCCGGAGATCAGGACGACGTCCGCGTGGGCCTTCGACACACCCGCGGCGACCGTGCCGACACCGACCTCCGAGACCAGCTTCACGTGAATCCGCGCCTGCGGGTTCGCGTTCTTCAGGTCGTGGATCAGCTGGGCCAGGTCCTCGATGGAGTAGATGTCGTGGTGCGGCGGCGGGGAGATCAGGCCGACACCCGGCGTCGAGTGCCGGGTCTTGGCCACCCACGGGTAGACCTTGTGGCCGGGCAGCTGGCCGCCCTCGCCGGGCTTGGCGCCCTGGGCCATCTTGATCTGGATGTCGTCCGCGTTGACCAGGTACTCGGAGGTCACGCCGAAGCGGCCGGAGGCCACCTGCTTGATCGCCGAGCGGCGCGCCGGGTCGTAAAGGCGCTCCGGGTCCTCGCCGCCCTCGCCGGTGTTGGACTTGGCGCCCAGCTGGTTCATGGCGATGGCGAGCGTCTCGTGCGCCTCCTTGGAGATGGAGCCGTACGACATGGCGCCCGTGGAGAAGCGCTTGACGATCTCGGAGACCGGCTCGACCTCGTCGATGGAGATCGGCGCGCGGTCGGACTTGAATCCGAACAGGCCGCGCAGCGTCATCAGGCGCTCGGACTGCTCGTTCACGCGGGCCGTGTACTTCTTGAAGATGTCGTAGCGGCCGGTGCGCGTGGAGTGCTGGAGGCGGAAGACCGTCTCCGGGTCGAACAGGTGCGGCTCGCCCTCGCGGCGCCACTGGTACTCGCCACCGATCTCCAGCGCGCGGTGCGCGGGAGCGATGCCGGAGGCTGGGTAGGCCTTGGCGTGACGGGCGGCGACCTCCTTGGCGACGACGTCGATGCCGACGCCGCCGATCTTGGTGGCCGTGCCGTTGAAGTACTTGTCGACGAAGGCCTCGTCCAGGCCGACGGCCTCGAAGACCTGGGCGCCGCGGTAGGAGGCGACGGTCGAGATGCCCATCTTGGACATGACCTTCAGGACGCCCTTGCCGAGGGCGTAGATCAGGTTGCGGATGGCCTTCTCGGGCTCGGCCCCCGGCAGGAAGGTGCCCGCGCGGACCAGGTCCTCGACGGACTCCATCGCCAGGTACGGGTTGACGGCCGCGGCGCCGTAGCCGATGAGCAGGGCGACGTGGTGGACCTCGCGGACGTCGCCGGCCTCGACCAGCAGGCCCACGTGGGTGCGCTGCTTGGTGCGGATGAGGTGGTGGTGGACGGCCGCGGTGAGCAGCAGCGAGGGGATCGGCGCGTGCTCGGCGTCCGAGTGCCGGTCGGAGAGCACGATCAGACGGGCGCCGTTCTCGATGGCGGCGTCGGCCTCGGCGCAGATCTCCTCCAGGCGCGCGGCGAGGGCGTCACCGCCGCCGGAGACCCGGAACAGACCGGAGAGCGTCGCCGCCTTCATGCCGGGCATGTCGCCGTCGGCGTTGATGTGGATGAGCTTGGCCAGCTCGTCGTTGTCGATCACCGGGAAGGGCAGCACAACGCTGCGGCAGGAGGCCGCGGTCGGCTCCAGCAGGTTGCCCTGCGGGCCCAGCGACGAGCGCAGGGAGGTGACCAGCTCCTCGCGGATCGCGTCCAGCGGCGGGTTGGTGACCTGCGCGAACAGCTGGGTGAAGTAGTCGAACAGCAGACGCGGGCGCTCGGAGAGCGCGGCGATCGGCGAGTCGGTGCCCATGGAGCCGATCGGCTCGGCGCCGGTCTTGGCCATCGGCGCGAGGATGACGCGCAGCTCCTCCTCGGTGTAGCCGAAGGTCTGCTGGCGGCGGGTGACCGAGGCGTGGGTGTGCACGATGTGCTCGCGCTCGGGCAGGTCACCCAGCTCGATCTCGCCGGCCTCGAGCCACTCGGCGTACGGCTTCTCGGCGGCGAGGGACGCCTTGATCTCGTCGTCCTCGATGATGCGGTGCTCGGCGGTGTCGACGAGGAACATCTTGCCGGGCTGCAGACGGCCCTTGCGGACCACCCTGGCGGGGTCGATGTCGAGGACGCCGACCTCGGAGCCGAGGACGACGAGGCCGTCGTCGGTGACCCAGTAGCGTCCCGGGCGCAGGCCGTTGCGGTCGAGCACGGCGCCGACCTGGGTGCCGTCGGTGAAGGTGACGCAGGCGGGGCCGTCCCAGGGCTCCATCATCGTGGAGTGGTACTGGTAGAAGGCGCGCCGGGCCTGGTCCATGGACTCGTGGTTCTCCCACGCCTCCGGGATCATCATCAGCACGGAGTGCGGCAGGGAGCGGCCACCGAGGTGCAGGAGTTCGAGCACCTCGTCGAAGGAGGCGGAGTCGGAGGCATCCGGCGTACAGATCGGGAAGATCCGCTCCAGCTTCTCCTGGGGGCCGAACAGGTCGGAGAGCAGCTGGGACTCGCGGGCGCGCATCCAGTTGCGGTTGCCCTTGACCGTGTTGATCTCGCCGTTGTGGGCGACGAAGCGGTACGGGTGGGCGAGCGGCCAGCTCGGGAAGGTGTTCGTCGAGAAGCGCGAGTGGACCAGGGCGATGGCCGAGGCGAAACGGCGGTCGGACAGGTCCGGGAAGAAGGGCTCCAGCTGGCCGGTGGTCAGCATGCCCTTGTAGACGATCGTGCGCGCGGACAGCGACGGGAAGTACACCCCGGCCTCGCGCTCGGCGCGCTTGCGCAGCACGAAGGCCCTGCGGTCGAGGTCGATGCCCTTGCTCGCTCCCCGGGACTCCGTCCGGGAGGTGCCCTCGGTCACGAACAGCTGACGGAAGACGGGCATGGTGGAGCGGGCGGTGGCGCCCAGCAGCTCGGGGGCGACCGGCACCTCGCGCCAGCCGAGGACGGTCAGGTCCTCGTCCGCAGCGATCGTCTCGATATGCGAGACGGTCTCGGCGATACCGTCCTCGGGCAGGAAGGCGATGCCGACGGCGTAAGCGCCCGCCTCGGGCAGTTCGAATCCGGCCACCTCACGGAAGAAGGCGTCGGGCACCTGGCAAAGCAGGCCGGCGCCGTCACCGGAGTCGGGCTCGGAGCCGGTGGCACCGCGGTGCTCCAGGTTGCGCAGAACCGTGAGCGCCTGCTCGACCAGCGCATGGCTCGCCTCGCCGGTGAGGGTGGCCACGAAGCCGACGCCACAGGCGTCGTGCTCATTGCGGGGGTCGTACATACCCTGCGCAGCAGGGCGAGCATCCATGAAGGACCAGTTCTGGCCATTCGCGGAGTGCTGGGACGGCTGGCGCGGCGTACGCATCGGCTCTCCCGTCGTCGTCATGTGGCATGTGCAGTGCCGAGGGACGACGTTGGCCCTCTGCGTCAGGTGCGAAATTTCGTGCAGGTTACATGATGGAGTGGTGCTCGGGAAGCGGATAGTCCGTTCCAGCATGCGGACACCTGCCGTGCGTGGCGCGGGTGCCACGCACGGCGATGGAAGTCAGGGGGCGCAAGCGGACAGATCGGTGTCCGTCGGGCCGGATGAGGCGGGCGTCGTCGCCCACCGCGGGGGGTGCGGCGCAGGCGTCATTGCCCGCGGCGCTTACGGCTCATGCCCGGTCGTCAAGCAATCGAAACCGTGGAGTAACGACTACTTATACGGTCCCTCGCATAAGTAGCGTGCTTCTATCCTACGGCGGTACCGAACAGGCTGCCCAGGGCGTACGTCACACCCGCCGCGGCACCCCCCAGGGCGAGCTGCCGCAATCCGCTGTACCACCAGGACCGCGCCGTCACCTTGGCCACGACCGCGCCGCAGGCGAAGAGCCCGAGCAGGGCGAGCAGCACGGCGGGCCACAGGGCGTGGGCACCGAGCAGATACGGCAGGACGGGCAGGAAGGCCCCGAGCGCGAAGGAGCCGAAGCTGGAGACGGCGGCCACCAGCGGGGAGGGCAGGTCGCCCGGGTCGACACCCAGTTCCTCGCGGGCGTGTATCTCCAGGGCCTGCTCCGGGTCTCGGGAGAGCTGCCTGGCGACCTCGCGGGCCAGCGCGGGCTCGACCCCGCGGGCCTGGTACAGCGCCGCCAGCTCCTTCTCCTCGTCCTCCGGATGCTTGCGCAGTTCCCGGCGCTCGACCGCGAGCTCCGCCTCCACCAGCTCGCGCTGCGAGGCGACGGAGGTGTATTCACCCGCGGCCATGGAGAAGGCCCCGGCGGCCAGGCCCGCGAGACCGGTGATGATGATGGTCTGCTGGCCGACGGAACCGCCGGCGACACCGGTCATCAGGGCGAGGTTGGACACCAGCCCGTCCATGGCACCGAAGACGGCCGGGCGCAGCCAGCCTCCGTTGACATCCCTGTGGGTGTGGTTGTCCCGGTGCGCCTCGTGCAGTGTCGCCTCGGTCTCGATGATGGCCATGCCCGGTCCCCCAGGGTGCTGATTGGACTGTTTCCACTTTTCGACAACCCCGAAAGTACGTCGAAAATTGCCCGGCCGCCAGCAAGGAAAGGCTGGGCTAACCTGCGCTTTTACCTCCGGGCGCTCATCCGTGTATGGCACTGCGCAGATGTCGGAAGGGTGATGCTGCGGCCGGCGAGGCTCGGGGGAACGGCTCGGGTGGCACAGATCCGCACAGCGGTTCCGTCGCCCCGGACCGGGGGCGGGGCGTCCTGAGAGGAGAGGCTCCGTATGGCTTCCATCGCCTGCAGTCCCGCGGCCCCGGCGCCCGGGAACGCCTCCTGCCTGCGGGAACGGGCGCGTGGCGCGCTGCTCGGCCTCGCCGTGGGGGACGCCCTGGGTGCGCCCGCCGAGAACATGAAGCCGTCCGAGATCCGGGCCCGCTGGGGCCGCATCACGGGGTACGTCGTCGACCGGCCCTCCGGCACGGACGACACCGAGTACGCGATCTTCTCGGGGCTGCTGCTGGCCCGGTACGGCTCGGCGCTCACCGTGGCCCAGGTGGAGGCGGCCTGGCACCGGTGGATCGCGGACCGGGACGAGGGGCCGTTCCGCGGGGCGGGCTTCAGCGAGCGGGGGACCCTGGAGAACCTGCGCCGGGGCCTTGCGGCGCCCATCTCCGCACAGCACCGGCACGCCTGGAGCGACGGGCTGGCCATGCGGGCGGCTCCCTTCGGCGTCTTCGCCGCCGGCCGCCCCGCCGAGGCGGCCCGGCTGGTGGCGATCGACGGCTCGGTGAGCCACGAGGGGGAGGGCATCTACGGCGGCCAGGCCGTCGCGGCCGGGGTCGCGGCGGCCATGGCGGGTGCGCCGACGACCGCCGTGGTGGCCTCGGCCCTCGCGGTCGTCCCCGACGACTCGTGGACGGCCCGCTCCCTGCGCCGCGCGGTCGCCGCGGCCCGCCGGGGCGCACGCGCGGTCCGCTCCGCGGTGGTGATCGGCGGCTACCCCTGGACGGACCTCGCCCCCGAGGCGGTGGCCCTGGCCTTCGGCGCGTACGCGGCGGCGGACGGCGACTTCAGGGAGTCGGTGCTCACCGCGGTGAACATGGGCCGCGACGCCGACACCACGGCGGCCGTCGCGGGTGCCCTGGCGGGCGCTGCCCGCGGGGTGTCGGCGATCCCGGCGGCGTGGGCGGCGGCGATCGGCCCGGTTCGCGGCCGGTGCCTGCCCTCCATGGCGGGCCACCACGTCCTCGCCGTGGCGGACCTGCTCACACCGGAGGGCGGCGGGCCGGGGACGGGAGGGGCCGCGGGGGCGAGGAGGACGACGGCGGTAGGGCCGACGGGGGTGAGGGGGTCGATGGGACAGACGGAGTCGAGGGGGTCAATGGGACCGAAAAGGCCGACTGATGCGACGGAGGCGACGGCTGCCGCACGGGGCTCCGCCAACGCCGCGCCTCGGGGCCGGCCCGCGGAGAGCGGCGATCCGGTGTGCCGCAGCGGGCCCCCATGGCAGGACGCCCGGGCTCAGCCCGATCCCGCGGCCTACGCGGAGGCCGCGTACAGGGACCCGGCGGACGAGGGCGGGGTGGAACCGTGAACGCGCCCGCGGGCCCCCGCCGCATCGAGGGGCTGCTGCTCGGGCTCGCCGCGGGTGACGCCGCCGGCTGGCCGGCCGCCCGGCACCGCGCCGCCCGCATGCCCGAGTGGACCCGGCGGCTGACCCGGGAACTGGACACGTTCGCCGAGCAGAACGCGACCACCACCCTGCCCGTGCCGATCGCGCTCAACCAGCCGCCCGAGCCGCTGCGGCTGGGGCCGTCGGACGACGCAGAGTGGGCGGCGTTCGCGGCGGAGGCCGTGCTGCGGGCCGGGGACGGCAGCGCGCTCGGCGACCTGGACCGGCAGCGCAGGATGCGCGCGGCCATCGATCTGTCCTGGAACGCCGTCGCCGCCGAGGTCGCCGCCGCGGCCGACCGCGCGCCCGAGGTCGAGTCGGCGGTTCCGCCGCTGCGCGCCCGCATCTCCGTGCGCGCGGGGCTCGGCAACCTCGCCACCGGTCTGCGCCCGCCGGCCACCGGCCACGACAACCCGCACTACTTCGACGACGCGGCCTGCGTCCGGGCCTGCGTCCTGGCCGTGGCGCACCCGGGGGATCCCCGACTGGCCGCGGAACTGGCGGAGTTCGACGCCCGCTACACCCAGGACGGCGACGGGGTGCACGGTGCGCGCGCCATGGCCGCGGCCCTCTCGCTCGCCCTGTCCGGGGAGCCGGTCGGCGCATGCGTGGAGGCCGCGCTGGCCGAACTTCCCGAGGCCACCGAGATCGGCCGCAACGCCCGGCACGCGCTGACGCTGGCCCGGGGCGGCGACCGCGCCTTCGGTGTCGTACCGCTGCTGGAGCACCAGATCGTCGACCACGTCTACAGCTACGGCGTCGCGGCCGCGGAGACCGTCCCGGTCGCGCTCGCCCTGGCGACGGCGGCACGCGGCCGGATCGCCGAGGCCGTGCCCGCCGCCGCCTGTCTGTCGCGGGTCGCCGACTCCGCCCCGGCCCTGACGGGCGCGCTGACCGGGGCGATCGGCGGCGGCGGGGCGATCCCGGCCGCCTGGCGCGACGCCTGCCGCGCCCTGTCCGGCTGCGCGCTCCCCCGGCTGACCGGTACCGACCTCGTACACCTCGCCGAACTCCTGGAGGCGACGGAACTGACCGCACCGGGGGGATGATTCCGGACATGACGCCCACTTCTGACGAGACGCCCCTTCTCGACGAACGCATCACCGGCGCCCTGGTCGGCGCCGCCGTCGGCGACGCCCTCGGCGGGCCCGTCGAGGGCCACTCCCCCGAGCAGATCGTCGAGCGGCACGGCGGCCGCGTGCACGGAATCGTCGGACCCTGGCACGGCGACGCCTGGCGCACCGCCCGTCCCCTCGCCCCGTACCACAAGGGCGACGGCCACGTCACCGACGACACCCTGATGACGCACGCGCTGGTGCGGGTGTACGCGGCGGTCCGTGACCACCTCGACGCCTACGCGATCGCCGAACACCTGGTCCCCGACCTGATGACCAACCCGCGCTGGATCCCGGAGCTCGAGACGGAGACGATCCCGCTCCGGCGGATCTTCCTCGCGGAGAAGTGGCTCGTGACCAGGCTCCACTACGGCCATGTCGACCCGCGCGAGGCGGGCGTCGGCAACATCGTCAACTGCGGTGCCGCGATGTACATGGCGCCGGTCGGCCTGGTCAACGCGGCCGATCCGGCGGGAGCGTACGCCGAGGCGCTGGACGTGGCGGGTGCGCACCAGTCGTCGTACGGCAGGGAGGCGGCCGGTGTGTTCGCCGCGGCGGTGGCGGCGGCCTGTGCTCCGGGCGCGACCGCCGACTCGGTGGTGGCAGCGTGCCTGTCCGTGGCGAAGGACGGTACGCGCGCCGCCATCGAGACGGTCTGCGACACGGCCTCCCGCTACTCGGACTTCGAGTCCGCGCTGCGTCCGCTGCGGGAGGCGGTGGCCCCGTACGACACGGTGGGCCCCGACTACCGGACACCGTCCCTGGGCGCCCGCAGGCCCTCCCGGTTGCACTCGATCGAGGAACTCCCGGTGGCGCTGGGCATGGTGGTGGTGGCGCGCGGCGACTACCGGCACGCGGTGCTCGGCTCTGTGAACTACGGCCGGGACTGCGACTCCATCGCGACGATGGCGGGCGCGGTCACGGGCGCGCTGGGATCGGAGGTGCCGTCCTACTGGGCGAAGGAGGTAGCGGAGGCGAGCCGTCTGGACCTGCACGCCCCGGCACGGACGCTGACGGAGGTCACGCGGGAGATCTTCGCCCGGGATGTCTGCCGCCGCCGGGCCCATGAGGCGGAGTTCGCCCGGTTGGGAGGCCCCAGGTGCTCCGACTGACCTGGGTCCAGCCGGAGGACCTCCTCGGCCACGAGCTGCGCCAGTCGGCGCACGAGGGCCGTGAGATCTCGGCCGTCGCGGCGCGGTGGTACCGGGCCGGCGGTCCCGAGGCTCCGACCCGGGCGGGCGCGTCGACGGGGCCGGTGTCCCCGTATCTGCGGATGCTGGCGAAGGACCTGCTGGACGAGCTGGCCGACCTGCCCCGCCGGTCGGCGGAGGGCGAGCCGACCTGCCTGGAGCGGATCAAGGCCCTGTGTCCCGACTGGCCCGACCCGCGCGGGGGCGCGCCGGCCCCGGCCGAGGCCCGCCTGGAAGCCGCCTGGCTCGGCCGGGCCGCCGGCTGCCTCCTCGGCAAGCCCGTGGAGAAGCTCCCCCTGGAGGGCATCCGCCGACTCGCCCGCGCCACCGGCAACTGGCCCCTGCACACCTGGTTCACGGCCCGTGGAGTGCCGGACGACCTCGCCGAGCGCTACCCCTGGAACCGCCGCTCCGCGGAAAACTCCCTCGCCGAGAACATCGACGGCATGCCCGAGGACGACGACCTCGACTACCCGCTTGTCAATCTGCTGTTGCTCGGCCGCCACGGCAAGGCCTTCACCACCGCCGACGTGGCACGGCTCTGGCTCGACGAACTCCCCGCCGGCCGCGCCTTCACGGCCGAACGCGTCGCCTACCGCAATCTGCTGTGCGGTATCGAGCCCCCGCGCACGGCCCTCCACCGCAACCCGTTCCGCGAGTGGATCGGCGCCCTGATCCGCGCGGACGTCCACGGCTGGACCAACCCGGGCGACCCGGCCGCCGCGGCCGAACAGGCCCACCGCGACGCCACCCTCACACACACCGCGAACGGCGTCTACGCGGCCATGTTCGCGGCGGCCACCCTCGCCGAGGCGGCCGGCGGCGCCGATGACGTCCACCACTGTCTGGCCACCGGCCTCACCGTGATCCCGCGCGACTCCCGCCTGGCCCGCGCCGTCCGCCACGCGATCCGTCTCGCGCGCGCCACGCGGGACTTCGAGGCGGTCGTCGACGAACTCCACGCCACCCATCGCGGGTACCACTGGGTGCACGCCGTCCCCAACACCGCTCTGATCGCCGCCGCCCTCACGCATGCCGACGGGGACTTCACCGGCTCCGTCTGCCGGGTCGTGTCCGGGGGCTGGGACACCGACTCCAACGGCGCGACGGCGGGCAGCGTCACGGGCCTGCTGGCCGGACACCCCGGGGTGCTGCCCGACCGCTGGACGGCCCCGCTCAAGAACCGGCTGGCCACGTCGGTCGGCGACTTCAACGGCATCGGCTTCGACGCCCTGGCCCATCTCACCCACCGGGAAGCCCACCGCTCATGACCGCGCCCCTCACCGGCCTCCGTGTCCTCGATCTCGCGACCCTGTTCGCCGGGCCCCTCGCCGCCACCCTGCTCGGTGACTTCGGTGCCGAGGTCATCAAGGTCGAGCACCCGTCCCGGCCGGACCCCTCGCGCGGTCACGGCCCCGCGAAGAACGGGGTGGGCCTGTGGTGGAAGCTGCTTGGCCGCAACAAACGCACGATGACCCTGGACCTGTCCCGGCCCGGCGGGCGGACGACATTGCTGCGCCTGGCCGCGACCGCCGACGTGGTGATCGAGAACTTCCGCCCGGGCACGCTGGAGAAGTGGGGTCTGGGCTGGGACGAGCTGTCGGCCGCGAACCCCCGGCTGGTCCTCGCCCGGGTGACCGCCTTCGGCCAGTTCGGGCCCTACGCGCACCGCCCCGGCTTCGGCACGCTCGCGGAGGCGATGAGCGGGTTCGCGGCCATCACCGGGGAGCCCGAGGCGCCCCCGACGCTGCCGCCGTTCGGACTGGCCGATTCCATCGCGGCTCTCACGACGGCGTACGCGGTGCTGACCGCACTCGCGGGCCGCGACCGCACCGGCGCGGGACAGGTGGTGGACCTGGCGATCATCGAACCGATCCTCACGGTCCTCGGCCCTCAGCCGATCTGGTACGACCAGCTGGGCCATGTCCAGGAGCGCACCGGCAACCGCTCCCAGAACAACGCGCCGCGCAACACCTACCGCACCGCGGACGGCGGCTGGGTCGCGGTCTCCACCTCCGCGCAGTCCGTCGCCGAGCGGGTGATGCGCCTGGTGGGCCGTCCGGATGTGATCGAGGAGCCGTGGTTCGCGACCGGCGAGGACCGGGCACGGCACGCCGAGGTGCTCGACGAGGCGGTCGGCGGGTGGATCGCCCGCCACACCCGAGCGGAGGTGCTGAAGGAGTTCGAGAAGGCGGAGGCGGCCGTCGCGCCGGTGCAGGACGTACGGGACGTGATGACCGACCCGCAGTACGCGGCACTGGACTCGATCACCACGGTCCCCGACCCGGAACTCGGCCGGCTGCGCATGCAGAACGTGCTGTTCCGGCTGTCCGCCACGCCCGGCGTGATCCGCTGGGCGGGCCGTCCGCACGGCGCGGACACACAGGCGGTCCTGAGCGAGCTCGGCCTCACGGACCGGGAGATCGCCGCGCTCGCGGCGGAGGGCGCCCTGTGAGCGCGGGCCCGGGCTTCCCCCCTCTCACCTTGCTGTACGCGCCCGGGGACCGCCCCGAGGTGGTCGGCAAGGCGCTGCTGTCGGGAGCCGATGTGGTGCTGGTCGACCTGGAGGACGCGGTCGCCCCGGACCGCAAGGAGTTCGCGCGGGCGGCGACGGCGGAACGGCTGTCCGAGCGCCCGCCGGTGCCGGTCCACGTCCGCGTGAACGCGCTGGACAGTCCCTGGGCCGAGGCGGACCTCGCGGCACTGTGGGCCCTGCCCGGCCTGTCGGGTCTGCGCCTGCCCAAGGTGACGTCACCGTCGGACGTGGTGCGGGTGGCGGAACGCACCGTGTCCGGGACGGGCGGGACGGTCCCCCTCTACGCCCTGCTGGAGACGGCACTGGGCGTGGAGCGGGCGTTCGCCATCGCGTCGGCTCACCCGGCCCTGCGGGGCATCGCGCTCGGCGAGGCGGACCTGCGGGCCGATCTAGGCGTCCGGGCGGACGCGGGACTGGACTGGTCGCGGGCCCGGGTGGTGGTGGCCGCCCGTGCCGCCGCGCTGCCGCCGCCCGCCCAGTCGATCTACCCGGACACGCGGGACCTGGAGGGCCTGGCGGCCTCCTGCGCTCGCGGCCGGACGCTGGGCTTCCTGGGCCGGGCGGCGATCCATCCCCGCCAGCTCCCGGTCATCGAGCGCGCCTATGCGCCCACCGTGGAGGAGATCTCACGGGCTGAGGAGGTCCTGAAGGCGGCGGTCAGGGACCCGGGAGCCCAGGCCCTCCCGGACGGGCGCTTCATCGACACGGCGGTGGTGCGGGAGGCGTACACCACGCTGTCACTGGCCCGCCGGAGGCGCTGAGGTCTTGTCCGTACACGTCGGGGGCGCCGTATCCGGTGATACGGCGCCCCCGACGGCGTACAGACGTCGCTCAGCTCTTGTTCGCCGACCGGGCCCCGTCCGCCGGAGTCTTCGAGTCCGCCGGGGTGTCCTGGTCCTCGGAAGCCTCGGCCGCCCCGGATGTACCCGGCGTCCGGGCCTCTTCCTGAGCCGCCGGCTTCCCGTCGGCCGCCTCGGAACTCACCTCGGCGGGCTTGGGCTCCCCGTCCGCGGGCTCCTGCTTCCCGTCGGCCGGTTCCGGCTTCTTCTCGGGGTCCGCGGCACCGGCGCCCTGCCCGGCCTCGCCGTCGAAGGCGTCCCGTTCCACGATCTCCTCGCGGCCCGGCCGCAGCCGCGACGAGACCACGATGTACGCGACGGCGCACAGGAACACCAGCATCGCGGTCCAGTCGTTCAGCCGCAGGCCCAGAATGTGGTGCGCGTCGTCGACCCGCATGTACTCGATCCAGCCGCGGCCCACACAGTACGCGGCCACATACAGCGCGAAGGCCCGTCCGTGCCCCAGCTTGAAGCGGCGGTCCGCCCAGATCACCAGGAATCCCACGCCGATGCACCACAGCGACTCGTACAGGAACGTCGGGTGGTAGTAGCCGGGCACCCGCCCGCCCTCCGAGGACGTGATGTGCAGCGCCCACGGCAGGTCCGTCGCCCGGCCGTACAGCTCCTGGTTGAACCAGTTGCCCCAGCGGCCGATCGCCTGCGCGAAGGCGATACCGGGCGCGACGGCGTCGGCGTACGCGGGGAGCGTGATGCCCCGGCGCCGGCAGCCGATCCACGCGCCGACCGCCCCGAGCGCGATCGCACCCCAGATGCCGAGCCCGCCCTGCCAGACCTTGAACGCGTCCACCCAGTCACGGCCGTCGCTGAAGTACAGCTCGTAGTCCGTGATCACGTGGTACAGGCGTCCGCCGACGAGGCCGAACGGCACCGCCCAGACCGCGATGTCGGCCACCGTGCCCGGTCGGCCGCCGCGGGCGACCCAGCGTTTGTTGCCGAGCCACACGGCTACGAAGACACCGATGATGATGCAGAAGGCGTAGCCGCGCAGCGGAACGGGGCCGAGGTGCAGCACTGCGCGCGACGGGCTGGGGATGTAGGCAAGTTCCATGGCAAGAACGACGCTACCGTGCCGGACCCGCAGCAGGGGAACCGACCCGGCTACGGGTCCATAACGTAGGGCTTCCTCGGCGTGGCGGGACGGGAGGCACGCCGGGCGGTGCGCGCCTCCTCATGACCGGTCGGGGACGTGCTTCAGGACTTGTTCGCCGCCTCCACCATCTGCTTCAGCTTCGCGGGGGTCATCGTCCGGTCCTCGTAGATGTTCTTTCCGTCGAGGAACACGGTCGGGGTGCCCTTGAAGTCCCCGGCCTGGAAGGCGTCGTTCGACTTCACCACCCAGCGGTCGTGGGTGCCGTCCTTCACGCACTTCCGGAAGCCGGGCGTGTCGAGGCCGGGCACCTTGCCCGCCAGCGCGATCAGTTTCGCGTTGTCGGAGAAGGAGTCCTGGGTCTCGCTCGGCTGGTTCTGGTACAGCACGTCGTGGTACTCCCGGAACCTGCCGGCGTCCTGGGCGCACGCCGCCGCGTTGGCCGCGCGGCGGGAGCCGCTGCCGCCCGCGTTTCCGTCGATGAGCGTGACCAGGTGGTACTCGGCTCTGAGCTGTCCGGCGTCGACCAGCTGGTGGATCGTCGGGCTGTAGGCGGTCTCGAAGCCCTGGCAGGCCGGGCAGCGGAAGTCCTCCCACACCGTGAGCGTGGACTTCGCGGAGTCCTTTCCCACCGGGATCGCGAGCTGGTCCTTGCCCGTCGCGCCCGAGGGCGCCACGGCGGGACCGGCGGCGCCGCTCTTGCCGCTCTTCCCGGCGTTGGCCGCCAGGAGACCCACCACCGTCGCCAGACCCAGGACACAGACGACCGAGGCGCCCACGATCAGCGCCCGTCGGCGCCGGTCCGCGGCCTGCTGCTTCTGTCGCTCGACCGCCAGCCGCTCACGGGCGGTGCGCTTTCCGTCACGGTTCTTCTCGCTCACATCCGGCAGAACGAACCGGGGAGGCGCAGCGCGCCTCCCCGGTCCCAGGTCCACCCGTTCGAGCGAGAAATGGTCCGGCACGCGGGGAATTCACCCTGCCGGGTGAGTTCCCCGGGGTGTCACGCGGTGCCGCGCACGCCCGCGGCCAGCTCGCCCGCCAGGGTCCGTACGGCCTCCAGGGCCGCCGCCTCGTCCCCCGCGTCGAGGATCCGCTTCACGAACGCCGAGCCGACGATCACTCCGTCGGCGAACCCGGCCACCTCGGCGGCCTGCGCGGCGTTGGAGACGCCGAGGCCGACGCAGACCGGCAGATCGGTGGTCGCACGGGTGCGCCGGACCAGGTCCTGGGCCTGCGCGCCGACCGACTCCCGGGTACCGGTGACGCCCATGAGGGAGGCCGCGTAGACGAAGCCGGAGCCCGCAGCGGTGATCCGGGCGAGCCGCTCGTCCCTGCTGCTGGGCGCGACCACGAACACCGTGGCCAGCCCGTGCTTCTCGGCGTGCTCCCGCCACAGCGCCGACTCCTGCACGGGCAGGTCCGGCAGGATGCAGCCGGCGCCGCCCGCCTCGGCCAGCTCGGCGGTGAAGCGCTCCACGCCGTAGCGGTCGATGGGATTCCAGTACGTCATCACCAGCACCGGCTTCCCGGTCGCCTCGTACGCCTCGCGGACCGTGCGCATGACGTCGGCGATCCTGAGGCCGCCGCGCAGGGCGATGTCGTCGGCGGTCTGGATGACGGGGCCGTCGAGGACCGGGTCGCTGTGCGGCAGGCCCACCTCGACGACGTCGGCGCCGCCGTCCAGCACCGCCTTGACAGCGGCGATGCCGCCGTCGACGGTCGGGAAGCCGGCGGGCAGATAGGCGATGAGCGCGGAGCGTCCCTCGGCCTTCGCGGCGGCGAGGGTGTCGGACAGCAGTCGGATGTTGCCGCTCACTTGGCGTCCCCCTCGATCTCCGCGGCGTCACTGTCGGCGTCCGAGGCGACGGACGCGTCGGTGTCGTACAGGCCGAAGTACCGGGCGGCCGTGTCCATGTCCTTGTCACCGCGCCCGGACAGGTTGACGACGATCAGCCCGTCCCGGCCCAGCTCCCTGCCGACCTCCAGGGCACCCGCGAGGGCGTGGGCGCTCTCGATGGCCGGGATGATGCCCTCCGTGCGGGACAGCAGACGCAGGGCCTGCATCGCCGCGTCGTCGGTGACGGCCCGGTACTCGCCGCGGCCGCTGTCCTTGAGGTACGCGTGCTCGGGGCCGATGCCCGGGTAGTCCAGGCCCGCGGAGATCGAGTACGGCTCGGTGATCTGGCCCTCGTCGTCCTGGAGGACATAGGACCGCGAGCCGTGCAGGATCCCGGGCTCGCCTGCGGTGAGCGTGGCGGCGTGCTCGCCGGTCTCGACACCGTGGCCGGCGGGCTCGCACCCGATGAGACGGACGGAGGTTTCGGGGATGAAGGCGTGGAAGAGGCCGATGGCGTTGGAGCCGCCTCCCACGCAGGCGACGGCGGCATCGGGCAGCCGCCCGGTGCGCTCGAGGAGCTGCCGCCGGGCCTCGACGCCGATCACGCGGTGGAAGTCGCGCACCATGGCCGGGAACGGATGGGGCCCGGCCACGGTGCCGAAGAGGTAGTGGGTGTGGTCGACGTTGGCGACCCAGTCGCGGAACGCCTCGTTGATGGCGTCCTTGAGGGTGCGGGAGCCGGACTTCACGGCGATGACCTCGGCGCCGAGCATGCGCATGCGGGCGACGTTGAGAGCCTGCCGCTCGGTGTCGATCTCGCCCATGTAGACGGTGCAGTCGAGCCCGAAGAGGGCACAGGCCGTGGCGGTGGCGACGCCGTGCTGGCCGGCGCCGGTCTCCGCGATGACCCGGGTCTTGCCCATTCTCTTGGTCAGAAGGGCCTGCCCGAGCACATTGTTGATCTTGTGGGAGCCGGTGTGGTTGAGGTCCTCGCGCTTGAGGAACACCCGGGCGCCACCGGCGTGTTCGGCGAACCGCGGCACCTCGGTGAGGGCGCTGGGCCGGCCGGTGTAGTTGACGAGCAGTTCGTCGAGCTCGCGGGCGAACTCGGGGTCGGCCTTGGCCTTGTCGTACTCGGCGGCGACCTCGTCGACGGCGGCGACGAGGGCCTCCGGGATGAACTTGCCGCCGAACGCGCCGAAGTACCCCTCGGCGCTGGGGACCCGACCCTCCGGGTCGGGAATGAAGAACTCGCTGGGCATGCGGATACCTCACGGTGAGTGCGTGGAAACGAATCGCCGTGGGGCCGGGGCTGGTCAGACGGCCGCGGGCCGCCTGTGGATTGTCGCGCTCACGCGGCGGAGCCGCGTGTTCGGGCACTGCCCCGCGCCCCCGGAGGGGCGCCATCGCATCCCGTTGACCTGCCCCGGCTCATCACCGATGACGTACCGCACCCGTCGCCCGTGCACCCGCCGCGCGGGCGCCCGGCAGCCACGCGGCCGGCACCCTCGGGCGAGACGGGCATACGGGTCCCTGGCCGCCATGGTGATCGAAAGCATCATCGACAACAACCCTACCGGGCCGGGGCCGTCCGGCTGCCCGCACCGGGGCCACCGGGCCGGTCCCGGAGCCACGTCAGTCCCGCCCGTGCCGCAGCGCCGGGTGGGCCCCCGCCGCCACCAGGTCGGCGACCGCCGTCTTCGGGTCGCGCCCGGTCACCAGGGACTCGCCCACGAGCACCGCGTCGGCGCCCTCGTTGGCGTACGCGATGAGGTCGTGCGGTCCCCGTACCCCGGACTCGGCGACCTTCACGATCCTCTCGGGGATCTCGGGGGCGACCCGCTCGAACGTCGAGCGGTCGACCTCCAGGGTCTTCAGATTGCGCGCGTTGACGCCGATCACCTTGGCGCCGGCGTCCACCGCCCGCTCGACCTCCTCCTCGTCGTGCACCTCGACGAGGGGCGTGAGCCCGATGGACTCGGCACGCTCGATGAGGGACTCGAGGGCGGGCTGGTCAAGGGCGGCGACGATCAGCAGCGCGAGGTCGGCGCCGTAGGCGCGGGCCTCCCAGAGCTGGTAGGAGGTGACGATGAAGTCCTTGCGCAGCACCGGAATGTCGACCCGGGCCCGCACGGCCTCCAGGTCGGCCAGCGAGCCGCCGAAACGGCGCTGTTCGGTCAGGACGGAGATGACGGCCGCGCCGCCCGCCTCGTAGTCCGCGGCAAGACCCGCCGGGTCGGCGATCGCGGCGAGCGCGCCCTTGGACGGGCTGGACCGCTTGACCTCGCAGATCACCTTGACGCCGTCGCCCCGCAGGGCGGCGACGCCGTCCTTGGCGGGACGCGCCTTCGCCGCGCGCTCCTTGAGCTCGTCGAGGCTGACGCGCGCCTGCCGCTCCGCAAGGTCGGCACGGACTCCGTCGATGATCTCGTCGAGCACACTCACGCGAGCGGCCCCCTTCCTGACGGTTGAGGATTGAAGAAGCTCTGTCGCTTCGAAGCTCGGTCCACCGGGATCGATCGCCCCGCGGGCGGAACCAATGGTCACTGCGATGGTATCCGGAGGAGGGCGTAGACCTCGCATCCGGTTGACGCCGGTCCCACTACCTGGACATTTCCCCCAGGTCAAGGATGCAGCCAGCCACCGAAGGGCAGGTTGCGGACAACCGTGAAGACGAGCAGCAGGGCGCCCAGGCCCCACAGCGGTACCGGACCGGGGTCGAACCGCAGACGCCGCCCCCGCACCGCGTGGACCGCCCACAGGGCCCACACCACCGCGAACCCCAGATAGCCCGCGACGGCGAGCGCGTTGTCCTGGAGCGCCGCCGGGAAGTCCCCGTGCACGAAGGCGTGCGCGCTGCGCAGTCCGCCGCAGCCGGGGCAGTACAGGCCCGTGTAGCGCAGCAGCGGGCAGACCGGGTAGTGGCCGGGCTCGTTGGGGTCCACGGCCCCGACGTACGCGAAGGCGCCGACGACCCCCGCGAGCACCCCGAGGGGGACGGCGGTCCGCCGGAGCACGGCGGCGGCCCCCGACGGCGCGGGGGGCGGCACCACGCTGGGGAATTCGGCGTTCACGGGAGGCATTCTGCCTGCCCCGCTCCCGGCGCGCGCGGGGGAACGCGTGAGGCGGCCGCCGGGCCTGCCGGGGCCGCCTCGCGTCCGGGACGCAGGAGACCTACGAGGTCGCGGAGGGATTCAGTGGTCCGCGGTCGCGCTCGCGGGCTGGTGCGCCGAGTGCGCCGGCGTCTTCGGCTGGCCGAGGCCCATCTGGCGCATGAGGCCGCCCACGACGCCACCGAGTGCGATGATCACCATACCCGCCCAGAAGCCGACCGGCTGGGCCATCACGGTGAAGGCGCCCGAGACGCAGAAACCGATGAAGGCGATGATGACACCGGTCCAGGCGGCCGGGGTGTGACCGTGGCTGCTGCCCGCCATGACTTGCTCCTTGCTGACTGTATGGACGTGTCTGAGCCGAACGCTCGGCGCTCATTGTCCCGCACCCGGGCGGATGGGGCGTGGGCGGGGTCGCTCCCGGCGGAGCCTGGCCCGGCTCCGGTGGTCCCGCCGCGGCGGGCGGGGCCCGGTCAGGCTCCCGTGGGGTCCTCACCCCGGTCGAGCGCCTTCCAGAGGTCCTCGGGGCGGTCGGGGTCGACGGGCTTCGCCCGGCGCGGCCGGGGGGTGCCGTCCCGCTCGTAGCGGCCGGACATCGCGGGCCAGAGCCGGCCGAAGCGCAGGGCGAGCAGTCCCGCGAGGAGGAGGAGCGCGCCGCCGGCCGCCGCCACATACGGCCAGACGGTGTGTGTGAGCGCGAAGGCGGTCGCGGAGGTGTCGCCGGCCGCCTGGGCCGCCTTCTCGTCGAGCGCCGACCCGTCCGTGGCGCCGAGGAGCGCCGCGGCGACGGTGCCGGCGCCGGAGAGCGCGAGCAGCCCGGAGACGAGGAGACGCCCGGCCCTGCGGACGGCGAAGACGGCGACGAGCGCGGCGAGGCCCACTATGGCGAGCGCCGCGGGCACGCCCGTGACCTCGCTCCCCTTGGCGGTCAGCGGGAAGTCTCCGCCGGCCACCGTCACGGTCCCCGCCGACCAGCTCTGCCGGGAGGCGAGCAGCGCGACGGCCGCGCCCACGGCCCCGCTCAGCAGGGCCAGGGCGAGGCTGCGGCGGCCGGACCGGACGGGGGCGGCGGCCTCGGTTCGGGGGTGAGGTACGGCAGTCACGTACTCCACTATCGCCTGAACCCCGGGCGAACCGTCACCCGGGCCCCCTTATCGGATGATCGACGCGCCCGCTCCCGGCTCGTCGGCCCCGCGCCACCGGCTCATCGGCTCATCGGCCCAGCCGGCCGGCCGTGTGGATCGCCCGCAGTACGGCGGCCGCCTTGTTGCGGCACTCGTGGTCCTCGGCGACCGGGTCGGAGTCGGCGACGATGCCCGCCCCCGCCTGGACGTATGCCGTGCCGTCCCGCAGCAGCGCCGTGCGGATGGCGATGGCGGTGTCGGAGTCGCCCGCGAAGTCCAGGTAGCCGACGCAGCCGCCGTACAGCCCCCGCCGTGAGGGCTCCAGTTCGTCGATGATCTGCATCGCCCGCGGCTTGGGCGCGCCGGAGAGCGTGCCCGCCGGGAAGCAGGCGGTCAGGACGTCGAAGGCCGTGCGTCCCTCGGCGACCCGGCCCGTCACGGTCGAGACGATGTGCATCACATGCGAGTACCGCTCGACGGACATGAAGTCGACCACCTCGACCGAGCCCGGTTCGCAGACCCGCCCCAGGTCGTTGCGGCCCAGGTCGACGAGCATCAGGTGCTCGGCACGCTCCTTGGGGTCGGCCAGCAGTTCCTCGGCGAGCGCCTGGTCCTCCTGCGGGGTCGCGCCGCGGTGCCGGGTACCCGCGATGGGGTGGACCATGGCCCGGCCGCCCTCGACCTTGACCAGTGCCTCGGGGCTGGATCCGACCACGTCGAAGCCCTCGAAGCGGAACAGGTACATATAGGGAGACGGGTTGGTGGCCCGCAGCACCCGGTAGACGTCCAACGCGCTTGCCGAGCACCGCGTTTCGAAGCGCTGCGACGGGACGACCTGGAAGGCCTCGCCCGCGCGGATGCGCTCCTTGATGTCCTCGACGGCCTCCCGGAAGTCCTCGCCTCCCCACCGGGCGGTGTACTCGGGCAGCTCGGAGGGCGGGAGGGCGGCGGCCGGCTGCGGGACCGCGCGGGCGAGGTCGGCCTCCATCGCGTCGAGGCGGGCCACGGCGTCCGCGTAGGCCTCGTCGACGCCCGTGTCGAGGTCGTTGTGGTTGATCGCGTTCGCGATCAGCAGGACGGAGCCCTCCCAGTGGTCCATGACCGCCAGGTCGCTGGTCAGGAGCATGGTCAGCTCGGGCAGCCGCAGCTCGTCCCGCTCGCCCGGGCCGATCTTCTCCAGCCGGCGCACGATGTCGTAGCCCAGATAGCCGACCATGCCGCCGGTGAACGGCGGCAGATCATCCTGGTGCGGCGTGTGCAGGGTCTCGATGGTGGCCCGGAGGGCCGCCAGCGGGTCACCGTCCACCGGGACGCCGACCGGCGGGGCACCGAGCCAGTGGGCCTCGCCGTCCCGTTCGGTGAGGGTGGCGGCGCTGCGGACGCCCACGAAGGAGTAGCGGGACCACTTGTACGCGGAGCGGCCGTTCTCCGCGGACTCCAGCAGGAAGGTGCCGGGGCGCTCCCCGGCGAGTTTGCGGTAGAGCGCGACCGGGGTGTCGCCGTCGGCGAGGAGCTTGCGCGTGACCGGGATGACCCGTCGGTCGGTGGCCAGCTTGCGGAACGTCTCGAGGTCCATGGCGGCCGACCTTACTGATCCGCGGGGGCGGCGGCGCGGGTCACCGTGTCCCCGAGCAGCACATCGGCGTCGAAGCACGTGCGGTCGCCGGTGTGGCAGGCGGCGCCGACCTGGTCGACCTTGACGAGCAGGGTGTCCGCGTCGCAGTCCAGGGCGACCGACTTGACGTGCTGGACGTGGCCGGAGGTGTCGCCCTTCACCCAGTACTCCCGGCGGCTGCGCGACCAGTAGGTGCAGCGTCCGGTCGTGAGCGTGCGATGCAGGGCCTCGTCGTCCATCCAGCCGAGCATCAGCACCTCCCCGGTGTCGTACTGCTGGGCGATCGCGGGGAGCAGACCGTCGGCACTCCGCTTGAGGCGCGCGGCGATCTGGGGGTCCAGGCCGCTGGGCCTGCTGGGGTCGGGCGTGCTGGTCATGTCGACCATTGTGCCGCGCCCCGGCGTCGTCGCCGGTCGCCGTCCGGTGGGCGGACCGTCCTTGCGGTCGTACGCTGACTGCATGTCGACCCATGCGAAGCGTGAAAGGCTCCTGCTCGCCGATCTGTTGGAGGCCACGGGCCCGGACGCGCCCACGCTGTGCGAGGGCTGGAACACCCGGGACCTCGCCGCGCACGTGGTGGTGCGCGAGCGGCGCCCGGACGCCGCCGGCGGCGTGCTGGTCAAGCAGCTCGCGCCGCGGCTGGAGAAGGTGATGGAGGAGTACACCGCGAAGCCGTACGAGGAGCTGATCCAGCTGATCCGTACCGGGCCGCCGCGGTTCTCGCCCTTCCAGCTCAAGCAGCTCGACGAGGCGGCGAACACGGTCGAGTTCTATGTCCACACGGAGGACGTCCGCCGCGCTCGGCCCGACTGGACGCCGCGCGAGCTCGACCCCGTCTTCCAGGACGCCCTGTGGTCTCGCCTGGAGCGCACGGCCCGGCTCACCGGCCGCAAGGCGCCGACGGGACTGGTACTGCGCCGCCCGGACGGGCAGACGGCGGTCGCGCACCGGGGTACGCCGGTGGTGACGGTGACGGGCGAGCCCTCGGAACTGCTGATGTTCTCGCTCGGCCGGCAGCGGGTGGCGGATGTGGAGCTGGAGGGCGACAAGGAGGCGGTCGCCAAGGTGCAGGACGCCAAGGAGCTGGGGCTCTGAGGGGGGCGCTCAGCGGGGGAGCCCGGCGCGGCGCAGGTCGCGGGCGCCGAGGGCGGCGACCCCGCTCAGCCCGCAGACCGCCGCGCTGACGAACACCGGGCCGGTGCCTGCCCCGGACGCCGATCGCGAGGGAACCCGCGAAGGGCGTGTACGCGACCGGCTGCCCTGGGTGCGGCAGCGGTCCGCGCAGCGTGAGCAGCGGGGAGGCGGCCCCACGCCCCGTTCCCGCATCCGCGCGTCATGAAGCCCCGGCCTCCGTGAGGCGACCGGGGCCGGAGGCGAGAGCGGTGTCACCGGACCGGGTGGCCCGCCTCCCGCAGGGTCTCCTTCACCTCGCCGATGCGCAGGTCCCCGAAGTGGAACACCGAGGCCGCGAGCACCGCGTCCGCGCCCGCGGCGATGGCCGGCGGGAAGTGGGCCGCCTTGCCGGCGCCGCCGGAGGCGATCACCGGGACCGTCACGTGCTTGCGCACGGCCGCGATCATCTCCAGGTCGTAGCCGTCCTTGGTGCCGTCCGCGTCCATCGAGTTGAGCAGGATCTCCCCCGCGCCCAGCTCGGCGGCCCGGTGCGCCCACTCGATCGCGTCCATGCCGGTGCCGCGGCGGCCGCCGTGGGTGGTCACCTCGAACGAACCGGACTCGGTGCGGCGCGCGTCGACCGACAGCACCAGCACCTGCCGTCCGAAACGCTCGGCGATCTCCCGGATCAGGTCCGGGCGGGCGATCGCGGCCGTGTTCACACCGACCTTGTCGGCGCCCGCGCGCAGCAGCCTGTCCACGTCCTCGGCCGTGCGGACACCGCCGCCGACCGTCAGCGGGATGAAGACCTGCTCGGCGGTGCGGCGCACCACGTCGTACGTCGTCTCGCGGTCGCCCGAGGACGCGGTGATGTCCAGGAAGGTCAGCTCGTCGGCGCCCTCGGCGTCGTACACCTTGGCCATCTCGACGGGGTCGCCCGCGTCGCGCAGGTTCTGGAAGTTGACTCCCTTGACGACCCGGCCGTTGTCCACGTCCAGGCAGGGGATGACTCGGACCGCCAGGGTCATGAATCCACGGCTCCTCTTGCTGCTTCGGGCCTTTTGAAGGCTGCTTCTAGCCTCTGTAGGCTTCCAGTTCCACTTCGACCAGGATGCGTGGGTCGACGAAGCCCTCCACGACCAGCAGGGTCGAGGCGGGGCGCACCGAGTCGAACAGCTCCTTGTGGGCCCGGCCCACCTCGTCGACATCCCGCAGATGGGTCAGGTACATCCGGGTCCGGAGCACCGATTCGGGACCGAGCCCGAACTCGGCGATCGCTTCCAGCGCGCTGGTGAAGGCCACCTTGGCCTGCTCGTACGGATCGCCCTCCCCGTACAGCACCCGCCCCCGGAAGGACGTGGTTCCCGCCACCAGCACACGGTCGCCCGCGGCGACGGCGCGTGCGAAGCCGAAGCTCTCTTCCCAGGGACTTCCGCTCTGTACCCGCCGCACGGCTTCCGACGTCATGACACCGTGTCCTTTTTCACGACGTAGCCTCCAAGGCCTCTTCGAGCGTGAACGCCTTCGCGTACAGGGCCTTCCCGACGATCGCCCCTTCGACACCGAGGGGCACGAGGCCGGCGATCGCCCGCAGGTCGTCCAGGGACGAGACACCGCCGGAGGCCACGACCGGGCGGTCGGTGGCGGCGCAGACGTTCTTCAGCAGGTCCAGGTTCGGGCCCTGGAGGGTGCCGTCCTTGGCGATGTCGGTGACGACGTAGCGCGCGCAGCCCTCGTTGTTCAGGCGCTCCAGCGTCTCGTAGAGGTCGCCGCCGTCACGGGTCCAGCCGCGGCCGCGCAGCGTGGTGCCGCGCACATCCAGACCGACCGCGATCTTGTCGCCGTGTTCGGCGATCACCCTGGCGACCCATTCCGGGGTCTCCAGGGCGGCCGTGCCGAGGTTCACTCGGGTGCAGCCGGTGGCCAGGGCGGCGGCCAGGGTGTCGTCGTCGCGGATGCCGCCGGACAGCTCCACCTTGATGTCCATGGCCCGGGCGACCTCGGCGATCAGCGCGCGGTTGTCGCCGGTGCCGAACGCGGCGTCCAGGTCGACCAGGTGCAGCCACTCGGCGCCCGCCCGCTGCCAGGCGAGGGCCGCCTCCAGCGGGGAGCCGTAGGAGGTCTCCGTGCCGGACTCGCCGTGGACGAGGCGTACGGCCTGGCCGTCGCGGACGTCGACGGCGGGGAGGAGTTCGAGCTTGGCCATGGTCTACAGGGTTCCGATCCAGTTGGTGAGCAGCTGCGCTCCGGCGTCGCCGGACTTCTCGGGGTGGAACTGCGTGGCCCACAGGGCCCCGTTCTCGACGGCCGCCACGAACGGCTTGCCGTGCGTCGACCAGGTCACCTTGGGGGCGTGCAGCCTTGAGCTGAGCGTCTCCATGGTCCAGTCATGGACGGCGTAGGAGTGCACGAAGTAGTACCGCGTGTCCACGTCCAGTCCGGCGAAGAGCTCGGAGTCGGCCGGCGCCTCGACGGTGTTCCAGCCCATGTGGGGCACGACGTCGGCCTGGAGCGGTCCGACCGTGCCGGGCCACTCGTCGAGGCCCTCGGTCTCGACGCCGTGCTCGATACCGCGGGCGAAGAGGATCTGCATGCCGACGCAGATGCCCATCACCGGGCGTCCGCCGGACAGCCGGCGGCCGATGATCCAGTCGCCACGCGCCCCGCGCAGCCCCTGCATACAGGCGGCGAAGGCACCGACGCCCGGCACCAGCAGACCGTCGGCGTTCATGGCCCGGTCGTAGTCGCGGGTGATCTCCACGTCCGCCCCCACGCGTGCGAGGGCGCGCTCGGCCGAGCGGACGTTGCCGAAGCCGTAGTCGAAGACCACGACCTTCTTCGGGGTGCTCAACTCCACACCCCCAGTCGCATGACGCCCGCCACCAGACACATCGCGGCGCCGAGGGACAGCAGCACGATGAGGCTCTTGGGCATCTTCTGCTTGACGAAGGAGATGATCCCGCCGAGGAGGAAGAGCCCGACGACGATGAGGACGGTCGAGGTGCCGTTCATGGCTTTACAGCGCACCCTTCGTGGACGGGAGGATGCCGGCCGCGCGCGGGTCTCGCTCGCTCGCGTAGCGCAGGGCCCGGGCCAGCGCCTTGAACTGGCACTCCACGATGTGGTGGGCGTTGCGCCCGTAGGGCACGTGCACATGCAGCGCGATCTGGGCCTGGGCGACGAAGGACTCCAGGATGTGGCGGGTCATCGTGGTGTCGTACTCGCCGATCATCGGCGCCATGTTCTCGGGCTCGGTGTGCACGAGGTACGGGCGGCCGGAGAGGTCGACGGTGACCTGGGCGAGGGACTCGTCCAGCGGGACCGTGCAGTTGCCGAAGCGGTAGATCCCCACCTTGTCGCCGAGCGCCTGCTTGAAGGCGGCGCCGAGCGCGAGGGCGGTGTCCTCGATGGTGTGGTGGGAGTCGATGTGCAGATCGCCGTCGGTCTTGACGGTCAGGTCGAACAGACCGTGCCGGCCGAGCTGGTCGAGCATGTGGTCGTAGAAGCCGACGCCGGTCGCGATGTCGGTCTTCCCGGTGCCGTCGAGGTCGATCTCGACGAGGACCGAGGTCTCCTTGGTGGTGCGCTCCACGCGCCCAACGCGGTTCATGCGCTCTGCTCCTTCTTCAGTTCACGTACCGCGTCGAGGAACGCGTCGTTCTCGTCCGGGGTTCCGGCGGTGACCCGCAGCCATCCCGGTACGCCGTTGTCGCGGACCAGGACGCCCCGGTCGAGGATCTTCCGCCAGGTGGCGTGGGCGTCCTCGAAGCGCCCGAACTGGACGAAGTTCGCGTCGGACGTGGTGACGTCGTAGCCGATCGCGGTCAGCTCGGCGACCAGCCGGTCCCGCTCGGACTTCAGCTGCTCGACGTACTTCAGCAGCGTGTCCGTGTGCTCCAGGGCGGCCAGGGCGGTGGCCTGGGTGACCGCGGAGAGGTGATAGGGCAGCCGGACGAGCTGGACGGCGTCCACGACCGCCGGGTGCGCGGCGAGATAGCCGAGGCGGAGGCCGGCGGCCCCGAACGCCTTGGACATCGTCCGCGAGACGACGAGATTCGGCCGACCTTCCAGGAGGGGCAGCAGCGAGTCGCCGTGGCTGAACTCGATGTACGCCTCGTCCACGACGACCATGGACGGACGCGCGGCCTGCGCGGCCTCGTACAGGGCGAGGACCGTCTGTGCCGGGACCGCGTTGCCCGTGGGATTGTTCGGGGTCGTGACGAAGACGACGTCGGGCCGGTGCTCGGCGATCGCCTGCTCGGCGGCGCCGACGTCGATGGTGAAGTCCTCGCCCCGCGGGCCCGAGATCCAGCCGGTGCCCGTGCCGCGCGCGATCAGCGCGTGCATCGAGTACGACGGCTCGAAGCCGATCGCCGTGCGGCCGGGGCCGCCGAAGGTCTGGAGCAGCTGCTGGATGATCTCGTTGGAGCCGTTGGCCGCCCAGACGTTCTCGACGCCGACCCGGTGCCCGCCGGTCTTCGTCAGGTACTCGGCGAGCCTGGTGCGCAACTCGACCGCGTCACGGTCCGGGTAGCGGTTGAGGTTCCGGGCGGCCTCGCGCACGCGCTCGGCGATCCGTTCGACCAGCGGCTCGGGCAGCGGGTAGGGGTTCTCGTTGGTGTTCAGCCGTACGGGCACGTCCAGCTGGGGCGCCCCATAGGGGGACTTGCCGCGCAGCTCGTCCCGTACGGGAAGATCGTCGATTCCGAAGCTCACTTGCTCTCAGGCACCTTCCAGCCGAACCTCGCCTTGATCGCCGCGCCGTGCGCGGGCAGGTCCTCCGCCTCCGCCAGCGTCACCACATGGTGCGCGACCTCGGCCAGCGCGTCCTTCGTGTAGTCGACGACATGGATGCCGCGCAGGAAGGACTGGACGGACAGGCCCGAGGAGTGGCAGGCACAGCCGCCGGTCGGGAGCACGTGGTTGGAGCCGGCCGCGTAGTCGCCCAGGGAGACCGGCGCCCAGGGACCGACGAAGATCGCACCCGCGTTGCGCACCCGGTCGGCGACCGCGGCGGCGTCGGCCGTCTGGATCTCCAGGTGCTCGGCGCCGTACGCGTCGACCACCCTCAGGCCCTCGTCGACGCCGTCGACGAGCACGATCGCGGACTGCTTGCCCGCGAGCGCCGGACGGATCCGGTCCTCGATGTGCCTGGTGGCCTCGACCTGCGGCTGGAGCTCCTTCTCCACGGCGTCGGCGAGCTCCACCGAGTCGGTGACCAGGACCGCGGCCGCCAGCGGGTCGTGCTCTGCCTGGCTGATCAGGTCGGCGGCCACGTGCACCGGGTCGGCGGTGTCGTCCGCGAGGATCGCGATCTCGGTGGGGCCGGCCTCGGTGTCGATGCCGATCTTGCCGGTGAAGTAGCGCTTGGCGGCGGCGACCCAGATGTTGCCGGGGCCGGTGACCATGTTCGCGGGCGGGCAGGACTCGGTGCCGTGCGCGAACATCGCGACGGCGGTCGCGCCGCCGGCCGCGTACACCTCGTCGACGCCGAGCAGGGCGCAGGCGGCGAGGATCGTCGGGTGCGGCAGACCTCCGAAGTCCGCCTGCGCGGGGGACGCGAGGGCGATGGACTCGACCCCGGCCTCCTGGGCGGGCACCACGTTCATGATCACGGACGAGGGGTAGACGGAACGGCCGCCGGGCGCGTACAGCCCGACACGCTCCACCGGCACCCACTTCTCGGTGACCGAGCCGCCGGGGACGACCCGGGTGGTGTGCGTGGTACGGCGCTGTGCGCGGTGGACCAGACGGGCGCGGCGGATGGACTCCTCCAGGGCCGCGCGCACGGCCGGGTCGAGCCGCTCCAGGGCCTCCTCGAGGGCCCCGGCCGGCACCCGCACCGACTCCAGCCGCACGCCGTCGAACTTCTCGGCGAAGTCGATCAGAGCCGCGTCGCCGCGATGATGCACGGCTTCGCAGATCGGACGCACCTTCTCCAGGGCGGCCTGAACGTCGAAGTCGGCTCGGGGCAGCAGGTCACGCAGGGCGGGTCCCTGGGGGAGGGCGTCGCCGCGCAGATCGATTCGGGAGATCACAGGGCCAATTCTCTCAGACGGCACCCAGGCGCCGGACGGCCGTATCAGTGGCTGATACAGAGCGTGCGCGGGTGGACGGAATCCGTGGCGGCCGTATGGAGGGACCAGTTCCGTGCGGCGGAGGAGGCCGGTTCCGTGCGGCGGAGGAGTGAGGCACCGCAGGCCGCCCGGGGCGACCACGGCGGGCGGCTCGGCGCGGGGGCACCGATGCCCCGGGGCCGGGCGGCTCAGGCACGTGTCGAGGCCCCGGGACGTCGGCGTGTCGGCGCGGCGATGAGGGCCGGCACGGTGCGCCGGGGCTTCTCTCGCCCGGCCCGGCGGTGCATCGCTCGCCGAGTGGGTGATGGCCGGATCGGGTGGTTTGGGGGCCGCCGAGGCCCCCCGGCGGTGGCCGGATCCGATGGCTGATACGGCACCCGGAAGATCACCTTCACCGCTAGCGTTCGGCCCCTCACACAACGGGCATGAACGGTCGTACGAAACTCACGAGTAGCCGGGGAGGGAGGGAGCACCGTGAACGAGGGTGCCGGCGTCCGCGCCGGGGACCTGCCGGACGACCTGACCGCCACGGAGGCGGGCATGTGGCAGGCCTTCCGCAACGGCAGCGTGTACGACCTGCGCGGCGGGGACGCCGTCGTGGACGATCCGCACGGCGGCCACCCCTGGGGGCCCGAGCGCAGTGTGCGGGCGCGCATCGTGGCCTGGCTGCTGCTGGACGGCCCGCCCGCGCTGGCGGGGCGCGTGTCCGCGCTCAAGCTGACCGGTGTGCAGATCCTCGACACGCTGGACCTGGCGGGCGGCACGATCGTCCCCTTCGTGGAGCTGAACGGCTGCCGGTTCGAGAAGGAGGTCCTGCTGCCCGAGGCCCACTTCACGACCCTGCGGCTGGTGGACTGCTCGGTGCCGCGCCTGGAGGCGGCGCGGGTGCACACGGAGGGCGATCTGCATCTGCCGCGCTGCCGCTTCCAGGGCGGTGTCCGGCTCACCGACGCACACATCGGCACCGACCTGCTGCTCAACCAGGCCGTCGTCTACCGGGACCGGCGCGGCCGCTCGATCACCGCGGACGGGCTGAACGTCGGACAGGACCTCCAGGCCGAGATGCTGGAGTCGCACGGCGAGCTGAGCCTGCGCAGCGCCACGGTCGGCGTCTCGCTGAGCCTGCGCGGCGCCCGGCTGGCCAACCCGTACACCCGGCTGGCGCTGAACGCCCCGCAGCTGACGGTGGAGCGGACGCTGTATCTGACCCCCGCGGGTGTCGGCAATCCGCTGCTGACCAGCGGTACGACGCCCGCGCGCGGCACGCGGGTGCAGCCGTTCGAGTGCCGGGGCGGGGTCCGGCTGGACGACGGGCGGTTCGGGGACGCGGTCGACCTGGACCGGGCACGGTTCGCCCTCGACGACGACCAGGAGCTGTCACTGCTCCGGCTGCAGACGCCCGAGCTCCGTTTCCTGGGCGAGCGGCCCGAGCGCGGCAAGGTGGTCCTGTCGGGGGCGCGGATCGTGAACCTGGTCGACCGGTGGACCAGCTGGCCGGGGCCGGGCAACCTGCACATGGGCGGCTTCGCCTACGAGAACCTCGTCCCGCAGGACGCCTTCCCGCTCGCGCGGCGCCTGGAGTGGGTGGCGGCGGCCACCGCCGAGTACAACCCCGAGCCCTACGAGCGGCTCGCGGCCGTACTGCGCAACTCCGGGGAGGACGAGGACGCGCGTGAGGTGCTGCTCGCGAAGCAGCGGCGGCGCCGCGAGACACTGCCGCTCGCAGCCAAGCTGTGGGGGTACGCACAGGACTGGACGGTCGCCTACGGCTACCGCCCCGGCCGTGCGGCGGTGTGGATGGCGGTGCTCTGGGCGGCGACCTCGCTCGCCTTCGCGCACGCGAGCCATCCGCCGGTCAACAAGGACGGGCATCCGGCGTGGAACCCCTCCCTGTTCGCCCTGGACCTGCTGCTGCCGGTCATCGACCTCGGCCAGGCGGGCCAGTGGCAGCTGAGCGGGCCGTGGCAGTGGCTGTCGGCGGTGGTCATCCTGCTCGGCTGGATCCTGGCGACGACGGTCGCGGCGGGGGCGACCCGGTTGCTGCGGCGCAGCTGAGCGCGTACGCCGTGGCGGGACCGGCCCCGCGGCCCCACAGCCCTGCGGAGGCCCTCAACAACGACGAAACAGTAACCCTTTGCCTACTCTTGACCGTTGGGAGTACAACTGAAACCGGGTTACCCATTCGTGCTGGCGCGGCCCCGACCTGCGCCTTTTCAATGGTCGACACCATGGCACTGCTGCACGCGTTCATCCGTAGGGCCCGGATGGCATGTACGTCCCCCCGCCTCTCCGACGGGCTGCCCCCGGACGGCGAGGTCCTGCTCGACGCGCCCGACGAGCGCCTGGCCCCCGCCCTGGTGGCGGCGGGGCTCGGCGATCACCGTCCGGCGGCCGAGCTGCTCGCGGCCACCCGCAAGGCCGGTGAGTGGGAGGACCGCGACCGGTATGTGACGCTGCTCGCCACCTTCGCGCGCTCCCGCGGTGAGTGGTTCGCGCACTGGTGCGCCACCGCCCCGGACGACCCGGACGCACTGCTGGTCAAGGCGGAGCTGGCGGTGGCCCGCGGCTGGCAGTCACCGGCCCGCGTCGAAGTGCTGCGCGAGGCAGGCCCGTTGATCAGGGCGGCCGCCGAAGGCGATCCCCGGGACCCGGTGCCCTGGCGGGTGGCGCTCGACCACGCGCGCGGCGTCGACCCGGACCACACCGAGTTCGAACGGCTGTGGGGCGAGGCGGTGCGCCGCTCCCCGCACCACTACGGCTGCCATGTCGCGGCCCTCGCCTATCTGTCGGCGGTCTGGCACGGCTCGCACGGCGAGTGCTTCGACTTGGCGGAGACCGCCGCGCAGGACGCGCCGCCCGGCTCCCTGGTGCAGACGCTGCCCCTGCGCGCCGCCTACGCGTATCTCACGGACGGCGGCGGAGCGGTGGTGTCCCGCGACCGGCTGGACGCGGCGGCGGACCGGGCGATCGCCCTGTCGTCGCGGTACACGCCCGCCGATCCGCGGCCCGCGGAGGTCCGCAACCTGCTCACCTACGTCCTGGTCGCACTGGAGCGCCGGCAGGACGCATGGACGCAACTGCGCCTCATCGGGCCGTACGCCACCTCGTTCCCCTGGGACCGGGCCTCCGGCGATCCACTGGGCCGCTTCCTGGAGCTGCGCGACGACGTCCGCGGGCAGATGGCGGCGGCGAGAGCCGTCCCTTCGGCGAGGCCGTTTCTCCCACGGAGTGAACTCGCCGGACGCGTTCCCGCCCACGACCATTAGGCTTTCCGGTCGTGACCACCGTCCGGCTCCCGCTCTTCCCACTGAACTCGGTGCTGTTCCCGGGGCTCGTGCTCCCGCTGAACGTCTTCGAGGAGCGCTATCGCGCCCTGATGAACACCCTGCTGAAGACTCCTGAGGACGAACCGCGCCGTTTCGCGGTCGTCGCCATCCGCGACGGCCACGAGGTGGCGCCGAGCGCGCCGGGCATGCCGGACCCGACGGCCCTGCCCGAGCGCGGACCGGCCGCGGGCTTCGGCTCCGACCCGGCCAAGGCGTTCCACGGGGTGGGCTGCATCGCGGACGCCGCGACGATCCGGGAGCGGGCCGACGGTGGCTTCGAGGTGCTCGCGACGGGTACGACCCGGGTCCGGCTGCTCTCGGTGGACGCGTCGGGCCCCTTTCTGACGGCCGAGCTGGAAGAGCTGCCCGAGGAACCGGGCGACGAGGCGGGTGCCCTCGCCGAGGGTGTGCTGCGGGCGTTCCGCCAGTACCAGAAGCGGCTCGCGGGAGCGCGGGAGAGATCCCTGTCGACGGGCGCGGACCTGCCGGACGAACCGGCGGTGGTGTCCTACCTGGTGGCGGCCGCGGTGATGCTGGACACGCCGACGAAACAGCGGCTGCTCCAGGCCCCGGACACCGCCTCGCGCCTGCGGGACGAGCTGAAACTCCTGCGCGCGGAGACCGCGATCATCCGTAATCTGCCGTCCTTGCCCGCGTCGGACCTCACACGGGCTCCGACGAGTCTGAACTGACGTACGACTTTTCGAGGAACAGGCCGGGATGGCGAAGAAGGCGAAGAAGCAGCAGGAAAGCGGGGCGCGCGAAGCGCATGCGAACAGGGCGGGTGGGCGACGGGCGGGCGGTACTCCGGCGACGGTGGCGCTGACGGCCGCGGGCGTGGACTTCACGGTCCACTCCTACGACCACGACCCGTCACACCCCTCCTTCGGCGAGGAGGCGGCCGAGGCGATGGGGGTCTCCCCCGACCGGGTCTTCAAGACACTGGTGGCCGACGTGGACGGCGCGCTGGTGGTCGGAGTGGTCCCGGTGGCGGGCTCCCTGGATCTGAAGGCGCTGGCGACGGCGGTGGGCGGCAAGCGGGCGGCGATGGCGGACCCGGCGCTGGCGGAACGCACGACGGGATACGTGCGCGGCGGCATCTCCCCCCTGGGTCAGCGCAAGAAGCTGCGCACGGTCCTGGACGCGTCGGCGTCGTCGCACGCGACGATCTGCGTCTCGGCGGGGCGCCGCGGCCTGGAGGTGGAGGTGTCCCCGACCGACCTGGCCGCGCTCACGGAGGCGACGCTGGCTCCCATCGGCCGGGCCTGACCACTCGACGAACAGCCCGTCCTCGGCTAGTACGGACATATGTCGAAGAGGACACGCAAGCGCAAATGGCGCATGAAGAAGGGTCACGCTAATCACGGCCACCGTCCGGCGTGACCACGCCCCTACCAGGCGCCGGGCAGCCTCACACGGCTGCTCCGGCGCCCCCGAGGGGGGCATTCCGACGGCTCACGGCCGCGCCCCGCGGACGGCCTACGCCGCCGGCGGTGCGGGCGGGCCGTACGGCGTCGCGTAGGGGTCCGGGTCCCGGGGACCGAACAGCGCCGTCAGGCCGAGGTGCACCACCAGCGCGGCCACCGGCCAGGTCAGCAGCGCCCCCTTCGCGCCGAGCTTCAGCGGCGCGGAGAACGTCACGCCCTTGCCCACGGCCTTGGCGTGCGCGAGCACGTTCCCGGTGGGCCCCAGCCAGACGCCCAACCGCCACGCGAGCAGGGAGCCGAGCAGCCCGCCGAGGGCGAGCGCCACGACCAGCGGCACCCCGCCCCGCTTGCGCACCAGGAAGACGACCAGTGCGCTGAGCAGCCCGAACGCGAGCGCGAGCAGCGTGAACGTCCCGTCCACCCCGATGGCCTGCTCCCCCTCGGTGTCCTTGAGGTAGACCACCCAGGCGTTGTCGACCACGTCTCCCACCAGCGGCACACGCGGCGCCAGCCACGACCACAGCACCCCGAGCAGCAGCCCGGCGAGCGCGACGCCCACCGTGATCACGGCGGCCTCCCGCAGCTCCGTCTTCACACCGGGTCCGTCCGCGCCGAAGGCGGCCGTGGCGCCGTGCGGAGCGGGACCCGCGCCGGGCGGGACGGACACGGCTTGCCACCCGTCGTGCGGGGAGTGCGGGGGCTGTTCATGCGGCGGCGGAGGCGGAGTCAACGGAGCGGTCACCTTCACATCCTGCCAGTCGTGTATGTCTGCCGCGTCACCGGACGGCCGCCCGGCGGTAGGCCCAGGTGGCCAGGGCCAGCGAGGCCGCCCCGACCGCGGCGCACACGGCCAGGTCACCGAGGACGGACGGCCAGTCCGGGTGCCCCCCGAAGGTCCGCGCAAACGCCTCGACCCCGTACGTGGAAGGCAGCAGATCCCGTACGACCTGGATGGCCTCCGGCATCCGGTGGGCCGGCAGCACCCCCAGCAGCAGCGCCGCCGACATGCCCAACTGCCCGAGCAGAGTCGCCAGTTCGGGGCGTGGCGCGAGCAGCCCGAGGGCGGCGCCGAGGCCGGACAGGGCGGCGCCGGAGAGCGGGATCACCGCGGCCAGCACCCATAGATGGGCGAGCGGCAGCCCGAACAGGGCGCAGCCGAAGACGGCCGTCAACACGGTTCCGGGCACGGTGAACGACGCGTAGGCACCCGCCGCTCCCAGCACCACCGCGGCGGCCGGCACCGGCAGCGTCGCGTAGTGGTCGAGCCCGCCGCTGCCGCGCAGCTGGCCGAAGTACTGCGCCAGCAGATTGAGACCGACGTATGCGACCACCAGCACGGACGCCCCGGCGACCACGGACCGGGCGTCGCCGCCGCCGTCCACGACCCCGCGCATCATGATCATGATGCCGATCGACTGGAAGGTCGCCACGAACAGCAGGGGGATCCGCGCGATGCGCGCCCGGGAGAGCTGCGCCCGGTACACGGCGGCGAGCGACGGCCACAACCGGGCCCGCGGCCCCAGGGCGGCCTCGCCGCCGGCGCCGCCCTCCGCCGCCCGGACGCCGGGCAGAACCTCGGCGGGTGCGACACTCACGTCGTGCTGCTCCTCTTCGTTGCTGCCGCCGCCCCGTCCACCGCGGACACGGCGCCCCTTCCGCCGCATACGGCTCCGGCGCCCCGGATGCTCATGCCTTCACCAGGCCCTGGGTGCTGCCGCCGAGCGCCAGATAGACATCCTCCAGGCTGGGGGTGGCCAGGGTGAAGTCGTCGAGGGCCGCGAAGGCGGCACCCCCGGTGACGGTGGCGACGGCGGCGCGGGCCTCCTCCGGGGCCATGCGCAGCGACCAGCGGCGTCCGGACTCGACGGCGCGGGCACGCAGCGCCGCCACCTCGGGGACCTCCAGCGGTGCCTGTTCGCGCCACACGAGTTCGACCCGTACCTCGCCCGCGACCCGCTCCTTGAGCCCGGCCGGGGTGTCACAGGCGATGACCCGCCCCCGGTCCAGGACGGCGACCCGGTCGAGGACGGTCTCGGCCTCGATGACGTTGTGGGTGACCAGCAGCACGGTCGTCCCGCGCTCGGCCCTCCGCCGGTCGACGGCCGCCCACACGGCGCGCCGCGCGACGGGATCCATCCCGGTGGTCGGCTCGTCGAGCACGAGCAGTGGCCGCTCCCCCATGAGGGCGGCGGCGAAGCAGGCGAGACGGCGCTGGCCACCGGAGAGCTTCTTCAGCGGGCGTCCGGCGATCGGCGTGAGCCCCAGCTCCTCGAGCACCGCGTCCCGCTCCGTACGGGCCTGCCGCAGTTCGAGGCCGCGCAGCCGCCCGGTGGTCTCGGCGGCGAGGGAGACGGTCAGCTCGTCGAGGGCGGTGGACTCCTGCCCCAGGTAGGCGAGGATCCGTGCCGCCCGCTCCGGGTGGCGCACGATGTCGTGGCCGAGGATCTCGACGCTGCCGCGGTCGGGCCGCATCAGCCCGGTCAGCTGGCGGACCAGGGTGGACTTGCCGGCGCCGTTCGGCCCGAGCAGCCCGAAGACCTCCCCGCGCCGCACGTCCAGCCGTACGTCGTCGGTGGCCCGCACCTCGGGCGTCCCGGGCGCACCGCGCCGGCCTCGCACCGCCGGGTAGGTCTTGGTCAGCCCGCGCACGGCGCACACGACATCGCCACCCTGCCGTTGTGCCTGTGCGGTGCGCGTACTCACAAAGGACGAGGGTAAGGGGTGGCGGACGCCGGGCGGCCCTCGGGGCCCGGCCGATGTCCCGTGGGCTACTCTCCGGCCGGCGCGTGCTCCGCCGTCGTGCGCTGGTCGATCTCCCGCCAGAATCCCGCCCGGATCGCGTACCGGTCGTGCTCGTCGATCTGGTCGTCCTTGTGCGCGAGCAGGCCGAAGCGTGCCGCGTAGCGCAGCAGTTCCCCGTCGATGCGGTGCGGCACCCGCGGGTACATGCCCGAGAGCTTCTGCAGATGGGAGGGCTCGGCGAGGCGCCCGATCCAGCGCCGGGCGAACACCTGCCCGACCTCGTAGGGATCGCCGCCGACCGTGGTGATGTCCTCCTCCCGGTCGGCCCACCGCTGCTCCGCGGTCGTCAGCTGGGCCAGCGTGGGCAGGGAGGCGGCCTCCGGCGACTCGGCCGCGACCGGCCGGTCCACCCATCCCTTGTCCGACGACCAGCGCAGCGTCGCTCCGGCGGGCGGCTGCGCGGTCTGCGGCCCGGGCGCCCGCAGCGCGGCCAGGTCTTTCGGCGTCGGCACGCCCTTGGGCGCCGCCACCCGCTCCTGGGTGCCGTTGCGCGACGCGGCCGCCGCGATGTGGTCCGGCTCCCGGGCGGGCCCGTCCGTCGCCGCGAGTGCCGATTCCGGCAGCGGCGCGGACAGGATCGCGGCGATCTCCGGACGCGGGACCGGCGGCGGCGCGCACACCCCGCCCTGCTCCTTGGCGCGCACGGCCTGGACGATCCAGGCACGGTCGAGCACCCTCCGCTCGTCGGCCTCGGCGACCAGGTCCTCGGACTGGTTGTAGTCGCCGTCCGCGGCCTGCACGGCCCACAGGTGCACCGCGACCCCGTGCTCCTTGGCGGCCATCATGCCCGGCAGCAGATCACCGTCGCCGGTGACGAGCACGACGTCGGAGCAGGCGCGGTTGCGGGCCAGCTCGGTCAGCTCGGCGTGCATCGCGGCGTCGACGCCCTTCTGCGCCCACCGCCCGTCGCTGCGGGTCAGTGCGCCCAGCCGCACGGTCACCCGGGGCATCACACGCAGCCTGCGGTGTTCGGGCTGCGGGACCCGGTCGGGGGCGCCGTCGAACCAGTAGATGCGCAGCAGGGGCCGTTCCGTGTCGGACTCGGCACGCTCGCGCAGCCCCTGGATGAGGGCGGCGTGGTCGACGGTGATCCGGGACCTCGAGGGCTCCCCGGCGAGCAGGCTGGCGGCAGCCCCCAGCAGATACCCGGCGTCCACCAGGACGATGCAGCGGTCCACGCGATCCACCCTCTTTCCGGGAGTTTGCTTCGGGCTTGCTTCGAGTCTGCCCGACCGCGCGGAGGTTAACGGCCCGAACTCGATCTTCGGCGTGGCGGATCGGGACACCTGTGCACGAACAGGCGTTGTCACGCAGGGTAATTATCCGACATGCGCCCGTTGTCAGGCTATGTGAATCTGGTCCCGACTCTGGCCCTCAGATCCCCCACAGGAGGCAGATCACCATGGCCAAGAACAAGAACCGCAAGCAGGCGGGCCCGCAGAACCGCTCCTCCAAGGCCGAGCAGGCACACGAGCAGGGGCAGCGGTCCTCGGAGACGCACGAGTCCCCGATAGCCCAGGTGCAGGGCAGCCCCACGGAGGTCGCCCGGAAGAAGAAGCAGAGCTTCGGCCACAACTGAAGCCCGTATCAGGGCGCCTGAGGCCCCACGTGGTCAGGGGAGCCCGGATACGCACAGTGGGGCGCACCCTTTGCTGGGTGCGCCCTCCGCGTACGCCGTCGTTGCGAACGGTCAGCCCGCCAGGCAGGAGGGTCCGAGCAGGACCTTCAGGTCGCCGTAGAGCGCGGGGTCCGGCTTGACGCGATGGCGGTCCAGCCGAAGGACCGTCGTCTTGCGCGGGCCCTGGAGTTTGATGCGCACCTCGCTGTCGCCCTTGTGCTGGCTGAGGATCTCGCCGAGGCGGCTGACCATCGGCGGGGTGACCTTCACCGCGGGGATGGTGAGCACCACGGGCGCGTTGGTGCCCGCGTTGGACAGGTCCGGGACCGTCAGTTCCATCGCGACCAGCCGCGGTACGTCCTCGCGCTTGTCGAGGCGGCCCTTGACGAACACCACGGCGTCCTCGACGAGTTGGGTCGACACCAGCTGATAGGTCGCCGGGAAGAACATGCACTCGATCGAGCCCGCGAGGTCCTCGACCGTGGCGATCGCCCAGGCGTTGCCCTGCTTGGTCATCTTGCGCTGAAGGCCCGAGATGATGCCGCCGATGGTGACGACCGCACCGTCCGCGTGCTCGCCCCCGGTGAGCTGGGAGATGCCCGCGTCGGCCTTGTCGGACAGCACGTGCTCCAGGCCGAAGAGCGGGTGGTCGGAGACATAGAGACCGAGCATCTCCCGCTCCTGGGCGAGCAGATAGGTCTTGTCCCACTCCTCGTCGGTGAAGGTGACGTCCAGACCGAAGCCCGGCTCGCTGGTCTGCTCCTCCCCCATGCCGCCGAAGAGGTCGAACTGGCCCTCGGCCTCCTTGCGCTTGACCGCCACCACGTTGTCGATCATCGGCTCGTACTGCGCGGTGAGGCCCTTGCGGGTGTGCCCCATCGTGTCGAAGGCGCCCGCCTTGATCAGCGATTCCGTGGTGCGCTTGTTGCAGACCACCGCCTCGACCTTGTCGAGGTAGTCCGGGAAGGACGTGTACTTCCCCTTGGCCTTGCGGCACTTGATGATCGACTCGACGACGTTCGTGCCGACGTTGCGCACGGCGGAGAGGCCGAAGAGGATCACGTCGTCGCCCTGCGCGGCGAAGTTCGCCTCCGACTCGTTGACGTTCGGCGGGAGCACCTTGATGCCCATGCGCCGGCACTCGTTCAGATAGACGGCCGACTTGTCCTTGTCGTCCTTGACCGAGGTGAGCAGCGCGGCCATGTACTCGGCGGGGTGGTTCGCCTTGAGATAGGCGGTCCAGTAGGAGACCAGCCCGTACGCCGCCGAGTGGGCCTTGTTGAACGCGTAGCCGGCGAACGGGACCAGCACGTCCCACAGCGCCTGGATGGCCTCGTCGCTGTAGCCGTTCTTGCGGGCGCCCGCCTGGAAGATGGTGAAGTTCTTCGCCAGTTCCTCGGGCTTCTTCTTGCCCATCACGCGGCGGAGGATGTCGGCCTCGCCGAGCGAGTACCCGGCGATGATCTGGGCGGCCTTCTGCACCTGCTCCTGGTAGACGATCAGGCCGTAGGTGACGTCCAGGACCTCCTTGAGCGGCTCCTCCAGCTCCGGGTGGATCGGCGTGATCTCCTGCTGGCCGTTCTTGCGCAGCGCGTAGTTGGTGTGGGAGTTCATGCCCATCGGGCCCGGGCGGTACAGGGCCGACACGGCGGAGATGTCTTCGAAGTTGTCCGGCTTCATCAGGCGCAGCAGGGAGCGCATGGGGCCGCCGTCGAACTGGAAGACGCCGAGGGTGTCGCCGCGCTGGAGCAGTTCGAAGGTCTTGGGATCGTCCAGCGGGAGGCCCAGCAGGTCGATGTCGGCGCCCTTGTTGGACTTCACCATCTTGACGGCGTCGTCCATGATCGTCAGGTTGCGCAGACCGAGGAAGTCCATCTTCAGCAGGCCGAGCGACTCACAGCTCGGGTAGTCCCACTGGGTGATGGTCACGCCGTCGGTGTGCCGGACCCAGACGGGGACGTGCTCGGTGATGGTCTCGCTGGACATGATCACGCCGGCCGCGTGCACACCCATCTGGCGGACCAGGCCCTCGACGCCCTTGGCGGTGTCGATGACCTTCTTCACGTCCGGCTCGTTCTCGTACATCCCGCGCACCTCGCCCGCCTCCGAGTAGCGCGGGTGGTTCGGGTCGGTGATGCCGGACAGCGGGATGCCCTTGCCGAGGACGTCGGCGGGCATGGCCTTGGTGATGCGGTCGCCCATCGCGTACGGGTAGCCCAGCACGCGCGCGGAGTCCTTGATCGCGTTCTTTGCCTTGATGGTGCCGTAGGTGCCGATCATGGCGACCTTGTCGGCGCCGTACTTCTCCGTCACGTACCGGATCACCTCGACGCGCCGGCGCTCGTCGAAGTCGATGTCGACATCGGGCATGGAGATGCGCTCGGGGTTCAGGAACCGCTCGAAGATCAGGCCGTGCGGGATGGGGTCGAGGTCGGTGATGCCCATGGCGTAGGCGACGATCGAGCCGGCCGCGGAGCCTCGGCCGGGGCCGACCGCGATGCCCTGCTTCTTGGCCCACATGATGAAGTCGGCGACCACGAGGAAGTAGCCCGGGAAGCCCATCGAGATGATGACGTCCATCTCGTACTCGGCCTGCTTCTGGCGGTCCTCGGGGATGCCGCCCGGATAGCGGCGCTCCATGCCGCGGCGGACCTCCTCCTGGAACCAGGTGACCTCGGTGTAGCCCTCGGGGATGTCGAACTTGGGCATGAGGTCGCGCTTCTCGAACATGCCGGTGGTGTCCACCATCTCGGCGACGAGGAGCGTGTTGGCGCAGCCCTCCTGCCAGGCGTCCGAGGAGTCGATGGCGTACATCTCGTCCGTTGACTTCAGGTAGTAACCGGTGCCGTCGAACTTGAAGCGGTCGGGGTCAGAGAGGTTCTTGCCGGTCTGGATGCACAGCAGGGCGTCGTGGGCGCCCGCCTCGTGCGCGTAGGTGTAGTGCGAGTCGTTGGTGACCAGCGGGGGGATTCCGAGCTTCCGGCCGATCTCCAGCAGGCCGTCACGGACCCGGCGCTCGATCTCGATGCCGTGGTCCATCAGCTCCAGGAAGTACTTGTCCTTGCCGAAGATGTCCTGGTACTCGGCGGCGGCCTTCAGGGCCTCGTCGAAGTGGCCGAGCCGCAGCCGGGTCTGCACCTCGCCGGAGGGGCAGCCGGTGGAGGCCACGATCCCCTCGGACCACTGCGCGATGGTCTCCTTGTCCATCCGGGGCCACTTCTGGAGCCAGCCCTCGGCGTACGCGTCCGAGGACAGGCGGAAGAGGTTGTGCAGGCCCGTCTTGTTCACCGCCCACATCGTCTTGTGGGTGTAACCGCCGGAACCGGAGATGTCGTCCCGCTTCTGGTGCGGCTGGCCCCAGAGGATCTTGCGCTTGTTGCGCCGGGACTCGGGGGCGACGTACGCCTCGATGCCGATGATCGGGGTGATTCCGGCCTTCTTCGCGGAGTGGAAGAAGTCGTACGCCCCGTGGAGGTTGCCGTGGTCGGACATGGCGATGTGGGTCATGCCCATCTCGTTGCACGCCTCGAACATGTCCTTCAGCCGCGCGGCACCGTCCAGCAGCGAGTACTGGGTGTGGACGTGCAGGTGCGTGAACGGCGGCTTTGACACGGCTGCGGCCTCCAAGGCGAACGATGGTCGACGGGCGTCCGACCGGCTGCGGACGGTCTGGGGGGACAGCGTCGAAGTCTATGCCTCGGGACTGACACCCGGCGGGCTTCCCCGCGTACCTTCATCCGGAGGGAAACGGACCGAGTATCCGTGCCCCGGAGCGAAGGACACGGGCCCCGGCGCCCGCGTCCGCGTACGGGGCGCGGGCACTTTCCGCGTACCGTCGTCCGTTGGAAGGGAACGGACGATCCGGTCCCACACGTCACGCACCACCTGCACCTGGAGGCACCCCGCGATGTCGGTTTCGCAGCTCAGCGCCGAGCAACGCGGCGAGGAGATCCTCGCCGTCTTCGACACCGCCTTCGGCGAGCTGCTCGCCGCCGACCCGGCCGCGTTCCGCGTGAAGTTCCGCAAGATGGCGGCCTCCGCCTTCGCGTTCTACCGGGGCACGGCGTGCCTCTACTACCACGACCTCGACGCCGAGAAGCGCGGCGGCCCGTACCTGGACGACCGCACCTCGCGCGTGTGGATCCACGGCGATCTGCACGCCGAGAACTTCGGCACGTACATGGACTCCACGGGCCGCCTGATCTTCAACGTGAACGACTTCGACGAGGCGTACGTCGGGCCCTTCACCTGGGATCTGAAGCGCTTCGCCGCCTCCATGGCGCTGATCGGGTACGCCAAGGCGCTCGGCGACGAGCAGATCAGCGAGCTGGTCCGGGTCTACGCGGCGGCCTACCGCGAGCGCGTCCACGCCCTCGCGACCGGCGCCAAGAGCGACGAGGTGCCGCCCTTCACCCTGGACACCGCCCAGGGCCCGCTCCTGGACGCGCTGCGCGACGCCCGCTCGCTGACCCGCTTCGGGCTGCTCGACTCGATGACCGAGATCCGCGACTTCGAGCGCCGCTTCGCGCCCGGCGGCGGCTCCATCGAGCTGGACGCGGCCACCCGCTACAAGGTGCTGGCCGCCTTCGACGTCTACCTGGAGACACTGCCCGACTCCTCGCTGGCCCGCCCGGACTCCTACCGGGTGAAGGACGTCGTGGGCCGGCGGGGCATCGGCATCGGGTCGGCGGGCCTGCCGTCGTACAACATCCTCCTGGAGGGCCACAGCGACGCCCTGGAGAACGACGTCGTGATCTACATCAAGCAGGCCCAGACCCCGGCCGTCTCCCGGCACATCACGGACCCGGCGATCGCGGAGTACTTCCAGCACGAGGGCCACCGCACGGTGATCTCCCAGCGCGCCCTGCAGGCGCACGCCGACCCCTGGCTGGGCTGGACCGAGCTGGACGGCACGGGCCAGCTGGTCGCCGAGGTGTCGCCGTACGCCGTGGACCTGGACTGGGGCGACATCGACGACCCGGAGGAGATCGCCTCGGTGGTCGCCGACCTCGGCCGCGCCACGGCCACGATGCACGCGGCGGCGGACGACCAGTCCGGCGAGTCCCTGGTGCCCTTCTCGACGGAGCGGGCCATCGATGCGGCGATCGCCGCCGACGAGGCCGGCTTCCCCGAGCTGCTGGTGGACTTCGCCCACACGTACGGGGCACGCGCGCGTGCCGACCACCAGATCTTCGTGGACCTGTTCCGCAACGGACGGATCCCGGGGCTGTAACCTTCGCGCACGCACAGGCACCCTTTAGGGGCCGCTTACCCACCCGCGTGACAGACTCTTCCTTCGCTATGGACATATCCGGGACCCAGTTCAGAGCCGTGCGCGCGGCGCTGTTCACGGCCGTCGTCGTGACGCTCAGCACCGCGTCGCACGTCCTGTTGTCCAGGGCCCCGCTGCCGGTGGCGACCGTGGCCTCGGTGGCCACCGGCGTGTTCGTCACCGCGTTCGCGCTGGCGGGCCGCGAGCGCGGCTTCGGCCGGATCGCGGCCCTGCTGATCCCGCTGGAGCTGGCCGCGGACACGGTGTTCACCACCGGCCAGGACGCCTGCTACGGAAGGGCGGGCGGCCCGGTCGCAGGCCCCCTGCACGCGTTCGGCTTCGACGTGCTGTGCCGGGGCGGCACCGTGGGGACTCCGCTGGCCCAGGTGACCGGCGCCCCCGGCCGCCCCGAGGCGCTCCTCGCACAGGCCGGTCCGGCCGCCGCCTGGCTGCTGCTCGCCGCGCACGTCTGCGTGGGCCTGCTGGCCGCCGTCTGGCTGCGCCGGGGCGAGCGGGCTCTGGCCCAGCTGCTGCGCGCGGTCGCCGCGACCACCTTCCGGCCGCTGCTGCTGGCGGCGGCCGCCGTCGCCGTACGGGTGTCCCCGGTCCGCCGGCTGCCGCGACCGGCCCCCCGGCCGGCCGCCGCCGCCCGCGACCGGCTCCTCGTGCACTCCCTGGGACGGCGTGGACCGCCGTGCTCCCCCGCCCTCGCCCTCAGCTGAGCGGCGGCACCTGAGCACGACGAGTCCCCCACACGTATCCCGCGTACGACATGTGCGCGTCCCACATGGAGATCACCAATATGAGCAAGCGGAACAGCCAGGCGGCGAAGACGGCGGCCCGGGAGCGGCTGCGCGTGGAGCGCGAGCGGCAGGCCAAGCGTGACAAGGCCAAGCGGCAGATCATCGTGGCCGCCTCGGTCGTGGCCGTGCTGGCCGCGGCCGGCGGCATAGGCTACGCCGTCGTCCAGGCCAACAAGCCCAGCTACTGGGAGGGCCTGAAGGACGCCAAGGTCGTCGCCCCGGCCAACACGACGGGCACCGACGGCACCACGGTCGTCATCGGCAAGGACACCGCCAAGAAGACCCTGAAGATCTACGAGGACCCGCGCTGCCCGGTCTGCGCCCAGTTCGAGCAGACGGTCGGCACGACGGTGAAGAAGGACATCGACGACGGCAAGTTCAAGATCCAGTACATCGGGGCCACGTTCCTCGACGGCCACGACAACGGCGTCGGCTCCAAGAACGCGCTGAGCGCCCTCGGTGCCGCGCTCAACGTCAGCCCGGAGGCGTTCCTCGAGTACAAGGGCGCCCTCTACTCGGCGAAGTGGCACCCGAACGAGCAGACCGACACGTTCAAGGACGACAGCTACCTCATCAAGGTCGCCGACACGGTCCCCGCGCTGAAGGGCAACGCGAAGTTCCAGGACGCGGTCAAGAAGGGCACCTACGACGCCTGGGCGATGGCCATGTCGAAGACCTTCGACACCAACAAGGACGGCGTGACGGGCACTCCGGGCTTCGTCATGGACGGCAAGAAGCTCACCGCCGACAACCAGGGCACCCCGCTGCTGACGGTGGCCGACTTCGACAGGGTGGTGGGCGCGGCTCTCAAGGGCTGACGCCAACGGGCAATCCTGCCTCCGCATGAAGAGCGGGCGAACTTTCGGAGTTCGCCCGCTCTGGCGCATACCGCTCAGTAACCTGATCGGTCGTGACCAGTCGATACAGATCATCCGAGGCGTCCCAGGGCCTCAACTCGCTCTCGCCCCGCCGCCGTACGGTCGTCAAGGCCGCGGCGGCGACCGCTGTCCTGGCGGGCCCGCTGGCCGCCGCGCTTCCGGCCCGCGCCGCCACGGACGCCCCCGCCTTCCTGCACGGTGTCGCCTCCGGTGACCCGCTGCCCGACGGCGTGCTGCTGTGGACCCGCGTGACCCCCACCCCGGAGGCGATACCCGGCTCCGGGCTCGGTCCGGACACCGAGGTGAGCTGGGTCGTCGCCAGGGACAAGGCGTTCGCCACCATCGTCGCCAAGGGCTCCACCACCGCGACGGCCGCCTCCGACCACACCGTCAAGGCCGACATCCGGGGCCTGGAACCGGCCACCGACTACTGGTTCCGATTCTCGGCCGGCGGCACCGACTCCCCGGTGGCGCGTACCCGCACCGCGCCGGCGGCCGACGCCGCCGTCCCCGGCCTGCGCTTCGGCGTGGTCTCCTGCGCCAACTGGGAGGCCGGCTACTTCTCCGCCTACCGCCACCTCGCGGCCCGCAACGACCTGGACGCCTGGCTGCATCTCGGCGACTACATCTACGAGTACAAGTCCGGCGAGTACGCGGCCCGGGGCAAGGTCGTGCGCCCCCACGCGCCCGCGAACGAGATCCTCACCCTCGCCGACTACCGCACCCGGCACGCCAAGTACAAGACGGACCCCGACCTTCAGGCACTGCATCTGAAGGCCCCGGTCATCGCGATCTGGGACGACCACGAGTTCGCCGACAACGCCTGGTCGGGCGGCGCGGTCAACCACACCGAGGGCGCCGAGGGCACCTGGACGGCCCGTCAGGCCGCCGCCAGGCAGGCCTACTTCGAGTGGATGCCGGTCCGCCCGGCGGTCGCCGGCACCACCTACCGGCGGCTGCGCTTCGGCAAGCTCGCCGACCTGTCCCTGCTGGATCTGCGCTCCTTCCGCTCCCAGCAGGCGGCCACTGCCAGCGGCTCGGTCGACGACCCGAACCGCACGATCACGGGGCGCGCCCAGCTCGACTGGCTGAAGGCCGGCTTGAAGGCCTCCGACACCAAGTGGCGGCTGGTCGGCAACTCCGTGATGATCTCGCCGTTCTCCTTCGGCTCCCTCTCCGCCGACCTGTTCAAGCCGCTCGCGAAGCTGCTCGGGCTGCCGCAGGAGGGCATCGCCGCCAACACCGACCAGTGGGACGGCTACACCGACGACCGCCGCGAACTGCTGAGCCACCTGCGCTCCAACGCCATCGGCAACACCGTCTTCCTGACGGGTGACATCCACATGGCATGGGCCAACGACGTTCCGGTGGACGCGGGCACGTACCCGCTGTCGGTGTCGGCGGCCACCGAGTTCGTCGTCACGTCGGTGACCTCCGACAACCTCGACGACATCGTGAAGGTCCCCGAGGGCACCGTCTCCTCGGTCGCCTCGCCGCTCATCCGCGCCGCCAACCGGCATGTGCACTGGGTGGACACCGACCGCCACGGCTATGGCGTCCTGGACATCACCGCCGACCGCGCGCAGATGGACTACTACGTCCTGTCCGACCGCACGAACGCGAACGCCACCTCCAGCTGGGCGCGTTCGTACCGCACCCGCAGCGGCACCCAGAAGGTCGAGAGGACCTACGACCCGGTGTAACGGGACCCTGCTACAGACTGTCGAGGAAGCCGAGCGCCACCCGCCAGGTGGCCTCGGCCGCCTCCTCGTCGTAGTCCGGCAGCTCGGGGTCGGTGTAGAGGTGACCGGCACCCGCGTACCGGTAGATCTCGACGTCCGCGCCCGCTCTGCGCATCTGCAGATACCAGGCGCTCAGCCAGTCGTCCGTCTCGAACGGGTCCGGCTCGGCGACATGCAGCTGCACCGGCAGCTCGTCCACCTGGGCGCTCGGCGCGATGTCCGACGTGCCGTGCAGCAGCAGGAGGCCGCGCGCGTTCCTGTCGCCGAGCGCCAGGGTCTGCGCGATGGACGCGCCGAGCGAGAACCCCGCGTACACCACTCCTCGCTCCGAGTACGGCGCGGCGGCCAGGACCGCCCGCTTCAGCAGCTCCTCCTTGCCGATCTCGTCGTTGAAGGCCATGCCCTCCTCGACCGTCTCGAAGGTGCGGCCCCCGAACAGGTCGGGGGTCCACACCTCGTGCCCGGCGGCACGCAGCCGGTCGGCGGCGGCCCGGACCGCGGGCCGCGGTCCGTACGTCGAGTGGAAGAGGATGATGTTCATGGACCCATGGTGCCAGCCGGCATGGACACCACTGTGACCAGTGGGTTCTCCGTGAGATCCGGGACACAGGTTCAGGATGCCGCCAGGCGGTTACGTTCGAAGGCATGGAGAACGTACTGCGCCCGGTGATCGTCGTCGGTGGCTCGGTCGTGCTCACCGTGCTCGTGGGGTGGGCCACGGACCGCCTGCTGCGCAGGGCGAACGCCGGGCACCCCGAGACTCCCCTGTGGGGCTTGCTCCGTCGCGGCCGCATCCCCTACCAGCTCGTTCTGTGCGCGGCCCTGCTGAGAGGGTCCTACGACCAGGCGAAGCTCCTCGAGGCCCATCGCGTCGCCGTCGGACGCACCCTGACGCTCGTCCTCATCGGTTCCGCCGCCTGGCTGGTGATCCGTATCGCGAGCGCCGTCGTCGAGACGTCGTACTCCCGCTACGCCCGCGCCCATCGCGACCCGGCCCGGGTCCGGCGCGTGCGCACCCAGGTGTCGCTGATCATGCGGGTGGTGTCGGCGGTCGTGGGGGTGGTGGCGGCCAGCGCGATGCTGCTGACGTTCCCGGCGATGCGGACGGCCGGCGCCTCGCTGCTGGCCTCGGCCGGCATCCTCGGCATCGTCGCCGGTGTCGCCGCGCAGTCCACGCTCTCCAACCTCTTCGCCGGATTGCAGATAGCGTTCGGCGACATGGTCCGGATCGGCGACACGGTCGTGGTGAACGGGGAGTGGGGCACCGTCGAGGAGATCACCCTGACGTACCTGACGGTACGGACATGGGACGAGCGCCGGATCACCATGCCGGTGTCGTACTTCACCTCGCAGCCGTTCGAGAACTGGTCGCGCGGCGGCGCCCAGATGACCGGCATCGTCTACTTCCACGTCGACCACTGCGCGCCCGTCGAGGCGATGCGCGACAAGCTCCGCGACATCCTGCGCGAGTGCCCGGCCTGGGACGGCCGTGCCTACGGCCTCCAGGTCACCGACACCACGCCCAACACCCTGCAGGTGCGGGCACTGGTGACAGCCAAGGACGCGGACGACATCTGGACCGTGCGGGTCACCGTCCGCGAGCAGATGATCCGCTGGCTGAACGAGGAGCATCCCTACGCGCTGCCCCGGGTCAACACGGCGAGCGCCGTCCCCCCGCCGAGCAGGAGGGACCACGCGCGGGCCGAGGGCGCGGCCCGCGGCGGACACGAGGCGCCCGACGGCCCGGCCCGCGGAACGCACGAGCCGCCCGAGGACCGGCTGCGCAAGGCCTACGAGTCGCCGCGGACGGGCCGGGGCTGAGTCCCAGGCCCGTCAGTGCCCCCGCTCGGCTCCGCCGTTGACCTGGATGACCTGGGCGGTGATGTGCCGGGCGCCGGGTGACGCCAGCCAGTGCAGGGTCTGGGCGATGTCACCGGGCGTACCGGCACGGCCGGTCGAGGTCTCGGCGACGAGCCGGTCGCGCCGCGCCGGGTCCATCGCGTCGCCGAAGAACCCGGTGTTCTCGACATAGCCGGGCGCGACCACGTTCACCGTGACACCGCGGGGCCCCAGCTGCCGGGCCAGGTCGAAGGCGTACGGGTGCAGCGCGGCCTTGGACGCGGCATACGCCCCGCTGCCGGAGCCGCGGTAGGCGGCGATGGAGCTGAGGAACAGCACGCGCCCGCCGGGCGAGGCGAGCCGGTCGCGCAGCGCCTCCGTGAGCAGGGCCGCGGTGAGCACGTTGAGGCGGAAGTTGACGGTCCAGGTGTGCGCGATCGCGCCGAGCGGGTCCTCCGTCCCGTCCGGGGGCTCCAGGTTCCCCGCACCGCCCGCGCTGTTGACGAGGACGTCGACGGTGCCGAGCGCGTCCGCCACATACCGGGCGACCCCGCGCACGGCGTGCGGATCGCTCAGATCGGCCGCGTAGGTGAGCGCCCCGGGCACTTCGGCCTGCCGAAGCACCTCCGCCCGCCGCCCGAGGAGCAGCACGCGGTCCCCGTCCGCGGCGAAGGCCCGCGCCGCCGCCAGCCCGATTCCCGTGCCGCCACCGCTGATCACCACGTTGCGCGCCATGATCCGATCGTACAAAGGCGGGGAGCCGATGGGCGGTTGCCATTGCGCCGGGTTGGGTCGGGTGGCCGAGGCGTTGCACCCGCCGGGTCCCCGCGCGGTCCGCCCCGCGGGCCGCCGCGGCCGGTCCCGGAGGGATGCGGCGCCTGGTCCCGGAGGGACGGCGCCCGGTCCCGGAGGGATGCGGCGGTGTCAGCGCAGACTGCGTACGTCCAGGTGGCGCAGCACCCGGTCGACGATCTCGGGGTCCGCCCCCGGCTCGCTGCGTGCCGCGAGCACCTCGTGCCGCGCCGCGCTCAGCATCTCCTGCTGGATCCTGCGCAGCCGCTTGAGGCGGCGGGCACGCTGCTGGTGCGCCTCGCGCCGCTCCTCGTCCCCCAGGTCGGGGCTGATGCGCGCACCGATGTCGAACGCCCGCCGCAGCAGCTGCTCGGACAGCTCCTCCGGCAGCTCCTCGACCTCCTCGATCTCCCTCAGCCGTCGCTTCGCCGCCTTGGCCGCACGGATCGCCAGCTTCCGTTCGAACTCCTTCTCGCTCACCGTGTCGGCGCGCACCCCCAGCCTCCTCACCAGCCACGGCAGCGTCAGCCCCTGGAGGACCAGGGTCGCCATGATCACCCCGAAGGCGATGAAGACGATCTCGTCCCGGTCGGGGAAGCGCGATCCGTCGTCCATGTTCAAGGGGATGGCCAGGGCCAGCGCCACCGAGGCCACGCCCCGCATCCCCGACCACCACATCACGACGGTCTCCCGCCATGACACGGGGATCTCCTCGTCGTAGTCCCGCAGGGCGTGCAGGCGCTTGGTCAGCCATGTCGCGGGCAGCAGCCACAGAAGCCGTACGAGCACCACGACGGCAACGATCGCGGCGGCCCAGCCGAGCATCTGGCCCCACCGCCCGGACGCGGTCCGGATGGCATGGTGCAGCTCCAGCCCGATCAGCCCGAACGCGACCCCGGTGACCAGAGTGTCCACCACGTCCCAGAACGTGTGTCCGGCCAGGCGCATCAGCACGTCGTCGGGGTCGCCGGCGTACTCCGCCAGGAACAGCGCGGTGACCAGCACGGCCAGCACACCGGAGCCGTGCAGTTCCTCGGCCAGGACATAGGAGGCGTACGGGACCAGCAGCGTCAGGCCCACCTGCAGGGTGGCGTCCTCCAGCAGGCCGATCAGCTTGTTGGCGACCCAGCCGAGGGCGAGACCGACGGCCAGCGCGACGACCGCGGAGAGCGCCAGTTCCAGCAGGGCCCGCGGCAGGGAGAAGGTCCCGGTGACGACGGCAGCGATCGCGACGTGGTACAGCACGATCGCCGTGACGTCGTTGAACAGGCCCTCGCCCTCCAGGATCGACACCAGCCGGCGGGGCAGTCCGAGCTGCCCCGCCACAGCGGTCGCCGCGACCGGGTCGGGCGGCGCGACCACCGCGCCGAGCGCGACCGCGGCCGCGATCGGCAGACCCGGCACCACGGTGTGCGCGACGGCCGCCACGCAGAGGGTGGTGACGAACACCAGCGCCACGGCCAGCAGGAAGATCGGCCGTTTGTTGGCCGTGAACTGCCGCCACGAGGTCCGGCGCACCGCCGCGTACAGCAGCGGCGGCAGCAGCGCGGGCAGGATCAGCTGCGGCGGGATGTTCACATTGGGCACGAAACCGGGCAGGGCGAGCGCGATTCCGACCAGCGTCATCAGCACCGGGGCGGGCAGCCCCAGCCGGTCGCCGACAGGGACGCTCACCACGGCCCCGAGCAACAGCAGGAGCAACAGGGCCAGCTGGTCCACGGTCAGCACTCCGGGAGGTTCGACGTTCACACAGCGGACTTCAAGCCTGCTGTGTCACTCATTCCCCCCCCCGTTATGTTTTCCGCGGTCCTGCAAGAGGACCGCTGGCCTCCGGGCCCGGCATGACTGTTCCCCCCTGTCGAACGGATGACCCGGGGGGTGGTGTCACCGGGCCTGGGAGGCGCCGTTGGAGACGCTGATGAGAGGTCCGACTACCGCCTGGCCTGGCGCAATGCCTGACCGTTGCGGGCGGCAGGTCTGCATAACGTGGATGCGCGCATACGACGCCAACGCCCTGGCCAGCACCGCATGAGCCCCGTTCAGGAGGATCGGTTGGACGACATCGACGACGTGGGCGTCTTCCTCGGCCTGGACGTCGGCAAGAGCGCCCATCACGGGCACGGGCTGACCCCGGCCGGGAAGAAGGTCTTCGACAGGCAGCTGCCTAACAGCGAGCCAAAGCTGCGGGCCGTCTTCGACAAGCTGGCCGCGAAGTTCGGCACCGTGCTGGTGATCGTGGATCAGCCCGCCTCGATCGGAGCCCTGCCCCTGACGGTCGCCCGGGCCGCCGGCTGCAAGGTCGCCTACCTGCCCGGCTTGTCCATGAGGCGGATCGCCGATCTCTACCCGGGCGAGGCGAAGACCGACGCGAAGGACGCCGCGGTGATCGCGGACGCCGCACGGACCATGCCGCACACCCTGCGCTCGTTGGAACTGACCGACGAGATCACCGCCGAGTTGACCGTGCTGGTGGGCTTCGACCAGGATCTCGCGGCCGAGGCGACTCGCACCTCGAACCGGATACGCGGCCTGCTCACCCAGTTCCACCCCAGCCTGGAGCGCGTCCTGGGCCCGCGCCTGGACCACCCCGCCGTGACCTGGCTGCTGGAACGCTACGGATCCCCAGCCGCCCTGCGGAAAGCCGGACGCCGCAAGCTGGTTGAGGTGATCCGGCCCAAGGCTCCGCGCATGGCCCAGCGGCTGATCGACGAGGTGTTCGATGCACTCGACGAGCAGACCGTCGTGGTCCCGGGCACCGGCACCCTCGACCTGGTGATCCCGTCCCTGGCCCGTTCGCTCGCGGCCGTCCACGAACAGCGACGAGCCCTGGAAGCGCAGATCGGACTGCTGCTGGAGGCTCACCCTCTTTCCGCGGTCCTGACCTCGATTCCGGGGGTCGCGGTCAGGACCGCCGCCACCTTGCTGGTCACCGTCGGCGACGGCACCAGCTTCCCCACCGCTGCCCACCTGGCCTCCTACGCCGGCCTCGCCCCGACGACCAAGTCATCGGGGACCTCGATCCACGGCGAACACGCGCCACGAGGCGGCAACCGGCAACTGAAACGCGCGATGTTCCTGTCGGCGTTCGCCGCGCTGCACGATCCCGCCTCCCGCACCTACTACGACAAATGCCGGGCCCGCGGGAAGACCCACACCCAGGCACTTCTCCGCCTGGCCCGCCAACGGATCAACGTGCTGTTCGCGATCCTCCGCGACGGCACTTTCTACGAACCCAGAACCCCACGCCTCGCTTGACGAAAGACATAGAGGCACCCCCCCCCCCCGTGCCCCCTGCGGCCCAGGTCACACAGGCCGTCGCATCGCCCGGTGCGGTATCCCGGCGTCGGGGAACTCCGCGCCGTACGCCGCATAGCCGAGCCGTTCGTAGAAGCGCAGGGCATGGGTCTGCGCGTGCAGGTCGACCGCGGTCAGCCCCCGCATGCGTGCGGCGTCCTCGATCGCCCGCACCAGCGCCGCGCCGACGCCCAGACCACGGGCCTCCCGGGTCACCGCGAGCCGCCCCAGGGAACCCACGAACGGGTCGCCGCCGGTCTTCGCCGCGGCCGCCTCCCCGTACAGCAGCCGGCCCGTGCCGAGCGGCACCCCGTCCTGCCGTACCGCGAGCACATGGACGGCGTCGGCGTCGTAGGCGTCGTACTCGATGTCCTCGGGGACGCCCTGCTCGCGGACGAAGACCTCCTTGCGGACCGCGAAGCACGCCTCGCGGTCGGCGGGGTCCTCGGCGAGGCGCACCACGAACGAGGCACTCACGCCCAGCTCTCCTCGCGCACCTTGTCCAGCGCCTTCTGCAGGTCGGGGGGGTAGGCGCTCTCGAACTCCACCCACCGTCCGTCCGCCGGGTGCTCGAAGCCGAGGCGCACCGCGTGCAGCCACTGCCGGGTCAGGCCGAGCCGCTTTGCGATGGTGGGGTCCGCGCCGTAGGTCAGGTCGCCGACGCACGGGTGGCGGTGGGCGGCCATGTGGACGCGGATCTGATGAGTGCGCCCGGTCTCCAGCTTGACGTCGAGCAGAGAGGCCGAGCGGAACGCCTCGATCAGGTCGTAGTGCGTGATGGAGGGCTTGCCGTCGGCCGTGACCGCCCACTTGTAGTCGTGGTTCGGGTGGCGGCCGATGGGCGCGTCGATGGTGCCGCTGGTCGGGTCGGGATGGCCCTGGACGAGGGTGTGGTAGCGCTTGTCGACCGTGCGCTCCTTGAACTGGCGCTTGAGCAACGTGTACGCGTGCTCCGACTTGGCCACCACCATCAGGCCCGACGTGCCGACGTCGAGGCGGTGCACGATGCCCTGGCGCTCGGCGGCGCCCGAGGTCGAGATGCGGTACCCGGCGGCGGCGAGGCCGCCGATCACGGTGGGGCCCGACCAGCCGGGCGACGGGTGCGCGGCCACACCGATCGGCTTGACGATGACGACCACGTCCTCGTCGTCGTGCACGATCTCCATGCCCTCGACCGGCTCGGCGACCACCTGCACCGGCGCGGGTGCCTGCGGCATCTCCACCTCGAGCCAGGCGCCGCCGTGCACCCGCTCCGACTTGCCGACCACAGTGCCGTCGACCTGCACCTTGCCCGCCGCGGCCAGCTCCGCCGCCTTCGTACGGGAGAAGCCGAACATCCGGGAGATGGCGGCGTCGACGCGCTCGCCCTCCAGGCCGTCGGGCACGGGCAGGGTACGGATCTCGGGAAGGGTACTCACCCGTCGAGTATGCCGGACGGGTCCGACAGCGCCGTACGAGACTCCCGGCGGGGGTCCGGGCGGGGGCCCCGGGGAAAGCCCCGAGCGGGTCCTGGGTCAGCCCTTGTGGACCGTTCCGTCCGGGTCGAGGCCGCGGAAGGACAGCAGCACGATCAGGATGCCGCCGCAGACGATCGCCGAGTCGGCGAGGTTGAACACGGCGAATCCCTTGGGCGCGATGAAGTCGACCACCGCGCCCTCGAAGACACCCGGCGAACGGAAGAGCCGGTCGGTGAGGTTGCCGAGCGCGCCGCCGAGCAGCAGCCCGAGCGCGATCGCCCAGGGCAGGCTGTAGAGCTTGCGGGCAAGCCGGGCGATCACCACGATCACGGCGGCGGCGATCAACGTGAAGATCACGGTGAAGGCCTGGCCGAAGCCGAAGGCGGCGCCCGCGTTGCGGATCGCCTCCAGTCGCAGCCAGTCCCCGACGATCCGGATCGGGGCGTGGTGCTCCAGCTTGGCGACGACGACCAGCTTGCTGACGAGGTCGAGGACGTAGGCGAGGGCGGCGACCGCGAACAGGACCGCCATCCGGCGCCTGCGCCGGGGGGCCTCGGCGGCGCCGGCTCCCGGCGTCCGCGCCCCGGCGCCCTCTGCCGCGTCTGGGATGTCCGGCGTACCGATGATGCGCTCCGCCTCTGCCACGTGAATCCCTCAACCTAGGTACCTGACTGAGGACGAGACTACGGCACGTCCCGGCCCGACCCGATGTCCAGGAGGCGCCATCAGCGGCGTTCCTGCTTCTGCTTGCACTCCACGCAGAGCGTGGCGCGCGGGAATGCCTGCATACGGGCCTTGCCGATGGGGTTGCCGCAGTGCTCGCACAGTCCGTAGGTGCCGGCGTCCAGGCGGTCCAGGGCCCGCTCGGTCTGTTCGAGCATTTCGCGTGCGTTGGCGGCGAGCGCCATCTCGTGCTCGCGCGTGATGTTCTTGGTGCCGGTGTCGGCCTGGTCGTCGCCGGCCCCGTCACCCGAGTCCCGCATCAGGCCGACCAGCGCCTGCTCGCAGGCGTCGATCTCGCCGCGCAGACGTGTCGCGTCGCTTTCCAGCTCCGCGCGTGCCTCGGCGACCTCCTCGGGGGTCCACGGGGCCTCGCCGGGGCGCACCGCCAGTTCACCGGGCTCGGCCGCCGCGAGCCGTGCCTTGGGGACCGCCGAGGGGGCGGTCGCCGCCGTGGCCGTGCCCGGAGTCTTCTTCGCAACCACCGTCATGGCTCCCGTCTGCTTCGCGGCCTTGCCCGCGCCCGCCTTCTTGGTCGTGCTCTTCTTGGTCGCACTCTGTGTGAGCGTGCTCTTCGTGGCGCCGCGCTTCACAGCGGCGCTCTTGCCGGGGCCGGCCCCGGCCGGGGCCTTCCTCCCGGTGGCGGCCGCCTCGGCCACCGCCTTCTTGTCCACGTCCACGACCGTCTCGGTCACCGCCCGCTCGGTGGCGACGCCGGACGCAGTCTTCCGGGCGACGGCCTTCGTCGTCGCCTCTCCGGTGGCCGCGCGGGGCGCCGCCGCCCTCTTGCCGGCGGTGGCCTTCCTCGCCGCCGGTCGCTCGGGACCGCCTTTCTCCCCGGCCGCTTCCGTCCGGGCGGAGGCGGCCGCTTCCTGGGCCGCCCTCTTCGGGGACGCCTTCCGTGACCCCGTCGCCTCCTTCGGGGGAGGCGCTTTTCCGGCCACGGCCTTCGTGGCGCGCGCTCCCTTCGCGGCGCGCGTCCCCTTCGCGGCACGCGCCTCCTTCGTGACCGTCTCCTCGGCCGCCTTCCTCGCGGCCGTCTCCACGGCGGACACCCCGGTCGCGGTCTTCTTCCCGGCCGCCGTCTCGCCGGGCACGGCCTTCTCGGCCACCGCCCTCTTGGCCACGGACTTCTTGGCCACCGTCTTCCCGGCCGCTCCCTTGGCTGCCGTCTTCCCGGCGGCCCCCTTGGCTGCCGTCTTCCCGGCGGCCCCCTTGGCTGCCGTCTTCTTGCCCGCGGCCCCCTCGCCCGCCGGCTTCCCGGCGGCCGCCCTCTCGGCCGCCGTCTTCTTGCCCGCAGCCCCCTCGCCCGCCGGCTTCTTGTCCGCCGTCTTCCGTACAGCCGTCCTCTTTTCAGCGGTCTTCTTTTCAGCCGTCTTCCTGGCAGCCCTCTTCCTGACAGCCGCCGTCTCGGGCGCCTCCCCGGCGGCGGCTTTCCCGGCGACCCTCTCCCCCTCGGCGGCCTTGCCGGCAGCGGTCCTCCCGACCGCCGCCTTCCCGGAGGAGCCCGCCTTCCCTGCCGCCGTCCTCCCCGAAACGGTCTTCTCCTCACCGGCCCCGCCTGCGGCAGCCGTCCCCTCGGCGGACTTCCCCGTGGAGGCCGTCCCGCGGGCGGCCTTCATGCCGCCCGGCTTCGTGGTGCCCGTCCTCATGGCTCCGGTCTTCCCGGCGGCGGGCCCGGTGGTACGGGTCTTCGCCGTGGCCGGCCGCCCCGCGGCCCCCGCCGCCGAAGCCCTGGTCGCCTCCGTCGAAGCCCTCTTGGCGATGCCCGCCGCCTCACTGCGAGCCGTTACCCCGGCGGCCGACTCCTCGGTCGCCGGCCTTCGCGCGGCCGTCGAGCTCCCGGCGGTCCCCGGGCTCGCGGCGGCCGCGCCCGTGCGGCCGGCCCCGGCGGCAGCCGCACGGATCGCCTTCACCGGCTTGGCCGTACGCCTCACCGTTGCGCTGCGAGTGTTCTGCCTGCCGTTCACTTCCCTGGCCGCCACACCGCCGGAGGCAGCCACAGCCGTGGATCCAACGGACGCCGACTGCTGTACGGCGGTCTTTTTCGCCACCATGGCCGCGGCCCCTTCACATATTGTGATCTTGCGCGCGAATCGTGCTGGGACGATAAATCGACTTCTGGCCCGCGGCAACGGGGCACGCCAGCGATTCGCCCGCCACGCGCGTGCCGCGCGACGAGCCTGCATCCGTTGTGCCCAGCTCTCCGCCCGGTAATCCGCCGGGACCGGAGCGCCGGAATCCGGGGACCGCCACCTCCCCATTCGGGTCATCCGGCGCCCTTCGCCAGCCCCGGCTCCCGAAGGAGCAAAACCGGTCGGCCGCCTTGCGTGCGGCGCCGTACACTGGGCGGAGCGAAAAGCGTGGATGGGGACGAGTAGCGGCGTACGCAGCCCAGAGCGACCCGGGGACGGTGGAAGCCCGGGGGCGAGCGCGACGTGAAGATCACCCCGGAGCCGCCGGAAGAAAGCCTTGGACCGTGGTCCGCCCACGGACCGCCCAGGGCCGGTAGAACCGGCATCGCGACCCCAATGAGGGGGCTCGCCGGAGCGTAGGGCGCACCGGGGAGCCAAGGAGGGTGGTACCGCGGGAGCGCGCCGCACACGGCGTACGGAGAATTCACCGAATTCCCGGCTCTCGTCCCTCCGACGGAAGGCAGCACGTCCGCCGGAGGAAGATCCATGACGCAGTACCGCCAGGTGCCCGCCCAGGTCGACCTGCCCGCACTCGAGCACGCCGTGCTCGACTTCTGGCGCGAGCAGAAGATCTTTGCCAAGAGCCTGGAGCAGTCCGAGGGCCGCCCCGAATGGGTGTTCTACGAGGGCCCGCCCACGGCCAACGGCATGCCGGGTGCCCACCACATCGAGGCCCGCGTCTTCAAGGACGTCTTCCCGCGCTTCCGCACCATGCGCGGGTACCACGTGGGCCGCAAGGCCGGCTGGGACTGCCACGGCCTTCCGGTGGAGCTGGCGGTCGAGAAGGAACTCGGCTTCAGCGGCAAGCAGGACATCGAGGCCTACGGCATCGCCGAGTTCAACGCCAAGTGCCGCGAGTCGGTGACCCGCCACACCGACGCCTTCGCCGAGCTGACGACCCGCATGGGCTACTGGGTCGACCTGGACGACGCCTACCGGACGATGGACCCCGAGTACATGGAGTCCGTCTGGTGGTCCCTGAAGGAGATCTTCAACAAGGGGCTGCTGGTCCAGGACCACCGCGTCGCCCCCTGGTGCCCCCGCTGCGGCACCGGTCTGTCGGACCACGAGCTGGCGCAGGGCTATGAGACGGTCGTGGACCCCTCGGTCTATGTCCGTTTCCCGCTCACCTCCGGTCCGCTGGCCGGACAGGCCGCGCTCCTGGTGTGGACGACGACCCCCTGGACGCTGGTCTCCAACACCGCGGTCGCCGCGCACCCCGAGGTCACCTACGTCGTCGCGACCGACGGCGAGGAGAAGCTCGTCGTCGCCGAGCCGCTCGTCGGCAAGGCTCTCGGCGAGGGCTGGGAGACCACGGGCCAGACCTTCACCGGCGCCGAGATGGAGCGCTGGACGTATCAACGTCCTTTCGAGCTGGTGGAGTTCCCCGAGCCCGCCCACTACGTGGTCAACGCCGACTACGTCACCACCGAGGACGGCACGGGTCTGGTGCACCAGTCCCCCGCCTTCGGTGAGGACGACCTCAAGGTCTGCCGCGCATACGGCCTGCCGGTGGTCAACCCGGTCCGGCCGGACGGCACCTTCGAGGAGGACGTCCCGCTGGTCGGCGGCGTCTTCTTCAAGAAGGCGGACGAAAAGCTCACCGAGGACCTCCAGCAGCGGGGCCTGCTCTTCAAGCACATCCCCTACGAGCACAGCTACCCGCACTGCTGGCGCTGCCACACCGCGCTCCTCTACTACGCGCAGCCGTCCTGGTACATCCGCACCACCGCCATCAAGGACCGTCTGCTCCAGGAGAACGAGAAGACCAACTGGTACCCGGACACGGTCAAGCACGGCCGGTACGGCGACTGGCTGAACAACAACATCGACTGGGCGCTGTCGCGCAACCGCTACTGGGGCACCCCGCTGCCGATCTGGCGCTGCGAGGACGACCACCTCACGGTCGTGGGCTCCCGCGCGGAGCTGACCGAGCTGACCGGCACCGATCAGTCCGGCCTCGACCCGCACCGCCCGTTCATCGACGAGGTCACCTTCGCCTGCCCGCAGTGCGGCAAGACGGCCACCCGGGTGCCGGAGGTCATCGACGCCTGGTACGACTCGGGCTCGATGCCGTTCGCGCAGTGGGGCTACCCCTACAAGAACAAGGAACTGTTCGAGTCGCGCTACCCGGCGCAGTTCATCTCCGAGGCCATCGACCAGACCCGCGGCTGGTTCTACACGCTGATGGCGGTCGGCACGCTGGTCTTCGGCCAGTCGTCGTACGAGAACGTCGTCTGCCTCGGCCACATCCTCGCCGAGGACGGCCGCAAGATGTCCAAGCACCTGGGCAACATCCTTCAGCCGATCCCGCTCATGGACCAGCACGGCGCGGACGCGGTCCGCTGGTTCATGGCCGCGGGCGGCTCCCCCTGGGCGGCCCGGCGGGTGGGCCACGGCACGATCCAGGAGGTCGTCCGCAAGACGCTGCTGACGTACTGGAACACGGTCGCCTTCCAGGCCCTGTACGCCCGCACGTCGGGCTGGGCCCCCGGCGAGGCCGACCCGGCGCCCGCCGACCGCCCGGTCCTGGACCGCTGGCTGCTCTCCGAGCTGCACGCGCTCACCGACCAGGTGACCGAGGCCCTGGAGAGCTACGACACCCAGCGCGCCGGCAAGCTGCTGTCCGCGTTCGTCGACGACCTGTCGAACTGGTACGTCCGCCGTTCCCGCCGCCGCTTCTGGCAGGGCGACAAGGCCGCGCTGCGCACCCTGCACGAGGTCATCGAGACGGTCACGAAGCTGATGGCCCCGATCACCCCGTTCATCACCGAGCGGGTCTGGCAGGACCTGGTCGTGCCGGTGACCCCGGCCGCCCCGGAGTCGGTGCACCTGTCCGCCTGGCCCGAGGCGGACCTGTCCGCGATCGACCCGGAGCTGTCCCGCCAGATGGTGCTGGTGCGCCGGCTCGTCGAGCTGGGCCGCGCCACGCGCGCGGAGTCGGGCGTCAAGACGCGTCAGCCGCTGTCCCGCGCGCTGGTCGCGGCGGCCGGCTTCGAGACGCTGGACCGGGAGCTGCACACGCAGATCACCGAGGAGCTGAACGTCGAGGGTCTCGCCTCGCTGAGCGAGGTCGGCGGCAGCCTGGTCGACACGACGGCGAAGGCGAACTTCCGCGCGCTGGGCAAGCGTTTCGGCAAGCGCGTCCAGGACGTGGCCAAGGCGATCGCGAACGCCGACGCGGCGGCCCTGTCCCTGGCGCTGCGCGAGGGCACCGCGGCGGTGGAGGTCGACGGCGAGACGGTCACCCTCGCTCCCGACGAGGTGATCATCACGGAGACCCCGCGCGAGGGCTGGTCGGTGGCGTCCGACTCCGGCGCGACGGTCGCCCTCGACCTGGAGATCACCGAGGAGCTGCGGCAGGCGGGCCTCGCCCGTGACGCGATCCGGCTGATCCAGGAGGCCCGCAAGAACAGCGGCCTCGACGTGGCCGACCGCATCGCGCTCCGCTGGACCTCGACGGACACCGCGGTCATCGCGGCCCTGACCGAACACTCGGGTCTGATCGCCGACGAGGTCCTCGCCACGGAGTTCGCCCAGGGCGAGGCGGACGACACCTACGGGGAGCCGTTCACCGACGACTCCCTGAGCCTCTCCTTCCGCCTGCGCAAGGCGTAGCGGCCCACACGAAGGCCCGGGCCCGCCGGAAAATCCTGGCGGGCCCGGGCCTTCGGCGTTGCGTCCGCACGCACAACCGCTCCCACGGACGAACGGTTGGGGCAAAAACCCCGAACGCGCGTAGCACAAGGGCGGGGCCCCGGATCACTCGATCCGGGGCCCCGCCCTGAAAGGCTGCCGACACCTACGGCTGACTCATGGACGTCAGTTGTCGTCCTCGTCGATGAGGAACCCGCGCATCGGCGAGGGAGCCTGGCCCATCGGCGAGGGGCCCTGCGGACGCACCGGCGCCATCGGCTGGGTCATCGCCGGGGACATCTGCTGCTGACCGCCGTAGGACGGAGCGGACGGAGCCGGGGCACCACCCATCGTCTGGTTGCCGCCGTACGACGGGGCGCTCGCGCCCGCCGGAGCCATCGACGGCGCCGACGGCGACGGCAGGGACGCCGTGGCCGGGGTGCGCGGCGGGGCCAGCGAGTCGTCTGCCTGGGTCTCCAACTGGCGCAGCTGCGACTCCAGGTAGGACTTCAGACGGGTGCGGTACTCGCGCTCGAAGCCACGCAGGTCCTCGACCTTGCGCTCCAGCGTGGCGCGGGCGGACTCCAGGGAGCCCATCGCGACACGGTGCTTCTCCTGCGCGTCCCGCTCCAGGGCGTCGGCCTTGGCTCGGGCGTCGCGCTCCAGACCCTCGGCACGGCTGCGGGCCTCACCGACGATCTTGTTGGCCTCGGAGCGAGCCTCGGCGATCGCCTGGTCGGCGGTCTGCTGGGCAAGCGAGAGGACACGCGCGGCGCTGTCGCCGCCGGGGCCCTGACCGGGCATGCCCGGACCGCCCATGGGGCCGCCCATCGGACCGCCCATGGGGCCGCCCATCGGACCGCCCATCTGCTGCTGCATCGGGGGCTGACCCCCCATCGGCCCCTGACCCATCGGACCCTGGCCCATCGGGCCGGGCCCCTGGGGACCACCCTGACCGCCGCCGGGGCCGGCAGGCAGCTGCGGGGCACCGCTCGGCAGCTGGGGCGGGCCACCCATGGGGCCGCCCATCTGCTGCTGCGGCGGGCCCGATATCCCGGCGGGAACGGGCGCGCCGGGACCGCGCATGCCCTGCTGGGGCATCCCCTGCGGCTGGTCCTGCGGCTCCGGGGGTTTCCGCATGTTCTGCTGGTTCTGCGCGGCGGCGCGCGTCGCGGCGGCCAGCTTGGCGCGCAGATCCTCGTTCTCGCGGAGCAGACGGGTCAGTTCGGCTTCGACCTCGTCGAGGAAGGCATCGACCTCGTCCTCGTCATAGCCTTCTCGGAGGCGGACGGTCGTGAACTGCTTGTTCCGCACGTCCTCGGGGGTCAACGGCATCTCTTCACCTCAACGTAGTCATCGGCAGTCGGCAAGACCGTATCGTCCACATTCACCTCGCGAGATTGCCCACGATGGAGATCAGGATGTAGACGATGATCATCAGTACGAAGAAGGACAGGTCGAGCGCCACGCCCCCGAGACGCAGCGGCGGGATGAACCGCCGCAGAAGCTTCAGCGGTGGATCAGTGACAGTGTAGGTGGCCTCCAGAACGACCACCATCGCCTTGCCGGGTTGCCATGAGCGGGCGAACTGGAAGACGTAGTCCATGACCAACCGGAAAATCAGCACGACGAGGAAGCACATCAGCGCGATGTAGACAACCTCCAGGAACACGCCCATGATCCGTGCTTCCCTCTCCCCTGTTCCGTGCCTTTTTCCGGTGGTGCGTCTCAGCTCTGGTTGAAGAACCCGCCCTCTGCGATGCGGGCCTTGTCCTCCGCCGTGACATCGACGTTAGCAGGCGACAACAGGAACACCTTCTGCGTCACCCGCTCGATGCTGCCGTGAAGACCAAACACCAAACCGGCCGCAAAGTCGACAAGTCGCTTCGCATCTGTGTCGTCCATCTCAGTCAGATTCATGATCACCGGCGTGCCCTCACGGAAGTGTTCCCCGATGGTACGGGCCTCGTTGTAGGTCCGGGGGTGAAGCGTGGTGATCCGGTACGGCTCTCGTTCGGACACGACCTTGGGCATGATCACCGGTGCGTTCTTCTCCAGGCTCTGACGTTCTTGTGTGATGGATGCCACGGGAGCGATCCGGGCGGGACGCCCGGATTCCGCGGGCAGCGAAGGGGAATGGGACACCGGATCGCGCTGCGCCGGCGGCTGCACCACTCGTACCGATTCGTCCCGTTGGGGCTGAAGTGCCTGGTGCGATTGGTGAGACGGCTCGTGCCGCCTGCGGTCCCGTTCCGGTTCCGGGTCGAGCTCGGGCTCGAAGTCGTCGTCGGGATCGAATCCCCGGCCGTCGTACCCATCGTCCTCCACGAGGCCGAGGTAGACCGCCATCTTGCGCATCGCGCCGGCCATGCTCTGAGTCCTCCGCTCTGTGGTGGATCGGCTGACGACTGCCAAGTCCCCGCGATCCACGAGGTCGTTTCGCCCGCCTATCAGCGGTAATGACCATATTTTCTGCTGTGGTCCGACTTCTTGGCGACGTTACCCGAGCCTGGGGCGGACTCCGAGTACCGCGGTGCCGACGCGCACATGTGTCGCCCCGGCGGCCACGGCCTGCTCGAGGTCCGCACTCATCCCTGCCGAGACCATGGTTGCAGCCGGATGGGCTCGGCGCAGGTCGGTCGACAAATCCATCAACCGCTCGAACGCCGCCTGTTGACGCCCCGCATACTCCCCGGTGAGCGGGGCTACGGTCATCAGGCCGTCCAGCCGCAGTCCCGGGGCGTTCGCGACGAGGTCGCCCAACTCTTCGATTCCCTCGGGCGCCACTCCGCCCCGCTCCCCTCGCCCGCCCTCGCCCGCGTCCAGCGCGACCTGGATCAGGCAGCCGACCTCGCGCCCGGCCCGCACGGCCTCCCTCGACAGCGTCGTGACGAGCCGGGAACGATCGACGGACTGCACAAGACCCGCATAACCGACCACGGAGCGCACCTTGTTGGTCTGCAACTGGCCGACAAAGTGCCAGGTAAGCGGCAGATCCGAGCATGCCGCCGCCTTGGGCGCCGCGTCCTGGTCGCGGTTCTCGGCGACGTCGCGCACACCGAGTTCCGACAGAATCCGCACATCACCGGCGGGATAGGTCTTGGTGACCACGATCAGGGTCACCTCCTCCCGCTTGCGCCCGGCGGCCCGGCAGGCGGCCGCAATGCGCTCCTCGACCTGCGCGAGATTCGCGGAGATTTGTTGCTTACGGTCCGTCATGCCCCATCAGTCCAGCCAGACATAGCCCGCGAGCCGTCCCGTGGAACGGTCGCGGCGGTACGAGAAGTGATCGCCCGACTCGAGTGTGCACACCGGCGACTGCGCCCGGTCGCGCACCCCGAGCCGTTCGAGCTGCGCGTGCACGCCGGCGGTCACATCGACCGCGGGAGTGCCCCAGCTCGTCTCGGCGTGCGCCGTCGGCTCGACGGCGGACACCTCGGCGCGCATCGCCTCCGGCACCTCGTAGCACCGGCCGCAGACCGCGGGTCCCGTGCGGGCGACGATCCTGGACGGCTCGGCGCCCAGTTCCATCATCGCGCGGACGGCTGCGGGGACCACACCGGCGACCATGCCGGGCCGGCCCGCATGGACGGCGGCCACGACCCCGGCGACGGGGTCGGCCAGCAGGACGGGCGTGCAGTCGGCGGTGAGCACGGCGAGGGCGAGGCCGCGCCGTGCGGTGACGACCGCGTCGACCTCGGGCACCGGCCTCGCACCCCACGGCTCGTCGACCACGGCCACGTCCCGGCCGTGCACCTGGTTCATCCAGACCACCCGGGCGGGGTCGAGCCCGAGCGACTTCGCAGCCAGCTCCCGGTTGGTCCCCACGGCCTCGGGGTCGTCGCCGACCGCACCGCCGAGATTGAGCTCCTCGTACGGAGCGGCGCTCACCCCGCCCCACCGGTCGGTGAAGGCGAAGTGCGCGCCGCTCGCGGTGTCGCGCTGTCCTATCACTTGAGGAAGTCCGGCACGTCCAGCTCCTCGGCCGCGCTGTCCGAGTAGGTCCGCGACGGCGGGATGGGCGGCGGGGAGACCGGGAGCTCGCTCACGGGCTCCGGGGCGGGCTCCGGCGCCTCCTTGGGGGTGACGCTGCCGAGCGAGCCGAAGGACGGACGGCTCTCGGCGGGGCGCGCCGGCGTGGGCTCCTCGCGCCGCGCCGCGGACGAGCCGAGGACGTTCTCCCGCTTGGCCGGGGGCTGGCCGCCGTCGAAGCCGGCGGCGATCACGGTGACCCGCACCTCGTCGCCGAGGGCGTCGTCGATCACGGCGCCGAAGATGATGTTGGCCTCGGGGTGCGCGGCCTCGCTCACCAGCTGGGCGGCCTCGTTGATCTCGAAGAGGCCGAGGTCGGAGCCGCCGGAGATGGACAGCAGCACACCGCGGGCGCCGTCGATGGACGCTTCGAGCAGCGGCGAGGAGATCGCCATCTCGGCCGCGGCCACCGCGCGGTCGTCGCCGCGGGCCGAGCCGATGCCCATGAGGGCGGAACCGGCCTCGGACATCACGGACTTCACGTCGGCGAAGTCCAGGTTGATCAGGCCGGGGGTGGTGATGAGGTCGGTGATGCCCTGAACACCGGAGAGCAGGACCTGGTCCGCCGACTTGAAGGCGTCGAGGACGGAGACCTGGCGGTCCGAGATGGACAGCAGCCGGTCGTTCGGGATGACGATGAGGGTGTCGACCTCTTCGCGGAGCTCGGCGATGCCGTCCTCGGCCTGGTTGGCACGGCGCCGTCCCTCGAAGGTGAACGGGCGCGTGACCACGCCGATGGTGAGGGCGCCCAGCGAGCGCGCGATGTTGGCCACCACGGGCGCGCCGCCGGTACCGGTGCCGCCGCCTTCACCGGCCGTCACGAAGACCATGTCGGCCCCCTTGAGGACCTCCTCGATCTCCTCGCGGTGGTCCTCGGCGGCCTTGCGGCCGACGGCCGGGTTGGCGCCGGCGCCCAGTCCGCGGGTGAGTTCACGGCCGACGTCGAGCTTGACGTCGGCGTCGCTCATCAACAGAGCTTGCGCGTCGGTGTTGATGGCGATGAACTCGACGCCTTTGAGACCGACCTCGATCATCCGGTTGATGGCATTGACACCACCGCCGCCGACACCGATGACCTTGATGACTGCGAGGTAGTTCTGCGGTGCTGCCACGTCGAAGGCCTCTCGCCTCGAATTACGTTGCCGTCGCCCCACGGGTGCCCCGCGGTCCGACGGCAGATGCCGAATGGGACGGTCCGAACGCCGACCCGAACCCTCACCCTGAAGTTTAGGGTTACCAGTGTGTCTGTTCCTTGGACTCTTCCGAACAGGACACTAAGTCGACAAGTGGCGCACGTACAACGAACACGCCGAACCTCCCGTTTTTCTTTTCACCCTATGTGATCAGCCGTAGCAGTGCCCAACCAGGGTGCTGGCCTGCGCTGATGTGCGTCAACTCCCCGATGACGCAGGGGCGGTGGGAACACTCACGTCGAAGTGACGGGCATGGGGGGCGGCTTTCATCAGCGCCGTCAGCGTCACCGCTTTCGCACGGCCCTTCTCCCCGCTGCCCCACAGCACATCCCGGCCGTCGCCCAGTTCCAGCGAGATGGAGTCGTAGGTACGGACCTTGACGGTCCGGGTGTCACGGGCGACGGCGGCCGGGACGGCCTGGGCGACGCGGACCGCCTCGCGCACCAGCCGGTCGGTGCCGAAGCGCCGGGGACCGGCCGAAGGGGGCGGGGCCAGCTCCAGTGCGGGGACGCCCTTCGGGGCCTGCGCCACCGTGGCGAACCGCACGCCTTCCCGGTCCACTTCGTCGAACTTCGCGCCGTTACGGATGAGCAGAACCGGAGTACGTTCCGTCACGTTCAGTCCGATCCCGTGGGGCCAGGAACGGACGACGTCCACCGCGTCGAGACGGGGCAGTTTCCGGCGCAGACGAGCCCCGATCACATCGGTGTCGAGGGAGATCAGGGGCGTGCCGAGCCGCACGCCGGCCGCCTCGCGCACCTGCGCCGGGGTCAGCACCCGGGTCCCGGAGACGGAGATCCGCTGAACGCGCAGCCACGGGGAGCCGTACAGAAGCCAGATGACGCCGCCGCTCGCCAACACCGCCACCAGCAAAAGGATGATGAGCATACGAAGGCGCCGAAGTCGCCCGCGCCGGGGCGGCAGGGGCGGGCCGGACTCCCCCTGCCGTCGTCTGCCGCGGTCGGCGGTCGTCGGTCCGGCCACGCACCCTCCTCGTTCCTGGCCCGGTTCTCCCCCGGCCTTCGGCCGGGGGCACCCCCACCGGGGTGCCCCTTCGGCTCACGCGCCCATGCGTTACTGGTGCCGGCGCGAGGCGATCGCCTCGTACACCATGCCGACGAGCAGGTCGTCGGCGTCCCGGCGGCCGAACTCGCCGGCGGCACGGGACATCTGGTACAGACGGTGCGGATCGGCGAGCACGGGCAGGACGTTCTGCTGGACCCACTCGGGGGTCAGTTCCGCGTCGTCGACCAGCAGTCCGCCACCGGCCTTGACCACCGGCTGGGCGTTCAGCCGCTGTTCGCCGTTGCCGATCGGCAGCGGGACGTACGCGGCCGGGAGCCCGACGGCGGACAGCTCGGCGACGGTCATCGCGCCCGCGCGGCAGAGCATCATGTCGGCCGCGGCGTACGCGAGGTCCATCCGGTCCACGTACGGTACCGGGATATAGGGGGGCATCCCCGGCATCTGGTGCACCTGCGGCAGTTCGTTCTTGGGGCCGACCGCGTGCAGGATCTGGATGCCGGACTGCTGGAGGTACGGGGCGACCTGCTGGACCACCTCGTTGAGCCGGCGTGCGCCCTGCGAACCGCCGGACACCAGCAGCGTCGGCAGGTTCGGGTCGAGTCCGAACGCGGCGCGGGCCTCCGGGCGCACGGCGGCGCGGTCCAGGGTGGCGATGGAGCGGCGCAGCGGGATGCCGATGTAGCGGGCGCCGCGCAGCTTGCTGTCCGGCGTGGAGACGGCGACCTGGGCCGCGTACCGCGAGCCGATCTTGTTGGCCAGGCCGGGCCGCGCATTGGCCTCGTGGATCACGATCGGCACGCCGAGGCGCTTGGCGGCCAGATAGCCGGGCAACGCCACATAGCCGCCGAAACCGACGACGGCGTCCGCCTTGGTGCGCTCCAGGATCTGCTCGGCCGCCTTGATCGTGCCGCGCAGCCGCCCGGGAACGGTGATCAGCTCGGGGGTCGGCTTGCGCGGCAGGGGGACCGCGGGGATCAGCGCGAGCTCATAGCCCCGCTCGGGAACGAGCCGGGTCTCCAGGCCGCGCTCCGTGCCCAGGGCCGTGATCCCCACGGTCGGATCCTGCCTGCGCAGGGCGTCCGCGAGGGCGAGCGCGGGCTCGATGTGGCCGGCGGTCCCCCCACCGGCGAGTACGACATGCACCGAAATTCACCGCTCTCCGGACGAACGCGCCACCGAGGCGCGCCGTCGCATCGTGTTCCATCTCCGAGGCCCCCGGTCAGACACAGAGCCTCCCGCCCGCTTTCTACCAAAGCGAGGTTGCCTCAGCGCAAGCGCCGCCCGCGCACCGGGCTCGTCACGCGCGAAGGCGATCAGCAGACCGATGGCGAACATGGTCGGCAGCAGGGCGGATCCTCCGTAGGAGAACAGCGGGAGCGGGACGCCTGCGATCGGCAGCAGACCGAGCACCGCGCCGATGTTGATCACCGCCTGCGCGGTGATCCAGGTCGTCACGCCTCCCGCGGCATACCTCACGAAGGGGTCCTCCGTGCGTCCGGCCACGCGGATACCCGCATAGCCTAGAGCCGCGAACAGGGCGAGCACCGACAGTGTCCCCGCGAGGCCCAGTTCCTCACCGGTGACGGCGAAGATGAAGTCGGTGTGCGCCTCGGGGAGTTGGCCCCATTTCTCCACGCTGGCGCCGAGGCCGGAGCCGAAGATTCCGCCCGACGCGAGCGCATAGATGCCGTGCACGCCCTGCCAGCAGATGTCGTTCGGTCCCGGGTCGGTGGCGCCGATACAGGCGAGCCGGTTCAAGCGGTGCGGACTGGTCTCGATGGCGATGGCGCCGAGCACCAGGGCGACGGTCAGCACCCCGGCGAACAGCCGCGTGGGCGCGCCGGCCAGCCACAGCAGCCCGAAAAGGATCGCCGTGAGGATGATCGTCGTACCCATGTCCCCGCCCAGCATGATCAGCCCGAGCAGCATGAACGTCACGGGGACCAGCGGCACCAGCATGTGCTTCCACTGCGCGAGCAGCCGCTTGTCCTGCTTGCGGGCGATCAGGTCGGCTCCCCACAGCACGAGGGCGAGCTTGCCGAACTCACTGGGCTGGATCTGGAAGGAGCCGCCGAGCGAGATCCAGTTCTGGTTGCCGTTGACCGCCACCCCTATCCCCGGCACCTGCACCATGACCAGCAGGAAGACGGCTCCCGCGAGGATCGGATAGGCCAGCGCCCGGTGCAGTTTCACGGGCATCCGTGAGGCGAGGAGCAGCAGCAGGGCGCCGAGGGACGCCGCGAGGAACTGCTTGCGGAAGAAGTACGAACCGGGCAGCGACATCTGCAGTGCGGTGATCTGCGAGGCCGAGTAGACCATCACCAGACCCAGCACGGTGATCAGCAGACTGCCGCCGAGGATCAGGTAGTAGGCGGTCAGCGGCCGGTCCCAGGCGCGCCGCGCCCGTGTGACGAGCCGGGCGACCGGACTCTCCCGCGAGGGCCGGTCGCCGGAGGGCCGCTTGGGGGCGCGCTGGGCGGGCGGACGGCTTGTTCGGCTACTGGGCATCGACGCTCACCTCCCTGCCGTGGCGCGGCACCGTGTCGTCGGCGCAAACCGTCGGCGACGCCCCGGCCACATCCGAGTCACGCGTCCCTCCAAAGGGTCCCGAAGCACCCGCCGTGGCCGAGCCCCGCCGTCAGGCGCCGGCGGCGCCGAGTTCGCGCACCGCCTCCGCGAAGGCATCACCGCGCTGGTTGTAGTTGGCGAACATGTCCATGGAGGCACAGGCCGGCGCCAGCAACACGGTGTCGCCCGCCCCGGCCAGCCGTCGTGCCTCCCGCACAGCCGCACGCATCGCCCCAGTGTCGGTCCGTTCGAGGTCGACGACGGGTACTTCGGGCGCGTGTCGCGCGAGGGCTTCACGGATCAGCGCGCGGTCCGCGCCGATGAGCACCACACCCTTCAGCCGCTTCGCGGCCCCAGCGACCAGTTCGTCGAACGTGGCGCCCTTGGCGAGGCCGCCCGCGATCCACACGATCGACTCGTACGCCGCCAACGAGGCTTCCGCGGCATGCGTGTTGGTGGCCTTGGAGTCGTCGATGTACGCGACCCCGTCCACGTCCGCCACATGCGCGATGCGGTGTGCGTCCGGGGTGAAGGACCGCAGACCGTCCCGTACGGCCTGGGCGGGCACCCCGAAGGCGCGCGCGAGGGCGGCGGCGGCGAGGGCGTTGGCCACGTTGTGCGGGGCCGGCGGGTTCACGTCGGAGACCTCGGCGAGTTCCTGCGCGTTCTTGTGCCGGTGCTCGACGAAGGCACGGTCGACCAGGATGCCGTCCACGACGCCGAGTTGGGAGGGCGCGGGTGTGCCCAGCGTGAAGCCGATGGCCCGGCAGCCCTCCTCGACATCCGCCTCGCGCACCAGGTCCTCGGTGGCCTTGTCGGCGACGTTGTAGACGCAGGCGACCCGATTGCCCTCGTAGACACGGCCCTTGTCGGCGGCGTACGCCTCCATGGAGCCGTGCCAGTCCAGGTGGTCGGGCGCCAGGTTGAGCACCGCGGCGGAGTGGGCGCGCAGGGACGGCGCCCAGTGAAGCTGGTAGCTCGACAACTCCACGGCCAGAACGTCGTACTGCTCCTCGCCGAGGACGACGTCCAGCAGCGAGACCCCGATGTTGCCGACGGCGGCCGTGCGCAGGCCCGCGGCCTTCAGGATGGAGGCGAGCATCTGCACGGTCGTGGTCTTGCCGTTGGTGCCCGTGACCGCGAGCCAGGGGGCCGCGTCGGGCCCGCGCAGCTGCCATGCCAGCTCGACGTCGCCCCACACCGGGACGCCTGCCTCGGCCGCGGCCGCGAACAGCGGCTTGTCGGGCTTCCAGCCGGGCGCGGTGACGATCAGCTCGGTGCCCTCGGGCAGGGTGGCACCGTCACCGAGGCGCACGGTGACGCCGAGCGCCCGAAGCTCCGCGGCCTGCGCCCGGGCCCGCTCGTCGTCGCCGTCGTTGACGACGGTCACGACCGCGCCGAGCCCGTGCAGCACCTTGGCCGCCGGGACGCCGGAGACGCCGAGTCCCGCGACGGTGACGTGCTTGCCCTGCCAGTCGGTCACTTTTCCGCTGCCCATCCCGCGTAGAAGATGCCAAGTCCCACGATCACGCAGATGCCCTGAATGATCCAGAAGCGGACCACGACAAGTACCTCGGACCAGCCCTTCAGCTCGAAGTGATGCTGGAGCGGGGCCATCCGGAAGACGCGCTTTCCGGTCAGCCGGAACGAGCCGACCTGGATGACCACCGACATGGTGATCAGGACGAAGAGACCGCCCAGCAGCGCGAGCAGCAGCTCGGTGCGGGAGCAGATCGCGAGACCGGCGAGCGCACCGCCCAGGGCCAGCGAACCCGTGTCACCCATGAAGATCTTGGCGGGCGAGGTGTTCCACCACAGGAAGCCGAGGCAGGCACCCATCAGCGCGGAGGAGACGACCGCCAGGTCGAGCGGGTCGCGTACCTCGTAGCAGGCGGCCGGGTTGGTCAGGGTCTGCGCGTTGGCGCAGGACTCCTGGAACTGCCAGACGCCGATGAACGTGTACGCGCCGAAGACGAGCACGGAGGCGCCGGTGGCGAGGCCGTCGAGACCGTCGGTGAGGTTCACGCCGTTCGACATGGCGAGGATCATGAAGATCGCCCAGACCACGAAGAGCACCGGGCCGATGGTCCAGCCGAAGTCCTGCACGAAGGAGAGCTTGGTGGAGGCCGGGGTGTTGCCGCGCGCGTCGGCGAACTGCAGCGCCAGCACGGCGAAGGCGATGCCGACGATCAGCTGGCCGGCCATCTTCGCCTTGGCCCGCAGACCGAGCGAACGCCGCTTGACGATCTTGATGTAGTCGTCGAGGAAGCCGACCAGGCCCATGCCGGCCATCAGGCCGAGCACCAGCACGCCGGAGAAGGTCGGCGGCTTGCCGGTGATCACCTTGGACAGGAAGTACGCGGCGATCGTCGCCAGGATGAAGGCGATACCACCCATGGTCGGCGTACCGCGCTTGCTGTGGTGCTCGCGCGGGCCGTCGTCGCGGATGTACTGGCCGTATCCCTTGCGGGCCAGCAGCTTGATCAGCAGCGGGGTGCCGATCAGAGTGAAAAAGAGGCCAATGACTCCTGCGAACAGGATCTGCTTCATCATCGGGCGGCAACCTCACCCTCGGCACCGGTCTCGAGCAGCGCCTGCGCCACGCTCTCGAGCCCGACCGACCGGGACGCCTTCACGAGTACGACGTCTCCCGGGCGCAACTCGCTGCGCAACAGGTCGACCGCCGCCTGTGCGTCGGACACGTGCACCGACTCCTCACCCCACGAACCCTCGTTATATGCGCCCAGTTGCAGCCAGGACGCTTCCCTGTCCCCGACCGCGACGAGCTTGCTGACGTTGAGCCGGACGGCCAGCCGCCCGACCGCGTCGTGCTCGGCGAGCGCCTCGTCCCCGAGCTCGGCCATCTTGCCGAGTACCGCCCACGTCCGCCGGCCCTTGCCCATGGCTGCCAGCGCGCGCAGGGCGGCCCGCATGGACTCGGGATTCGCGTTGTAGGCATCGTTGACGATCGTCACGCCGTCCGGGCGCTCGGTGACCTCCATACGCCAGCGGGAGAGGGAGCCCGCCTCGGAGAGCGCGGTGGCGATCTCTTCCGCGGACATGCCCAGCTCATGGGCGACGGCGGCCGCGGCGAGCGCGTTCGACACGTGGTGCTCACCGTACAGGCGCATGGTCACATCGCTGCACCCGGAGGGTGTGTGAAGGCTGAAGGCGGGCTGTCCGCTGTCCGTGAGTCGCACGTTCTCGGCGCGTACGTCCGCTTCGCCGGACTCTCCGAAAAGGATCACCTTCGCCTTCGTACGGGACGCCATGGCGCGTACGAGCGGATCGTCGGCGTTGAGGACGGCGACACCGCCCTCGTCCTTGGAGGGCAGGCTCTCGACCAGTTCGCCCTTGGCCTGTGCGATCTGCTCCCGGCCGCCGAACTCGCCGATATGGGCGGTGCCCACATTGAGCACCAGGCCGATCCTCGGCGGGGTCAGGCCGGTGAGGTAGCGGATGTGGCCGACGCCGCGGGCGCCCATCTCCAGGACGAGGAACCTGGTCTCCTCGGTGGCGCTGAGAGCGGTCAGCGGCAGCCCGATCTCGTTGTTGAGCGAGCCGGGCGTCCACACGGTCGGCGCCTTGTGCTGGAGCACCTGGGCGATGAGGTCCTTGGTGCTGGTCTTGCCCGCGGAGCCGGTGAGCGCCACGAGGGTGGCCCCGAGGCGCTCCACGACATGGCGGGCGAGGGCGCCGAGGGCGGCCTGGACATCGTCCACGACGATCGCGGGCACGCCGACGGGGCGGGACGCCAGCACGGCGACGGCACCCTCCCGGACGACCGCCTGCGCGAAGTCGTGCCCGTCCACGCGTTCGCCGACGAAGGCGACGAAGAGGCTGCCGGGCTCCACCTCGCGGGAGTCCCGGACCACGGGCCCGGTGACCTGGACGGACGTATCCGGTATGTCATGCGTCTGCCCGCCGACGGCTTCTGCGATCTCGGCGAGGGAGAGGGCGATCACAAGTTCATCCCTGGGTCTGCTGGATAGCTTCGCGAAGCACCTGGCGGTCGTCGAACGGACGGACCACCCCGGCGATGTCCTGGCCCTGCTCGTGGCCCTTGCCCGCGACCAGCACCGTGTCCCCGGGCCGCGCGCGGGCGACGGCGGCGGCGATGGCGGCGGCCCGGTCCTCGAAGACCTGGACCTCGCCGCGCTCGTGCGCGGGCACGGACGCCGCGCCCTGGAGCATGGTGGCGAGGATCGCCAGGGGGTCCTCGGAGCGGGGGTTGTCGGAGGTCAGCACGGCCGTGTCCGCGAGCCGGGCGGCGGCGGCCCCCATCGGGGCGCGCTTGGTGGTGTCCCGGTCGCCGCCGCAGCCGAGCACCACGTGCAGCCTGCCCTCGGTGACCTTGCGCAGGGCGCGCAGCACCGACTCGACGGCGTCGGTCTTGTGGGCGTAGTCCACGACGGCGAGGTAGGGCTGCCCGGCGTCCACACGCTCCAGGCGCCCCGGGACGCCCGGCACGGCGGCGACGCCGTCGGCCGCGGTCTGCGGGTCCAGACCGGCCTCGGCGAGGGCGACGATCGCGGCGAGGGTGTTCGCCACGTTGAAGGGACCGGGCAGCGGTGACTTCGCCGCGATCCGCTGCTCCTTCGGGCCGACCACGGTGAACGTGGCGTCGAGCGGGCCGATCCGCACGTCCTGGGCCCGCCAGTCGGCGTCCGGGTGGCCCTCGGCCGAGAAGGTGACGACCGGGACGCCGGCCTCCTTCACCAGCCGGCGGCCGTACTCGTCGTCGAGGTTCACGACACCGCGCCGGCTGCGTTTCTCGGTGAACAGCTGCGCCTTGGCCCGGTAGTAGTCCTCCATGTCGGAGTGGAACTCCATGTGTTCCGGGCTGAGGTTGGTGAAGACGGCGATGTCGAAGACGCAGCCGTCGACGCGGCCGAGGACCAGCGCGTGGCTGGAGACCTCCATGGCGACGGCCTCGACCCCGCGCTCCCGCATGACCGCGAAGAGGGCCTGGAGGTCGGTGGCCTCGGGGGTGGTGCGCTCGGACTTGATGCGTTCGTCGCCGATGCGCATCTCGACGGTGCCGATCAGTCCGGTGGAACGGACCGTTCGCAGACCGCCCTCGACGAGGTACGCGGTCGTGGTCTTGCCGGAGGTGCCGGTGATGCCGATCTGGAGCAGGTCGCGGCCCGGACGGCCGTAGATCGCGGCCGCCAGCTCTCCCATCCGTGCCCGCGGGTCGTCGGCCACCAGGACCGGCAGTCCGGTGGCGGCGGCGCGCTCGGCGCCCGTCGGGTCGGTCAGCACGGCGGCCGCGCCCAGACCGGCGGCCTGGGTGACGAAATCGGCGCCGTGCAGGCGGGCCCCGGGCAGGGCGGCGTACAGGTCGCCGGGGCGGACGGCGCGCGAGTCGTGGGTGATGCCGGTGACCTCGACCGCGCCGGCCGGGGCCTCGTGGGCGGTGGCACCCAGCTGATCGGCGAGCTCCGCCAGGGGTACGGCGGAGACATGAACCGGTCGCGGCGGTCCCGGGTATGTCACGGAAGCGGCCTTGTGGGTGGTTTGGGACTGATCAGCGTGTGGCACGGCGGTGAGCGTACCGGGCGTACCCGGGGTGGGGCGAAGTGAGGGCCGATGCGGGGTGTGGTTCCCGGGGCCGGGAGTGATCGTTGTCACGAGACTGGTTCCTGGTCGGTCTTTCCGTGGTGCCGATCACGGGGTGAACGTGACGGGCAGGTTCGCGGCCTCGGACCCGGTGGGTGGGACCTGGAGGGTCTTCAGGGAGAACTCCATGACCTGCTTGAAGATGGGACCGCAGATCTGGCCGCCGTAGTAGCTGCCCTTGGTGGCGTTCTGGATGGCGCAGTAGACGGTGACGCGGGGGTTGTCCGCGGGGGCGAACCCGGCGAAGGAGGACGTGTAACCGCGGTACTTGCCGGTGGCCGGATCCACGCGGTTGGCCGTACCCGTCTTACCCGCGACCCGGTACCCGGGGATGCGCGCCTTGATGCCCGTTCCCTGCTCGTCGTCCACGACGGACTCCAGCATCTGGGCGAGGGTCTTGGCCGTCTTCGCGCTGACGACCCGGGTCTCCTCGGGGTCCGGGGCCCTGGTGAAGCGGCCGTCCGGGCCCTTGGTGCCGCGCACCAGGGTGGGCTGGACGCGGACGCCGCCGTTGGCGATGGTCGAGTAGACCGACGCGGCCTGCACCGCGTTGATCGACACGCCCTGGCCGAAAGGAATCGTGTACTGCTGGGACGTCGACCATCTGCCGGGCGGCGCGAGGATGCCCTTGGTCTCGCCCGGGAACCCGAGTCCGGTGGAGCCGCCGATGCCGAACTTGCGCAGATATGAGTAGAGGACCTGGTTGGCCGCCTCCTGGGTCTTGCCGAGCTGGCCGGCCGCCAGGATGGTGCCGATGTTGCTGGACTTGGCCAGCACGCCGTTGAGCGTGAGGTACCAGGTCGCGTGGTCGATGTCGTCCGCGAACAGCCGGTCGCCGCGGTGCAGCCGGTTGGGCACCGTGACATGGGTCATCGGGGTGGCGGCGTTCTCCTGGAGCACGGCGGCCATCGTCATGACCTTGGCGGTGGAGCCGGGCTCGTACGCGTCCTGGAGGGCCGCGTTTCCGAGCGCCGCCGGACTGGCCTTGGACAGGTCGTTCGGATCGAAGCCGGGCGAGTCCGCCATGGCCAGGATCTGCCCGGTGCGGGTGTCCTGCACCACGACGTATCCGCGGTCCGCCTTGGACTTGCGCACCTGCTCGGAGATGGCGTTCTGGGCGGCCCACTGGATGTCGCGGTCGATGGTCAGCTCCACGTCGGTGCCGGCCACGGCGGGGGTCTCGGCGGAGCCCGCGGTCGGCACCAGCCGGCCGCCCGACTGGGCGTAGCGGATCTTTCCGTCCTTGCCGGCCAGTTCCTTGTTCAGCTGCTGCTCGATGCCTCCTCCGCCCTTGCCTTCGGCGTTGACCCAGCCCAGGATCCCGGCGGCGAGGTCGCCATTGGGGTAGACGCGCTTGCTGGTGGGCTCGGCGAGGACGCCGGCGAGCACGTTGACCGTGGTCCGGTCGGTTTCCGCCTTGGCCGCGAGCGTGTTCTTCAGGTCCTTGATCTGGTTCCAGACCTGGGGGGTCTGGCGGTGGGCCAGGAGGACGTAGCGGGTGTGCGGGGCCCTCAGCTTCCTGGCGACCGCGGCGGTGTCCTGGCCGATGATCGGGGCGAGGAGCGCGGCGGCCTGCTCGGGGGCGTCGGGCGTCCTGGTGGCCTCCCGGGTGAACAGCGTGGGGTCGGCGGTGATGTCGTACGCGTCCACGCTGGTCGCCAGCTCGACTCCGGCGCGGTCGGTGATCTCGCCGCGTACGGCGGCCAGGGTGCGGCCCACATAGCGGTTCTGGTCCGCTTTGGCGGCGTAGGCGCTCGCGTCCACGGCCTGCACCTGGAGCAGCCGTACGACGAAGACGACCATCACCAGGGTCAGGGCCAGCCCGACCAGACGCAGCCGGGGGCGGGGGCTGCCGAGCCGGATGCCGTGGGGGGCGGGTCCGCGGGACGGGGCCGGACGGCGCGCGGGGCGGGCGCCGGGGCCGGGGCGGGCTCCGGAGCCGGGGCGGCGCCGGGCGTCGGGGCGCACGGGCCGGGCGGGGCCGGGCACACGGCGGCGCGGCGGTTCCCTGTCGGACACTTCCGTCACCTGCCGGGAGTCGGGGAGGGATGTGCGGGCGGGGTGGAGCGCGCGGTCGCGGAGCGGGCCGCCGAGGGAGTGGCCGGGGACGGCTGCGCCGGCGTACTCGGGGAGGACGGCGCCGTGGTGCCTGTGGAGGACGGCGCGGTGGTGCCTGTGGAGGACGGCGCGGTGGTGCCTGTGGAGGACGGCGCGGTGGTGCCCGGGGACGGCTGCGCCGTGGCCTCCGGGTAGGGGCTGAGCACTTCGGGCGGGCGCGGCGCCTCGGTACCGGCCGCGGCCTGCTGGGCGGCGGCCGAGGGGACGCCCTTGACGGTGCCGTCGGGGTTGAGGAACGCGGGGTCGCCGCCGGGGACCATGCCGAGTTCCCGGGCGCGGCGCTGGAGGGCGTCCGGGGCCGCGTAGGCGTCCACGTCCCGCTGGAGGGCCTGCTCCTCGTCGGTGAGGTTCTTGGTCTGCCGCTGAAGGTCGTCGAGCTTGAAGGCGCCCTCACTGAGCGCCGAGTTCAGCACCAGGAGCCCGATGAGCCCGCCCCCGAGCAGCAGGACGACGAGCAGCACGAAGGGGGTACGGGCGGCGCCGCGGCGACCGCCGGCCGGGATGAGGCGCGCGAGCCGGGCGGCCCGCCCCTTGAGTTCGGGTGTCCTGCTCACACAGCCTCCCGTGCGCCCGGGCGTCCCGCGGCCGTTCCGTTCACTCGCCCACCCCTTTCGTCAGGCTCACTCGGCGTCCTCCCGGACGCGCTCGGCGCCGCGCAGGCGTGCCGGGGCCGCGCGGCGGTTCTCGGCGACCTCCTCCTCGGTGGGAAGTTCGGCACCGCGTGTGAGGAGCTTGAGCCGGGGCTGGTGGTGTTCGGGGACGACCGGGAGCCCGGGGGGCGCGGTGGTCGCGGCGCCCGCCGCGAACACCTGCTTGACCAGGCGGTCTTCGAGTGAGTGGTAGGAGAGGACGGCGATCCGCCCCCCGACGGCGAGGGCCTTCACGGCCGCGGGGATCGCCCTCTCCAGGACGGCGAGTTCACCGTTGACCTCGATGCGCAGCGCCTGGAAGGTGCGCTTGGCCGGATTGCCGCCGGTCCGCTTGGCGGCCTGCGGCAGGGCGTCCCTGATCAGCTCCACGAGCCGTGCGCTGGTGGTGAACGGCTCCTTCTCGCGCTCGCGCACGATCGCGGCCACGATCCGCTTGGCCTGTTTCTCCTCCCCGTAGGCCCGCAGGATCCGCACGAGCTCGCCCGGCGGGTAGGTGTTGAGGACCTCGGCGGCGCTGACGCCCGTCGTCTGGTCCATGCGCATGTCGAGCGGGGCGTCCTGCGCGTACGCGAAGCCGCGCTCCGCCTCGTCGAGTTGCATGGAGGAGACGCCGAGGTCGAAGAGCACTCCCTGGACGCGTGGCAGGCCGAGCCGGTCGAGCACCTCGGGGAGTTCGTCGTAGACGGCGTGCACCAGTGTGGCGCGCTCCCCGAAGGGGGCGAGCCGCTCCCCGGACAGGCGCAGGGCCTCCTTGTCGCGGTCGAGGGCCACGAGCCGTGCCCCGGGGAACCGCGTCAGCAGCGCTTCGCTGTGGCCGCCGAGCCCGAGGGTGCAGTCGACGACGACGGCCCCCGGCTCGGCGAGGGCCGGGGCCAGCATGTCCAGACACTGCCGGAGCATGACGGGCACGTGTCGACTCTTGCTCAAGGGGGCCTCTCAGATCCGGCGCGCCGGTCCGCACGGCCGGCCGGCCGCCCTCCCCGGACGACGCTGGGGACGCCCCCGTGAAGAAGTGGCCAGCCGGCGCCGGAAGCGTCAGCCGACCGGGAGCGGGAGGAGGCCGAGCCGTACGTACGCGCCGCGCACGCGGGGAGAAGCCGGCGCACGGCCGGCGTCTCCTGGGTGAACAGTCCGCGGGGAGAGCGTCTCGCCTCCCACTTCGCGTCACTTTAGTCCACCCTGTCTTGCGGTCAATCAACCGGCCTGCGCGTCGCCCCTCAGGCCCGCCACGGTCGGCGACGCGCGCGCATTCACCCGCCCGGCAGACCGTTCACCAACCGTGTGGATTACGTCACAACAAGCGAGAGTGGCGTTCTTTGTCCACTCTCACAGCAGGCTCGGACCGGCGGTGACCAGTAACGTCGAGGTATGACGACTTCTGCATCCGTACCCGCCGGTCCCGAAGGCGCCATAGTCGGCACCGTCACCGATCGCCTCGTGGAGGCCAACCAGCACTACGCCTCCGCGTTCACGGATCCCGGGATGGATGCCCGTCCCGTGCTCCAGGTCGCGGTCGTGGCCTGCATGGACGCCCGGCTGGACCTGCACGCCGCGCTCGGCCTGGAGCTGGGCGACTGCCACACCATCCGCAACGCGGGGGGCGTCGTCACCGACGACGTGATCCGCTCCCTCACCATCAGCCAGCGCGCGCTCGGCACCCGCAGCGTCGTGCTGATCCACCACACCGGCTGCGGTCTGGAATCGCTGACCGAGGAGTTCCGGCACGAGCTGGAGATGGAGGTCGGCCAGCGGCCCGCCTGGGCCGTGGAGGCATTCCGCGACGTCGACCAGGACGTCCGGCAGTCGATGCAGCGTGTGCGCACCTCCCCGTTCCTGCTCCACACCGACGACATACGGGGCTTCGTCTTCGACGTCAAGACGGGTCTGCTGCGCGAGATCGACCCGGCGTGACGGCGCGTTCCGGCGTCCGCTACGTCGCTTCACCAGGCTGCTCGCGAACATCCATTCGGGCAAAAATCTCGGTTGCGGTGGGCCGATAAGGCCGTAAGGCCGACATATCGCGGCCAGTTATCCACAGCCGAGTGACACGAACCGGTAACGGCAACAAGAATGCCGGTGTGGTGTCACGCGGAACTTTTCCGCGTGGTGCCCGTGTTCGGGGTGGGCCGGTCCGCATCGCAGAGCGTCGGCCCGGAGAAAGTACGGGCCGAGGAGGGCCGGGTGACGACCTATGACGATCGAGCGAGCCTTACTGATCTGACCGCCACTGTGGAGCGCGTCCGCAGTTCGGTGGAAGGAGTGATCGAGGGCAAGCCCGAGGTCGTACGGCTTTCACTGACCGTGCTGCTCGCCGAGGGACATCTTCTGATCGAGGATGTCCCCGGCGTCGGCAAGACGATGCTCGCCAAGGCGCTCGCGCGCTCCATCGACTGCTCGGTGCGGCGCATCCAGTTCACACCGGACCTGCTGCCGTCGGACATCACGGGCGTGTCCATCTGGGACCAGCAGCGCCGGGACTTCGAGTTCAAACCGGGCGCGATCTTCGCCCAGATCGTGATCGGCGACGAGATCAACCGGGCCTCCCCCAAGACCCAGTCGGCGCTCCTGGAGTCGATGGAGGAGCGCCAGGTCACCATCGACGGCCAGACGTACGAGCTGCCCAGCCCCTTCATGGTGGTCGCCACCCAGAACCCGGTGGAGATGGAGGGCACCTATCCGCTGCCCGAGGCCCAGCGGGACCGCTTCATGGCCCGTGTCTCCATCGGCTACCCGAGCGCGGACGCCGAGCTGCAGATGCTCGACATCCACGGCGGGGTGAACCCGCTGGACGACCTCCAGCCGGTGGCGCACGCGCACGAGATCGTGAAGCTGATCGAGGCCGTCCGGGGCGTCCACGTCGCCGAGGCGGTCCGGCGCTACGCGGTGGACCTGGTCGCCGCCACCCGCACACACCCCGAGCTCAGACTCGGCGCCTCGCCGCGCGCCACCCTGCACCTGCTGCGAGCGGCGAAGGCGTCCGCAGCCCTGTCCGGCCGGGAGTACGCCCTGCCGGACGACGTACAGGCCCTCGCCGTGGCGGTCCTGGCCCACCGCCTGCTGCCCACCGCGCAGGCCCAGCTCAACCGCCGGACGGCGGAACAGGTCGTCCAGGAGATCCTGCAGAGCACCCCGGTGCCCGCGGCACCGCATCAGTCCGGTCTCACCATGGGCCGGGGCTACGGCCAGCCGCCCCGGAGGCTGTGATGACGCACGGGGGGACGGCGCCCGGCGGCGGCCAGGAGGACCGGGGCGGACTGCGCACCGCGCTCACCGGACTGACCACGCGCGGGCGTTCCTTCCTCGCCGCCGGAATCGCGGCCGCGATCTGCGCCTACGTCCTCGGCCAGAGCGATCTGCTGCGGGTGGGACTGCTGCTGGCGGTGCTGCCCCTGGTGTGCGCGACGGTGCTCTACCGCACGCGCTACCGGGTCGCGGGCAGCCGTCGTCTGTCCCCCGGGCGCGTTCCGGCCGGTTCCGAGGCCCGCGTCCATCTGCGGATGGACAACGTGTCACGGCTGCCCACCGGGCTGCTGATGCTCCAGGACCGGGTGCCCTACGTCCTCGGGCCGCGCCCCCGCTTCGTGCTGGACCGGGTGGAGCCGGGCGGCCGGCGCGAGGTGTCCTACCGTGTCCGCTCGGACCTGCGGGGCCGCTATCCGCTGGGTCCGCTCCAGTTGCGCCTGACCGATCCCTTCGGGCTGTGCGAACTGACCCGCTCCTTCTCGACCTACGACACCCTGACGGTCGTCCCGCGCGTGGAGCCGCTGCCACCCGTACGGCTCATGGGCGAGGCAACGGGCTACGGCGACGGGCGCCAGCGCTCGCTGGCGCTGGCCGGCGAGGACGATGTGATCCCGCGCGGCTATCGCCACGGGGACGATCTGCGCCGGGTGCACTGGCGCTCCACCGCGCGCTACGGCGAGCTGATGGTGCGCCGGGAGGAACAGCCGCAGCGCGCCAGGTGCACGGTGCTGCTGGACACCCGGGGCATCGCCTTCCAGGGCGCCGGCCCGGACTCGGCCTTCGAATGGGCCGTCGCGGGCGCCGCGTCCACCCTGGTGCACATGCTTGAACGGGGCTTCTCCATCAGGCTGTTGACGGACACGGGCAGCTCGGTGCCCGGCGAGGGAGCGGACGGGTTCGCGGGCGCCAGCCAGGAGTCCGCGGACGCGGCCGGGCTGATGATGGACACGCTCGCCGTGATCGACCACTCGGACGGCACGGGCCTGTCCCGCGCGTACGACGTGCTGCGCGGCGGGAACGAGGGACTGCTGGTCGCCTTCTTCGGCGACCTGGACGAGGAGCAGGCCACGGTGGCCGCCAAGATGAGCAGACGCAGCGGCGGCGCCCTCGCCTTCCTGCTGGACAGCGCCACCTGGGGACGCGAGGAGACCGATGTGCCGGGCCCCCTGGACCGCACCGGGGAAACACTGCGGATGCTGCGCGAGGCGGGCTGGACGGCGCTGACCGTGCCCCGCGGTGTGCCGCTCGCTCAGCTGTGGCGCGAGGCGGACCGGCAGCGCACGGGCGTGGGCGCGGTGAGCGGTGCGGAGGGACGGTCATGAGCGGGCGGACCCGGCTGGCGCTGTGTGCGGCGGTGGCGACGCTGGCCGCGTCGTGCGCGCTGCTGCCCCTGGTGTCCCCGACGACCTGGCTCTTCCAGGCGGCGTTCCTGGTCGCGGTGCAGACCGGGGTCGGCGCGGTGGCCCGGAGGGTGCCGCTGGCGCGTCCCCTGACCATCGCCTGCCAGGCGGTCGTCGGCCTGCTCCTGCTCACGCTGATCTTCGCTCGTGAGCAGTCCATCGGCGGCATCATCCCCGGCCCCGACGCCTTCCGCCACTTCGGGGAGTTGCTGCGGTCGGGCGCGGAGGACGTGGGGCGGTATGCGATCCCGGCGCCGCTGACCCCCGGCATCCGGCTGATGATCGTGGGCGGGGTGCTGCTGATCGGACTGCTGGTGGACGCGCTCGCGGTGACGTTCCGCGCGGCGGCCCCGGCCGGGCTCCCGCTGCTTGCGCTGTACTCCGTGGCCGCCGGGCTCTCCGACGGCGCCACCGACTGGCTGTGGTTCCTCGTCGCCGCGAGCGGCTATCTGATGCTGCTGCTGGCCGAGGGCCGCGACCGGCTCTCCCAGTGGGGGCGGGTCTTCGCCGGCGCCGCCCGCGGCCGGGACCGGGACTCCGGCGGCGCGGTCGCCCCCGTGCGGACCGGACGGCGCATCGGCATGGTCGCGCTGGGCGTCGCCCTGGTGGTCCCGCTGGCCCTTCCCTCGCTCAAGGGCGGCCTGCTGGACGGCGCCGGAACCGGCGTCGGAGCGGGCCTGGGCAACGGCAACACGATCTCCGCGGTCAACCCCCTGGTCTCCCTGCGCGACAGCCTGAACGTGGACGAGGACCGCCAGGTCATGGCCTACCGCACCAACACGGACGACACCCAGGACATGTACCTGCGGATCGTCGCCCTGGACGACTTCGACGGCACGACCTGGAGGCCCGCCCAGCGGCACATCACCGGGGTGCCGGACAGCCTGCCCACCCCGGCCGGCCTCGCGGGCAGTGTGCGGCGCACCGAGATCGAGACGAGGATCTCGGCGGCCGACTGGTACGCACAGGACTGGCTGCCGATGCCGTACCCCGCGACCCGCGTGAAGATCAAGGGCAGCTGGCGCTACGAGCCGGTGGGCCGCACGCTCGTCGGCGACCACGGGCAGAACACGCGCGGCATCCAGTACGACGTCAAGAGTCTGATCGTGCAGCCGAGCGCGGAGCAGCTGGCCACGGCGCCGGAGCCGTCACCGTCGCTGAAGCGGGAGTTCACGAAGCTGCCGAGGTCGCTGCCGGCGGTCGTGGCGCAGACGGCCCGCAAGGTGACCGCGGGGGCGTCCAACCACTACGAGCAGGCGGTCAAACTCCAGGACTACTTCGCGGTCCGCGGCGGCTTCACCTACAGCACCCGGGTGCAGGTCGGCAGCGGGCCGGGAGCCATCGCTCGGTTCCTGAGGGACAAACAGGGCTTCTGCGTGCACTTCTCCTTCACGATGGCCGCGATGGCCCGGACGCTCGGGATTCCGGCACGGGTCGCGGTGGGTTTCACCCCGGGTTCCCCGCAGGCGGACGGATCCATGTCGGTGGGGCTGCGGGACGCGCACGCATGGCCGGAGCTGTACTTCGAGGGTGTCGGCTGGACGCGCTTCGAGCCGACGCCGAACCGGGGCACGACTCCCTCGTACACGCAGTCGGACACGCCCAGCGGGGAGAACCCGGTCGCGCCGGGGCCGTCGCTGTCGTCGACGGCGGCGCCGTCCACGGCTCCGTCGGCGAGCGAGAGCTGCTCGGCGGCCCTGCGGAAGCTCGAGGGATGCCCGAGCCGGTCCTCGGATGCGCTGGCGGTCTCCCGCGACGACGGGCCGCCCTGGTACCGGATCCTGGCCTGGACACTGCTGGGGCTGGCCCTGGTGGTGGTGCCGCTGACGCCGATGCTGTGGCGGTTGCGGAGCCGGTCGGTGCGACTGGCCTCCGGCCTGCACGCGCCGTCGGCCCTCTCGCCGGCCCGAACACGGAGCCGGAGCTCCCGGCCGGGCGAGCAGTACGCCGGTGACCTGGAGGCGACCGTTCTGCCGGGCGAGGCGTCGCCGGACCGGGCGGCCGAGATGGCCGTGGGGCACACCCTGTCCGTGTGGCGCGAGCTCACCGACACGGCGTGGGACTACGGCATAGTGCCGGACGACGCCCTGACCCCGCGCGGGGCCGCCGAGCGGATCGTACGGCTGGGCCGGCTGGACTCGCCGTCCGCGGCGGCCGTGCACCGGGTGGCGGGTGCCGTGGAGCAGGTGCTCTTCGCCCGGCAGCCGCGCCCCGAGCCCGGCCTGGTCGACGATGTGCGCACGGTGCGGTCGGCGCTACGCTCCGGGGTCGGACTGCGGACCCGGGTCCGTGCGGTCGTGGCACCGCGCTCGGCCCTGCGCGTCCTCTGGGCCGTCGCCGACCGCTGGACGGACCTCAAGATCCGCTGGGCGACCCGATGGACGGCCTTGCTACACCGCCCATCGGACCAGCAGACCCGTGGCTGACCCCCGGGTGCCCCGTGGTCGGGGCCCCGTGGGACGTCCGCGCAACCCGGCCCCCGAGGGCCTGCCGGACGGCCCACGGGGCCCCTGCTGAAGCACCAGGCGGCCAGGTGCCCGGACGTGCTGGGCGTCGTCAGGAGGCCGTTCGGGGATGCGTGAGGGGCGGCCACCCGGTGGTGGCCGCCCCTCACGGAAGACTTCGGCTGGGCCCGGAGGGCTAGTGGCCCTGCTCGTCCCGGCGTCGCTGCCAGCGCTGTTCGATGCGGTCCATCATGGAGCGCCGCTGCCTGACCTGCCTGCGGACGCCCGGCGCACCCTGCTCGCCCGGCTTGGGAACCTTGCGCCAACCGGTTACGAACAGCACCGCACAACCCAGCATGACGAGGAAACCCACCACGCTGACCCAGATCTGCTTGGCGACCATTCCGGCCATGAGGAGCGCGATACCCACAAGAAAGCCCGCCGCCGCCTGGTAGACCCGTCGCCGGGTGTACGTACGCAGCCCGCTTCCCTCAAGCGCTGTCGCGAACTTGGGATCTTCGGCGTACAGCGCTCGCTCCATCTGCTCGAGCATTCGCTGCTCGTGCTCCGAGAGCGGCACGGAGTCCTCCTCATCGTGCAGTCGCCGGGGCGACCGGGGGTCCCCTTCAGGATAGGCAGGGAATCGCCCCCTTGAAACCCGCCCCTCTACGCCAATTGGCCAACCGGGATCCGCCATGGCCGTCCTGGCTCACTGAGGCTTCCATTCCCCAGCGGCCGACCCGTCATGCCGGGCGGTCTCCCTCGATCATACGGCGCGCACCGCCCGATCGGGGGTGCTGTGGCGTACTCCATCCGCCGCCGCGCCGCTGATCAGCGGGGCGTCTCGGCAGCCGGCTCAGACCTCGCCCGCATCCCGGGTCTCACCGAGGACATGCAGCTGCGTGGCCACGGAGTGGAAGGCGGGAACCTCGGCGGCCGCGGCCTCCAGCTTGAGCAGCGCGTCCACGGCGCCCGGTTCGGTGTCCACCAGCACGCCGGGCACGAGGTCGGCGAAGACCCGGACCCCGTGCACGGCGGCGACTTCGAGGCCCGCGTCCTCGACGAGCCCGGTCAGCTGCTCCGCGGTGAAGCGGTGGGGCACCGGGTCGCCCTCGCCCCAGCGGCCGTCCGGATCCTGGAGCGCCTGCCTGGCCTCCTTGAAGTGACCGGCGAGGGCCCGCGCCAGGACGGCGCCGCCGAGCCCTGCGGCGAGCAGGCTCAGCACGCCGTCCGCTCGCAGCGCGGCGACCACGTTGCGGACGCCCTCGGCGGGGTCGTCCACGTACTCCAGGACACCGTGGCACAGCACGACGTCGTAGCCCCCCGGCTCCACCACGTCGAAGAGGCCGTGGGCGTCGCCCTGGACGCCCCGCACACGGTCGGCGACACCGGCCTCGGCGGCCCGCCGCTCCAGCGCGAACAGCGCGTTCGGGCTCGGGTCGACCACGGTGACACGGTGGCCGAGGCGGGCGACGGGCACGGCGAAGTTGCCGCTGCCGCCACCGGTGTCGAGCACGTCCAGCACATCCCGCCCCGTGGCCTTGACGCGGCGGTCGAGGGCGTCCTTGAGGACCTCCCAGACCACAGCGGTACGGAGAGAAGCGCGGGGGCGCATCGGATCCGACACAGCAGTTGACTCCTCGGCGCGGCGCCGCCTGGTGTTCGGCGGAGCGATCGGACGGCTTCCGGCCCCGGTGCCAGGGCGAAAGGCTTCAGGCGCCTCCACCCTATTGCCTCCGGCACCATGCCCGGAGCCCCGACCCAGCTCACCCCGCGTCCGGCATCTCGCTCTCCCCCGCGTCCCCTTCCGCCGTACCCCGCTCGCCGTTGTGCCGTGGCTGCGGCAGGACCGGCTGGAGTAGCAGCGTCCGTTCGACCAGGCGCAGAAACATCGCCACGTCCCGTATCAGATCGTCGGCGTCGCGGGTGCCGGCCGCGCCCTGGATGCCGGCCTCGGCCCGGGCGCGGCGCGCGGCACCGGAGGCGAACAGCGCGCTCCACTCGGTGAGTTCGGGCGCGATCTCGGGGAGCACTTCCCAGGCGCTCCTGATTCTGGCGCGGCGGCGGGCCGTGGGCTCCGGCCGTCCGCGCGCGGCGAGCACGGCGGCCGCCGTGCGCAGGGCCGCCAGATGGGCCGTCGCGTACCGCTCGTTGGGGGTTTCCAGGCGGGCCGCCTCGTCGAGTCCGGCGCGGGCCTGGGCGAGCAGCTCCAGTGCGGCGGGCGGGGCCGTGGCCCGGCGCAGTACGGGGTGCACGTCGCTCGCCGGGCCGGTCAGTGAGGGGGCAGGGCCGGTGGCGCGGCGCCGGCGTGCGGCACCCGCGGGATGGCTGGCCATGACGAACCTCCTGTCGTCTGCGTGACGGCACTGTGGCCGTATGTGCTCATCGTGAGGTATGGCACTGACAATCCGTTCTGACCTGCGCTTTTGCTTCGTTCGAAGGTTCGGGTTATTTTTGCACTGACCAGTCAGTTCAAAACCGGTTCCACGACTGGGCCGCGGGCCCGGGGGAATCAGGGGGGCATGGACATGCAGGAGGCAGCGCCAGGGGTGGCCGTGGAGGCCACGAATCTCGGCCTGAAGGGCCCGCGCGGCCAGGTGTTCAGAGATGTCCGTCTTCAGGCCCGGCCCGGCTCGCTCATCGCCGTCGAGGGGCCCTCGGGCTCGGGCCGGACCTGTCTGCTGCTGACGCTCACCGGACGGATGAAGCCGAACCAGGGCCATGCCACCGTGGACGGGCACCGGCTGCCCAAGGGGATGTCCGCGGTACGCCGGATCAGCGCGCTCGCGAACGTGTCCGGCGTCACCGACCTGGAGCCGGCGCTGACCGTCGGCGAGCACCTGCGCGAACGGGCCCTGCTGGAGAGCCGGTTCGGCGACTCGCTGCGCGCGCTGCTGCGGCCTCGCGACGAGCGCACGGCGGCGGCGAGGCGGCGCATCGACGCCGCTCTCGCCGCGGCCGGGCTCGACCAGGACGCGCTGCCCAAGGGGCCCCGCACCGCCGTACGCGATCTGGAGCGCCTGGAGGCCCTGCGCCTGTCGGTGGCCCTGGCGCTGATGAGCCGGCCGCGCCTGCTCGCCGTCGACGACACCGACCTCAAGCTCTCCGCCTCCGAACGGGCCGCGGCATGGGCCCTGTTGAGGTCCGTCACCGAGGCCGGAACCACGGTTCTCGCGGTCTGCGAGGAGGCCCCGCAGGACGCGGTGGTGGTGTCGACGTCACCCGGCTACCGCGTACCGCCGGACCGGGACGTGGACCCACCGGACGCCGTGCGCGGCGCGGAGGACGCCCCCGAGGAGGCCACCACACCCGACGAGCCCTCCGAGGACGGCTCGAACGACGACAAGGAGACGGCGGATGCGCTCGCCGAAACTGGCCGCGCTTGAGCTGAGGCGGTTCGGCAGGGGAAGGCTGCCGCGCGCGGCACTGGTCGCGCTCCTGCTGCTGCCGCTGCTGTACGGCGCGTTGTACCTGTGGTCGTTCTGGGACCCGTACGGGCGCCTCGACCGCATCCCCGTGGCGCTCGTCGACGAGGACAAGGGGGCGACGGCGGACGGCAAGAGGATCACCGCCGGCGACAACCTCGTCGAGGGACTGCGCAAGAGCAAGACCTTCGAGTGGCACGAGGTGAGCGCCGACGAGGCCAGGCAGGGCGTCGAGGACGGCACCTACTACCTGTCGCTGACGATGCCGTCCGACTTCAGCGAGCGGATCGCCTCCAGCTCCGGGGAGTCCCCCGAGACCGGCGCCCTCCAGGTGCGGACCAACGACGCGAACAACTACATCGTCGGGCAGATCTCCAAGACCGTGTTCAACGAGGTGCGCGCGGCGGCCTCCACCAAGACGTCGCGGTCGTTCCTGGACCGGATCTTCATCTCCTTCTCCGACATCCACGGGAAGACCGTGCAGGCGGCCGAGGGAGCCGACCGGCTCACGGGCGGGATCGGGAAGGCGAAGAAGGGCTCCAAGGACCTCGCCGACGGCCTCAAGCAGGCCGAGAACGGCAGCGGGCAGCTGTCGAGCGTCCTGGCGAAGCTCACCAGTGGCTCGGGCGACCTCGAGAACGGGGCCGGGCAGGTCGCCGCCGGCACCCAGGCACTGGCCGACCGGGTGGACGGAACGGCCGACCAGGTGCGGCCGTTCCTGAAGAAGAACGGCAGGCAGATCGCCGACACCGCGACCCTGGTGGCCGACTCGGCGGGGGTGATCAGCGGCCACCTCGACGCGTTCGTCACCACCGCCCCGCTCGCGGAGAGCGGCACCCGCAAGGCGTCCGACACGCTGAACGCGGTCTATGAGAGGCGCTGTGAGGGGCAGCTCCTGCCCGACCCCGCGTGCGACGACCTCAAGAAGGCGAAGGACGCGGCGGCGGAGGCGGCGAAGCTCGCTCACGACGTGAACGCCGTGGTGCAGGACTACCAGGGCGACATGGCCGCCCTGAAGACGGACCTGAAGACGCTCCAGCAGCAGGCCCGGGCCCTGGCCAAGTCGGCACCGCACCTCTCCGACGACCTCGACGACGCGGTCGCCAAGGTGAACGCGCTCAACAGGGGTGCCGCCCAGGTCGCCGAGGGAGCCGGGACGCTGCACGCCGGACTCAGCCGCACACAGACGGGCGCGGCCGGCCTGAACGTGGGCATCGGCCGGCTGGAGACGGGCGCGATCGATCTCCACGGAGGCATGTACAAGCTCGCCGACGGCTCCGGGAAGCTCGCCGGCGGCCTGCACCAGGGTGCGTCGAAGATCCCCGACTACGACAAGCAGGACCGGGACCGCCGCACCGACGTGATGGCCGACCCGGTGCAGCTCGCCTCCAGGGACCTGCACCACGCGCCGAACTACGGCACCGGTTTCGCCCCGTACTTCATTCCGCTGTCCCTGTGGGTGGGCGCGATGGTGGCGTACATGCTGATCCCGCCGCTGAACCGGCGCGCGCTCGCGGCGGGCGCCTCGGCCTGGCGGATCGCGCTGGCGGGCTGGCTGCCGGTGGCCGCCGTGGGCGTCGTGCAGACGGCCGCGCTCATGGCCGTGCTGCACTGGGCGATCGGCCTGGAGATGGTGCGGGCGGCCGGCACGATCGGGTTCCTGTTCCTGGTGGCGGCGTGCTTCGGGGCACTGGTGCAGTGGCTGAACGCGCGTTTCGGGGCGGCGGGCCGGATCCTCGTCCTCGCCCTGCTGATGCTCCAGCTGACATCCGCGGGCGGCACCTACCCCGTGCAGACCAGTCCGCGTTTCTTCAACGCGATCCACCCGTACCTGCCGATGAGTTACGTCGTCGAAGCCCTCCGCAGGCTCATCACCGGCGGCGGTCTCGGGCCCGTGTGGCAGGCGTGCGCGGTACTGACGGCGTTCACCGTCGGCGCCCTCGCGCTCACCGCCCTGTCGGCCCGCCGCAGGCAGGTGTGGACCCTCGACCGGCTGCACCCGGAGCTGAGCCTGTGACGGCCACAGCCGGACCCGCACCCTCCGACGCGCCCTTACCTGTGAGAATCAGGCCCATGGAACGCAGCAGTGCGGCCGCCCCGGGCGGCTCGAGCCGGCGCGAGGCGACCCGGCAGAAGCTCTACGAGGCGGCCGTCACCCTCATCGCGGAACAGGGGTTCTCCGCGACGACCGTCGACGAGATCGCCGAGCGGGCGGGGGTCGCGAAGGGCACGGTCTACTACAACTTCGCCAGCAAGTCAGTCCTCTTCGAGGAGCTGCTGCGACACGGCGTGGGCCTCCTGACCGCCTCCCTGAGGGAGGCGGCGGAGCAGACCGCCCTGGCCGGCGGCAGCAAGGTGGACGCCCTGGACGCCATGATCCGAGCGGGACTCGGCTTCATCGCCCGTTACCCGGCCTTCACCCAGCTGTACGTGGCCGAGCTGTGGCGCACCAACCGGGCCTGGCAGTCCACCCTCATGGTGGTCCGCCGGCAGGTCGTCGCGGCCATCGAGGACGTACTGCACGAGGGCGTGGCGAACGGTGAGTTCAGCGAGGAGATCGATGTCCAGCTGACAGCGGCCGCACTGGTCGGCATGGTCCTGGTGGCGGCCCTCGACTGGCAGTCGTTCCAGCCGGAGCGCTCCCTGGACGACGTCCATGCGGCGCTGTCGAGGCTGCTGCAGGGGCGCGTGAGCGGCAGCCGGTAGCGCGCGCCCGGCGCACGAAAGCGCCGGTCCGGGGTGGCCGCGTCTTCCGCGGGCCGCCTCGAACCGGCGCTTCGTCGTTCCCCCGTGCCCCCGTGCGGTCGTCCCCCGGGTCCCCCCGTGCCTCGCTTCCGCCGAACCGGGTCGGCGGAAGGAGCGGTCAAGGGCGCGGGCGTCGTTCCGCCGCCCCGTGTCGGCGGTGCCGAGCCGCACCCCTTTCCGTGCCTCCCACTTTCCCGGTCGCGCAGCTGTGGGCCCATCCGCGCGCGTACTCATCTCATCGACTAGGTACGGATACTCACGGCGGAGCGCTCAACCCCGCACCAGGGCGGTCCCCACGGCCGGGGTCACCTCGAAGGCGCTGATCACAGGCCCGCGGCCGGGCTGTCGGCGGTGGCCTATAAAGTCACCGGCATGGCACGGATTGCGGTGATCGGCGCCGGGATGGGCGCGATGGCGGCCGCCGCCCGGCTGGCCGTGGCGGGCCACCGGGTGGTGGTCTACGAGCGCACGGAGACGTACGGCGGTGCGGTGCGCCGTTTCACGCGTGACGGTTTCTCCTTCGACACCGGCCCGGGCCTGCTGCCGCTGCCGGCGGTCTACCGCGACCTGTTCGTCAAGACCGGCAAGGAGCCTCTGGAGAGCTGTGCCGAGCTGGTTCAGGTGGACCCGTCCGCGCGGCACCTCTTCGCGGACGGCACGGAGGCGGCGCTGCCGAACGCGTCCCGCGGGGGTGTCGTCGCGGCGCTGGACGCGGCGCTCGGCGGCGGGGCGGGCGAGCGGTGGGGCGACTTCCTGGTGCGGGCCCGTGAGGCCTGGGACCGCACGCGCCGGCCGCTTCTGGAGGAGCCGCTGTGGCCCGACTGGCCGGTGCTGGCCGAGCGTGAGCCGTACCCGGCGGTGCCGCACCGGAAGCTGCTGCGCACCCGGCGGGCCGGCACGCTCGCCGAGGTCGGCGCCTTCGAACTGCGCGACGCCCGGCTGGTGGCCCTCCTGGAGAGCCACGCCCTGGCGTACGGCCTGGATCCCCGGACGGCCCCGGCGAGCGCGGCCGTGCTGCCGTACATGGACCACGCCTTCGGCACCTGGTATGTGCGTGGCGGTATCCGGGAACTGGCCCGCGCCGTGTACGAGCGCTGCCTGGCCCGGAAGGTGGAGTTCGTCTTCGGCGCGGAGGTCACCGGGATCGTCGAGGAGGACGGCCGGGCGGCGGGCGTGGAGCTGGCCGGGGAACCCTCCGTTTCGCCGGGGTCGGCAGGAGGATCGGTCGCGGACGCGGATCATGTGGTCGCCGGGGTCGCGCCCGGCGTGCTGGACCGGCTGGTGCCGGGGACGGCGTCGGTGCGCGGGACGGGCGAGGTCGGTCCGCAGCGCGCGATGCCCGGGCGGCTGAGCGTGCTGCTGGCGCTGCGCGGCGGTCGGCCGGAGGGCACCGCGCACCGGACGGTGGTCCACCCGGCCGACCGTGCGGGCGAGTTGGACCGTCTGTTCGGTGCGGGAGCCGGGCTGCCGCCCGCCCCGACGGTGACCGTGCTGCGCCCGGACGACCCCGCGCTGGTGCCCGACGCCGGGCACGAGGCGGTCACGCTGACCGTCACGGCGCCGGCGGGCCTGCGCCCGTCCGAGTCCGACGTGGACCGGATCGTGGAGGCCGCCGAGCGCGCGATACCCGGTCTGCGCGACCGTGTGCTGTGGCGGGAGGTGCATACCCCGGACGACATCGCCGGGGAGACCGGCGTGCCCGGCGGCGCCGTGCCGGCCCCGGCCCTCGCGGCGGCCGGCGGGCGGCTTCTTCAGCCGTCGAACACCACGCGCCTCCCGGGCCTGTTCACGGTCGGCGGCTGGTCCCACCCCGGCGGCGGCCTCCCCCATGCCGGCATGTCAGGGGCCCTGGTCGCCGGGCTGATCGTGGAGGGGCCGGACTTCCGGGGCTCGCAGTGAGCCACCGGGCGCCCGGTCGCGCGCGAGGGCCCGGTGCTCGGCACCGGGCCCTCGGACACAGGTGACCGCGGTCGCTCAGAAGCGGTAGTGCTCGTCGAAGCCGTGCCCCTGCGTGGAACCGTTCGACGGGGTGCCGTTGCCCTGGTACGGGTACGGCTGCTCCTGCGGGAGCTCACCGCCGAACGCGTCGTCGGTGCTGCGCTGCTGGGGAACCCAGACACCACCGGTCGGGGTCTCGCCGTACGTGCCGGTGGCGTACTGGTCCTGGCCGTACGCCTGCTGGCCGTACTGCCCCTGGCCGCCGTAGGAGGGGTCGTACGCGCCGCCGCCGTAGGTCTGGGTGCCGGCGTACGGGTCGGTGTAGCCGGCGTACTGCTGCTGGGCGCCCTCGTAGCCGTAAGCCTGCTGGCCGTAGCCGGAGTAGCCGTCGTAGGCATAGGCCTGCTGGTCCTGGGCCTGGCCCGCGCTCGCGTAGGACGGGTCCGCGGCGGCCGCGTACGCGTTGCCGGTGTAGACGCCGTACGTGCCGGTGTCCTCGGGCAGCGGCTGCGGTTCGTACACGGCGGTCGCCTCGGCGGCGCTCTCCGCGGGCTGGGCGCGGGTGAAGACGTTGTCGTCGTCGTAGGCGCCGTCGTCCTGCTGGTGGGCCGCTCCGGTCGTCGGCTCGTCCGGGTCGGGGCCGACGCCCTCCGGTGCCGGGTCCTGGCGGGCCGCCTCGCCGCGGCGGCGCTTGCTGCCCCCGCCCTCGCGCGGGCGGTGGCCGACCGCCCAGCCGGCCGCGAAGCCGCGGCGGAACGACAGCGTGACGTAGGTCTGCCCGACCGCGAATGCCGCGGCGCCCACTGCGATGACCAGCACCGAGGCGGTGAGCACACCGAGCACGACGCCGAGGAAGCCGACGAACGCCAGCAGGCGCCAGCGCAGGCGGGCCTTGTACTGGAGCAGCACCTCGCCCAGCAGCCACAGCGCGACGATGCCGAACGCGATGTAGAGGACCGTCCAGCCCATGTACGCCCCTCTCCCAGTGGCCGCTACGCAGTGTGTCGCAGATCGGTGCGACCGGTCTAGGCCCGCTGCGGGTGGTGCAGGCCCAGATTTTCGTAGATTTCCAGCGTCGCCGTGGAGTTGTTGAGTGTAATGAAGTGCAGTCCGGGGACCCCCTCGGCCAGCAGCCTCGCGCAGAACTCCGTGGCGAACTCGATTCCGATCGAGCGTACAGCCGCCGGATCGTCTTTCGCTGTGAGGATCCGCTCTTTCAGTGCGGTGGGCAGGGAGGCGTTGCTGAGCTGTGGCAGCCGCTCCAGCATCCGCACGCTGGTGACGGGCATGACCTCGGGGATGACCGGGGTCGCGCAGCCGGCCTCGGCGACCCGGTCGCGCAGCCGCAGATACGACTCCGGCTGGAAGAACATCTGGGTGATCGCGTAGTCGGCGCCGGCCCGGCACTTGTCGACGAAGTGCGCGACGTCCGTGTCCCAGTCCCTGGAGCGCGGGTGCATCTCGGGGAAGGCGGCGACCCCCACGCAGAAGTCGCCGGACTCCTTGATGAGGCGGACCAGTTGGGCCGCGTAGGTCAGGCCCTTGGGGTGGGGGACCCATGCGCCCATGGGGTCGCCGGGCGGGTCGCCGCGCACGGCGAGCATGTTGCGGATGCCGGCGTCCGCGTACTGGCCGATGATGTTGCGCAGTTCCGCGACGGAGTGGTTGACCGCGGTGAGGTGGGCGACCGGGGTCAGCGTCGTGTCCACGACGATCTGCTGCGTCTCCTTCACCGTGCCCGCACGGGTGGAGCCGCCCGCGCCGTATGTCACGGAGACGAAGTCCGGGGCGACCGCCTCGACCCTCCTCAGCGCGCTCCACAGGTTCCGCTCGCCCTTGGGGGTCTTCGGCGCCGAGAACTCGAACGAGTACGTCGTCTTGCCGGTGGCGAGGATGTCGCGCACGGTCCGCGCGCGATCAGTCCTCGTGGATGCGGTTCCGAGGGCCATAGTCGCAGGTTAGCCAGGGGGAGGCGGTCCCCCAACCGGGCGACTGGAATTTGCCCGAATTGTCGTCTTACTGTCCACCACTCGGACACCGTGGCGCGATCAGGTCCGAATTGTCGCCTTGTTGTCCAGCATCCGGACCGGGGAGGGATCGGCAGAAGAGGCCGCCCGCCCGGGGCCCCGCGGAGTCGGGTGCGCCGGGCGGCGGGATCGCTACGCCGTTCGCAGCCGCTTCGCGAACTCCGCCGCCGCCGCGCCCGGGTCGTCCGCCTCCGTGATCGCGCGGACGACGACCACGCGGCGGGCACCGGCCTCCAGCACCTGGTCCAGATTGCCGAGGTCGATGCCGCCGATGGCGAACCAGGGCCGGTCGGTGCCCAGGGCGGCGGCGTGCCGGACCAGGCCGAGGCCGGGGGCCGGGCGGCCGGGCTTGGTGGGGGTGGGCCAGCAGGGTCCCGTGCAGAAGTAGTCCACGCCGTCCTGGACGGCGGCGGCCTCGGCCTCCGCCGCGGAGTGCGTCGAGCGGCCTATGAGGACGTCGCCGCCGAGGAGGGCGCGGGCCGCGGGGACGGGGAGGTCGCCCTGGCCGAGGTGCAGGACGTCCGAGGCGGCGGCGTGGGCGACGTCGGCGCGGTCGTTCACCGCCAGCAGCTTGCCGTGGCGGGCGCAGGCGTCGGCGAAGACCTTCAGATGTTCCAGTTCCTCGGCCGCCTCCATGCCCTTGTCGCGCAGCTGCACGATGTCGACACCGCCGGCGAGGACCGCGTCGAGGAACTCCGCGAGGTCGCCCTGGCGCTTGCGGGCGTCCGTGCACAGGTAGACACGGGCGTCGGCGAGCCGGGTGGTGCGGGCGGTGTCGGGCACGGTGGGTCCCCCGGGGTCGGTGGCGTACGGGCCGCGGCGGGCGCGGCCGGCCGGAGGCCGGGGCCCGTGGGCCCGCGGTCCGTACGCCGGACGGTTGTTCTCGGTCGGATCAGACGGCGAGCGCCTGAGCGCGGCGCTTCACCTCCGTGCCGCGATTCTCCCTGAGGGCCTGCGCGGGGGTGCCGGGCAGGGTGGGGTCGGAGGTGAACAGCCACTCGATCATCTCTTCGACCGTGAAGCCGTCGTCCCGCAGCAGGGTCAGGGTGCCGGACAGGCCCTTGACCACCTTGTCCCCGTCGATGAAGGCGGCGGGGACGTGCAGCGCGCGGTTCTCGCCGCGGCGTACGGCGATGAGCTGGCCCTCCTTGACCAGCTGCCGCACGCGGGTCACCTCGACGCCGAGGGCTTCGGCGATGTCGGGGACGGTGAGCCATGCGGGCACAAGAGCATCGATCTTTGCGTCAATCTCGGTCACGGGATCAAGCGTGCCATCCCGGACTGACAGTCGGAAGCGGGGCGCCTCCGGTGGAGTGCGGGTTGCCTCCGGCGGTGGACACGGAGGGCCGCCGCGTCCCGCTGACGGGGGGATACGCAAGGGCCGGGGGCCATCCCCGCACGGGACCGTCCCCGCCCAGGACCCTCCCGCACGGTGACGGTCCCGCACGGGACCGTCCCCACCCCTTGCGCCGTCCCCACCCCTTGCGCCGTCGCCGCCTTCGGCTACGCCGTCGCCTCCTTCAGCGGGCGCGACGGGTCCGCCAGCAGGCCGGGGTCCATCGGGGTGCCCGACTCGATCAGCCGCCGGCCCTGTGCCAGGTCCCGGGGGCGGCCCACCGCCAGCAGGCCCACCAGACGGCCCGAGCGCAGCCAGCACACCGCCCAGGCGGCACTGCCCGGGTCCCCGCGCCACACCGTCGTGTCGGCGGACGCGTGGTGGCCCACGTACTGGACGAAACGGCCGAACTGCTCCGACCAGAAGTACGGCACCGGGTCGTACGCCATCGGCGTCTCCCCGATGATGTTCGCGGCCACCGTGCGCGGGCCCTGCAGGGCGTTGTCCCAGTGGTGGACCAGCAGCCGCTGCTCGTACCGCCCCGACGGGAAGGACGCGCAGTCCCCGACCGCGTACACGTCCGGTACCGAGGTGCGCAGATGCTCGTCGGCCAGTACCTCCCCGTGCACGCCCAGCTCGATGCCCGAGCCGGCGAGCCACGCCGTGGCCGGACGCGCTCCGATGCCCACCACCACCGCGCCCGCCGGCACCCGGGACCCGTCGTCGAGCACCACGGCCCCCGGCTCGATGCGGTCCACGCGCGCATCGGTGCGCAGTTCGGCCCCGCTGTCCGCGTACCAGGCGGCCATCGGCGCGGCCACCTCCGCGGGCAGCGCCCCCGCCAGCGGCCGGTCCGCGGCCTCCACCACGGTCACCGCGCAGCCCGCCTCGCGCGCCGCGGTGGCGAACTCGGCACCGATCCAGCCCGCGCCCACGACCACGATGTCGTGCTGCTCGGCGAGGACCGGCCGCAGCCGCTCGGCGTCGTCCAGCGTGCGCAGCAGATGCACCCCGGGGACGCCCTCCGCACCCGGCAGCCGGATGGGTTCGGCTCCGGTCGCGAGGACGAGGACGTCGTACGGGACGGGTCCCTCGGCGGTGTCCAGCTCGTGGTCGCCCGGGCGCAGGCCGACCACCTCGCGGCCCAGCCGGAGTTCGATGCGCAGGGCCTCGAAGTCGACGTCGAAGGCGGAGCCCTCGGCCTTGCCGAGCAGCACGGCCTTGGACAGCGGCGGCCTGTCGTACGGCTGGTGCGGCTCCGCCCCGATCAGCGTCACGCTGCCGGTGAACCCCTGTTCGCGCAGGGCGACCGCGGTCTGCACCCCGGCCATGCCCGCGCCCACGACGACGACGCGCTGCGCCGAACCGCCCTGTGCCTGCGTCTGCTCGCTCACCTGATCACCATAGTCAACTGACAATGCGTCAGTCAGGGGGCGTGCTGAGTGACCTGCTGCACAGCACTCGTCCCGCTGCCTGCCACGCCCCGTCCGAACCGCGCGCACCGGCAACCGGAGGCGGTCCCCCCTTCGCATACCCGCCCGGGGGCGGCACAACCTCACCCCCGTGAGGCTCTCTTACCGGCGCGGACGGGCACGGACTAGGGTGGCCCCCGTACAAGCACTCGCGGGAGCCCGGACGCACCGGGCTGAGAGGGAGGCTGGCCGGCCTCCGACCGTACGAACCTGATCCGGATCATGCCGGCGAAGGGAGGGGGCTGGACGCCCATGTCGCCCATACGTACCTCAGACGTCCTCGTCGTGGGGGGCGGGATCATCGGACTCGTCACAGCCTGGCGCGCCGCGCAGCGCGGGCTGGCCACGACCGTGGTGGATCCCGCCCCGGGTGGCGGAGCCGCCCAGGTGGCCGCCGGGATGCTCGCGGCCGTCACCGAACTGCACTACGGCGAGCAGACGCTGCTCGCGCTCAATCTGGAGTCCGCGCGCCGCTACCCGGACTTCGCGGCCGAGCTGACCGAGGCCACCGGCCGGGACCTCGGCTACCGCCGGTGCGGCACGCTCGCCGTCGCGCTGGATGCCGACGACCGCGCCCACCTGCGGGAACTGCATGCCCTCCAGCAGCGGTCCGGCCTCGCGTCGGAGTGGCTGAGCGGTCGCGAGTGCCGGCGCCTGGAGCCCATGCTCGCGCCCGGCGTGCGTGGCGGGCTCAAGGTCGACGGCGATCACCAGATCGACCCGCGGCGGCTCGTCGCGGCGCTGCTCGCGGCCTGTGAACGGGCCGGCGTCGTCTTCCACCGGGGATGGGCCGAGCGGCTCACGGTGCTACGGGAGCGAGCCGCCGGCGTCGTCACGGCCGACGGCACCGACCTCGCCGCGGGCCGGGTCGTCCTCGCCGCCGGCAGTCTCAGCGGGCGGCTGGCAGGGGTTCCCGAGCAGGTCCTGCCGCCCGTGCGCCCGGTGAAGGGGCAGGTGCTGCGGCTGACCGTGCCGAAGCGCTACGCACCGTTCCTGAGCCGTACCGTGCGCGCCGTCGTCCGCGGCGGCCACCTCTACCTGGTGCCGCGCGAGAACGGCGAGCTGGTGGTCGGCGCGACCAGCGAGGAGCTGGGCTGGGACACGACGGTCACCGCGGGCGGGGTCTACGAGCTTCTGCGCGACGCGCACGAACTGGTCCCCGGGATCACCGAGCTGCCGCTGACCGAGACCCGGGCCGGACTGCGCCCGGGCTCCCCGGACAACGCGCCGCTGCTCGGCCCGACGGAGCTGGACGGCCTGCTGCTGGCCACGGGGCACTACCGCAACGGCGTCCTGCTCACCCCCGTGACCGGTGACGTCATGGCCCATGTCCTGACCACGGGCGAGCTGCCGGACGAGGCCCGCCCCTTCACCCCCCGGCGGTTCGCCGCCGCCACGCTCACGGAGCAGCCCGCATGAACATCTCGGTCAACGGGGAGTCCCGCCAGTTCGCCCACGGAACCGCTCTCGACGCCGTAGTACGGTCCCTCACCTCGGCTCCGTCGGGTGTGGCGGCCGCCCTCAACGAAACCGTCGTCCCGCGCGGGCAGTGGCCGTCGACACGCCTGTGTGAGGGGGATCGTGTCGAGGTCCTCACCGCCGTCCAAGGAGGCTGAACCGATGGCCGACGATCCCTTCGTCCTCGGTGGGGCGACGTTCTCGTCCCGGCTGATCATGGGAACCGGCGGTGCGCCGAGCCTCGATGTCATGGAACGGGCGCTGGTGGCCTCCGGCACGGAGCTGACCACGGTCGCGATGCGGCGCGTCGACGCCTCGGTGCACGGCTCGGTGCTGTCCGTGCTCGACCGGCTCGGGATCCGGGTGCTCCCCAACACCGCGGGCTGCTTCACCGCGGGCGAGGCGGTGCTCACCGCCCGTCTCGCGCGCGAGGCGCTGGGCACGGACCTGGTGAAGCTGGAGGTCATCGCCGACGAGCGGACCCTGCTGCCCGACCCGATCGAGCTGCTGGACGCGGCCGAGACTCTCGTCGACGACGGTTTCACCGTGCTGCCGTACACGAACGACGACCCCGTCCTCGCCCGGAAACTGGAGGACGTCGGCTGCGCCGCGATCATGCCGCTGGGCTCGCCGATCGGCTCCGGACTCGGCATCCGCAACCCGCACAACTTCCAGCTGATCGTGGAGCACGCGCGCGTGCCGGTCATCCTGGACGCGGGCGCGGGCACGGCCTCGGACGTGGCCCTGGCGATGGAGCTGGGGTGCGCGGGTGTGATGCTCGCCTCGGCGGTCACCCGGGCGCAGGAACCGGTCCTGATGGCGGAGGCCATGCGGCACGCCGTGGAGGCGGGCCGGCTGGCCCGGCGGGCGGGGCGCATTCCGCGCCGGCACTTCGCGGAGGCGTCGTCACCGGCGGAGGGTATGGCCCGCCTGGACCCGGAGCGGCCCGCCTTCTGAGTCCTGCCGGCCACCGCGGCCGCGCGCCGGCGGGGCGGCCCCCGATGCGGGGTGCGTCACAGCTCGGCTGCAGTCGTGCCCCGGTGCGGCGGTGAGGGAGGGTGCCGTCAGTGGTCCCTCGTAGACTCACCTGCGTGGATACGACCCTTCAGGACCCCCTCGTCGGGCAGGTGCTCGACGGCCGCTATCGCGTCGACGCACGGATCGCGGTCGGCGGGATGGCCACGGTCTACCGGGCCGTGGACACCCGCCTCGACCGCGTCCTCGCACTCAAGGTGATGCACCCGGCGCTGGCCGCGGACGCGTCGTTCGTCGAGCGCTTCATCCGTGAGGCCAAGTCGGTCGCGCGCCTCGCCCACCCCAACGTGGTGCAGGTCTTCGACCAGGGCACGGACAGGTCGTACGTCTACCTCGCCATGGAGTACATCGCCGGGTGCACCCTGCGTGACGTGCTGCGCGAGCGGGGTGCGCTGCAGCCGCGCGCCGCCCTGGACATCCTGGAGCCGGTGCTGGCCGCGCTGGGCGCCGCGCACCGCGCCGGGTTCGTGCACCGCGACATGAAGCCGGAGAACGTCCTGATAGGCGACGACGGCCGGGTCAAGGTGGCCGACTTCGGCCTCGTCCGGGCCGTCGACACCGTCACCAACACCACGGGCGCCGTCCTCGGCACCGTCTCCTACCTCGCCCCGGAACAGATAGAACACGGCACGGCCGATCCCCGGGTCGACGTGTACGCGTGCGGGGTCGTCCTGTACGAGATGCTGAGCGGGGCAAAGCCGCACCACGGCGACTCTCCCGCCCAGGTGCTCTACCGGCATCTGAACGAGGACGTTCCTCCGCCGTCGGCCGCCGTGCCGGGGCTCGCGATGGAACTCGACGAACTGGTCACCGCGGCGACCGCCCGCAACCCCGAGCTGCGTCCGCACGACGCGGTGGCACTGCTCGGCCAGGTGCTCGACGCGCGCAGCGCGCTCACCGCCGAACAGCTGGACGCGGTACCGCCGGGGGCCCTCGCCTCGGATCACGACAACGCCGAGGACCGTACGAGCGTGATCCCGCGTCTGCTGCCGGTCCGCCCGGCGCGCGGCGACCACGGCGACTCCGAGGCCGCGCTCAACCGGACGAGCCTCCTCCAGACCCCGCCGCCCGAGCCCGCCGGGCGCTCCCGGCGTCCCCGTGGGGTGCTCGCGCTCGTGCTCGCCGCGCTGGTGGTGTTCGGCGTCGGCGCGGGCGTCTGGTACATCAACTCAGGCCAGTTCACCAAGGTGCCGCCGCTGCTGGCGAAGACCGAGGCCGAGGCGCGGGCACGGCTGAAGCGGGCCGGGCTCGAGACGGGGCCGGTCAGGCACACCTACAGCGACACGGTGAAGCGCGGCACGGTGATCGGCACCGATCCCCAGGCGGGCGCGCGCATCCGCTCCCACGACTCGGTGACCCTGACCATCTCGGACGGCCCCGAAACGGTGCAGGTGCCCGACGTGAAGGGCGACCCGCTGGCCAGGGCGCAGGAGCGGCTGAAGAAGGCCGGCCTGGTCCCGGGCATGGTCACACAGACGTTCAGCGAGGACGTGCCCAAGGGCTCGGTGATCGGCACGGACCCGGTGGCGGGCACCAGGCGCCACGGTGGTTCGGCGATCGCGCTCACCGTCAGCCAGGGCAGGCGGGTGGAGGTGCCCGAGGTCACCGGCTCCTCCATCGACGACGCCACCGAGGAACTCCAGGGGGCGGGCCTGAAGGTGCGGATCGCGGACACCCAGGTCACCTCCGAGTTCGACGCCGGACAGGTCGCCAGGCAGTCCCCGGAACCGCGCAAGCAGGTCGGCGAGGGCGACACGGTCACGCTGACGATCTCCAAGGGCCGCGAGCAGGTCGAGGTGCCGGACGTGGTCGGCGACAACGTGGACGACGCGAGGAAGACCCTGGAGGCGGCGGGCTTCCAGGTCGAGGAGGACCGCGGACTGCTGGGCCTGTTCGGCGACACGGTCAAGCACCAGTCGGTGAAGGGCGGGCAGAAGGCGCCGAAGGGATCCACGATCACCCTCAAGATCCGCTGACGGGTCTCGGCGGCGCCCGGCCTCCGGGGCGCGCGGGCGGGCGTGACACCCTTGGGGGGTGAGCACTCTCCCGTCCCGTGGCGCCCTCGCCGCGTCCTCCGTCCCCCGCAATCCCGTCGGCAGCCATGTCCCCGTGGCGGGTGGTCTGCACTCCGTCGGGCTGACCTACGCGCGGGAGATCGGGGCCGAGACCGTGCAGGTCTTCGTCGCCAACCCACGGGGCTGGGCGACCCCCGCCGGCAACCCGCGGCAGGACGAGGCGTTCCGCGCCGCGTGTGCCGCCGGGTCGATACCGGTGTACGTCCACGCGCCGTATCTGATCAACTTCGGCTCCCACACCGAGGCGACCGTCGACAGATCGGTGGACTCCCTGCGGCACTCGCTGCGCCGGGGCCGAGAGATCGGGGCGCTGGGGGTCGTGGTGCACACCGGGAGCGCCACCGGCGGGCGGGCCCGGGCCCTCGCGCTGCGGCAGGTGCGTGAGCGGGTGCTGCCCCTGCTGGACGAGCTGACGCACGACGACGACCCGTATCTGCTGCTGGAGTCGACCGCGGGCCAGGGCGCCTCCCTGTGCTCGCGCACCTGGGACTTCGAGGCGTACTTCGCGGCCCTGGACGCACATCCCCGGCTGGGCGTGTGTCTCGACACTTGCCATGTCTTCGCGGCCGGACACGATCTGACGGGGCCGAGCGGCATGCACCAGACCCTGGACCTGCTGGTGGACACCGTCGGCGAGGGGCGGCTGAAGCTGGTCCACGCGAACGACTCCAAGGATGTGGTCGGCGCCCACAAGGACCGTCACGCGAACATCGGCTCCGGCCATATCGGCGAGGACCCCTTCCGCGCCCTGATGACCCACCCGGCCACCGCGGGCGTGCCCCTGATCATCGAGACGCCGGGCGGAAAGGAAGGCCATGCGGCGGACGTGGAGCGCCTGAAGAAGCTGCGGGAGGCTGATCCCGGGTGAGGGCGAGGGTGAGGGCGAGCTGATCATTCGAGTGCCGGGGAGGCGATCCGGCCGCGAAGAGCCGGTCCCGGGCGGTCGCCGCCGCGGTCAGAGCTCGGGGCCGTCGCCGGGTTCCTCCTGGTAGGAGTAGCGCTGTTCGCTCCACGGGTCACCGATGTTGTGGTAGCCGCGCTCCTCCCAGAAGCCGCGCCGGTCGGCGGTCATGTACTCGATGCCGCGGACCCACTTGGGGCCCTTCCAGGCGTACAGGTGGGGGACGATCAGGCGCAGTGGGAAGCCGTGTTCAGCGGTGAGCAGTTCACCGTCCTTGTGGGTGGCGAAGATCGTGCGCTCCGAGGCGAAGTCGTCGAGGCGGAGGTTCGCGCTGTAGCCGTACTCCGCCCAGACCATCACATGGGTGACGGCGGGGGCGGGCGGGGCGATGTCCAGGACCGTGCGGGCCGGGATGCCGCCCCATTCGGCTCCGAGCATGCTGAACTTGGTGACGCAGTGCAGATCCGCCACCACGGTCGCGTACGGCAGGGCCGTGAACTCCTCGTGGTTCCAGCAGTGCTTCTCGCCGTCCGCGGTGGCGCCGAAGACGCGGAAGTCCCAGCGTTCGGGGCGGAACTTCGGCACCGGGCCGTAGTGCGTGACCGGCCAGCCCCGCTGCAGTCGCTGTCCCGGCGGAAGATCGGACCGTACCGCTTCTCCTGACGCGCGCTCCACCGGATGACCCATGACTCCATCCTGACAGACCGCGGAGGGTGCATCGGACCAGCGTGACGACCAAACCGGGCAACTCGCACTAAGCGTGAACTTACTGGACGCCCCTGTGTGCCGGTGCAATCATGCGGCGCAACCCGCCAGTCCCCCCGCTTGGAAGGAGCCCGGGCGATGCAGGGCGACCCCGAGATCATCGAATTCCTCAACGAACAGCTCACGGGCGAGCTGACCGCGATCAACCAGTACTTCCTGCACGCGAAGATGCAGGAGAACTTCGGCTGGTCCAAGCTCGCCACGTACACCCGGCGCGAGTCGTTCGACGAGATGAAGCACGCGGAGGTGCTCACCGACCGCATCATCTTCCTGGAGGGCCTGCCGAACTACCAGCGGCTCTTCCATGTGCGGGTGGGGCAGACCGTGCGGGAGATGTTCGAGGCGGACCGGCAGATCGAGGTGGAGGCGATCGACCGGCTCAAGCGCGGGATCAAGGTCATGCGGGAGAAGGGCGACATCACGTCCGCGAACATCTTCGAGTCGATTCTCGAGGACGAGGAGCACCACATCGACTATCTGGACACCCAGCTGGAGCTGGTGGACAAGCTCGGTGAGGCGCTCTACATCTCGCAGCTCATCGAGCAGCCGGACAGCTAGGCGGCCAGGACCGCTAGGCGGCGTCCCGCAGACTCCTCGGGCCGTCCGGGTCCAGTCCGTCCAGACCGGAGAGGACCGGCTCGCCCCGGTCGGCGAGCTCCCGGCGCGGGCACGCGCCCCTGCCCAGCAGCGCCTGGATCCGCCGTACGCACGAGCCGCAGTCCGTGCCCGCCTTGCAGGCGGACGCTATCTGCCGGGGAGTGCAGGCGCCGTTCGCCGCGTGCTCCTTGACCTGCCGCTCGGTGATTCCGAAGCAACTGCAGACGTACACGCGGTTCACCTCCCGACGGGATCGCTGAGTATGCCGCCCCGATGGCTCGGTGAGGCAAACCTAACCTTACCGTCGCTCCAGACCCGTGGAAACGGGTCGGGGCGCGGATCCCATGTGATCCGCGCCCCACTCACCGCGCCGGCACCGAGGCCGTGGCCTGCTGGTCCGGCCTACTGGTCCCGGTACATCTCCGCGACGAGGAACGCCAGGTCGAGCGACTGGCTGCGGTTCAGCCGCGGGTCGCACGCCGTCTCGTAGCGCTGGTGCAGATCGTCGACGAAGATCTCGTCGCCGCCGCCCACACACTCGGTGACGTCGTCGCCGGTCAGCTCGACATGGATGCCGCCCGGGTGCGTGCCCAGCTCCTTGTGGACCTCGAAGAAGCCCTTGACCTCGTCGAGCACGTCGTCGAAGCGGCGGGTCTTGTGGCCGGAGGCCGCCTCGAAGGTGTTGCCGTGCATCGGGTCCGTCACCCAGGCCACCGCCGCGCCCGAGGCCGTGACCTTCTCCACCAGCTCGGGCAGCTTGTCGCGGATCTTGTCCGCGCCCATGCGCACGATGAAGGTCAGCCGGCCGGGCTCCCGCTCCGGGTCGAGGCGCTCGATGTAGTGCAGCGCCTCCTCGGCCGTGGTCGTCGGACCCAGCTTGATGCCGATCGGGTTGCGGATCCGGGAGGCGAACTCGATGTGCGCGCCGTCCAGCTGACGGGTGCGCTCACCGATCCACACCATGTGCGCGGACACGTCGTACAGCTGCCCGGTGCGCGAGTCGGTCCGGGTCAGCGCCGACTCGTAGTCGAGCAGCAGCGCCTCGTGCGAGGAGAAGAACTCGACGGTCTTGAACTCCTCCGGGTCGGTCCCGCAGGCGTGCATGAAGTTCAGCGCGTTGTCGATCTCGCGCGCGAGCTGCTCGTAGCGCTGCCCGGACGGCGACGACCTCACGAAGTCCTGGTTCCAGGCGTGCACCTGGCGCAGGTCGGCGTAGCCGCCGGTGGTGAAGGCGCGCACGAGGTTCAGCGTCGAGGCGGACGTGTGGTACATCCGCTTCAAACGCTCCGGGTCGGGAATCCGGGACTCCTCTGTGAACTCGAAGCCGTTGACGGAGTCGCCGCGGTAGACCGGCAGGGTCACCCCGTCGCGGGTCTCGGTCGGCTTCGAGCGCGGCTTGGAGTACTGGCCGGCGATCCGGCCGACCTTCACGACGGGCACCGAGGCGGCGTACGTGAGCACGGCGCCCATCTGGAGCAGGGTCTTGAGCTTGTTGCGGATGTGGTCGGCGGACACCGCGTCGAAGGCCTCCGCGCAGTCGCCGCCCTGGAGCAGGAACGCCTCGCCCCTGGCGACGGCTCCCATCCGGGCGCGCAGCTGGTCGCACTCGCCCGCGAAGACGAGTGGCGGATACGACTCGAGGTCCGCGATCACCTTGCGCAGAGCCTCGGGGTCGGGGTACTCGGGCTGCTGCGCCGCGGGCAGGTCTCGCCAGGTGTTGCCAGCGCCGGCGCTGGTCTTAGCGTTCACGGTCACGCCCTCAACATTACGGCTTCGGGTCGGGCCTCCCTCCGCACGCCCAGCAAATGAGACAGCCGATACACCTTGTGGACATGGGGTACAGTGCGTCGCATGTTCGCGCACACGACCCAGAACTGGTGGTGGACCGCTTCTCCGGCGGCCCACTGACGCGCGTACCCACGACTTCGCGAAGGCCGCCCGAGGGGCGGCCTTCCGTGTTTCCGGCACCGGGCCGTCCCCTCTCACCTCACCGAGAAGGACACGGACCATGCACCTGACGGATCTACTGACCGATCCCCGCCCGTTCGCCCTGCTCCGCCGCCGCACGCCCGGGCGCGATCACGACACCGTGGAGGTGCTGGCCGGCCCGGTCCGGGAGTACGCGCGCCTCGCCGACCTCCCCGGCGAGGCGCTGGCCCTGGTCCCGTACCGCCAGATCCGCGAGCGCGGCTTCGACGTCCGCGACGACGGCACCCCGCTGCTTGCCCTGACGCCGGAGGAGTCCTCGGAGCTCCCGCTGGAGCGGGCCCTCGCGCAGCTGCCGCGGCACGACGTGCACGTGGAGGACGGTGGCTTCGACGTGTCCGACGAGGAGTACGCGGGGATCGTCGGGCGGGTGCTGCACGAGGAGATCGGGCGGGGTGAGGGCGCGAACTTCGTGATCCGCCGGACGTACGAGGGCCGAGTCCCCGGGTTCGGCAGGGCCGACGCGCTCGCGCTGTTCCGGCGGCTGCTGGTCGGCGAGCGCGGGGCGTACTGGACCTTCGTGGTGCACACCGGCGACCGCACCCTGGTCGGTGCCAGTCCCGAGGTGCATGTGCGGATGTCCGGGGGGACCGTCGTGATGAATCCGATCAGCGGGACCTACCGCTATCCGGCCGGCGGCCCGACGCCCGGGGACCTGCTGGCCTTCCTCGCCGACGGCAAGGAGACCGAGGAGCTGTCGATGGTGGTCGACGAGGAGCTCAAGATGATGTGCACGGTCGGCGACCGGGGCGGGGTGGTCGTGGGGCCGCGGCTGAAGGAGATGGCGCACCTCGCGCACACCGAGTACGAACTGCGCGGGCGCTCGTCCCTGGACGTGCGGGAGGTGCTGCGGGAGACCATGTTCGCGGCCACCGTCACCGGCTCCCCCCTGCAGAACGCCTGCCGGGTGATCGAGCGGCACGAGGCCGGCGGGCGCGGCTACTACGCGGGGGCACTCGCGCTCATCGGCCGGGACACGGGCGGCGCCCAGACGCTGGACTCCCCCATCCTCATCCGGACCGCGGACATCGACGCGGACGGACGGCTGCGGGTGCCGGTCGGCGCCACCCTCGTGCGCGGCTCCGACCCGGCGGGCGAGGTCGCGGAGACACACGCCAAGGCGGCTGGGGTGCTGGCCGCGCTGGGGGTGCGGGCGTCCCGGCCGGCCGAGGAGCGGTCGCTGCCCCGGCTGGCCGACGACCCCCGGGTGCGGGCGGCGCTGGACGGGCGGCGGGCCTCCCTCTCGCCGTTCTGGCTGCGGATGCAGACGCCGTCCGGCGAGCTGACCGGGCACGCCCTGGTCGTCGACGCCGAGGACACCTTCACCGCGATGCTCGGGCACCTCCTTCGGTCGTCGGGCCTGGAGGTGACCGTACGGCGCTACGACGAGCCGGGCCTGCGCGATGCGGTGCTCGCGCACGAAGGCCCGGTGGTGCTCGGGCCGGGCCCGGGCGACCCGTCGGACACGGCCGACCCCAAGATGCGGTTCCTGCGGGAGCTGACGGCGGAGGTCGTCCGGGGGCACGGGCACGGAGTGCTGGGTGTCTGCCTGGGTCACGAACTGCTCGCGGCCGAACTGGGACTGGAGATCGTCCGCAAGGCGGTGCCGTACCAGGGGGCGCAGACGGAGATCGACCTGTTCGGGCGGCGGGAGACCGTCGGCTTCTACAACAGCTTCGTGGCCCGCTGCGACGACGAGACGGCGGCGGAGCTGGCAGCGCACGCAGTCGAGGTCAGCCGCGGGGAGGGCGGCGAGGTGCACGCGCTGCGCGGGCCCGGGTTCGCCGGGGTGCAGTTCCACCCGGAGTCGGTGCTGACGCTGAACGGCGCCGGCATCGTCCGGGAGCTCGCCGGGCGAGTGTGCGGCGCCGGCGCGCTCCCCGAGCGACGGCCGGCCCGGTAGCCGTAGGCCGGAAGGGGCGGAGTGGGCGTGGGGGTGCCCGTGTGGGCGGCACCCCCGTAAGAAGAGCGTGGGGGCCCGTCAGCCGAAGAAGACACCGACCTCTTCGTACAGCTTCGGGTCGACCGTCTTCAGCTTGGCCGTGGCCTCCGAGAGCGGGACACGGACGATGTCGGTGCCGCGCAGGGCGACCATCTTTCCGAAGTCGCCGTCGCGGACGGCCTCGATGGCGTGCAGGCCGAAACGGGTGGCGAGCCAGCGGTCGAAGGCGCTGGGGGTTCCGCCGCGCTGGACGTGACCGAGGACGGTCGTACGGGCCTCCTTGCCCGTGCGCCCCTCGATCTCCTTCGCGAGCCACTCGCCGACGCCCGAGAGGCGCACATGCCCGAACGAGTCCAGCGACCGGTCCTTGAGCACCATGTCGCCGTCCTTGGGCATCGCGCCCTCGGCCACCACCACGATCGGGGCGTACGACGCCTTGAACCGCGATGTCACCCAGGCGCACACCTGGTCGACGTCGAAGCGCTGCTCGGGGATGAGGATGACGTTCGCGCCGCCCGCCAGCCCCGAGTGGATCGCGATCCAGCCCGCGTGGCGGCCCATCACCTCCACCACCAGTACCCGCATATGCGACTCCGCCGTCGTGTGCAGGCGGTCGATCGCCTCGGTCGCGATGTTGACGGCGGTGTCGAAACCGAAGGTGTAGTCCGTGGCGGACAGGTCGTTGTCGATGGTCTTCGGTACGCCGACGACCTGGACGCCGTACTCGTCGGCCAGGCGCGCCGCGACCCCGAGGGTGTCCTCGCCGCCGATCGCGACGAGCGCGTCGACCTCCTCCTTGGCGAGGTTGTCCTTGATGCGGCGGATGCCGTTCTCCTGCTTGAGCGGATTGGTGCGCGAGGAGCCGAGGATCGTGCCGCCGCGGGGCAGGATGCCGCGCACGGCGGAGATGTCCAGCCGCACGGTGTCGCCTTCGAGGGGGCCCCGCCAGCCGTCCCGGAAGCCGACGAAGTCGTAGCCGTACTCCTGCACGCCCTTGCGCACGATGCCCCGGATGACGGCGTTGAGCCCGGGGCAGTCGCCGCCTCCGGTCAGTACTCCGACCCGCATGGAAATGTCCTTTCGCCGCGGTTGCCTGATGCGGGTCACGCTAATGGTGACCCACGTCACTCCGGCATGCCTCGAAAGGTCAATTCCGGTGAAGAGTCGGGCAGTTGATCACCGGGGGCGAGTCGGGTTTCACCCGAAGGTGGGTAGTGGACGCACGCCTGCGCGGTTCACACCCGCCGTGCGCCCGGCGCGTGTCAGCCCTCGTCCAGTCCTCGCTCGATCGCGTACCGCACCAGCTCGACCCGATTGTGCAGCTGGAGCTTGCCGAGGGTGTTCTGCACGTGGTTCTGCACGGTGCGGTGCGAGATGACCAGACGCTCGGCGATCTGCTTGTAGCTCAGGCCCTTGGCGACCAGCCGCAGCACCTCGGTCTCGCGGTCGGTCAGCCGCGGCGTCTCCGGCTCGTCGGCGCCCGCGGCCAGGACCGGTTCGGCGGCGAGACGGCGGTACTCGCCGAGGACCAGGCCCGCGAGGCCGGGCGTGAACACCGGGTCGCCGACCGCCGTACGGCGCACCGCGTCGATCAGCTCCGCCGTGGAGGCGGACTTCAGCAGATAGCCCGTCGCGCCCGACTTCACCGCCTCCAGCACATCCGCGTGCTCACCGCTCGCCGAGAGCACCAGGACCCGCAACGCCGGGTTGGCGCCCACGAGTTCCTTGCACACCTGGACGCCGGGCTTGGCGGGCAGGTTGAGGTCGAGGACGAGGACGTCGGGCCCCGCGGCCAGGGCGCGGCGCACCGCCTGCTCGCCGTCGCCCGCGGTGGCGACCACGTGGAAGCCGGACTCGGTCAGGTCGCGGGCGACGGCGTCCCGCCACATGGGGTGGTCGTCGACCACCATGACCTTGATCGGTTCGCGCCGCACCTCCGTGGTGTCCGCGGTCATCGCGTCCCAGCCCTCCCCCGTGAGGCCCCCGGGCCCCCGGCGTCCTTCGGTATCTTCAGTTCCACTTCCGTGCCCTGGCCGGGGACCGAGATCAGCTCGGCGGCACCGCCGATGTCGCGCAGCCGGCCGCGGATCGACTGGGCCACCCCGAGCCGCCCCTCGCCCTCGGCCTGGGCGAGCCGCCCCTCCGGGATGCCGGGCCCGTCGTCGCGTACGGTCACGACGATGCCGTCCGGCTCGTCCTCGACCAGGATCCAGGCGTGCGCCCCCTGCCCCGCGTGACCGCGGACATTGTCCAGCGCGGCACCGACGGCGGCGGCCAGTTCACGCGCGACGGCCGGGGCGAGGGGCACCGGGGAGCCGGGCTCGGAGAGCGTCACCCGGGCACCGGCGTACGGGGCGAGCAGCAGACGCAGGTCCACCGGGCCCTCCTCGTCGTCCGGCTCGTCGACCACGCGGACGACCGCGCCGAGCGCCGCGTCCTCCGACACCCGCGAGAGGGGCACGAGGCCGCCGGAGACAAGGGTGCGCAGCGCCACCTCCTGCTCGCCGGCGAGCCGGCCCAGCTCCGCGGCCTCGCCGCCGAGGGCGGTGCCGCGCCGCTGCACCATGGCCAGCACCTGGAGCACGCTGTCGTGGATGTCCCGGGCCAGCCGCTCCCGTTCACGGGTCGCCGCCTCGATCTCGAGGGCGCGGGCGAGGGTGCGTTCGGAGGCGCGGGCGACCTCGACGACGTATCCGATCGCGATGGAGGCGACCCAGACGAGGACGACGTTGTGGACGGTGTCGCGGGCGGGGGCACCGCGTTCGACCAGGTTCACCGCGGCGACCAGGGTGGAGGCGAGGGCCGCCCAGCGCCAGCCGCCCTTGACGGCGTACGCGAGGACGGATCCGGCGGTCCATATCGACGGCAGGGTGGGGCCGCCGTCGAGGATCCGTTCGTGGGTGTCGGCGAGGGGCGTGAGAAGGATGCCCAGGAGTGCGATCGTGAGGTCGACGGCGAGGAAGCGCTTGGTGCAGCTCGCCGCGTTCGCCAGCCTGGGCAGCGTGGCCAGCGTCCACACGCTCAGCACGACGTAGTAGGCGATGGCGAGCCAGGGCCGCGCGAATCTGCCGTAGGCGGTCGCGAACAGTCCGATCGCGTACAGCATCGTCAGCACGCGGTACGCCGTGAGCGCGCGCCACAGGGGCTGCTCGACCGACATCCTGACGACCCGCTCGCGCTTGGCCATCCCCCCTTGCCCCTCCCCCTTCTCCCCGTCGATTTCTCCGCCGGGCCTTGCGCCGAGCCGGACCGATCGGGTCCCTAGGAGCCCTTGTGCTCCTTCGCGGCGTCCTTCTGGGCCTGCTTCTCCGCCTTCGCCGCCTCCGCGATCTGCCGCTTGGCGGCGGTCGCGTACATATCGACGTACTCCTGTCCGGAGAGCTTCATGATTTCGTACATGACCTCGTCGGTCACCGCGCGCAGCACGAAACGGTCGTGCTCCATGCCCTGGTAGCGCCTGAAGTCGAGCGGCTTGCCGATGCGGATGCCCGGGCGCATCAGCTTGGGGACGATCTTCCCCGGCGGCTGGATCTTCTCGGTGTCGATCATGGCGACGGGAATGACGGGCGCGCCGGTGGCGAGCGCCACCCGGGCCAGGCCCCCGGGCTTGCCCCGGTAGAGCCGGCCGTCGGGCGACCGGGTGCCCTCCGGGTAGATGCCGAACAGCTCGCCGCGCTCCAGCACGTCGATGCCGCTCTTGATGGCCGCCTCGCCCGCCCCGCGCGCTCCGGACCGGTCGACGGGGAGCTGGCCCACGCCCTTGAAGAAGGCGGCGGTCAGCCGGCCCTTCACACCGGGCGTGGTGAAGTACTCGGCCTTCGCGATGAAGGTGACCTTGCGGTCGAGGACCGCGGGGAGGAAGAACGAGTCCGAGAAGGACAGATGGTTGCTCGCCAATATGGCGGGGCCCTCGGCGGGGACATTCTCGAGGCCTTCCACCCAGGGCCTGAAGGCAAGCTTCAGCGGCCCCCCGATGGATACCTTCATCGCGCCGTACAACAACCGAGTGCCTCCTGTGTCTGTCGAACAGACCTTAACCCGGTCCGCCGTCAAAGAGCCCGACGGCCCTGGTCGGTGTCAGTGCCGTCGCGTACGGTGAAGTACCTGCAATCGACGTGCCCAGCCCCTTTTCATGAACAGGAGACCGACGTGCCGGTCCTCCCCGGAGCAGAGCCGTACCGCCACGAGGGCGGGGAAGTCGGCGTCCTCCTCTGCCACGGCTTCACCGGTTCCCCGCAGTCGCTGCGCCCCTGGGCGGAGTATCTCGCCGAGCGCGGCCTCACCGTCTCGCTGCCGCTGCTGCCCGGGCACGGCACGCGCTGGGAGGACATGCAGCTCACCGGCTGGCACGACTGGTACGCGGAGGTGGACCGCGCGCTGCGCGCCCTGCGCGACCGCTGCACCCACGTGTTCGTCGCCGGGCTGTCCATGGGCGGCGCCCTGGCCCTGCGGCTCGCCGCCCTGCACGGGGACGCGGTCAGCGGCATCGTGGTCGTCAACCCGGCGAACAAGGTGCACGGCCTGTCCGCGTACGCCCTCCCGGTGGCGCGCCACCTCGTCCGGACGACGAAGGGCATCGCCAGCGACATCGCCAAGGAAGGGAGCACCGAGCTGGGCTACGACCGGGTGCCGCTGCACGCCGCGCACTCCGTGCGGAACTTCTTCCGGGTCGTCGACGGCGAGCTGCCTCAGGTCACCCAGCCGCTGCTGCTGCTGCACAGTCCTCAGGACCATGTGGTCCCGCCCGCCGACTCGGCGCGGATCCTCAGCCGGGTCTCCTCCACGGACGTGCGGGAGATCCTGCTGGAACAGAGCTACCACGTGGCGACGTTGGACCACGATGCGGACCGGATTTTCGAGGAGAGCCTCGCGTTCATCGGCCGGCTCGCGCCCAGTCTCGGCAAGGAAGGGACGGCCGCAGGTGGCTGAGCACGACTCCGACCGCGAGCCGGACGAGAAGGGTGTGCCCTTCGACGAGGAGGCTGCCTGGGCGGCGATCGTCGCGGGGTACGGCGAGGAGCCGCCGGACCCGCCGGGCGCCAGACCGTTCCGGTCCGTCGAGGATCTGGCGCTGCCCGATCCGGAGCCGGCCGGCGGCAAGGGCGACGAGTCGAAGATCGAGCCCGTCAAGCCGCTGGGCAGTTCCATCTCCTTCGCGCCCGGCGTCGGCCCGCGCGACTACACGGCGCCGGAGCCCTCGGAGGACGACTTCGACGAGGACGACGAGGGGCATTTCGTGCCCCCGGAGCCGCCGCCGCTGCCGACGGCCGACACCACGGCGAAGTTCGCCTGGCTCGGGATGATCGGCGGCCCGGTGCTGCTCCTGCTGGCGGTGCTGCTGGGCTGGGACATGACGTGGTGGCTCACCACGCTCGGCGTCGGTGGTTTCCTGGGCGGCTGCGTGACGCTGGTGGTACGGATGAAGACGGGCGACGAGGACGGCGACGATCCGGGCCGGGGCGCGGTCGTCTGACCTCCGACCGGTGCCTGCGATCAGTGGGAACGGCCCATGTGATCAGTCCGGCCGGTCCATGTGATCAGTCCGGCCGGTCCATGTGATCGGTCCGGCCGGCCCCTGTGTCCAGGACGCGGGAACCCTGAGGGCGGCCAGGACCGGAAGGTGGTCCGTGGCCGCCCTCAGGTCCCTCTGCGTCACCCCGGGGTGGCCGAGCGGGACGCCGCAGCCGAGGACCTCGACGCCCCGCGTCGCGAAGATCGCGTCGATGCGCTGGTAGGGATCGGCCGGCGTCCAGGTGTGCTCGGCGCCCCAGGGAGCGGCGGCCCGCCCGTCCTGGAGTGCGGTGGCCAGGCGCGCGAAGGTGGGACCGTCCGGCCGTTCGTTGAGGTCGCCGCCGACGACCGCATGCGCCGTGCCGAGGCCGGCGAGCCGGTCGAGCAGCATGCCGCCCTGCGCGTACCGCTCGTCCTTCCGCAGGCTCAGATGGCAGCTGATGACGCCGAGCCGCGCACCGCCGAACCGCACGACCGCCGTCGCAAGTCCCCGCCGGTGCAGACCCGGGGTGAGCGGCAGCAGCACGTCCTCGGTGCGCTCGACGGTGGCACGCAGCGAGCACAGCAGGGCCGGTCCGGCGGCGGTGGCGCCGCCGGAGAGGACCACGAGGTCGGAGGCCGCCGCCAGCCGGGCGAGCTTCTTGCGCCAGCGGAAGAAGCGGGGCGCCTCCTGGACGAGCACCAGGTCGGGCGCGCAGGCGCTGATCACGCGGGCGAGCGCGTCGGTGTCGTCGCGCATCGAGCGGATGTTGTAGCTGAGGACGCGGATGACGGCCGAACCGTCGGACTCGGCACGGGAGTTGGGCAGCGTGATGGTCGTCGCCATGCCGATCAAGATACGCCGCAAGGTGGGGCGGAGGTGGCCGCCGCGGAAGGCACACCCGATGCGCGCGGTCCGCATCCGCCCCTGCTCGCGTCACATGATCGGGTCGGGCTCCCGGGCCAGGTCCGCGGCGCCGACCAGGCCCGCCTTGTTGCCGAGCTGCGCGGCGATGACATCGGCGACCGGGCGCCAGTTGCCGCCGACCAGCCAGCGCTTGTACGACTTGCGGATCGGGTCGAGGACCAGCTCGCCCTCGTCCGAGAGGCCGCCGCCGACGATGAAGGCGGAGGGGTCGAACAGCGAGGCCAGGTCGGCGAGGCCGGCACCGGCCCAGCGGGCCAGCTCGCGGTAGGAGTCGACGGCCACCGGGTCGCCCTGGCGGGCGGCCATGGAGATGTGCTTGCCCTCGATGCCGTCGGGGGTGCCGTTGCCGAGCGAGAGCAGCAGCTCGGCGTTCTCGGGGGTGGCGTTGGCGCGCTGCTTGGCGTACCGCACCAGGGCGCGGCCGGAGGCGTACTGCTCCCAGCAGCCCTGCGAGCCGCAGCCGCACAGCAGGCCGTCCGGGACCATCCGGATGTGGCCGAACTCCGCGGCCACGCCGAAGTGGCCGCGGCGGAGCTTGTTGCCGATGATGATGCCGCCGCCGAGGCCGGTGCCGAGCGTGATGCAGATGACGTTGCGGTGGCCCTTGCCCGCGCCGAACTTGTACTCGCCCCACGCGGCCGCGTTCGCGTCGTTCTCGACGACCACCGGGAGGCCCACACGGGCCTCGACCTTCTCCTTCAGCGGCTCCTGGCGCCAGTCGATGTTCGGCGCGAAGTAGACCGTGGAGCGCTGACGGTTGACGTAGCCGGCGGCACCGATCCCGACGCCGACGATCTCGTGCCCCGCATGGGCGCCCTCGACTGCAGCGGCAATGGCGTCCACGATGGCCTCGGGCGTGCCCGGAGTCGGCACCTTGTGGGTCGAGAGGATGTTGCCTTCCTCGTCGACCACACCGGCCGCGATCTTCGTGCCGCCGATGTCGACGCCGATGGTGAGTCCCATGAATCCCTCAGTTTCGGTCGAGCCCCGCTACGGCCAACCGTACCCGAGGGCGCTGAGGGCTGTCGGATGCTCCCTGCGGCCTCCTCCCGGGCGCTGAGCGCTCCGGTCGGCTAGTCGAGGTCGATGTGCTCTCCGGGCCCCTGCTCCCCGCCCCGGCGGCGGGGGCCGGCGTCTCCGGAGGTGCGGTTCGTCCAGCGTTTCTCCTGGGCCTCGACGGCGGAGCGGTAGGCCGCGAGCAGCTCCGAACCGGCCGCGGCGAGATGGTCGAAGACCTCCGGATTGCGCTCTATCACCGGTTCGACGGCGGCCTTGGCCTGCTGCACCACCTGCTGGACCATCTGCTGCGCCGCGCCCGAGGCAGCGGCACCGAACAGGGGCGTCGGCAGCTCGGACAGCTTGTCCGCGACGGCGTCGACGAGCTTGCGCAGCTCCTCGGCGGCCGAGCCGGGCGGCGGTCCGTACCGGTCACGGCGGCGGGCCTTCTCCGCGGCGAGGTCCTCGGCGCACGCCTTGGCCCAGGCGTCGGCGTCGGATGCCGTCTCCCCCATGTTCCCGGCCTCGTTCGCCCAGGGTGTACCCCCACCATCGGCGGCCTCCCCCTGTGCCGCGTGGGACCGGGGGCGCTCTTCGCTCATGGCGGACTCCTGACTGCGGTTCGTACCCCCGACGTTACCCGATCGGGGGTACGCGATTCATCGTGTACGGGGCCGTTCCCGGGCGCCCCGGACGCCCCCGGTCAGACCCGGCGCGGCCACAGCTCCGGGTCCGGCGCGAACCGGATGCGCAGCTCGCCCTCCCGCAGCGCGGCCCCGGACACGGTGCACCGGCGCAGGGCCGACGGCAGCGGGACGACACGGCGGAACGGACCCGCGGTCACGACCAGTTCGTCGCCCCGCCGCACGAGGTCCAGGTCGTCGCGTATGACGCCGGGCAGCGGGATGTGCCATACGAGCACACCGTCGGCGGCGAGGCGGTCCCTCACGGGCCACTCGGCCGGGGCGGGCGCCCGGTCGACGGCGGGGACGGCGAGCGCGGCGAGGTCGTCGGCGCCGCGAGGGTCCCTGCCGAGATGGGGGACGTCATGGACGCCGTGGACGCCCCGCCACTCCTCCACGGTCTTGCGCTGCTGGGCGACGAGCCCGGCGAGCCAGGGGTCCGGGGCGTCCTCGGGCAGGACGCGGTTCGCGACCAGGACCTCGGGGCGCAGGGCGCGCAGGGCGAGGCCGGTGGCCGCGGACCGGACGGCGTCGGCGCCGGCCGGGCCGGGCTCGGCGACCAGCCAGACGCTCGTGGCCCGGTCGGCGAGGACGGCCTCGACGGCGGCCAGTTCGACGTCCCAGCGGGCGGCGGTCTCGTACAGCCACTCGGCGGGCATCGGCACTCCCGCGAGGCGGCCGAGCACGGGGCGCAGGGCCCGCGCGGCCTGGCGCTCCGGCGGGAGCAGCCGGCGCAGATAGCGACGGAGTTCCTCGGGCAGGGCGAGGAGGGCCAGCGCCTGAGGGGCGGGCGGCAGGTCGACGACGAGGAGGTCGTACGAGTCCGAGAGGGCTGCGTCGCGCAGGGCACGCAGGAGGGCGAGTTCCTCGGCGCCGGGCAGCGGGGTGACCTCCTCGGGGTCCAGCCGTGCGGCGCCGAGCAGGTCGAGGGCGCCGGCCGCGCGGTCCTGGAAGGCGACGAGGTCCTCCCTGAAGCGGGCGTCGGCGTCCGGGCGCCAGGCCGTGAGCCCGGGCGCGGCCTCGGCGGGGGTGGTGCCGGTGGGGACTCCGAGTACGGCACCGAGGGTGTCGGTGCGGTCGGCGCTGAGGACGAGGGTGCGGGTGCCCCTCCGGGCCGCTTCCAGCGCGGTGGCCGCGGCGACGGTGGTGCGGCCGGAGCCGCCGGGGCCGGTGATCAGGATGGTGCGCATGGTCGTGAACGCTACCCGCGCCCGGCGGCGGGGCTGAGCAGGACACCGGCGTGCCCGGAGTCGCCGTGGCGTCCGGGGGCCGCGCCCCCGGACCGCGCTTCGGCCGGCCGGGCCGAGCCGTTCTCCTACTTCTCGTGCTTCTCGCCCGACTCCACCCGCTTCTTCAGCCCGGCCAGGGCCCGGTCGATGATGACCTTCTCCGCCTTGCGCTTGATCATGCCGAGCATCGGGATCTTGACGTCGACCGTCAGCTGGTACGTCACCTCCGTGCCGCCGGAGGCGGCCGGCTTCAGCAGGTAGGAGCCGTCGAGAGAGCGGAGCATCTGGGACTTGACGAGGGTCCAGGAGACCTCGTTCTCGCCCGTCCAGGTGTACGCGAGCGTCTGGTCGTCCTTGATCGCGCCCGCGTCCATGACCAGGCGCACCTGCTCGGCACGGCCGTGTGCGTCCGCCGCGAGGACCTCCGCCTCCTTCACCTCTCCCGTCCAGTCCGGGTAGCGCGCGAAGTCGGCGATCACCCGCATGACGTCGGCCGGAGCCGCCTCGATCGTGATGCTCGAGCTGGTGTGTTCCGCCATCGCCGTGGCTCCTCCAGATGCGGTCCGGTGAGGGAGGGTGGTGCGTCCGTGCGCACGTGCGCACGTGTGTGCAGCGTGAAGGCTACCGCGCACGCGCCGTGCCGCGACCACCCCACCTGCGGTTCGGCCACCGGCCCCTTCGTGCGGGGCGCGGTCCGGGCACCCGCGGGTCACCACTCCAGCGCCCAGGGCCTCCCGCTCCCCGCGAAATGCCCCACGTTCACGCACTCCGTGGCGCCGATCCGCATCCGGCGCACCAGCGGCTGGTGGACATGACCGAAGAGCGAGTAGCGCGGGCGCGTGCGGCGGATGGCCTCCAGCAGGGCCCGGCTGCCGCGCTCGAAGCGGCGCGCCACCGTGTCGTAGACCAGCTCGGGCACCTCCGGCGGGATGTGGGTGCACAGCACGTCCACCTCGCCCACCGCCTCGATCTTCGCCGCGTACTCCTCGTCGCTGATCTCGTACGGGGTCCGCATGGGGGTGCGCAGGCCGCCGCCGACGAAGCCGAACGTCCAGCCGCCGATCTGCACCCGCTCGCCGTCGAGCACGGTGGTGCCGGCACCGGCGTACTCGGACCACAGGGCCGGTATGTCGACATTGCCGTAGGTGGCGTAGGTCGGGGTCGGGAACGCGGCGAACAGCTCGGTGTACTGCTTGCGCACCGCCTTCTCGATCGCCGTGGCACGGTCCTCGCCCACCCCGGCCCACAGCCGGGCGCCGAAGGCGCGTGCCTCCTCGAAGCGGCGGGCGGTGCGCAGCGCCACGATCCGGTCGGCGTTCTCCTTGCCGAACAGGTCCGGGAAGATCCCGCGTGAGTGGTCGGCGTAGTCGAGGAAGAGGACCAGGTCCCCCAGGCAGAGCAGGGCGTCGGCCCCGTCCCCTGCTCTGGCCAGGTCGCGCGCGTTGCCGTGCACGTCGCTGACGACGTGAACGCGCGTCTTGGAGGTGCCGTCCGGTGTGGGTGCCATGACGATCAAGGGTAGGGCTGTGGGACATATGTGAACAGTGGCGGCCGGACCTGTGGTTACTGGCCAGTCAGTAAAGGGGTGGACTACTGTGCGCGAAGGAACGCCAAGACGTGTGACGCAGGGAACATCTCGCCGGGAACCCCTGTCCCGGAGGCCATACCGGCGGGTAACGTCCGGGCAGTCCAGTCGTGCTCAGGGTTTCAACCAACGATTTTCGGTGGGAGGCCTGAGTGCCTGACCGAGCCTTGGACCGCACCGTCGCAGCACACAGAGTCGTGGCGTCGGCGCCCTATGAGGAGCAGCAGTCTTGCGCGAGTTCAGCCTTCCGGCTTTGTACGAGGTCCCTGCGGACGGCAATCTGACCGACATCGTCCGCAGAAACGCCGCGCAGCATCCCGACGTCGCCGTCATCGCCCGCAAGGTGGGCGGCACCTGGCAGGACGTCACCGCCACCACCTTCCTCGCCGAGGTGCGGAGCGCGGCCAAGGGACTCATCGCCTCCGGCGTGCAGCCGGGCGACCGGGTGGGTCTCCTGTCCCGCACCCGCTACGAGTGGACCCTGCTGGACTTCGCGATCTGGAGCGCCGGGGCGGTCACCGTGCCGGTGTACGAGACCAGCTCGCCGGAGCAGGTGGAGTGGGTCCTCGGCGATTCGGGCGCGACCGCCTGCATCGTGGAGCTGGACGCGCACGCCGCGGCCGTCGAGTCGGTGCGCGACCGGCTGCCCGCGCTGAAGCACGTCTGGCAGATCGAGGCCGGAGGCGTGGAGGAGCTGGGCCGGGCCGGCAAGGACGTCAGCGACGCCACGGTCGAGGAGCGCAGCTCGCTCGCCAAGGCCGACGACCCGGCGACGATCGTCTACACCAGTGGGACCACGGGACGCCCCAAGGGCTGTGTGCTCACGCACCGCAACTTCTTCGCCGAGTGCGGCAACATCGTCGAGCGGCTGCGCCCGCTGTTCCGCACGGGCGAGTGCTCCGTCCTGCTCTTCCTGCCGCTCGCGCATGTCCTGGGTCGTCTGGTGCAGATCGCGCCCATGATGGCGCCCATCAAGCTGGGCTGCGTCCCGGACATCAAGAACCTCACCGAGGAACTCGCCGCGTTCCGGCCGACGTTGATCCTCGGTGTGCCGCGCGTCTTCGAGAAGGTCTACAACTCGGCGCGGGCCAAGGCTCAGGCGGACGGCAAGGGGAAGATCTTCGACAAGGCGGTGGACGCGGCGATCGCGTACAGCCGCGCCCTGGACACCCCGTCCGGCCCGTCGCTCGGTCTGAAGATCAAGCACAAGGTGTTCGACAAGCTCGTCTACGGCAAGCTGCGCACGGTGCTGGGCGGTCGTGGCGAGTACGCCATCTCCGGCGGCGCCCCGCTCGGCGAGCGCCTCGGCCACTTCTTCCGCGGCCTCGGCTTCACGGTCCTGGAGGGCTACGGACTGACCGAGACCGCCGCGGCCACTGCGTTCAACCCCTGGGACCGGCAGAAGATCGGTACGGTCGGTCAGCCGCTGCCAGGTTCCGTGGTGCGGATCGCGGACGACGGCGAGGTGCTGATCCACGGCGAGCACGTCTTCCGGGAGTACTGGAACAACGAGGCCGCGACCGCGGAGGCGCTGGCCGACGGCTGGTTCCACACCGGTGACATCGGCACCCTCGACGAGGACGGCTATCTGATGATCACCGGCCGCAAGAAGGAGATCATCGTCACCGCGGGGGGCAAGAACGTCGCCCCGGCCGTGATCGAGGACCGCATCCGGGCGCACGCGCTGGTCGCGGAGTGCATGGTGGTCGGTGACGGGCGGCCCTTCGTGGGCGCGCTGATCACCCTCGACGAGGAGTTCCTGAGCCGCTGGGCCGCCGAGCACGGCAAGCCGGCGGGTTCCACCGCGGCGTCGCTGCGCGACGACCCGGATCTGATCGCGGCGATCCAGGAAGCGGTCGACGACGGCAACGCCGCGGTGTCGAAGGCGGAATCGGTGCGGAAGTTCCGCATTCTCTCCTCCCAGTTCGACGAGGAGTCGGGCCACCTCACGCCGTCCCTGAAGCTCCGGCGCAGTGTGGTGGCGAAGGACTACGCGGAGGAGATCGAGGCCATCTACCGGAAGTAGCGGGCCCGGATCTCAGCTCATGACGCGGTGTCCTCTGCGAGGACCCGCGTCATGGTGCGTTCCGCGAGCGCGGTGATGGTGAGGAACGGGTTGACGCCGAGGGAGCCCGGCACGAGGGAGCCGTCGGTGACGTACAGCTTCGAGTAGCCCTTGACCCGGCCGTAGTCGTCGGTCGCCCGGCCGAGGACGCAGCCGCCGAGCGGGTGGTACGTGAAGTCGTCGGCGAAGGCCTTGGCGGTCGTGCCGAAGAGGTCGTACCGGTAGATGGTCGCGTTGGCGGCGTTGATCCGGTCGAACAGTTTCTTCGCCATGCTCACGGAGACGGCGCTCTGGGCGGCGGTCCAGCCGAGCTTCGCCGAGTCGGCGGCCGCGTCGTAGGAGAACGACGCGCGCTCCGGGTTCTTGGTGATCGCAAGGTAGAGGCTGACCCAGTGCTCCAGCCCCATGGGCAGGGGGGCTATCTCGGCGAAGACGGGGTTGTCGGTGTTGGCCCAGTCGTCGATACCCATGACGGGGATGGTCGACTCGTTGGCGCCCACCGTGTCCCAGAGGTGGTTGGCGCGGCCGAGCATCACATTGCCGTTGGTGCCCCAGCCGGTGCCGACACTCGCGTCGAGCGCCGGCAGGGCGCCCGTCTCGCGGGCGCGCAGCAGCAGTTCGGTGGTGCCGAGGCTGCCGGCACCGAGGAACAGGTAGGTGCACCCGTACTGTTTGGTCTCGACGACCGTGCCGCTGACGTCGATCCGGTCGGCGGTCAGCAGATAGGTGCCGTCGGCGGCCCGGCGGATCTCCCTGACCTTCTCCAGTGTGTTGATGGTGACGTTGCCGGTGCCGAGCGCGGCGGCCAGATAGGTCTTGTCGAGGCTGCGCTTGCCGTGGTTGTTGCCGTAGATGACCTCGCCGGCCAGCGCGGATCTGGTCGCCGTGCCTGCCGCCTCGCGCCGCATGTAGTCGAAGTCGTAGACGTTGGGCACGAAGGCGGTCTTCAGACCGGCGTTGGCGGCGGCCTTCCGGGAGGTACGGGCGAACCGGTACCACTCCGTCGACTCGAACCAGGCTGGGTCGACCGTGTTGACGCCGAGCATGGAGCGGGCGCGCGGGAAGTACGTGGCGTACATCTCGCCGGCGTCGACGGTGGGGAACTGCTCGCTGAAGTAGGACGGCAGGGGGGTCGGGGCCATGCCTCCGTTGACCAGGGAGCCGCCGCCGACGCCCCGGCCCACGTAGACGGACATGTGGTCGAAGTGCACGCGGTCCAGGACGCCGGGATAGCGGCCGATGTCCCTGTTGACGACGTCCAGCCACAGGAAGGTGGCCAGGGGTGCCTCGGTGCGCGTGCGGAACCACATCGCTCGCTGGTCCGGGGCGCTGGTGGAGCAGAACACCTTGCCGTCGGGGCCGGAGGTGTTCCACAGGCGGCCCATCTCCAGGACGAGGGTGCGGATGCCCGCCTGGCCGAGGCGCAGGGCGGCCACGGCGCCGCCGTAGCCGGAGCCGACGACGATCGCGGGCGCGGATTCGGCCGAGTCGGGCTCGGCCGCTTCGGCGGACTGCAGGCCGATACGGGTGAATCCCATGGCCGCCGCTGTCTGGAGGGCGACCATCCCGAGAATGTGACGTCTGGTCAGGTGACGATGCGTCAGTTTTTCTGTCATGGCCGCAGCATCGGCGGATTTTCGCCTTCCGCCTAGTGGCTCCGCCGGTTTCGGGGCGCCGTCCCCCGGCAGGACCGCCCTACAGCAGGTCCCTGAGCCTCTCCGCGAGCAGATCCCAGCGCCACTTCTCCTCGACCCACTGCCTGCCCCGCTCCCCCATGCGGCGGCGCAGCTCCGGGTCGCCCAGGAGGGTGATGATCCGGTCCGCGGCCTCCTCGGGGGAGCCACCCCGCACCACCCAGCCGGTCTCGCCGTCGAGCACCGCGTCCGGGGCGCCGCCAGAGTCACCGGCGACCACCGGGAGGCCCGTCGCGGACGCCTCCAGGTACACGATGCCGAGGCCCTCGACGTCCAGGCCGCCCCGGCGGGTGCGGCACGGCATCGCGAAGACGTCGCCCGCACCGTAGTGGGCGGCCAGCTCCGACCACGGGACGGCGCCGGTGAAGTGGACGGCGCCCGAGACCCCGGTCTCATGGGCGAGTCTGCGCAGATCCTTCTCGTAGGGCCCGCCGCCGACGATCAGCAGGACCGCGTCCGGCTCCCCGGCCAGGATCCGCGGCATCGCCCGGATCAGCGTGTCCTGGCCCTTGCGCCGGACCAGCCGGGACACACAGACCACCACCGGACGGTCCGTGAGTCCCAGCCGGGCGCGGACCTCATCACCGCCCGAGTCCGGGTGGAACGTCTTCTCGTCGACCCCCGGGGGCAGTTGCACCATGCGCCCGGCCGCCTGCGGGGTCAGCGCGGAGGCGATCCGCGAGCGGGTGTACTCGCCGAGATAGGTGAGGGTGTCCGTCGACTCGCCGATCCTGCGCAACAGGTGGCGCGACGCGGGGAGTTGGGCCCAGCCCGCCTCGTGGCCGTGGGTGGTGGCCACCAGTCGCTCCGCCCCGGCCCGGCGCAGCGCCGGCGCCATCAGGCCGAGCGGTGCCGCCGCCCCGAACCACACCGACGTACAGCCGTGCTCCCGCAGCAGCCCCACGGCCCGCCGGGTCGCGCCCGGCGTCGGCAGCAGCATCGTCGTCCGGTCCCGTACGACGGGGAAGGGCTGCTCGGCGTCGAAGGCGGCGGTCGCCCGGGCCCCTTCGCGGCCGCGCTTCCAGGTGGAGGCGTAGACGACCAGGCGGTCGGGGTCCAGGCGCAGGGCCATGTTGTGCAGGAACGCCTGGATGCCGCCGGGGCGGGGCGGGAAGTCGTTGGTCACGATCAGGGTCTTGTGCATCGTCGTCGACAGTACCGAACCCGGCGTGAGACCGTACTCACAGCTCCCCACGGCCGCGCTTCTTGGCCCTCGCACAGTCCGGCGGGGAATCATGGCCCCGCAGGCGGCAACGACGCGCGACGCGCCGGAACTAGGGGCTCAAGTGGATATGACGGGCACACGGAGGTTCCCGCTCTGGCTGTTCACCGTGTGGATCCTGACCAGAGCCCTCCTGCTGCTCTTCGTCTTCCGGGTGTTCGTCTTCCCCGGCCCCGACGTCACCACCGACGTCTCGGTGATCTACCACGGGTGGTACGAGACCCTGAGCGCCGGGACGTTCCCACACGACGACGTCACCTGGCAGTACCCGCCCGCCGCCGCGCTCGCGATCCTCTCCCCCGCGCTGCTGCCCTTTCTGGACTACGCGCAGGCCTTCTACGTCCTCGCGCTCCTCGCCGATCTGGCGGTCCTCTGTCTGCTCCGGTACGCGGGAGGCCGCCCCGGCAGGACGGTGCGCGGTGCCTGGCTGTGGACGGCCGGCGTGGCCCTGCTCGGGCCCACCGTCTACGCCCGCTACGACGTGATGGTGACCGCGGTCGCGGTGGCCGCGCTGCTGGCGGGGGCGGGCCGGCCGCGGCTGATGGGGGCGCTCACGGCCTTCGGCGCCCTGCTGAAGGTGTGGCCGGTGCTGCTGCTGGCGGGGGCCGCAAGCCGCCGTGCCTGGTACTCGGCCGCGGCGACGGCCGGCGGTCTGGCGCTGCTGTTCGGCCTGACGGCGCCCGGCTCCTTCGCCTTCCTGACCGCCCAGCGCGACCGCGGCACCGAGGTGGAGTCGATGGGCTCGCTGGTCTTCCACGTCGCCCGGCACTTCGGCTGGAAGGGCCAGGTGCTGCTCAACTACGGTTCGGTGGAATTCCTCGGCCCGTACGTCGACTGGGTCAGCACGGTGGCCCTGGCCCTGACCGTGACCGCCTTCGGCTGGTTGCTGCTGTGGCGGGTGCGCGTCCGCCGTCTGCCGCCGCACGCGCTCGCGGACGCGGCCTTCGTGGCGGTGCTGCTGTTCACGGTCACCAGCCGGGTGATCAGCCCCCAGTACCTGGTGTGGCTGGTGGGGCTCGCGGCCGTGTGCCTGTGCCGGCGCGGCAGCCGGATGACGCTGCCCGCCGGACTCGTGCTGGCCGCCTGCCTCGCGACCGTGCTGGAGTTCCCCGTCTGCTTCGCGAACGTCGTCGCCAGCGACCGGCTGGGCATCGCCCTCCTGCTCGCCCGCAACGGACTGCTGCTGCTCGCCACGGTGACCGCCGCCCGGCAGCTGTGGCGCGACACGGTCTCCGGACCGCCGCCGACCCTGCCGCCCCGGACCGCCCGCGCCGAGGAGAGCCTCGCGCCCTCCTGACGGCCGGGAGCGCAGCCCGGCCGTGACTGCCGCCGTGCCGGGCGTCGCGGACCCGGGCTGATCCGAACGAAACCCCCTAGCCCAGTCGCGTCCGCAGGTACGCCCGCCACTCCTCGGTGAACTTCTCCGGTGTCGTCCCGAGCACCCGTCCAAGGGCGGCATCGACCGCTCCGGCACGCTGACGGTGGTCGCCCACCGCCCGGTAGAAGGCGTTCAGCCGGGCCTCTCCCCAGCGGTCGGCGATCATCCGGCAGGCCATCCAGCCGCCCTCGTAGGCCCGCGCCAGTGTGTCCGCGTCCCCGGAGAACGCGAAGTCCGCGTCCTTCGGCAGCGTGGCCGGGACATGTCCCAGGGCGATCCGGCGGCCCAGCTCGGGGGCCGCCTCCCGGGCGGTGCGGCCGCTGCCGCGGTAGCCGGCATAGTCGGCGTACCCCTCGGACAGCCACAGGGGCGTGGCCGCGGTGGTGTGGGCGCGGGTGGCGACATGGGCGGTCTCGTGCCGGAGCACGATCTGCTTGCCCAGGTCACCGAGTTCCCTGTACGCGTCCGGGTTGACGATGATCCGGTCCGCAGGCGTCTTCCCCGTGCCCCCGGCCTCCCCGGTGGTGACCGCGGCGATCCCCCGGTACCCGGACGCCGAGGCGCCGAGCAGCCCCGCCATCCCCTGGACGGACCGAGGCACCAGCACCACGACGTGGCCGGCCCAGTCCGTTCCCCATGCCCCGGTGACGGCGGGCACGGACCGGTCGGCGAGGTCCGCATAGGTCCGCAGGACGGCCCGCGGCTGCCCCACCCCGAGGACGAGGCTGTGCGCTCCGCGGACGGTCCCGACGGCGCCCTGCTCCCACAACTGCTCGGGGGCTCTCTTCGCGGGCTCGTCGGCGCTGACGTACCAGCGGCCCCCGGTGCGGACCAGCCGCAGCACCCGCGCGGCGGTGACCGGAGCCCGGTCGTATCCCTTGATGCGGTAGCGCAGTTCGGCGTCGGCGCTCGCCCGGTCGCCGGTGCGGTGCAGGGCCGTGACGCGGTAGGACCAGGCGGCGAGCGGCACGGCACGGAGGTTGTCGAACTCGCCGGCGGCCGGCCGGCCCGCGGCGCCGGCGGACTGCGCCTCGGTCGCGAGGAACGCGGTCCGGTTCCCGTCGAGGACGGCGGCCGCCCGCCGGTCGAGGACCTGCTGCACGGCGGCGGTCCCGGTGTCCGGCCCGGGCCGCCCGCCGCAGCCGACGAGCCCGGTGAGCAGCAGCGCACAGCAGGCCACGACCCCCGATGCACGCCCACGACCAGCCACCGTCCGATCGTACGCGCCGGTCACCTGGTACCGGCCCCGTGGTCAGGGCCTGGTGACCGAGGAGATCGGCATCATTCCGACCGGGTCGTAGCGAACCGCGGCTCCCGGGTGGGGCGCATGGATGACCTGGCCGTCCCCGACGTACATGGCCACATGGCTCGCGTCGGAGCGGTAGACGACCAGGTCGCCGGGGCGCGCCTGGGAGAGCGGCACCTGGTGGCCGGCGTACCGCTGCTCCTGGGAGGTGCGCGGCAGTCCGACGCCCGCCTGCGCGTACGCCCACTGCATGAGGCCCGAACAGTCGAAGCCGCCGGGGCCGCTGGCGCCCCACACATACGGACGGCCGAGCGCGGAGCGGGCCGCGGCGACCGCGGCCGAGGCGCGCATGTCCGGCGCGGCGGCGCCGGTGAGGTCGGGCACGTCGCCGGAGCGGGATGCCCTGTCGTAGGCGGCGCGGGCGGCGAGAGGCAGGGAGTCGAGCAGTCGTCTCGCCGTGGCGAGTTTCCGCTCGACGGTCCTCTTGTGCCGTGCGACGGCCGCGCGGTTCCTCTCCAGCTCGGCCAGCTCACCGGTGGCGTCCGCGCGCTCCCGGGCCAGCTCGCGCAGGGCGCTCTGGAGTTCCCTCAGCTGCCCGGCCTGGCGGAAGCCGATCCGGTCGAGGGCGGCCGCCCGCTCCAGGTACTCGCCCGGGTCGTCGGACAGCAGCAGCCCGAGCTGGGAGGCGAGGCCGCCGGAGCGGTACTGGGCCCCGGCGAGCGAACCGAGCGTGTCCCGCAGGGAGTTGACGCGGTCCTGCTGCCGGGCGATCCGGTCCTGGTCCTGACCGAGCTGCCGGCGCAGCGAACCGGTGTCCTCGGTCGCCTTGTTGTACGCCTCGGTGGCCCGCTCGGCCTCCTGGTACAGCCGGTCCACCGTGGCCCGGGGGTCGCGGGGCGGCGCGGCGTCCGCCGGTGTGGCACCGAACGCCGTGGCGGCTGCCGCGGCGTACAGCACTGCGGCTGCCTTCTTCAGAGCCTGGTTCGCCTCCGGCGCGCCCCTTCGGCTCACCGGGCGCACGGCGCCATGGCCCCGGCCGAGGCCGGTTGGTGCAAGGCGGCGATGGGACCCCACGACCGGTCGCACTCCCTTCCGCTGACGAGCCCCGCCGCACGGCGGGGGGAAACGCGGCAGACAGTAGCCGGGTGATCACGCCCGGTCCAAAGCATGGGACGGGCGCACAACGCGGCGCCCCGCCGCTGACGCAGGTCATCGGCGGGGCGCGGGGTCAGCGGGCGTCGCTGGAATTCGCCCGTTCGGGCGGAGTGATGCCCGGGTCGGCGGGGGACCCGGTCAGACTCGGACGCCGAACATGAAGGGTCCGCCGATCGTGCTCATCGACTCGTAGCGGACGACGGTGCCGGTGCGCGGGGCATGCAGGATCTGGCCGTTGCCGGCGTAGAGGCCCACGTGGTGGATGTCGTTGAAGAAGAAGACCAGGTCGCCGACCTTGAGGTCGTTCACCGAGTAGATCCGGGTGCCTATGTTGGCCTGCTCCTGCGAGGTGCGCGGTATGGAGACGCCGGCCTGCGCGTACGACCAGGAGGTCAGGCCCGAGCAGTCGAAGGAGGACGGACCCGTGGCGCCGTAGACATAGGGCGAGCCGAGTCTGGACTGGGCGGCGGAGAACGCCGCGGCCGCCCTGCTGGAGGCGGAGCCGGTGTCGCCGTCGAGGACGCTGCGCTCGCTGGCCCGGCTGGCCCTGCTCTGCTCGGCGGCCAGTGCCGCCTTCTCCTGCGCGGTCAGGGAGTTGAGCAGCTTCTGCGCCGCCGCGAGCTTCCCCTGGACTTCCTGCTTCTTCTTGCCGAGCTCGGTCCGGGTGGCGGCGAGGTCCTTGAGCTTGTCGGAGGCCTCCTGGCGCTCCTGGGCCAGCTCGCGCTGCTTCTCCTGGATCTTCTTCAGCGCCTCGACCTGCTGGCTGCTCAGCTGGTCCAGCGTGGACGCCTTGTCGAGGTAGTCGTCCGGGTTCGAGGAGAGGAACAGCTGCAGGGAGGGGTCGATGCTGCCGGTGCGGTACTGGGCGCTGGCCATGGTGCCGATGCCCTCGCGCAGCTGGTTGAGCTCGTCCTGACCCCGGGCGACCTTGTCCTGCAGGGTGGAGATCTGCTTCTCCAGCTTGTCCTGCTTCTCCTTGGCGCCGTTGTAGGTCTCGGTGGCCTTCTCCGCCTCTTCGTAGAGCTTGTCGACCTTGGACTTGACCTCGTCCTTGCTCGGCTTCTCGCTGGGCGCGGCGTTGGCGGCCTGCGCGCTGAAGGCCACGGCAGCGGCGGCGGCGGTGGTGAGCACGGTCACACGGGTGCGGCTCGGCTGCTTGGGTCGACGGTGGGACGCCACGGGGGCGAGCTCCTTCTTCCTCCAGCCGCCTACCGACACGCCGGCGGGCGGTGCCCTCCGCCGTCACTCACCCCTTGTGAGTGATCACCCGTGCGGAGGTTCGAGGCCAGACCCTAGTGACCTCGCTGTGATCAGTTCAAATCCTGAGCGGGAAAATTCCCGTGACGCAATGCATTTTTTGCGCAGAACTCACATGGGGTGATGTGGTCTTGACGCTACGTTGCGTCAGCCCGACCCAATTCGGGCATGCCCGGCGGACGTTGCAGTTGGTGCGTAGGCGACTCATGGGGCGTCCGGCGCAACGGGCCAGCCGGGTACGGAAGTCCGTTATGCCCTGGAAAGCCGTTTGAGCAGGACCACCGACGCGACGGGGCGGGCGCCCGCCCGGGCGACCCCGTCGGCCACCTCCCGGTCGGTGGAGACCACGATGACCGGCCGGCCAGGCGGCTCCGCGCGCACCAGCTGACGGATCAACTCGTCGGCGGTGACGCCAGGTTTGGAGAACAGCACCCGCACTCCGCGCGGCGGCGCGAGCAGCACGGGGGCGGCCAGTTCGGCCCCGTCGAAGACACAGGTGACCTCCGCACCGGTCTGCGCGGCGAGCTGCGAGAGCTGCCCGAGGAGCCTGAGCCGCTGCTTCTCCAGCGGCATCTGCGGATAGCCGGTCTTGGTGACGTTGTAACCGTCCACCACCAGATGCGCCTGCGGCAGCGCCAGCAACTGGTCGAGGATGGCGGGATCGTTCTCGGACAGCGCCCGGGCGGCGATGTCCTTCGGAGTCATCCGTCCCGGTTCGACCGCGTCCACGGTCTCCGCGGGCCGCACCGAGACCGGTGGCAGCGCCAGCTCCCGCCGCAGGCCCTGGGCCGCGTCCAGCACGGTGTCGAGCAGCAGCCGCAGCCGCATGTCCTCGACGCTGCGCCCCTCGCGCGCCGCCCGGCGGGTGGCCTCGAGGGTGGCCTCCGCCTCACCGAGGCGCGCCTTGAGCCGCCGGGTCTCGCTCTCGGCGGCGGACACCTGCGCCTGCCCCTCGGCACGCACGGCCTCCACCTCGCCCTGGAGCTTGCGCAGGGCGGCCTCGCCGCGCTTGACGTCACTGAGCGCGGCACGCAGCTTTCGGTGAAGCGATTCGGCGTCCTTGCGGGCGGACTCCAGCTCGCCACGGAGCCGTTCCGTCTCGGTGCGGGTCTGTTCGCGGGCGGCCGCCAGCTCCTCGCGCAGCCGCTCCAGCTCGGCCCGGCTCTCCTCGTCGGCGCGCTCGGCGTCCGCCCGCTGGGCCTCCTCGCCCGCGGCGGTCACCAGCTTCACCCAGCCCGCCGGTCGCAGAACATAGGCCGCGGCCGCCACGTCGAGCGGGTCCGCGGCCGGAGGCGGCGAGCCGGAGTCGAGGGCGCCGGTGAGTTCCGGCTGGGCCTCTCTGAGCTTCTCCGCGATCCGCTGCCGGAACAGCGCGTCGGTCTCCAGGGCCGCCGCCATGGCGTTGCCGGCGAACTTGGCCCGGCGGTTCGGGGCGAACCGGGCGTACTGCCGCAGCTGTGGGGGCAGTTCGGCCAGGGTCAGCCCGCCGAAGCCGTCAGAGACGATCTGCACGACCCGGCGGCGCACTCCGTCGGGCAGAGGACGGTCGAGCACCTCAGCGGTGCCGTCGACCGGCTCCCCGCCCGAAGTCTCCACCATCCGTCACCCCAATGCCTGTGCGGGGCCGCCTCCGTCAGGAGCCGGCGCCCGGCCTGTCCACGAGTTCCACTTGGTCCAGAGCGTTGCACCAACGGCAGCGCACCGACTCGATGGTCTCACTGACCACCTCGCGCTCCTCGACCTTCGGCTGCCCGGCCAGATCGAGGTGCACATACTCGACGACCTTCGACGAGCGGGTCACGTCGAACCGGGTCAGGTTGCCGCAGAGCATGCAGCGCCAGCGGGTCGTCTCGGTCGGCAGGGGAACCGTCATCGTCGCTGTCTTCCCTCTTCTTCCAGTCTCCGTGATGCGCCAGTTTCCCTGGAGCGTGTGGGTCGTAACCCTACGGCCTGGCAGGGAGTCGCCGCCCGCCCGTATCCCACGGCGAGGCACTCTGTGCTGATCGGTCCGGTTACGCCATGCTCTGTCCCATGATCAGCACCTGGAGCAGGACGGCCGGCAGGGCGCTGCGAGGACAGTCGGCGCCGATGACGTACGGACTGATCACCCTGTGCTGTCTGATCTTCGCGCTGGGACCGGCCTCGGGCCTGAATCCGGCGTACGGCAGGGGGGACGAGCTGCTCGCCGCCCAGCGCGCCTATTTCGCCCGATGGGGCGTGGTGCCCACGGACCTGTTCAGCGGGGCGCCGCGGGCCGCCCTGACGCCTGCGACCGCACTGTTCGTGCACGGCAGCTGGGTGCATCTGCTCGGCAACATGCTGTTCCTCTATGTCTTCGGGGCGATGACCGAGGAGCGGATGGGCCATCTGGAGTTCGCCCTGTTCTACGGGGGCTGCGGCTTTCTCGCGCTGCTCGGGTACGCGGCGGCCAACGCCGACTCCGCACAGACGCTGGTCGGGGCCTCCGGCGCGATCTCCGCGGTGCTCGGCGCGTTCCTGTTCCTTTTCCCCGGAGCCAGGGTGACCAGTCTCTTCCCGTTCCTCTTCTTCCTGCCGCTGCGCTTTCCCGCCTGGGTGGTGCTGCCCTTCTGGGTGACGCTCCAGTGGATCGCGGCGGGCCGCGCCGGCCAGGGCCCGGGCGTCGCCTACCTGGCCCACCTGGTGGGCTTCGCGCTGGGCTTTCTCTATGCATGGGTGCGCTACGGCAGTACGAGTAGGGTGAAACCTCCAGCCCAGGCCCCCGAGGGAGAACGCCAGCCGTGATCACCGCGATCGTGCTCATCAAGACCAGCGTGGACCGGATCCCCGAGATCGCGGAGTCGATCGCCGCGCTGGACTCCGTCAGCGAGGTCTTCTCCGTCACCGGGACCTACGACCTCATCGCCATGGTCCGGGTGAAGGCCCACGACGATCTGGCGGACGTCATCCCCGGCCGCATCAGCAAGATCCCCGGAGTCCTGGCCACGGACACGCATGTCGCCTTCCGCACGTACTCCCAGCACGATCTGGAGGCGGCGTTCGCGATCGGGCTCGACAACTAGCCGGGGGCGTGGCGCCCCCGGCACGGCGCACGCCCCGTCACCGTGGGCGGTAGCGGACGGTGACGGGACCCACGGTCAGACCGCCGGAACGCACCGCCCGTCCTGGGTGCGGTACTTCCAGCGCGCACCGTCCCGGACCAGTTCCCCGACCGCCCGGACGAAACGCTCCACGTGCTCGTCGGGCGTGCCCGCGCCGAAGCTGACACGGATGGCGTTCAGGGACCTCTCGCCGGGAGCGGCCTCGGGGGCCCCGCACTCGCCCTGGGTGCCCGGGTCGCCGCCCAGCAGGGTGCGCACCAGCGGGTGGGCGCAGAAGAGGCCGTCCCGGACGCCGATGCCGTACTCGGCGGAGAGCGCGGCGGCGAAATGGGAGCTGTTCCAGCCCTCGACGACGAACGACAGGACGCCGACCCGGGGTGCGTCGTCACCGAAGAGGGAGAGCACCTTGACCTCCGGAATCCTGGCGAGCCCCGCCCTGACCTCGCGGACGAGGTGCTGCTCACGGGCGACGAGCGCCTCGAAGCCCGCTTCCGTGAGGGCCTTGCACGCGGAGGCGATGGAGTAGGCGCCGATCACGTTGGGCGAACCGGCCTCGTGCCGGGCGGCGGTCTCGTGCCACTCGACGTCCACTCCCCCGTCCGTGCGCCGGGTGACCTTGCGGCTGGCGCCGCCGCCCGCGAGGTACGGCTCGGCCTGGCGCAGCCAGTCGGAGCGGCCCGCCAGCACGCCCGAGCCGAAGGGGGCGTACAGCTTGTGGCCGGAGAAGGCGACCCAGTCGACGTCGAGGTCCCTGACCGACACGGGGTGGTGCGGGGCCAGCTGGGCGGCGTCCAGGACGATACGGGCCCCGTGGGCGTGGGCGGCCGCCGCCAGCTCCCGTACGGGCCACAGCTCGCCGGTGACGTTGGAGGCTCCGGTGACACAGACGAGGGCCGGGCCGTGGGGATCGCGGTCCGCGAGCGCGCGCTCCAGGGTCGCGACGGCCTGCTGCGGGGTGCGCGGGGCGTCGAGGAAGGTGACCCGGGCCTCCCGCCAGGGCAGCAGCGAGGCGTGGTGTTCGGTCTCGAAGACGAAGACCTGGCAGTCGGCCGGCAGGGTGGCGGCGAGAAGGTTGAGCGAGTCGGTGGTGGACCGGGTGAAGACCACCTGGTCGCCCTCGCGGCAGTCGAGGAACTCGGCGACGGTCCGGCGCGCGTTCTCGAAGAGGTCGGTGGACAGCTGCGACAGGTACCCGGCACCGCGGTGGACGCTGCCGTAGTACGGCGCGTACGCCGCCACGTCGTCCCAGACCCGCTGCAGCGCCGGGGCGCTGGCCGCGTAGTCGAGCGCGGCGTAGGTCACCTCGCCGCCCGTGACGAGCGGGACGCTGACATCCCGGCCCAGAACGGGCAGCGGGGCACAAACGGACTGATCGGCGGCAACGGTGGAGACAGACATGGGTGCACTCCCGTGAAGGCGTATGGGATCACCGCACCGGAGGGCACGCACAACGGCGCGCGGCTGTGTCGACGGCGCGGGAAGGGAAAAGGGGGAGAAGGGGATGCGGAGGCGGGGCTCTGCGGCCCTAGCGCATTCGCTTGCTCACGGAAGGCTCCCTCGAACGACCAGGACCCCTGGTCCCACGCTCATCCATCAGCGTGCGAGGGGTCCGCGCTTGCCGTAGACCTCGCTGCCCACGGCCCGGTCTTCACCCGGGGCACCCCGCCACGGACGGAGGGTTGCCGGACAGCCGGCCGGGGCCGAGTGGCTGTCGCTCATGACCTGCGCAGGACGCTACGGGAGGTGATCGCCCGGCCGCAACTCCGTCCGGATGCCGGGACAGGGGCCTGCGTCCGCGCCGGGACGGAAGCCACGACGAAGACGAAGACGGGGGGCGGCATAGGAGACGGGGGCGGCGCAGGAGAGGGGGGCGGCGCAGGAGACGGAGAGCGGCGCAGGAGACGGGCGCCCGGCAGTGCCGGGCTCCCCTCCGCGATGCGGCGCCTAGCGGTTGCTCGCGGCCACCCAGCGTTCCAGGGTCCCCTTCGCGGCCCCGGAGTCGATCGACTGTGCCGCCCTCTCCATTCCGGCGCGCAGCTGCTCGGCCAGCGGTGCTCCCGTCGGCTCCAGGGCCACCAGGGCGGCCGCCGAGTTCAGCAGCACCGCGTCCCGGACGGGCCCCGTCTCACCGTCCAGCAGCCGCCGAGCGACCTCCGCGTTGTACGACGCGTCGGCGCCCCGCAGGGCCTCCACCGGCACCAGCTCGAGGCCGACGTCCCGGGGGTCGAAGGCCTGCTCGGTGACCTTGCCGTCGCGGACCACCCACACCCGCGAGGTCGAGGTCGTCGTCAGCTCGTCCAGTCCGTCGTCGCCCCGGAAGACCAGGGAGGAGTTCCCGCGTTCGGCGAGCACTCCCGCCACGATCGGGGCCATCCGCGGGTCCGCGACACCCACCGCCTGCGCCCTCACCCGTGCCGGGTTGGTCAGCGGACCGAGGACATTGAACGTCGTACGGATCCCGAGCTGTCCGCGCGCGGCGGCCACATGCCGCAGCGCCGGGTGGAACTTCACCGCGAAGCAGAAGGTGATCCCGGCCTCCTCGGCCACCTCGGCCACCCGCTGCACCGTCAGCTCGAGATTGACGCCGAGCTTCTCCAGCACGTCCGAGGCGCCGGACGCGGAGGACGCGGCCCGGTTGCCGTGCTTGACGACCTTGGCGCCCGCGCCGGCCACCACGATCGACGACATCGTGGAGATGTTCACCGTCTTCGCGCCGTCACCGCCCGTACCGACGATGTCGACGGTCGGCCCGGGCACCTCGATGACGTTGGCGTGCTCGTACATGGTCCGGACCAGTCCGGTGATCTCCTCCACCGTCTCGCCCTTGGCACGCAGCGCCACCGCGAACCCGGCGATCTGCGCGTCCGTGGCCTCACCGCGCATGATGCGGTCCATCGCCCAGGCCGTGTCGTCCGCGCTCTGGTCACGGCCGTCCAGCAGCCCGTTCAGCACCTGGGGCCAGGAACGGGCCGCCGCGGTGTCGCCTCCTGCGGGGGTCACAGCGCTCATAAGCCGCTCCTGGGTCGGTGTCCCGGACGGGACGCACATCTCGAACAGGTCCACCCTATCCAGCCCGGGGCACGGCAAAGGGCCCCGTCCGCGGAGGACGGGGCCCTTCGACCGTGGCGTGGCGCGCGCAGCGATCAGTGGTGGCCGTGGCCGCTCGTGATCTCCTTGTACTCCTCGACCGTGGGCTTGGGGATCTGGTTGTCCTCGCCGTAGTAGGCGTTGCTCAGCTTGGCACGCAGCTTCTCCGAGCCCTTGATCTTCCGCTCGACGCCGTTCTCGTCGACCGTCGGGCCGATCTCGGCCGGCTTGTACTGCTCGTGCGCCGTGAGCGTGTGCAGCTGCTCCTGGCTGAGCGGCTCGTGGACCTCGATGAACTCACCGTGCGGCAGCCGCTTGATGATGCCCGACTCACGGCCGTGCAGCACCTTGTCGCGGTCGCGGCGCTGGAGGCCGAGGCAGATCCGCTTGGTGGCGATGAACACGAGCACCGGCACCACGAAGAAGGCGATGCGGACGAACCAGGTGATCGCGTTGATCGACAGGTGGAAGTGCGTGGCCCAGATGTCGTTTCCGCCACCGACCAGCAGCACGAAGTACCAGGCGATCCAGGCGGCACCGAAGGCCGTACGCGTCGGCGCGTTGCGCGGACGGTCCAGGATGTGGTGCTCGCGCTTGTCGCCGGTGACCCAGGACTCGATGAACGGGTAGACCGCGATGGCGACCAGGACCAGCGGGAAGATCACCAGCGGGACGAACACGCCCAGGACGAGCGTGTGGCCCCAGACGTTGATCTCCCAGCCCGGCATCGTACGGATCAGGCCCTCGGAGAAGCCCATGTACCAGTCGGGCTGGGCACCGGTGGACACCTGGTCCGGACGGTAGGGACCCATGGCCCAGATCGGGTTGATCTGGGCGACCGCCGCGATGGCCGCGATGGCACCGAAGACCAGGAAGAAGAAGCCTCCGGCCTTGGCCATGTAGACCGGCAGCAGCGGCATGCCGACGACGTTGTTGTTCGTCTTTCCGGGACCCGCGAACTGCGTGTGCTTGTGGTAGAAGACCAGGATCAGGTGGCCGACCACCAGGCCGAGCATGATGCCCGGCAGCAGCAGGATGTGGATCGAGTAGAACCGGGCCACGAAGTCGCCGCCCGGGAACTCTCCGCCGAACAGGAAGAACGACAGGTACGTGCCGACGATCGGCACGGACAGGATCGCGCCCTCCATGAAGCGGACGCCGGTGCCCGAGAGCAGGTCGTCCGGGAGCGAGTAGCCGGTGAAGCCGGTGAACATGCCCAGGACGAACAGCAGGAAGCCGAACAGCCAGTTGATCTCACGCGGCTTGCGGAACGCGCCCGTGAAGAAGACGCGCATCATGTGCACGAACATGCCGGCGAGGAAGACCAGCGCCGCCCAGTGGTGGATCTGCCGGATCAGCAGACCGCCCCGGACGTCGAAGCTGATGTGCACCGTCGAGTTGAACGCCTCGCTCATCAGCTGGCCCTGCAGCGGCACGTACGAGCCGTGGTACACCACCTCGTTCATCGAGGGGTGGAAGAACAGCGTCAGGTACACACCCGTGAGGATGATGATGATGAAGCTGTAGAGGCAGACCTCACCCAACATGAACGACCAGTGGTCGGGGAAGATCTTGCGCATGTTGGACTTGGCCAGGGAGTAGATCCCCAGGCGGCCGTCGGCCCAGTCGGCGATGCGCTCGCCGGCCGGTGCCCTTCCGCGCGAAGCGGACTCGTTGCTCGTTGTAGTGCTCATCCGCGCTCCCAGAAAGCAGGACCGACGGGCTCTTCGAAGTCGCCGAGCGCCTCGAGGTAGCCGTCCGCGTTGACGCCGATGCGCAGCTGCGGCAGGGCGTGACCGGCCGGGCCGAAGATGACCCGGGCACCGTCGGAGAGGTCGAAGGTGGACTGGTGGCACGGGCAGAGGACGTGGTGCGTCTGCTGCTCGTACAGGGAGATCGGGCAACCGACGTGGGTGCAGATCTTCGAGTAGGCCACGATGCCCTCGTGGGACCACTCGAGTTCCTTCTTGTCCTTGATGTTCTCCGGCTGCAGCCGGACGAGCATCAGGGCCGCCTTGGCGATCTGCTTCTGGAAGTCCTCGTTGGTCTCCTCCAGGCCCTCGGGCTTGGCGAAGGTCAGCGAACCGGTCGCGATGTCCGAGGGACGCATCGGCTGGTTCGTGTTCATGTTGACGAGGAGCTTGCCCTTGCTCCACATCGTGTGGCGCAGCTTGGTGCCGGGCAGCGTACCGAGGTCGCGCAGCAGGAACAGGCCGGAGAGCGGCACCAGGGCCAGCGCGCCCAGCATGGTGTTCCGGATCAGCGGGCGACGGCCGATCTGCGACTCCTTGGCACCGTCCTGGAAGTCGGCGAGAACCTTCGCCTTGACCTCCGGCGGAGCCTCGATCGGGTGGCGCTCGTCGGCGACCTCCACGTCGGACATCAGGGTGCGGGCCCAGTGGACCGCACCCGCGCCGATCGTGAACAGCGCCACGCCCAGCGTCAGGCCCAGCGCGAAGTTCATCGCGCTGAGGTGCCCGATCGGGAAGACGTAGATCGACCTGTCGTTCGGGATCGTCACGTACGCGGCGATGAAGCCGATGGTGGCGATCATCGACACGGTGAACAGCATGGCGACCATGCGCTCGGAGCGCTTGGCGGCCCGCTCGTCGATGTCCTGGATCCGGTGCTCGTGGGGCGGCAGGCCCGGGTCGGCGAACGGGTTCTTCTCGTCCGCGACGGCTACGGCACCGTGCTCGGCGTCCTGCTCAGCGGGCAGGTTCTCTTCGGGAATGTCGTGGCTACTCATGACTTCTTGGCCTTTGCGGTCCGAGCGGCGACCCAGACGGCGACAGCGATCAGCACGCCGAGTCCGAAGATCCAGCCGAACAGGCCCTCGGAAACCGGACCGAGACCGCCCAGGTCGAGGCCGCCGGGGTTCTCGGTCTGGTCACCGTTGACCGCCTTGAGGTACGCGATGATGTCCTTCTTGTTCTGCTGCGACAGCGTGGTGTCGGGGAAGGACGGCATGTTCTGCGGGCCCGTCTGCATGGCCTCGTAGATGTGCTTGGGCTCGACACCCTCGAGGCTCGGCGCGAACTTGCCGTGCGTCAGGGCGCCGCCCTGGCCGGTGAAGTTGTGGCACTGCGCGCAGTTGGCGCGGAAGAGCTCGCCGCCCTTGGCGATGTCGGCGCCCTCGGGGCTGTAGTCGTTCTTCGTCGGCACGTCCGGGCCGGCGCCGAGCGAAGAGATGTACGCCGCGAGCTGGTCGATCTGCGCCTGCGTGTAGATGTTCCTCTTCTTCGGCACCTGGGCGCCCTGGGAGGTGGCGGCCGGCATACGGCCGGTGCCGACCTGGAAGTCCACGGCCGCGGCGCCGACGCCCACCAGGCTCGGGCCGTCGGAGGTGCCCTGACCGCCGGTGCCGTGGCAGCTGGCGCAGCCCACCTGGTAGAGCTTCTTGCCCTCCTCGATGGCGAGGGACTGGGAGGTTTCATCGGCCTGCGCCTTGCTCGCGGGCGCGAACGCGGCATACAGCCCCCCGGTGGCCGCCAGCGCGAGGAGTAGGACGACGACAGCCGCCAGCGGATGGCGTCGTCGTGCGGAGAGCTTTTTCACGGATTACCCCGGTGTCAGGATCTTCTGCGTCGATGCTTCTGGAAATGGATCGGATCGTCGCGGGCGATCGGTTCACCCCGTTCGGGTGACCTTCCGCCGCGGCCGACGGCCGACTACCTGATCATGTAGATCGTGGCGAAGAGGCCGATCCAGACGACGTCGACGAAGTGCCAGTAGTAGGACACGACGATGGCGGCGGTCGCCTGCTCGTGGGTGAACCTCCGCGCCGCGTAGGTGCGTCCGAGCACCAGCAGGAAGGCGATGAGACCACCGGTCACATGCAGGCCGTGGAAGCCGGTGGTCAGGTAGAACACCGAACCGTACGGGTCCGAGGACAGCGAGAGGCCGTCCTTCTTGACCAGCTCGGTGTACTCGAAGATCTGCCCGCCGACGAAGATCGCACCCATGATGAAGGTGACGATGAACCAGCCCCGGAGCTTCTTCACGTCCCCTCGCTCGGCGGCGAACACGCCGAGCTGACAGGTCAGGGAGGAGAGCACCAGGATCGTGGTGTTGGTCGCCGAGAACGGGAAGTTGAGATGGCTCGCCATCTCCTTCCAGTGCGTCGGCCCGGTCACCGATCGCAGGGTGAAGTACATCGCGAAGAGGGCCGCGAAGAACATCAGCTCGGAACTCAGCCAGATGATGGTTCCGACGCTGGTGAGGTTCGGCCGGTTGACCGACGGGTGCGCGTGCCCGGTTTCTACTGTCGTTGCTGTCGCCACGACCGACATTATGTCGGGCGCTTATCCCGCCCTCACCCCGGGGGGTGCCGTTCGGAGTGTCCGTACCGTCTGTAGTGCCCGTATGGCCCATCGAAGCCGTGTGCGGACCGCTGTTGACCCGGTGTTCAAGGGAGTAGCATCCGCCCCAACGGTCCATTCCGTACGACGCTGACGTCCCGGAGGAAGCATGCAGCCGACCGCCACGGTGCTGGTCTACAGCGACGACTCCCGCACCCGCGAGCAGGTGCGGCTCGCGACCGGGCGCAGGCCCGCTCCGGACGTTCCCGAGGTCCGGTTCGTGGAGTGCGCGACGCCCGATGCGGTCGTCAGGGAGCTGGACAAGGGCGGCATCGACGTGTGCGTGCTGGACGGCGAGGCCGTGCCGATGGGCGGTATGGGCGTCTGCCGGCAGATCAAGGACGAGATCTTCCACTGCCCTCCGGTGCTCCTGCTGATCGCGCGGCCCCAGGATGCGTGGCTGGCGACGTGGAGCCGGGCCGATGCGGCCGTGGCGCTGCCGGTGGAGCCGGTGGAGTTCGCCTCCGCGCTGGCATCGCTGTTGCGGCGGCGGGCTCTGGCGAGCACCTGACGGCTTCCGGGGCGCCGGCCCGCGCCCCTTGCCGGGGCACGGGCGTCCCTCCTCACACCGCCTGCGGGCGCAGTCTCGCTCTGTCGACCGGGCTCGGGCCCGGTTTGTCCGGAGTCAGGGCGCTGCCCTTCTGCCATGCGCCCCAGCCGAGGTTCCAGTCGCCGAAGCCGTTGCCGAAGGGGTCCATCTGCCTGCCCCGGGAGTTGACGACCTGGACGATGTCGCCGAGCCGCACGGTGTTGAAGAACCAACGGGCGTTGCCCGTGGTCATCCCGGTGCAGCCGTGGCTGACGTTGCGGTACCCCTGGTCACCGACGGACCAGGGCGCCGCGTGCACGTACTCGCCGCTCCAGGTCACCCGGGCCGCCCAGTAGACCATCAGATCGAAGGAGTCGTTGGAACTCCTGGAGATGCCGATGGTCGTTCCGCGCATGCGTACGGCGGACTGCTTGGCCAGGACGACCTTGACCCCGTTGCGGGTGTCGTAACCGGGCCTGCCGGTGGTGACGGGGATCCGTCGGAGCACCTCGTCGTTCTTGTAGACCGTCATATGGTGCGCGGCGGCGTCCGTGACGGCGACGAGGCGGTCTCCCATGGTGAGCCGTACGGGTTTGCTGTCGGCGCCCCACAGGCGGTCTGAGACCTTCACACCGACGAGGTTGCTGTGCACCGTGACGGTGGTGTGTGCGGGCCAGTACTCCTTGGGGCGGTAGTGCAGCATCTTGTCGTCCACCCAGTACCAGGAGCCCTCGACCCGGGGTACCGATTCCACTTTCAGGGAGCGCTCGACGATGGCCCGGGACGCCTTGTCCTTGACGGGCTCGCTGAGTTCGGCGGTGATGGGCTGGCCGACGCCGTAGGTGCCGGTCTCGGGGCCGATACCGACCTTCAGGGGCTTCTTCTTGGGGGTGGCGGTGTCGAACTCGAGGACCTTGCGGCCGGGCAGGCCGTCCTCGTCCTCGGTGCTCACCCGCACCGTGTAGTGGGTGCCGGCGGCCAGCGGTGAGGTGCTGTGCCAGCGGCTGCCGTCGGCGGTGAGTTCACCGGCCACGTAGCGTCCTCGGGTGTCCATGGCCGTGACGTCCGTGATGCGCCCGTCCGAGTCCGGGGCGGTGATCTCCAGGGGTTTGTCGGGATCGGCCTTCTTGGCGTTGTCGTCAGGGGCGTTGTACGAGATCTGGTCCGCCGCGTCGAACGGATGCACCGCGAGCGGGTCGCCGTCGATGCCGCAGGCGACGGGGCCCGCGGCGAGGGATATCAGCAGCAGGGTGCAGCCGACGACGGTGCGGCGTCGTGGCCCCCGGAAGAACACTGAGTGGCTCATGACCTCACGCTATGAATCCCGCTCGGCCGCGGCGCGCCGAGTGATCCGTGCGGGGGACGTGAGGAGTGGCAAAAGAGGGAGCCCGGACACTTCGGAGAGTGTCCGGGCTCCCGTGCGCTCGGCGCGTGTTACTGGGTGCGGTTCTCGCCGCGGTAGTACTCGAAGACCCAGCCCCACAGGCCCACCAGGATCAGCGGGGCGGAGAAGTACATCAGCCACCAGCCGATCGCGATGGACAGGAAGGCGAGCGCGCCACCGACACCGAGGGCGAGCGGCTGCCAGCTGTGCGGGCTGAAGAAGCCGAGCTCACCGGCGTCGTCCGCGACGTCGGCCTCCTTGTTGTCCTGGGCGCCCGCGTCGACCCGCCGGGCCGTGAAGGCCAGGTAGTAGCCGATCATCACGCTCAGACCGAAGGCCAGGAAGAGCGCGGTGGTACCGGCCGGTTCCTTCGACCACAGGCCGTAGACGATGGCCATGATCAGCAGGAAGATGGCCAGCCAGAGGAACATCTTGCCCTGGATTTTCACTTGCCGGCCTCCTTGCCACCAGCGACGGCCTTGCTGCCGGCACCCGCGTGCTCGAGCTGCTCGAGCGCGGTGATCTCCGGGTGGTGCAGGTCGAAGGCGGGGGATTCGGAGCGGATCCGCGGCAGCGTGAGGAAGTTGTGCCGCGGCGGCGGGCAGGACGTCGCCCACTCGAGCGAACGGCCGTAGCCCCACGGGTCGTCCACGCCGACCGGCTTGCCGTACTTCGCCGTCTTCCACACGTTGTAGAGGAACGGCAGTATCGACAGGCCGAGCAGGAACGAGCAGATCGTCGAGATCGTGTTCAGGGCGGTGAAGCCGTCAGCGGCGAGGTAGTCCGCGTAGCGGCGCGGCATGCCCTCGGCACCCAGCCAGTGCTGCACCAGGAACGTGCCGTGGAAGCCGATGAACAGCGTCCAGAAGGTGATCTTGCCGAGGCGCTCGTCCAGCATCTTGCCCGTCATCTTCGGCCACCAGAAGTGGAAGCCGGCGAACATGGCGAAGACGACCGTACCGAAGACCACGTAGTGGAAGTGCGCCACCACGAAGTACGAGTCCGAGATGTGGAAGTCCATCGGCGGCGAGGCCAGGATGACACCGGTCAGACCGCCGAAGGTGAAGGTGATCAGGAAGCCCGTCGCCCAGAGCATCGGAGTCTCGAAGGACAGCGAGCCCTTCCACATCGTTCCGATCCAGTTGAAGAACTTCACGCCGGTCGGTACGGCGATGAGGAACGTCATGAAGGAGAAGAACGGCAGCAGCAC
>NZ_JAKEEB010000007.1 GCF_021462825.1 Streptomyces glomeratus | reverse complement strand
GGCCCGCCGCCGCGCCGACGGCCTGCCCGGTCTCGCGATCGGCTGGGGCCCCTGGGCCGAGGTCGGCATGGCCGCCCACATGGCCGACCGCATGGCCAGGACCGGCACCGCGATGATCCCTCCGGAGCAGGGCGTCGACGCCCTCGTGGCCCTGCTCGGCGCGCCCGTCGCGCAGATCGGCGTGATGCCGGCCGTCGGGCGGGAACGGCCCGTCCGGGCCGGGTCCGGTGACGGTTCTCGGCCGGCCCCCGCCGCCCCGTCCGCCCCGTCCGAGTCCTGGCGTGCCCGGCTGACGCGGACGCCGTCGGCCGAGCGCCCCGGGCTGCTGCGCGGCTACCTGGAACGGCAGCTCGTCACCCTGATGGAGCTGCCCGCCGGGTACCGCGTCGACGGGCACACCACGTTCGCGGAACTCGGCATGGACTCGCTGATGGTCGTCGAGCTCCGCAACCGCCTCCAGCGCGATCTGGAGGTCTCGCTCGGCTCGACCGTCGCCTTCAACCACCCCACGGTCGAACAGCTCCAAGCACACCTGGAGGAACAGCTCGGCCTCGACGCGGAGCCCGCCGGCGCGACGGCGCCCGCGGACGCCTCCGGCCGCCCGGACGACTCCCGCCACCCGGAGAACTCCGGCGGTCGCGACGCCCCGGGCGACCCGGACGCCCTGCCCCTGGACGACCTTCGGGCGCTTGTCGACCGCGAACTCGACCTGCTGCTGAACGACGATGAGGACGCCACGCCGTGACCGACCACCACGACAGCACCGACGCGCTCAGGCTGCGCAAGGCGCTCACCGCCATCCGCGGACTGCAGGCCCGGGTCCGCGAACTCGAGCAGGAGCGGTCACAGCCGATCGCCGTCATTGGTATGGGCTGCCGCCTGCCGTCGGCGCCCGACCCGGACGCCTACTGGGAGCTGCTGCGCACCGGGCGTGAGGCGATCGGGGACATTCCCGCCGACCGGTGGGACGTGAAGGCCCTCTACGATCCCGACCCCTCGGCCGAGGACCGCATGTACTGCCGCCGCGGCGGCTTCCTCGACGACGTAGCCGGGTTCGACGCGGCCTTCTTCGGGATCTCACCGCGCGAGGCCAAGCGTCTGGACCCGCAGCAGCGGCTGCTCCTCGAAGTGGCGTGGGAGGCGCTGGAGGACTCCGGGCGCGACCCCCGCCGGCTCGGCGGCAGCCGCACCGGCGTGTTCGTCGGCATCTCGGAGGCCGAGTACCTGCACCAGATGCAGCGTGGGGCCGCGCACTCCGTGGAGATGCACGATGTGACGGGTACGGCCCTGAGCGTGGCCAGCGGCCGGCTCTCCTACCACCTCGGTCTGCGCGGCCCCAGCCTGGCACTGGACACGGCCTGTTCGTCGGCCCTGGTGGCCGTGCATCTGGCGGTACGCAGTCTGCGCGCAGGCGAGTGCGACATGGCACTCGCCGGCGGAGCCAGCCTGATGCTGTCGCCGGACGCGTTCATCGCGTTCTGCAAGGGCTCGGCGCTCGCCGCCGACGGCCGCTGCAAGACCTTCGACAGCCGCGCCGACGGCTACGCGCGAGGCGAGGGCGCCGGCGTCGTCGTACTGAAGCGGCTCGCGGACGCCCTCGCGGACGGCGACCCCGTGCACGCGGTGATCCGGGGCACCGCCGTCAACCAGGACGGACGCACCAACGGGCTGACCGCGCCCAACGGCCTCGCCCAGCAGGAGGTCATCCGGGCGGCGCTGGCGGACGCCGGGATCGCGCCGCACGAGGTGGGCTATGTCGAGACGCACGGCACCGGCACCCAACTCGGCGACCCCATCGAGGTGGAGGCGCTCGGCGCTGTCTTCGGCGACCGCGGCCCGTCGGGGCCGCTGCTGATCGGCGCCGCGAAGACCAACATCGGGCACCTGGAGGCCGCCGCCGGGGCGGCCGGACTGATCAAGGCCGTCCAGGTGCTGCGGCACGGCCAGGTTCCCGCCAACCTCAACTTCCGGGAGCCCAACCCGCACATCCCGTGGGCGGACCTGCCGGTGGAGGTGCCCACCGGGCTGCGGGACTGGCCCGAGGGCACCCGCGCCGCCGGAGTCAGCTCCTTCGGCTTCAGCGGGACCAACGCCCATGTCGTCCTGGAAGCGGCCCCCGTACCGGCCGCGCCCGCCGCGACCCAGGGCCCCGACCGGCCCCGCCATGTGCTGCCGCTGTCCGCGCGCAGCCCCGAGGCGCTGCGCGAACTCGCGGGCCGCTACGCCACGTTGCTCGCCGACCCTTGCGCGCCCCCGCTCGCCGACGTCGCCCACACCGCCGGCACGGCACGCTCGGCCCACCCGCACCGGCTGGCGGTCCCCGCGGCCGACGCCACCGAGGCGGCCGGGCTGCTGGCCGCCTACGCGGAGGGCCGCCGCGCCCGTGTCTCGTCGGGCCACGCCACCGAACGCCCCGCCGTCGCCTTCCTGTTCACCGGCCAGGGATCCCAGTACGCGGGGATGGGCCGGCTGCTGTTCGACACGCACCCGGGCTTCCGGCGGACCCTGGAGACCTGCGACGAGATCCTGCGCGGGCACCGCCTCCTGGACGTCCCGCTGCTCGACGTGCTGTACCCCAAGCCGGACGGCCCGGGACAGGGCCTGATCGACCGCACCTCGCACGCCCAGCCGGCGCTCTTCGCGCTGGAGTACGCGCTCGCGGAGCTGTGGCGCTCGTGGGGCGTCGAGCCGCAGGTCGTGCTCGGGCACAGCACAGGGGAGTACGCGGCCGCCTGCGTGGCGGGCTTCTTCAGTCTGGAGGACGGACTGCAACTGGTCGCCCGCCGAGCCCGGCTCATCGAGGACACCACCTCGGGCGGCGCCACGGCGGCGGTCCTCGCGCCGGCGGACGAGGTCGTGCCGGTTCTCGAACCCTTCGCCGGGCAGGTCGGTGTCGCCGGGCTGAACGGGCCCCGCGAGACCCTGATCGCGGGCACCGCCGACGCCGTCGCCGAGGCGCTCGCGGAGCTGAAGGCCCGGGGGCTGGACGGCCGGCCGCTGCGCGTTCCGCACGCCCCGCACTCCCCGATGATCGAGCCCGCCCTCGCCGCGTACGAGGAGGCCGCCGCGCGGGTCACGTACACCGCGCCCCGCGTCAGGATGATCTCGAACGTGACGGGCGGACCGGTCGACACGGTGGACGCCGCCTACTGGCGCCGCCACATGCGGGAGCCGGTCCGGTTCTCCGACGGCATGGCCGCCCTCGCCCGGGAGGACTGCGGCGCGATCCTGGAGATCGGTCCCCAGCCGGTGCTGCAACTGATGGGCCGGCAGAGCTGGACCGGACCCGCCGTGCGCTGGCCGTCCTCGCTGTGGGAGGGCCGCGACGACTGGAGGCAGATGCTGCACAGCGTCGCCGAGCTGTACACGGCGGGCGTGGACGTCGACTGGGCCGCGTTCGACGGCCCGTACCCGCGTCGACGCGTGCCGGCTCCCACGTACCCCTTCCAGCGCACTCCCCACTGGTTCGCACGGAGAGAAGAGTCCACTGTGTCCGAGCAGCCCTCGCCCCAGGTGTACGACCCCGCGCCGGCCACCGAGGCGGGGCGGCACGAGCGCATCCTCGCCGATCTGCGGGAACGCATCGGCGCCGGACTGGAGATGGAGGTCGCGGACATTCCGCCCGGGACCCCCCTCGTCGACCTCGGGGCGGACTCGCTGCTGATGGTGCGGATCATCCAGGACCTCACCGATCTGTACGGCATCACCCTCACCGTGGGCCGGCTCTTCGACGACCTGGACACCCCCGAGGCCCTCGCGGAGCATGTGGACGCCCACGTTCCCGCCGGGCACCCCCTGCCGGGCGACACCCCCGCCCCGGTCCGGATGCCCGCCCCGGCCTCCGTGCCCGCCCCTGCGCAGGCCGCCGGACCCGTGGCGCCCACCGCCCTGCCGGCCCTCCCGGCCGGCGCCGCGGAACAGGGCGGACTCGCCCGGCTGATGGCGGCCCAACTCGAGGTGATGCAGCGCCAGCTGGAGGTCCTGGCCCGGCATGGGGACGGCGCACCCGCCGCCCTGCCCGGCCCCACCCCGGCCGCCGCCCTGCCCGTACCGCGCCGTGAGACGGCCGCCGCACCGGCCGCCGCCGCCCGGCCCCCCGCCGCGGCCGGCACCCCGCCCCGGGAACTCACCCCGCGTCAGCGCGCCCACCTCGACGAGCTGCTGGACACCTACAAGAAGCGGACGGCGGGCTCGCTGGCGCGAGCCGTCGACCACCGGGCGCGGCGGGCCGACACCCGGATGCGGTCCGTGCGGCCCGAGACCCGCTCCGTCTCGTACCCGGTGATCGGCGAGCGGGCGCGTGGCGCCCGCTTCTGGGACATCGACGGCAACGAGTACATCGACATCGCCATGGGAGTCGGGGTGCTGCTGTGCGGCCACGACCCCGACTTCGTCACCGGGGCCGTCGCCGAGCGGCTGGAATTCGGCCTCCAGCTCGGCCCCATCTCGTCGCTGTCCGACGAGGTCGCCGAGCTGGTGTGCGAGATGACGGGCGTGGAGCGGCTGTTCTTCGCGGTGACCGGCACCGACGCGGTCCGCGGCGCGCTGCGCATGGCCCAGGCGGCGACCGGCCGCTCCCGGTTCGTGATGTTCTCCGGGTCCTACCACGGCCAGGACGACCGGGTGCTGGCCCTTCCGGACGTGCTCGGCGACCCCACGCACTCCGTCCCGATGGCACCCGGCATCTCACCGCAGGCCGCCCAGGACCCGCTGATCCTCACCTACGGCGCCGCCTCGTCGCTGAAGGCCATCGAGGAGCACGCGGACCAGCTGGCGGGTGTGCTCGTCGAGCCCGTGCAGAGCCGCAACCCGGCGCTGCAGCCCGCGGACTTCCTCAAGGAACTGCGTGAGCTGACCGCACGGCTCGGCATCCCGCTCATCTTCGACGAGGTGATCACCGGCTTCCGGGTGCACCCGGGCGGCGCACAGGCGCACTTCGGGGTGAAGGCCGACATCGTCGCGTACGGAAAGGTCGTCGGTGGCGGCCTGCCGGTGAGCGTCGTGGCCGGCAAGGCCGAGTTCCTGGACCGTGTCGACGGCGGGGTCTGGGCCGACGGGCCGGGCCCCGACCCCGACAGCGAGAAGACCTACATCGGGTCGACGTTCGAGATGCACCCGCTGGCCATGGCCAGTGCCCGGGGCATCCTGCGCCACCTGCGCGACCAGGGCCCCGGGCTCCAGGAGGCCCTCACCGCGCGCACCACCCGCCTCGCGGAGACCCTCAACGCCCTCTTCGAGGCCGAGGAGGTGCCCATCCGGGTGCTGCACTTCTCCTCGGTGTTCCGGTTCGCCTGGCGCGGCAACGCCAGCTACGCGTACCAGCCACTGGAGATCGAGGTGTTCCACTTCCACCTCCTGAGCCGGGGCATCTACATCTGGGAGGGACGCACCTGCTTCCTGTCCACCGCGCACACCGACGAGGACATCCAGGGCATCGTCACCGCCGTCGAGGAGTCCATCGCGGCCATGCGCGACGGGGAGTTCCTGCCGCCCGCCCCCGGTGCCACCACGAGCGCCCCGCGTCCCGTTCCCCTCGGCGAGGAGCAGCGGCCCCTGCCGGCCCTGGAACGCCGTGCCGAGGGCGGTCCCTCGTGGACGGTGCCCGAGGACATCCGGTTGCACGGGCCCCTCGACCTGCCCGCGCTGCGCCGCGCCATGGCCGCCCTGACCAACCGTCACGAGGCGCTGCGCACGGTCTTTCCCGACGGCGGCGCGAGCGGAACCGCCGAGGTGCGGCCCGCCGCCGACATCCCCGTCGAGGTCGTCGATCTCAGCGGGACCCCCGCCGGCCGGCGCGACGCGGCGGTCGGGGAGTGGTGGCGGGAGGCGATGGGACAGCCGTTCTCCCTCACCGAGGGTCCGCTGCTGCGCGTCGCCGTGCTCAGGCTCGCCGACGACCTGCACGAGCTGACCCTGCTCGCCCACCACATCGTGTCGGACGGCTGGTCCGTCTCCGTCCTCACCGAGGAGCTTGCCGCGCTGTACACCGCCGAGCGCCGTGGCACGCCCGCGACGCTCGGCCGCCCCCTCCAGCACCGCGACGTCGTGGAGTGGCAGCAGCGGCGGCGGCCCGAGCTGGGCGAGCAGCAGGCGTACTGGCTGGAGCTGTTCCGCGACGGCTTCCCCGACACGCTGCTGCCCACAGACCGTGCCCGCGACGGCGACGCGGGCTCCCACCACGGCGCGCGGTTCACCACCACCCTCGACCCAGAGCTGCTCACCGCGGTCAAGAAGGTGGGGCGGGCCCACAAGGCGAGCCTGTTCATGACCCTGCTCACCGCGTACAACCTGCTCGTCCACGAACTGACCGGCCAGGACGACATCGTGGTCGGCACCCCGCAGGCGGGCCGCACCCTCAAGGGCAGCGAGTCGGCCGTCGGCTACTGCGCCCACTTCCTGCCGGTGCGCAGCCGGCTGGCCGCGGACGCCACCCTCGCCGACCACCTGCGGGCCACCCGGACGGCCGTGCTGGCCGCGTTCGAGCACCAGGAGGTGCCGTTCGCGCGGCTGCGCGAAGCGCTCGGCGCGGACCCCGCCACCTACCCGCTGCCCCTGCGGACCGTCTTCAACCTGGACCGGGCCACCCCGTGCCCCGACTTCGGCGGACTGCGGGCCGAGTTCCGGCCCGTGCCGACGCGGTTCGCGCTCACCGACTTCCGCCTCGACGGCCTGGAACACGACGGCGGACTGCGCCTGGACTTCGACTACCGCACGGACCTCTTCGACGACGTCACCGTCCGCGCCTGGGCGGCACGGTTCCGGGCGCTGCTGGAGGCACTGGCCGCCCATCCGGAGCGACGCGTCGACGACCTGCCGCGCTGAAGGCCCCCGAGTACCCATAGAGCCGCGACCCGAGGAGAGCCCGTGATACCCGTACTCGCACTCGCCGACCTGGAGGCCGGCCGGCGGGCGACGCTCGACCAGCTGCACGACGCACTCCGTGACCACGCCATCGTCCACGTCGACGCCCGGGCCGAACTCGGCCCGGAGTTCTTCCCTTCCCTCCACGAGCAGACGCGGGCGTTCTTCGCGCTGCCCGAGGAGGCCAAGCAGGCCCTGGACATCGACAAGTCGCCCAACTACCGGGGTTATGTGGCGCAGGGCGCCGAGTACACCAACGGCGTGCCCGACCTGAAGGAGTCCTTCGAGTTCGGCAAGGAGACCGCGGCGCCCGAGGGCGAGGAGCAGCCCTGGCACGCCGGCCTGTACGGGCCGAACCAGTGGCCCGACGCGTCCGTGCTGCCCCGCTTCCGGCCCGTGGTCGAGGCCTACTCGGCGGCCATGGACCGCATCGCCCTGGCGACCCTGCGCGCACTGCTGCTCACCCTGGACCAGCCGGCCGACTCGGACCACGCCGTGACGAGCGGCGAGCTGTGCTCCTACTCCCGGCTGATCCGCTACCGCGACCCGGCCGGTTTCGGCGCCGGGGACTCCCGGCTGGAACGGCACACCGACAGCGGGCTGCTGACCGTCAGCCTCCAGGAGCAGCGCGGACTGGAGGCCGAGGCGGCGGACGGCCGGTGGGTGCCGGTGGAGCCGCCCACGGATGTCTTCTCGGTGTTCGGCGGCGAGCTGATGGAGGTGTGGACGCACGGCTACTACCGGGCCTGCCCGCACCGCGTCCACAACTCGGCGCTGCGCACCGAGCGTCTTTCCTACGCCTCGTTCTTCCTGCCGGACCTGCGCCGGCCGCTGGTGCCGGCCGACCGCGCGTCCAGTCCCCGGCTGAGCGGGCCGGTCGCGGTGCCCGCCGGCAACTCCTGGCTCGCCGGGGGCCGGGAGCTGTCCACGACCGCTCCCGTCGGCGAGCTGGAGTGGGCGCGCATGAACGTGATCTTCCCCGGGCGGAACAACGACGGCCCGGACACCGAGAACGGAGAGGGGCAATGAGCGACAACACCCACGGAACGGCCTTCAAGGAAGTCCCGGTCATCGGCATCGGCCCCCTGGTGACGCCCGACCCCGACCCCGAGGAGCTGCGGCTGACCGTGGAGCGGATCGGCGAGGCCTGCCGGGATGTCGGCTTCTTCTACATCACCGGCCACGGCATCTCAGACGCCGACAGCCGTGCCCTGTTCGACGCGGCCCGGGACTTCTTCGCCCTCCCCCTGGAGGAGAAGATGAAGATCCGTCTCGGCATCACCGAGCAGTTCCGCGGCTATGTCCCGCTGGGCGGCGAGGTCACCGCCGGCAAGACGGACTGGCACGAGTGCCTGGACCTCCAGCCGCAGTCCGGCCGGCAGGCCAGCACGATCGCCGCAGCCGCGGCGGCCCGGCGGGCCGACCTCCATCCCCTGGACGACCCGGGCCAGTGGCCCCCGGCCCTGCCGTCGTTCCGTGAGACCGTGATGCGGGCCTGGGACCAGCTGTACGGCCTGAGCGCCCGCATCGCCGCCGGCATGGCCCTCAGCCTCGGCCTGGACGAGCACTACTTCGCGCCGTTCCACGGCGTGGAGCTGAGCGACCTGCGGATGGTGCACTATCCGCCCTACAACGAGACCATCGGCAGGACGGCGCCCGACAAGCTGTCGATGGACGAGGTCGACCACGGCTTCGGCGCCCATGTCGACTACGGCTTCCTCGCCGTGCTCCAGCAGGACGAGGTGGGCGGCCTCGAGGTGCGCAACGCGGAGGGCGACTGGATCCCGGCACCGCACATCCCGGGCACCTTCCTCGTCAACATCGGCCAGATGATGCAGCGCTGGACCAACGACCGTTACCGCGCCACATGGCACCGCGTCCAGCTCCCGGGGGCCGTCGACCGCTACTCGATCCCGTTCTTCTTCGAGCCCGCCTACGACGCCGTGATCACACCGCTGGACGTCTGCTGCGACGACGACAACCCGCCGCGCTACGAGCCCTGCCGGTTCGGCCCCTATGTGGTGGAGCTCTTCTCCAAGGCCTACGACTGAGCCGGCGCGGCACGTCACGACTCCCGCACACCCGACACCAGGAGACAGGTACCCCTTCATGGACAAGCCCCTGATCGTCAACTCGTGGAACGAGTGGGACCCGCTGCAGGAGATGGTGGTCGGCTCCGCCGACAACGCCAACTTCGAACCCACCGAGCCGGGCAGCCGTCCCGCCGTCCGCAACGCGCCCGACACCCCGTTCCCCACCGGCCCCAAGTCCAAGGAGGCCATCGACCGGGCCAACGAGGAACTGGAGGGTCTCGTACGGCTGCTGAAGTCCCAGGGTGTCACAGTGCGCCGCCCGGAGACGCACGACTTCTCCGCCCCGGTGCGCACCCCCGACTTCGAGGCGGAGAACCAGTACTGCGCGGTCTGCCCACGCGACGTGATGATCACCATGGGCAACGAGATCATCGAGGCCACCATGTCGCGCCGCGCCCGGTACTTCGAGTACCAGCCCTACCGCAAGCTGGTGTACGAGTACTGGAACGCCGATCCGCGCGTGGAGTGGACCACCGCGCCCAAGCCGTCCATGGCCGACGGGATGTACCGCGAGGAGTTCTGGGAGTGGCCGCTGGAGAAGCGGCACGCCCGGATGCATTCCTTCGAGTTCTGCATCACCCAGGACGAGGTCGTCTTCGACGCGGCGGACATGAGCCGGCTGGGCCGCGACATCCTGGTCCAGGAGTCGATGACCACCAACCGGGCCGGCATCCACTGGCTCAAGCGGCACCTGGAGCCGCGAGGGTTCCGCGTCCACCCGGTCCACTTCCCGCTGGACTTCTTCCCGTCGCACATCGACTGCACCTTCGTACCGCTGCGTCCGGGGCTGATCCTCACCAACCCGGAGCGCCCGCTGCGCGAGGGCGAGGAGCGGATGTTCCTGGACAACGACTGGGAGCTGGTCGAGGCCCCGCAGCCGGTCCTGAGCAACGACGAGATGCCGCTGTACTGCCAGTCCTCCAAGTGGCTGTCGATGAACGTGCTCAGCATCTCCCCGACCAAGCTGATCTGCGAGGAGCAGGAGAAGCCCCTCCAGGAGCTGCTCGACAAGCTCGGCTTCGAGGTCTTCACCGTCCCCTTCCGCAACGTCTTCGAGTACGGCGGCTCCCTGCACTGCGCCACCTGGGACGTACGGCGCGAAGGCACCCGCGAGGACTACTTCCCCCGTCTCGCCTACCAGCCGCTGGTCTGACCGCTCACGATGGGAGCCCCCATGTACATCCTCGGCATCAACTCGGTCTACCACGAGTCGTCGGCCTGTCTGCTGAAGGACGGGAACGTGGTCGCGGCGGCGGAGGAGGAACGCTTCAACCGCATCAAGCACGGAAAGCAGGCGCGCGCCGACAACCCCGACGAACTGCCCGTGAACGCCATCCGGTTCTGTCTGGACAAGGCAGGCATCACCCTGGCGGACGTGGACCACGTGACCTGCGCGGCCGACCCCGCGGAGATCAAGGCCGTCAAGGACGGGGGACTGCCCTCCCCCTGGGACAGCGCCGAGAAGCAGTCGCTGTTCCTGGGCACCCTGCCCAACATCCCCAAGAAGTTCGCGGAGCTGGGCTTCACCGGCGACTTCCACTGGGTGGCGCACCACACCGCGCACGGCGCGTCGGCGTACTTCGCGTCCACCTTCCCCGACGCCGCGGTGCTGGTCGTGGACGCGCTCGGCGACGACGCCTACTCGACCCGCTTCTACCACGGCAAGGGCAACGAGCTGGACTGCGTGCAGAGCGTCCGCTACCCGGCGTCCATCGGCTACCTGTGGGAGCTGGTGTCGGTCTTCCTCGGCTTCGGGGTCTACGACGCCGCCAAGGTCATGGGACTGGCCGCGTACGGCGACCCGCAGCGGTTCGCGGAGGGCTTCGCCCGGCTCGCCTGGACCACCGACGACGGCGGCTTCGACATGCGCCACGACGTGCTGAACTTCAGCGACATCCTGTACTACCCGCCGTCCGCGGACACCTCGGGTCTGGAGTCGGTGCTCGGCGTCCGGCCGCGCCGCCCCGAGGAGCCGCTGGAGGACGTCCACCACGACATCGCCGCGGCACTCCAGGAGAAGACCAACGAACTCGTCCTGCACATGGCGCGCCATCTGCACGGCCTGACGGGCGCGAGCAGGCTCTGCCTCGCGGGCGGTGTCGCCCTCAACTGCGTCACCAACCAGGTGGCCTTCGAGCAGGGCCCGTTCGAGGAGCTGTACGTCCAGCCCGCGGCGCACGACGGCGGCCTGTCCCTGGGCGCCGCCCTCCATGTGTGGAACGCGATCCTCGGCAAGGAGCGCGGCCAGGAGATGCGCCACGCCTACTGGGGCCCGTCCTACACCGAGGCGGAGATCGACAAGGAGCTGGCCGCCCGCGACGGCCTGGTGGTGGAGCGTCCCGAGGACTTCGAGGCGCACGTGGCGCGACTGCTCGCCGAGGGCCATGTCATCGGGCTGTTCCAGGGCGCCATGGAGCTCGGTCCCCGGGCGCTCGGCAACCGCAGCATCATCGGCGACCCCCGCAGCCGCTCCATGCGCGACGACCTCAACCACAAGGTCAAGCACCGGGAGTACTTCCGTCCGCTGGCGCCCAGCGTGCTCAGCGAGGCGGTGCCCGAGTGGTTCGAGATCGCCAAGGAGACCAGCGCGGGCGACTTCATGCTGATGGCCTACCCGGCGAAGGCCGACAAGCACGACCGGATGGGTGCCGTCCTGCACGTCGACAACACCTGCCGCATCCAGGCCGTCCGAGCCGACGTCAACCCCCGCTTCCACCGCATCATCAGCGAGTTCGAGGCCCTCACGGGTGTGCCCATGGTGCTGAACACCTCGTTCAACGACCAGGAGCCCATCATCTGCTCTCCGGCCGACGCTCTGGCCACCTTCCTCAAGACCGAGATCGACTACCTGGCCATCGGACCGTTCCTGGTACGCAAGGCGGACGCGGTGGGAGGCAGGGAGGAGGCCGCCGAGTGAAGCTGCACATCGCGCGCCTCCAGGAGGCGGTGCGCCGCATGGTCGAGGACCGGGGGCCGTACTGGGCTCCCGACCCGTCCGACGTGCACCTCGCCGACCGGGTCGCCGCCCTGCGGGAGGCCGGCGGAACCGACACCGCCGGCCGGTCCGCCGCGGGGCGGTACCTCGCCGAGGTGATCGTCGCGGCGGTGGCGCTCGCCAACAGCTACGGCATCCCTCTTCAGCAGGCCTTCAACGAGGCGTCGTGGCCGGCCGACCTGACCGAGGGATCGCTGTGGCCCGAGCGGCCGCTGCCGCTTCCGCAGGCCGTGGCCCGGCTCGAGGCCGCGGCCGCGCCGGTCCGCCGCACCCTGGCCTTCGACCGCTCCGACGCCCGGCAGGGCAGCGATCCGAGTGTGGTGGCCCTGCGCCGTCTTCTGCCCGGTCTGCTGACGGCCGCCATGGCCGGCTTCGCCTCGCACGAGGAGCTGACCGATCAACTGGTGCGGCTGCTGGAGAGCACCCGGAGCATGGACCGGGCGGCGGAGGAGTCGGAGTTCGACCCGTCCCGGGCCGAGTCGGTGCGGATCATCCGCCCCGTCCAGATGGAGACCTTCTGCCCGTTCGCCCAGAAGTCGGTGCTGTGGGGGCCGCCGGCCTACGACGAGGACCGCTCGTTCGGGGACAACATGAAGGCGTCCCTTCCGGCCGTGCGCCGCTTCCTGAGGATTCAGGACCGGGATGTCATCGACGGGTTCGTGTACGCCTTTCCCACCCGGGTCTTCGGCGGCACGTTCGACGACCTGACCCAGCTTTTCCGGGATTTCGTCGAGTTTCTGCACAGAAATCTCACCGAGGCGGCTCCCGCGGGTCTCGACCCGGCGATCGCCGCGGATCCCGAGTGGTTCTTCGTGCTGGAGGGAGAGGAATGTTTCATCAGTGTGTTCGCGCCCTGCTACCCGCATGACCATTCGCGGTACATGAATGGCGTCGAGGGCCATTTCCTCTTCATGCTGCAGCCCGAGGCGGCCATCGTCCGGGTGCTGACGAAAGACGACTACCACCCGCGTTCCGAGGCGATACGCCAGCGATTCCGGGACGGATTCCAGCGCTATCCGCTGGCCGACCTGGAGATCGACCGGTTCCTGCTTCCGCTGCGGGCGGACGATCCACCGGTCAGGTGGTACGAACTGGCCCCCACCCGCTGAACCGGCCGCGGACGACGGCGGGGTGGCCCGGGACCGGGTCCCGGGCCACCCCGCCGCCCGGCGTCGGTGCTCGGCGGCTCAGCTCAGCAGCAGCTTCCCGATCCGGCGCGAGGCGACGTACAGCCCGCCGGCGGCCAGCACGGCGAGGAACCCGACGTGACCGATCATGGTCGGGTCCAGGGTGCCCGCGGACAGTCCGCGGGCCAGCTCGATGCCGTGGTACAGCGGCGACAGCTCCACCAGCCACCGCAGCGACGGCGGGTACACCGACATCGGGTAGAAGGTCGTGGAGAACAGGAACATCGGCATCACGACGGCGTGGATGTAGTCGAACTGCGACGACGACCTCAGCAGTGTCGCGCACACCATGCCGATCGCCGCGAAGGCGGTCGCGATGAGCAGGGCCGTCGGGATCAGCAGCAGGGCCCACGGGGACGTGGCCAGCCCCATGGCCGCCATGACGCCGAGGAACGCCGTCGCGTACAGGCCGCTGCGCAGCACCGCCCAGGAGATCTCGCCGATCGCCACGTCGAGCGTGCCCATGGGCGTGGCCAGCACCGCGTCGTACAGCCGGTCGAAGCGCAGCTTGTAGAAGATGCTCAGCGTCTCGTAGACCGCGCCGTTCATCGCCGAGGCCACGAGAAGTGCCGGGGCGACGAACGCCACATAGCTCATGGGGCGGCCGTCCGGGCCGGTCACATCGCCGATCAGCGAGCTGAAACCGACCCGGAACGCCAGCAGGTAGAACAGCGGCTCGAAGACCCCGGACACCAGCACCAGCCAGGCCCGCGAGTACAGGAGCACGCTGCGCTCGACGAGACGGAAGGACAGCCCGGCGTAGGAGCTGGAGGGCAGCATCCGCAGCAGCGGACCGCCGCCGACGGGCCGTCCGGCGACGGCCGGCCGTGCGTGGGGGACCCCGGCCGCCGGGATCCGGGTGGGGGGCGTCCCCTCGGTCATGTCAGATCACCAGCCTGCGGTAGAAGCTCCGGCGGCCGGCCAGCATGCCGGTGACCAGCATGGCCACCAGGAACAGCGCGTGCCCGAGGGCCGGCAGCGGCGACAGACCGCCCAGCGTGACCGCTCTGACCAGCTCGTTGCCGTGCCAGATGGGGGAGATCCACACCAGGGGCAGGCACGGCCCGGGCAGCCGGTCGACGGGGAAGAACGTGCCGGCGAACAGCGTCATCGGCAGGACGACGAACCGGTTGAGGGCGACGAAGGCGTGTCCCTCCCCCCGGGTGACGGCGGCGAAGGCCATGACCGGGGCGGCGCACGCCGCTCCGGTGAACACCGCCAGCGGCAGCGCGAGCAGCACCCCTGGTCCGGTCCAGGCACCGAAGAGTGCGGCGGCGAGCCCGTAGATCACCGCGGAGATCGACAGGCGCAGGACGATCCACAGCAGTTGCGCCCCGTACAGCTGCTGGGGCGTGATGGGCGTGGCGACGACCGCGACGTAGTCCTGCTTCCACTTGAAGCCGGACAGGACGGGGTGGCCGGCTTCGTTCACCGCGGTGGCCACGATGCCGCTGACCAGCAGCGACGGGGCGATGTACTGGAGGTAGGTGATACCGCCCAGGAACGAGCCGTCCTTGACCTGGGAGCCGAGGCCGAGGCCCATCGCGCCGAGGAACAGCAGCGGCTGGAGGCCGGAGGAGTACAGGTTCGCGCGCCAGTAGCGCCGGTACCAGGACCACAGGACCTCCATGCGCAGTGCCATGGCCCGCCAGGGGCCGACCACCGAGCCCGTGGCCCGGACGGGCGTGGTCAGGGTCTGCCGGGGGGTGTCGGTGGCCATCTCAGTCCACCAGGGTCCGGCCGGTCAGACGCAGGAACACGTCCTCCAGGGTGGAGCGCCGCACCAGGCTGGACAGCGGCCGGACGTCCCGCTCCGAGACGCGGGCGGCCGTCGCGTCGGCGTTCTTGGTGTACAGCAGCAGCCGGTCCGGCAGCACTTCGACGCGCTCGGCGAGGTCCTCCACGGCGGACACGTAACGGGTCTGGGTGCCGGGATGGAACCGCAGCTCCAGGACCTCGCGGGTGGAGTACTGCTCGATGAGCCCGGCGGGGGATCCCTCGGCGACGATCAGGCCGCCGTCCATCACCACCAGCCGGTCGCACAACTGCTCGGCCTCGTCCATGTAGTGCGTGGTCAGGATGAGGGTGACGCCGCTCTGCTTGAGCCGGAACAGCCGCTCCCACAGCAGGTGCCGGGCCTGCGGGTCCAGACCGGTGGTCGGCTCGTCCAGAAGCAGCACCTCGGGGTCGTTGACCAGGCCGCGGGCGATGGCCAGCCGCCGCTTCATACCGCCGGACAGCGGCTGGACCTCGTCGTCCGCGCGGTCCGAGAGGCGGGCGAACTCCATGAGCTCGACGGCCTTGTCGCGCACATGCGCCCGTGACAGCCCGAAGTACCGCCCGTAGGTCTGGAGGTTCTGCCGGACGGTCAGTTCCATGTCCAGGTTGTCGGTCTGCGGGACGGTGCCGATGCGGGCCCGGATCGCCGGACCGTGCGTCTGCGGGTCCATGCCGAGCACCCGCAGGGTGCCGCCGGTGCGGGGCGAGGTGCAGGCGATCATCCGCATGGTCGAGGACTTCCCCGCGCCGTTCGGACCGAGCAGGCCGAATGCTTCCCCGCGGGCCACCTCGAAATCGATGCCGCGCACCGCTTCGAACGAGTCGAACCGCTTTTTCAGGCCTCTGGCCGAAACGACTGCGGTATCGTCGAAGCCCGCCTCGGTCCTGCTCACAAGCCACCTCCCCCATCATTCCATTGGCCGGTCGGATCCTATGAGGTCCGTGCACCACCCGCAACAACTCCAAGAGCCGACATGCGATGTTCGTGCCTGCCGCATGACGTCCAGTCACATTCCGTCGGCAGCGCCCTCATCGAGCCTTGCCGCACCTTCGGGCCGGTGTTAGCGTGACCACCGTGAACGCAATCGACCAGCACAACTCGTCCGTGGATACGGGATATTTCGTCGAGGTGTCCATTCCCGGAATGGAACTCTGGCCGGAGTTGCGAAACCGCGCCCGAAGTCTTCGCGAGCACGGCGTTCCCGTTCTCTTCCTCTGTGCCGCCGAGTTCGTCTCGGTGTACGAGGAGGTCGCCGACGAAGTGGTCGTCTGTTCCGACGTCTTCTCCGAAGAGGCCGTGGTGGAGGCGCTGACCCCCTACCGCGGCAGGCTCGACCGGTTCTCGATCGTCAACGACAAGATCTGGCCGATGCAGTTGGGCGCCGCGCGCCGCCTCGGCATGGACTTCCCCGGCTTCGAGGGGCAGCTGAACTGCCGTATCAAGCCCAGGCTGCGGGAGGTGCTGGGCGGCGTGCTGCCGCTGCGCACCGAGGTGTTCAAGGCCGCCGACCTGTCCCGGGAGAACGCCGCCGCCGTGGTCGAGCGGCTGGGCGTGCCCTTCGTGATCAAGCCGATCTGGGGCCAGGCGAGCGCCTTCGTCGAGATCGTGCAGGACCCGGAGCGCGCCTACGACGAGCTGGCGGAGACCTTCGAGGGCCTGCGCGAGGGCCATCCGCACGGCCCGTTCGACGACGGGACCCGGGTGTGGGACCCGCGCGGCGAGGTGCTGCTGGAGTCGTTCATCGCCGAGGGCCGGGAGCTGTCGTTCGAGGCGTTCGTGCAGGGCGGTCAGCTGGTGTCGCTGCTGATCCAGGAGAAGCTGCTCTGGGCCCAGGAGGACGGGTTCCGCCTGGAGACGGCGAACGTCTGCCCGACGCCGTTCGTCTCGGCGGAGGAGGAGGAGCGCATCCGTGTGATCCTCCAGGACGCGCTGCGCAAGCTCGGCGTGGACGACACCTTCGTCCACATCGAGCTCAAGTGGGACGGCGAGCGCGTGTCGATCATCGAGGTGAACCCGCGCATCGGCGGGGGCAGCGTGGCCAAGACGCTCATGGCGTGGCTCGACGTCGACGTCCGTGACATGGGCCGCAAGCTCCAGATGGGCGAGCCGCTGCCGCGGACGTACCCGCGCGCCAAGGAGGGCTTCCTGCTCGGGGTGTTCGTCAACGCCGAGGAGTCCGGGATCTTCAAGGAGTTCACCGGACTGGACTGGGTGCGCGCCCAGCCGGAGTTCGACTTCGAGCAGCAGTACCTGCAGCCCGGCCACCGGGTGCCGGCCCGTGGCGAGTCGAAGGCCACCCGCGAGGGCTGGATGTACACCTACGACGCCTTCTACCACTGCACGGACGTCGACCGGATCTCGTATCTGCACGAGGAGACACGGAACCGCGTCAAACTTGTGTTCGAATAGGAGGGGGTGGGGCCGGGTGTCCCCGGCGCCCCGCTGTGCGGATCGGTGGGCCACCGCCGGGTGAGAGACTGGTGGCCCAGAGACCGTTCCGACCCGGGGGTCGGCCAGAAAGGAGCCCGGCCGTGTCCAGTGCGCGGACCATCCGCCAGTTCGAGCAGCGTATGGCCGAGGTCCTCAGGATCCGGCCGGCCGAGGTCAACAAGATCTTCCGGGGCGCCCGCCCGACCTCCATCAGGGTCAACCGGCTGCTCGACGAGGACACGTACCAGGACACGCTGCGGGCCGTGCGGGAGAAGGCGCCCAAGGCCTTCCCGGTCGACTGGTGCGAGCACACGTTCCTGTGGCCGGAGAGCGACGGCTTCGAGGACATGCTCGCGCTGGCCCACGAGGGCCGTGTCTACCTCCAGAACGCCTCCAGCCTCATCCCGCCCGTGGCGCTGTCGCCGCGCCCCGGCGACAGCGTCCTCGACGTGGCCGCGGCCCCCGGCGGGAAGGCATTCCACCTCGCCGCGCGGGTCGGCAACGACTGCCGGCTGTGGCTCAACGACGGCGCGGCCCCCCGCGCCCGCAAGATGGGGGAGCTGGCCGAGCTCTACGGCGTGCGCTACGCGGAGCTGACCACGCACCCCGCGCAGTACATCGACAAGTCGCTGCCCGCCGAGTCCTTCGACCGCATCATGCTGGACGTCCAGTGCTCCGGCGAGGGCCGGATCGACCTGCGCCGCCCCAGCTCTCTGCGGTTCTGGTCCGAGGAGCGCATCGAGAAGTACAAGTTCCTCCAGACCAAGATGATCAGCGCGGCCTACAAGCTGCTGCGGCCCGGCGGCGTCATGGTGTACTCCACCTGCACCCTCAGCCCCGAGGAGAACGAGTTCCCGGTCAGCCGGAACCTCGAGCGGCACAAGGACCTCACCCTGGAGCCGCTGGACTTCTCGGAGCCGTCGTTCCTGCCCGGCGTCACCTCCTGGCGGGGCATGAAGTTCGACGAGCGCCTGAAGGACGCCGTCCGGGTGGCGCCCACCGACACCTTCGAGGGCTTCTTCGTCGCCCGCATCGTCAAGGCGCCGGCCGGGAGCGAGTAACCCGCGCGCGGGCCGTGCCGCCGCTCCCCGACCGGCCCTCGGCTCAGCCGGCCGGCGGAACGACGTCCGCCGCGACCTTCTGCTCGGCGACGTCCAGAGCGTGCCTCGTGCCCTCCTCGTCGTCGGCCACCGCGATCAGCGCCGCGAGCCGCGGAATCGGGTTCCTCGGCGGCAGTAGCAGCCGGGTCCCGGGCGGGGCCAGCACCGTGGCCTGGACGATGCCGGGCACGGCGGCGGCCTCTTCGAGATCGACGCCGCGCACCTCGCAGTCCTCCGCGGGATAGACGAAGCGGACCTCCGCCGTGCGGGCCCGGTCGCGCTCCGCCGCCGCGGGGAACCGGGGCGCGCGGCCCAGGGCGATCTCGGCGGCCGCCTTCACCAGGTCGATTCCGGTGGCCATCCGGCTGATCAACGGGATCAGATCCCCGCCGAGCCGGCCGTTCAGCTCGACCAGCCGGGGCCCGGCCGGCGTGAGCCGGACCTCGGCGTGCGTGACCCCGAAGTCGACCCCGAGCACCCGGTGTGCGGCCCGCACCAGTTCCACCACCTCCGGCGGCAGCGACTGCGGGGTGACGGCCGTCACCAGATGGCCGACCTCCTCGAAGTACGGCGGGAACCCGAGGCGCTTGCGGGCCACGTGCACACAGTGGACCTCCCCGTCGAAGACCGCGCTGTCCACACTGATCTCGGGTCCGTCCAGGTACTCCTCGACGAGGATGCCCTCACCGGCCGGCAGTGTGGCGTACGCCGCCTTGGAGGCCAGCTCGAAGGCCGCACGGACCGCGTCCCCGTCCGTGGCTTTGACCACGCCGATGCTGCCGGCCAGCGAGCGCGGCTTGACCACGACCGGCCAGCCCGACTCCGCCGCCGCGTCCGCCGCCTCGTCGGCGGACGTCACCAGCCGGTGGCGGGGCGACGGCAGTCCCGCCTCGGCCATCAGCGACCTGGTCAGGTACTTGTCCCGGCACCGGGCCACCGCGGTGGGCGACATATGCGGCAGCCCCAGCTTTGCGGCGGCCGCGGCGGTGGCCTCCAGAACCAGCTCGTCCCAGGTGAACACCCCCGTCCGCCCGTCCGGACCGGCGAGTTCGGACACGGCGGCGGCGATCGCGCCCGGATCCGTGCAGTCGACCACCCGGTGATCCGCCAGATACCGGGACTGCCAGGTGGGGGGCGCCGGCAGAACCGCCGTCAACTCGTAGTCCTCGACGAGCGAGTGGAAGGAGTACTCCCGGTAGGGCTGCCCTCCGCTTCCCACGACCGTCAGCCGCGGCCTCGCCTGTCCTGTCACAGCATGTCTCCCCTCGATGATGCCGGTGCGGTCGTGCCGGTGTGCGAGAGGCCGGCCGGCTCAGCGTCCCGCGGCGCGGCCGAGGAGTTCCCGGCCGTCTTCCCCTCGTACGTGATCGACACGGATCCCACGATCCACCAAGAACGCGACGGATGCCACGGCCGCAGGTGAACGTCGCCCGACGGGTATCCCGGCGGGCCGCAACACCGTTCCCCGGCCGAGGAGTTCGGGACGTCCCGGGTAGGCGGTCAGCCGCGCCGCGCCGGACCGCTCGCTCACCCCTATCTCCGTGGGCGGGACACGCAGACCGTCCCCGGTGGCCTTCAGGACCGCCTCCTTGTACGTCCACCACCGCACCAGCATCCCCGGCCGCAACTCCTCGGGCGCCTCACCCAGCTCGGCCCGCTCCTCCGACCGCAGCGCGCGTTCCAGGGCGGCCGGCCGTGGCGCGGCCGGGCCTCCGGGCGGCGCCTCGGCCGCGTCGAGACCGACCGCCGCGCCCGTGCTCACCGCCACGGCGACCGCTTCGCCCGCGTACGACACCGACACATGCAGCGGTCCCTCGATCCGGGGCCGTCCGTGCGGCACGGCGCAGTCCGGACAGTCCCGCACCACCGGCACCTCCCGCGCGGCACACCCCAACTCCCGGGCGGCGGCCAGCCGCAGCAGGGCGGCGGACACGGTGAAGCGGCGCCGGTCCGCCTCCCTGGCGTAGCGGTCGCGGCGGATGGCCTCGGCGGGGCCCAGCAGGGCGTCCAGTTCCGGCCGGTAGTCGCCGCCCCGGGCCCACCACACCCGGCAGGCGGCCGCCGGGATCATCCGACCCTCTGCCCGGCGGACTCCACGGCCGTGCGCACATCCCGTACGACATGTGTCAGCAGGGGCCGTGGGTCGTCGCTGAAGTAGAAGTGGCCCCCGTCGAACAGCCGGGTGCCGAGGAACGCGGCGGACCGCTCCGTCCACGCGGCCAGCTGCCGCGGCGGCACGGAGGCGTCGTCGTGGCCGCCGTACACCGACAGGGGCACGCGCAGGGGCGGGCCCGCGGTCGACTCCCAGGTCTCCACCAGGCGCAGGTCGGCCCGGATGAGGGGGCCGAAGATCCCCCACAGGCCCGGGTCGTCCAGCAGTTGCCGGGGCGTGCCGCCGAGTTCGGCGACATGCCGGCGCAGCTCCTCGTCGCCGAGCGTGTGGCGGCGCAGGGTGAGCGGGGTGCCGGGTGCACGGCAGGCGGAGACGCCGAGCCAGACCGGCGGAACGCGCCCTTCCGCGACCAGCCGGCGGGTCAGCTCGTAGGCGACGATGCCCCCCATGCTGTGCCCGAAGAAGGCGTAGGGGACCTCCGGTTCGGGACGGACGGTCTCGAGGAAGAACGCCAGAAGGCCGTCGAGGTCGTCGATCGGCCGTCGTCCCATGAGGGTGCCGTGTCCCGGCGCGTCGAGGGCTTGCAGCTCCCAGCCGTCCGGGAGCAGCCGGCGCCAGGCCTGGAACAGGCTGCTCGATCCCCCGGCGTGGTGGAATCCGAACAGCCGGACCTCGCCGGGGTGACGCGTTGCGGTACCGCTCAAGGGTGGTCCTTCCGTGCCGGCCGTGCCCCTTGGGGCCACGGTGCCCGTTCATTGCAGCTGCCTTGTCCGCCGGCAGCCTGACGGCGTTCGCGACGGTGGCGTGCGATCCGGGGGCCACGAGGGTGATGCCGGCCGCGCGTCACACCGGTGCCGAGGGCGACCGGCCGCCTGGTCGTGGTGATCCATCGCCGTCGGGACCGGTACGCCCCCTACGAAAACTACGTCAATCACGCTGGCTGTGCGGTGAGTTGCGTCACCGCGCAGGTCGGTGTCGCAGGCGTGCCCGCGGACGCCGCCGAGTGGCGCTCGTGGCGGCCATCGACGATGTGCCCGCCGTCCGCGGGCGCCCGTGATCAGGCCAGGCTGTCCCGCCAGGCCCGGTGCAGATCGGCGAACCGGCCGGTGCCCGCGATCAGTTCGGCGGGACTGCCGTCCTCGACGACGCGTCCGCCCTCCATGACCAGCACCCGGTCCGCGATCTCCACCGTCGACAGCCGGTGCGCGATGACCACGGCCGTACGACCGCGCAGCACCGTCTCCATGGCCCGCTGCACCGCCCGTTCGCCGGGGATGTCCAGTGAGCTGGTCGCCTCGTCGAGGATCAGGGCCGCCGGGTCCGCCAGCAGTGCGCGGGCGAACGCGACGAGCTGGCGCTGACCGGCCGAGATGCGGCCACCGCGCTTGCGGACGTCGGTGTCGTAGCCCTCGGGCAGCGCGCTGATGAAATCGTGCGCACCGATCGCCTTCGCCGCCCGCTCGATCTCCTCGTGCGTCGCGTCCGGACGGCCGATCGCGATGTTCTCGGCGACCGTGCCGGAGAACAGGAACGCCTCCTGGGTCACCATCACCACCGCGCGCCGCAGTTCGGGCAGGGCGAGGTCCCTCAGGTCCACACCGTCCAGCAGGACCCGGCCGCCCGTGGGGTCGTAGAAGCGGGCGAGCAGCTTGGCGAGCGTCGACTTGCCGGCGCCCGTCGCGCCGACCACCGCGACCGTCTGCCCGGCGGGCAGCGTCAGCGAGAAGCGCGGCAGCACCTCCCCGCCCGTCCGGTACGCGAACCGCACGTCCTCGAACACGACCTCGCGGCCCGGCTGTCCGCCCGCGCGCCCCGGGAGCGGCACCGGCGCGGACGGCTCGGGCACCGACGGCGTCTGCGCCAGCAGCCCCGCGATCTTCTCCAGCGAGGCCGCCGCCGACTGGTAGGCGTTGAGGAACATCCCGAGCCGGTCGATGGGGTCGTACAGGCGCCGCAGATACAGGACCGCGGCCGCGAGCACACCCAGCGCCAGCGAGCCGCCCGCCACCCGGTAGGCGCCCCACAGCACGATGCCGGCCACGGCCGTGTTGGCCACCAGCCGGGAGCCGGTGACATAGCGGGCCATCTCCAGGAGCGCGTCGCCGTTGGTCCGGGCGTGCCGGGTGTTGAGGTCGCGGAACTCTCCGTCGTTGACGGCCTCCCGGCGGAACGCGCGCACCGGCCGGATGCCGTTCATCGTCTCGGCGAACTTGACGATGACCGCGGCGATCGCGGTCGACCGGCGGCGGTAGATCCGGCCCGCGCGGCGCCGGTAGAGCCGCACCAGCCAGTACAGCGGCACCAGGGACGCCACCGCCACCGCGCCCAGGCCGGGGTCCAGCCAGAGCAGCATCACGGAGATGTAGACGAACGACAGGATGACCGTGACCAGTTCCTGGAGGCCCTCGCTGAGCAGTTCCCGCAGCGACTCCACGTCCGTCGTGGAGCGGGAGATCAGCCGGCCGGAGGTGTAGCGCTCGTGGAAGTCGACGCTCAGTGCCTGCGCGTGGCGGAAGATCCGGCCGCGCAGATCGAGCAGCACGTCCTGGTTGACACGGGCCGAGGCGACGACGAACGCGTACTGGAGCCCGCCGCCGGCCGCGGCGGACAGCAGATAGCCGACTCCGACCGCGATCAGCGGACCGTGGTCGCCGTGCCGGAAGGCCGGTACGGCACGGTCGATGGCGTACGCCACCAGCAGCGGGCCCACCTGCACCGCGGCCTGCTGGAGCAGGAGCAGGACACAGGTCGCCACGGTCCGGGCCCGCAGCGGGGAGAGCAGGGAACGCAGCAGTGCGGCCGTGGCGCCCGGGGGTGTGGGCAGGGCGTCACGGTCGAACAGGTCTCCGGAAGTGGCGGACGGCGGGACGGGCAGGCCCCTCTCCTCGTCCTCCTCGTTCGGCGCGGCGGTCGTCTGCGCCGTCATCGGGCCTCCTCGCGGTCCTCGCCGTGCCCGGGGTCTCCGGACATCAGATGGGCGTACTCGGCGTTGGTGCGCAGCAGTTCCTGGTGGGTGCCGACGGCGGCGATGCGGCCGCCGGAGAGGAGGGCGACACGGTCGGCGAGCAGGACCGTGGACGGGCGGTGCGCCACGACCAGCGCGGTCGTGCCGTCCAGCACCCGGCGCAGGGCGGCCTCCACCGCAGCCTCCGTGTGCACGTCCAGGGCGGACAGGGGGTCGTCCAGGACCAGGAACCGGGGCCTGCCGACGACCGCGCGGGCCAGGGCGAGGCGCTGCCGCTGGCCGCCGGAGAGACTGAGGCCCTGCTCGCCGACCTGCGTCCGGGTGCCCTGCGGAAGGGAGTACGCGAAGCCGGCCTGAGCGATGCCGAGGGCACGCTCGAGGTCCTGCTCACCGGCGGTGTCCGGAGCCCCCATGAGGACGTTCTCGCCGACGGAGGCGGAGAAGAGCGTGGGTTCCTCGAAGGCGACGGCCACCTCGGAGCGCAGCTCCTGGCGGGACATGGCCGTGATGTCCAGGCCGTCCAGCGTGATGCGGCCCGAGCTCAGTTCGTGCAGTCGGGGGATGAGCGCGGTGAGGGTGGTCTTCCCGCTGCCGGTGGCACCGACCAGGGCCATGGTCTCGCCGGGGCGGATGTGCAGATCGATGTGGTCCAGGACGGGGGGCGAGCCGGAGGGGGCGTCGGGGTAGCGGAACCGGACGCCCTGGAACCGCAGTCCGCTGTCCTCGGACTTCGGTGACCGGCCGCCCGGGCCCCCGGGTCCTTCCGTCTCCGGCTCCTCGTCCATGACTTCGAAGAACCGATCGGTCGCCGTCGCCGCCTCCTGGCTGATCGCCAGCAGGAACCCGATCGAGTCGACGGGCCACCGCAGCGCGAGCGCGATGGACAGGAAGGCCACCAGGGTGCCCGCGGAGAGGTCGCCGTTCGCCACCCGCACGGTGCCCAGCACCAGTGCCGCGCCGATCGCGACCTCCGGCAGGGTGACGATGACCGCCCAGATCCATGCGAGCAGCCGTGCCTTCTCCAGCTCGGTGCCGCGCAGCGTGCGGGAGAGCTCCCCGAACGCCCGTGCCTGGCTGCGGTGGCGTCCGAACCCCTTGATGATCCGGATGCCGAGCACGCTCTCCTCGACCACGGTCGTCAGATCGCCCACCTGGTCCTGTGCCCGCCGTGCCACCTGCGAGTACCGCCGCTCGAACACCGCGCACATGACCACCACCGGGATGCCGGGCCCGAGGATCACCAGGCCGAGCGTCGCGTCCTGGGCCAGCATGATGATCACACCCACGACGATGGTCACCCCGTTGACCAGCAGGAACGTCAGCGGGAAGGCGAGAAACTGACGCAGCAGCATCAGATCCGTCGTACCTCGCGACAGCAGCTGTCCCGAGGCCCAGCGGTCGTGGAAGGCGACCGGAAGGCGCTGCAGATGCCGGTACAGATCCGCGCGCATGTCGGCCTCGACGCGGGACAGCGGCCGTGCCACCAGCCACCGCCGTATCCCGAACAGCACCGCCTCGGCGATCCCGAGCAGCAGTACGTACAGCGCGCCGAGCCACACGCCCGCCGGGTCCCGGTCGGCCACCGGCCCGTCCACCAGCCACTTCAGGACGAGCGGGATCACCAGGCCGACGCAGGAGGCGACGATCGCGACGGACGCGGCGGCGAGAAGCCGTGTCCGCACCGGCCGCACATACGGCCACAGACGCAGCAGGGTGCGGACGGCCGAGCGCTCCTTGGGCGTTACACGTTGTGTGGGCATCACTGGCGAGCGTACGGAACGGCACTGACAGTGCCCACCGAGTTTTGGCCGGACCCGGCTCCGCCGTAAGTCCTACGACCTGCGTGTTCGGGGTCGTACGACCTGTCGTGGCGGAGCCGGCGCACGGCACCGGTCACGCCCTCTTCAGTCCGCCACCCGCAGCAGCAGCACCGCCCGGGCGGGCACCGTCACGGTCGAGCCGGCCGGGTACGCCGTCCCCGGCGCACGGGTCTGCTCCTCCCGGGAGGTGTCCACGACCAGCTCGTACCGCCGCGCCCAGGGCGGTCCCGGCAGCACGAAGCTCACCGGCCGGTCCCCCGCGTGCAGGACCGTCAGGAAGCTGTCGTCGGCCACCGGTGCCCCCCGGGAGTCCCGGCCCGGTATGTCGCGGCCCGACAGATACATGCCGAGGGTGGCCGCGGGCGCGTACCAGTCGTGTTCCGTCATCTCCTCCCCGCGCGCCGTGAACCACGCCAGGTCCCGCAGTCCGTCCGCCGAATGGGCCCGTCCGGAGAAGAACGCGCGGCGGCGCAGCACCGGGTGGCGGTGGCGCAGCGCGATCAGGCGGGAGGCCAGCTCGAACAGCTCCCGCCATCCGGGGTCCCGCAGCAGGCCCCAGTCCACCCAGCCGGTCTCGTTGTCCTGGCAGTAGGCGTTGTTGTTGCCGCGCTGGGTGCGGCCCATCTCGTCACCCGCCACCAGCATCGGCACCCCCGTCGACAGCAGCAGCGTGGTGAGGAGGTTCCGCAGCTGCCGCCGCCGCAGCGCCCGTACCCCCTCCTCGTCCGTCTCCCCCTCCGCTCCGCAGTTCCAGGAGCGGTTGTCGTCGGAGCCGTCGCGGTTGCCCTCCCCGTTGGCCTCGTTGTGCTTGCGCTCGTATGTCACCAGGTCGCGGAGCGTGAAACCGTCGTGCGCGGTCACGAAGTTGACGGACGCGTACGGGCGGCGGCCACCCCAGGCGTACAGGTCGCTCGAACCCGACAGGCGGTAGCCGAGGTCCCGTACGTCCGGCAGCGCGCCCCGCCAGAAGTCCCGTACGGCGTTGCGGTAGCGGTCGTTCCACTCCGTCCACAGGGGCGGGAACGCGCCGACCTGGTAGCCGCCCGAGCCCACGTCCCAGGGCTCCGCGATCAGCTTCACCCGGCGCAGCACCGGGTCCTGGGCGATCACGGCCAGGAACGGGGAGAGCATGTCGACGTCGTGCATCGACCTGGCCAGCGCCGCCGCCAGATCGAAGCGGAAGCCGTCCACCCCCATCTCCGTGACCCAGTAGCGCAGGGAGTCGGTGATCAGCCGCAGCACATGCGGCTGCACCACGTGCAGTGTGTTGCCGCAGCCCGTGTAGTCGGCGTACCCGCGGCCGTCGGACTGGAGACGGTAGTAGCCGCGGTTGTCGATGCCCTTCAGGGACAGGGTCGGGCCCTGCTCGCCCGCCTCCGCCGTGTGGTTGTAGACCACGTCGAGTATCACCTCGATCCCGGCCGCGTGCAGGGCCCGCACCATCCGCTTGAACTCGCCGACCTGCTGGCCGGTCGTCCCCGTGGAGGCGTAGGCGGCGTGCGGGGCGAAGTAGCCGATCGAGTTGTAGCCCCAGTAGTTGCTCAGACCCCGCCGCAGCAGATGGTCCTCGTGGGCGAACTGGTGCACGGGCAGCAGTTCCACGGCCGTCACGCCGAGCCGCACCAGGTGGTCGATCGCCGCCGGGTGCGCCAGACCGGCGTAGGTGCCGCGCAGCTCTGCGGGGATGCCGGGGTGCAGCCGGGTGAAGCCGCGGACGTGCAACTCGTAGATCACCGAGTCCGCCCACGGCGTCTTCGGCCGCCGGTCGTCCGACCAGTCGTCGTCATCGTGCACCACGACGCCCTTGGGCACGTACGGAGCCGAGTCCCGCTCGTCGCGCACGGTGTCCGCGACCCGCTGGTCGGGCCAGTCCCGCACATGCCCGTACACCTCCGGCGGCAGACCGAAGTCGCCGTCCACCGCGCGCGCGTACGGGTCGAGGAGAAGCTTCGCCGGGTTCCAGCGCGCGCCCGTCCACGGGTCCCAGCGGCCGTGCACCCGGTAGCCGTACCGCTGGCCGGGCATCACGCCCGGCACGAATCCGTGCCAGATCTCGTGCGTCAGCTCGGTGAGCGCGACCCGGGTCTCCCGGCTCTCGGGGCCCCGCCCGTCGAACAGGCACAGCTCGACCGCCTCCGCACCGCCGGCCCACAGCGCGAAGTTGGTGCCCATGGCCCCGTCCGGGCCCGTGCGAAAGCGCGCCCCGAGCGGGGTGGGCGCGCCCGGCCACACCGGCACGGCCGGCACCGGGCGCCGCCTGCCGTTGAGCACGGCGGCCGGGCGCGCGGACCGTCCCCCGTCCGCCCGCTCCCTCTGCACTGCCTCCTGCTCGGCTGCGCTCGACACCGTTCAGCCTCCCGCGGCTCGTCGGGGCGACACGGGAAAAGGGCGCGCGGCATCCCGCCCTTTTCTGGCCTGCCCGCCTTCGGGGCGCCTCGGCCGGTGCCGGGAGGCCGGCCGCGCGGGACCCTCGGGCCTCGCACGCTCGGTCGTCCGGCACGGGCGCGCCCCTGCGGCTCACGGGCGCGGCTTCCCGTCGCGTCGTCCTCCCCACTGTTCTGCCCAGAGCGTGGCTCGCACTCACGTTTCCCCAGGAGACCTGGGTCGTTGGGCCCGGCGTGATGCACGTACAGACGCACGCGCGGCGCACGGCAGCCGCCCTGGCCGCCGCACTGACCTGGGCGGGCCTCGTGGCCGGCTGCACCTCCCACGGAGACGACGACGTGCTCGACAAGCCGCCCGCGCCCGAGGATGTCATCCGCGTCTTTCCGGACGACGGCAGCAGGGCCGTGGGCCCGGGCCGGCGGCTGCGAGTGCGGGTCGCGCGCGGCCGACTGGAGTCGGTGACCGTCGTCAGGTCCCAGGACGCGCAGGACTCCCCGGTGCCCGGCCACCTCTCCGCCGACGGCAGGGTCTGGCAGCCCGACGACGACCGGCTCGCCCTCGCCGCCCGCTACACGGTCGACGCGGTGGCCCACGACGGCCACGGCCGCCGGTCCGCCCGGCACGCCACGTTCACCACGTTCGTCCCCGGCCGGCGGTTCATCGCGTACGTCACCCCCGAGAACCGCTCCACGGTGGGCACCGGGATGATCGTCTCCCTCCAGTTCAACCGGGAGATCGAGCGCCGGGCCGCCGTCGAGCGCGCGATCCGGGTGACCGCGTGGCCGCCCGTGGAGATCCGCCCGCACTGGTTCGGCGGGGACCGTCTCGACTTCCGGCCCCGGGAGTACTGGAGACCCGGCACCCGGGTCTCCGTCACCCTGCGGCTGCGGGACCTGGAGGGCGCGCCCGGGGTCTACGGCCTCCAGCACAAGACGTTCTCGTTCACCGTCGGCCGCAGTCAGGTCTCGCTCGTCGACGCGGCGGCGCACACCATGCAGGTCCGCCGCGACGGCAGGCTGATCGCCACGGTGCCCATCACCGCGGGCGCCCCGAGGACCACCACGTACAACGGGAAGATGGTGGTCATGGAGATGCTCGAGGTCACCCGCATGGACGGCCGCACGGTCGGCTTCGGGGGCGAGTACGACATCCCCGACGTCCCGCACGCCCTGCGCCTGACCGACTCCGGCACCTTCGTGCACGGCAACTACTGGGCGCCGGGAGCTCCCGGGCACGTCAACGTCAGCCATGGCTGCGTGGGTCTCAGGGACGTCAAGGGCGGCGGCCCGGACACCCCCGCGGGCTGGTTCTTCGACCGCAGCCTCGTGGGGGATGTGATCGAGGTCGTGCACAGCGACGACAAGAAGGTCGCTCCCGACAACGGGCTCGGCGGCTGGAACATGAGCTGGCAGGAGTGGAAGGCGGGCGGCGCGGCGCAGTAGCACGGGGGGCGCGGGGGTTCGCGGGGGTGCGCGACCGGCGGCCCGTCATGCGCCTTGGCGCGCCCGAAGTTGGGACTGAACAGTGACAATCGCGGGGAGTCATCCGGCCGGGGGGTGTGATTAATTTGCGCAATGCGCGCGCGGTCGCGCTGCAGTGAGGGGTGCAGGCCTGGGATCGGGCCGTGCGAGGGGAGAAGGAACGTGAGCGGGCGACCGATATCGGGGGCGTCGGTTGGTGCGGGGACGCGGGGACGCAAGGGATTCACGGCACTGATACTCGGTGCCCTCCTGCTGACCGCCACCGCGTGCGGCGGGGGAGGGAAACCGGGCGCGGGGGCCGGTGACGGCAGGGGCCAGGACTCCGGCAATGCCGGGAGCAAGCAGTCGCAGGCCGTCGTCACCATCGCGCCGAAGAACGGCGCCGAGGCCGTGGACACCGCGGGCGTCCTGAAGGTGACGGCCGCAAAGGGCAAGCTGACCGAGGTCAGGGTCGAGGACGCCAAGGGCCGTGCGGTCGCCGGGACGATGTCCGGCTCGGGCACCACCTGGACGCCCTCGACCCATCTGGCCGCGGCCACGACGTACAAGGTCCACGCGGTCGCCAAGGACTCCGCCGGACTCACGTCCGCCGAGGAGTCCTCCTTCACCACGCTCACCCCGAAGAACACCTTCGTCGGCATCTACCGGCCCGACGACGGCACCACCGTCGGCGTCGGCATGCCGTTCTCGATCCGCTTCACCCGGGGCATCACCCACCCGGCGGACGTCCGGAAGGCCATCACCATCAAGACCGAGCCGGCCGTCGAGGTCCGCGGACACTGGTTCGGCAACGACCGCCTCGACTTCCGGCCCGAGCACTACTGGAAGGCCGGCACCAAGGTCACCGTGAACCTCGACCTCGACGGCGTCGAGGGCCGGCCCGGCGTGTACGGCAAGCAGAGCAGGACCGTGCGCTTCACCATCGGCCGCAGCCAGGTCTCCACCGTCGACGCCAAGACCCACAAGATGGTCGTCACGCGTGACGGCAAGGTCGTCAAGACCCTCCCGGCCACCACCGGCAAGCCGGGCTACGACACCTGGAACGGCCAGATGGTCATCAGCGAGCGTCTCGACGTGACCCGGATGAACGGCGAGACCGTCGGCTACGGCGGCGAGTACGACATCAAGGACGTGCCCCACGCCCAGCGCCTGACCGACTCCGGCACCTTCATCCACGGCAACTACTGGGGCGGCGACGCCTTCGGCAACTACAACGCGAGCCACGGCTGCGTCGGCCTGCGCGACGTGCGCGGCGGTTACGACAAGTCCGTCCCGGCCGCCTGGTTCTACGGCAACTCGATGATCGGTGACGTGGTCGTCGTGAAGCACTCCCACGACCGGACGGTCGCGCCCGACAACGGGCTCAACGGCTGGAACATGCCCTGGGACGAGTGGATCAAGTAACCGCTTCTTCGGACCGGGCCCGGTGTGCCGCTGTGAGCGAGCACACCGGGCCCGGTGGCGTTAGTGCCCGTTAACCTTCCTGGCATGACTGTGCATCTCGAAGTCGCCGAGGGCGTCGGCACCCTGAGCCTGGACCGCCCGCCGATGAACGCGCTGGACGTCGCCACCCAGGACCGGATCAAGGAACTCGCCGAGGAGGCCACGCGCCGCGAGGACGTGCGCGCCGTGGTTCTCTACGGCGGGGAGAAGGTGTTCGCGGCGGGCGCGGACATCAAGGAGATGCAGGGCATGGACCACACCGCGATGGTGCTGCGCTCCCGCGCCCTGCAGGACTCCTTCACCGCCGTGGCCCGCATCCCCAAGCCGGTCGTCGCCGCCGTCACCGGCTACGCCCTGGGCGGGGGCTGCGAGCTGGCGCTCTGTGCGGACTACCGCATCGCCGCCGAGAACGCGAAGCTGGGGCAGCCGGAGATCTTGCTCGGCCTGATCCCGGGGGCGGGCGGCACCCAGCGGCTGGCGCGCCTGATCGGCCCGTCGAGGGCCAAGGACCTCATCTTCACCGGGCGGATGGTGAAGGCCGACGAGGCGCTCTCGCTGGGCCTCGTCGACCGGGTGGTCCCGGCCGAGGAGGTGTACACCGAGGCGCACGCCTGGGCCGCCAGACTCGCCCAGGGGCCGGCGATCGCGCTGCGCGCCGCGAAGGAGGCCGTCGACACGGGTCTGGAGACGGACATCGAGACCGGTCTCGCGGTCGAACGGAACTGGTTCGCGGGGCTGTTCGCGACCGAGGACCGGGAGCGCGGGATGCGCAGCTTCGTGGAGGAAGGGCCCGGCAAGGCGAAGTTCGTCTGATCGCGGTCGCGAACCGAGCCGCTCCGGGTGGACCTGAGAATTGTTCAGGAAATCACGCTGATCCACTTGCAGTTGACGCGGCGTCTTACCCGTGTCCCTCGAAGGAGCGGATTATGACAGCCTTAAGGCAACCTTAAGGCTGTCTCGCATCCGATGCGTGGTTCTTGCCGCCAACTGAGCCGTCTTTCCAGGTCAGTTGGTGCATCGAGGGCCCCAAGTTGCGTCTGACATATGTCAATCGAATCGTGTGGAATGTGTGGTTCCGGGGGGCGTATTCCGTTGTAACGCCCCCTGGTGGCCCTCTGGGCGGCCATGATGGGGCCATGGCGGGGCTGGAGGGTTTCGAACAGCCGCGGCGGCACGCAAGTGCGACCGCGGCACGCTGGTCGCCTGCGGTCGAGGACGAACGGGCGCTGAAGGCACTGGAGTTGTTCGGCAACCCCGCCGAGGCGGAGGTCCCGCTGCCGTCCCTTCCCGAATCCGCGGCCACCGCGCGCCGCCTGGCGCAGGTCGTGGTCCTGCGGCACTGGGGGCTCTCCCCGAGAATGGCCGAGGACGCGGTGCTGCTCGTCTCCGAACTCGTCGGCAACGCCGTACGGCACACCGGTGCCCGCGTCTTCGGGTTACGTATGCGCCGTCGCCGGGGCTGGATCCGCGTCGAGATCCGCGACCCCTCCCGCGGGCTGCCCTGTCTGATGCCGGTGCAGGACTTGGACGTGAGCGGCCGAGGCCTCTTCCTCGTCGACAAGCTCGCCGACCGCTGGGGCGTCGACCTGCTGCCGCGCGGCAAGACGACCTGGTTCGAGATGCGCGCGGCCGACCGCTGACCGCACGCCCCGAACCACCGGCCGGCGTGCGCCCGTACGGCGAAAGCCCCCACCGCCAGGCGGCCGGGCTTCCTCCTGAGCCACCGCACGGAGCCGGAGCGCGTGGGCGGTTCGTCCGATCATGTGCCGGTGCGACCCGCCCTTACCCCGGGCGGGCCAATCGCTGATTTGGGCACCTTCTGGGCCTTAAATGGGGAGAGTGACCACGCCCGTCCCTCCCTCTCCCCCGGATCCCGCAGTCTCGGACCCCACCCCACGGGACCGTGCGACGGGCACCCCGTGCCCGGCGCCCGACCGTCGCTCGGCGCTGCGAGCGGGCGCGGGGTTCGTCGTCGGCGCGATCGCCACCGCCTGTTCCCCCGGCCCCACCGTCGTCCACCCGTCGTTCCCCACCCCGACCGCCGACGGCCTCTCCGCCGGGTCCGGCATCCATGCGCCCGCGCCCCGTGCCCTTCCCGGCCAGCCCGACCAGATCTCCCACGGTCCCCGCGACCGCCCCCGGGTGGCCCTCACCTTCCACGGGCAGGGCGACCCCTCCATCGCCACGGCGATCCTCGACACGGCCGAGCATGCGGGCGCGAGGATCACCGTGCTCGCGGTCGGCACCTGGCTGGACGAACACCCCGACATAACCCGACGGATCCTCAAGGGCGGTCACGACCTCGGCAACCACACCCAGCGCCACCTCGACATCAACACCATGTCCGAGGCGGACGCACGCGCCGAGATCCAGAAGTGCGCGGACCGGCTGCGGCGGCTCACCGGTTCCATCGGCACCTGGTTCCGCCCTTCGCGGGCGCGCCGCGCGACCCCGCTCGTCTCGCGGCTGGCCCGCGACGTCGGCTACCCGCACGTCCTGTCGTACGACGTCGACTCGCTCGACCACACCTCGCCGGGCGCCCCGGCCGTCACCCACAAGGTCGCCGACGACGTCCGCAACGGGTCCGTGGTGAGCCTGCACTTCGGGTATCCGGACACGGTCGTCGCCCTTCCCGCCATCCTCCACGCACTCGACCGCCGCGGCCTCTCCGCGGTGACCACCACGGAGCTGTTGAGCTGATGCCCCTCTCGACCGTCACGCGTGTACTGATCGCCGGCGCCGCTCTCGTCGCGCTCGCCGGCTGCAGCAGCGGATCCTCCCACAAGGACCGGAGCCTCGGTTCCAAGGCCCCGGCCCGCCGTTCCCAGCAGCAGAGCGCCGTGCAGGTCCTGCCGGGCATGCCGCCCGTGCTGGACCGGAACGACATCTACACGGCCGACCGGCCGGGCCGGCTCGCCGGGGCGGTCAGGGACTACCCGTCCCGGGTCTATGTTCCCAACACCAACTCCAACACCGTGACCGTCATCGACCCCAAGACGTACAAGGTCATCGACACGATCCCGGTCGGCCGGCAGCCCCAGCACGTCGTGCCGTCCTGGGACCTGAAGACCCTGTGGGTCAACAACGACCTGGGCAACTCCCTCACCCCCATCGACCCGAGGACCGGCGAGGCCGGCCGGCCGGTCGCCGTGCACGACCCCTACAACCTGTACTTCACCCCGGACGGCAAGTACGCGGTCGTGATGGCCTCCAAGGACCGCCAGCTGGTCTTCCGCGACGCGCACACCATGAAGGTGGTCAAGGCCCTGCCGGTGAGCTGCTACGGCGTCAACCACGCCGACTTCTCGGCCGACGGCCGCTACTTCATCGTCTCCTGCGAGTTCAGCGGCGAGCTGATGAAGGTCGACACAGCCAAGATGGAGGTCACCGGCCAGCAGAAGCTGCCGTACCACGGGGCCATGCCGCAGGACGTGAAGATCTCCCCGGACGGCAGGACGTTCTACGTCGCCGACATGGTGGCCGACGGAGTGTGGATCCTGAACGGCGACACCTTCGCCAAGCCGTCCTTCCTCGCCACCGGCAAGGGCGCGCACGGCCTCTACGTCAGCCGCGACTCCCGGAACCTGTACATCTCCAACCGCGGCGAGGGCACCATCTCCGTCTTCGACTTCCCGGAGAACAAGCTCACCGCCAAATGGCGCCTGCCGGGGGGCGGCAGTCCCGACATGGGCGGCGTCTCCACGGACGGCACCGTGCTGTGGCTGTCCGGCCGTTACAACTCCGTGGTGTACGCCATCGACACGCACACCGGGAAGCAGCTCGCCCGGATCAGGGTGGGCAGCGGTCCGCACGGCCTCGCGGTCTATCCGCAGCCCGGCCGCTACTCGCTGGGGCACACGGGCGTCTTCCGCTGACGGACGGCGTGCCGGAGCAGGCCGGCCCGCCCGGGTGGCCGCCGCGCTGAGGACCCGGGCGTGCCGTTAATCTGACCTGCGTCAGTAGGACGGCCGTACGACGGCAAAGGCACCAAGAAGGGGCGGATCGGTGGCGGACATCGAGGAAGCACGCAGGCAGTTCGAACGGATCGACGCGGACGGTGACGGATTCATCACCGCCGCCGAGTTCAAGTCCGCCCTGGCCCAGGGGGGCGACTGGAACGTCACCGAGGCGGTGGCCGAGGCCGTCATCAAGACCCGTGACCTCAACGGCGACAAGGTTCTGTCGTTCGACGAGTTCTGGACGTACCTGAACAAGTGAGCCGATGACGAAGGGGCGCCCGCCCGGTGAGGGACGGGAGCCCCTTCGTCGGCCGTCAGGCGCACTCGGCAGGAATAGCCCCGACGGTCCCGGGGTTGGTGCTGGCCACGAACGTTGTGCAAGGACACCGACCCCCGGAAGGGCGAGACGAGTGATGAAGATCGGCATCATCGGGGCGGGCAACATCGGCGGCAACCTCACCCGGCGGCTCACCGCCCTCGGGCACGACGTCTCCGTCGCCAACTCCCGCGGTCCCCACACGCTCACCGCACTGGCCGAGGAGACGGGCGCGACGCCCGTCACGGTCGAGGAAGCGGCACGCGGCGCCGAGGTCGTCGTGATCACGATCCCCGTCAAGGCGGTACCGGACCTGCCGTCCGGGCTGCTGGACGGCGCGGCCGAGGGCGTCGCCGTGATCGACACCGGCAACTACTACCCCAGGCAGCGGGACGGACGGATCGCGGCGATCGAGGACGAGGGCCTCACCGAGAGCCGCTGGACCGAACGGCAGATCGGCCACCCCGTGATCAAGGCGTTCAACGGCACCTATGCCCAGGACCTCCTGGACGGCCCACGCCCCGCCGGCGATCCCGACCGGATGGCGCTGCCGGTCGCGGGCGACGACGAGGCGGCGAAGCGCACGGTGCGGGCCCTGATCGACGCGCTGGGCTTCGACACGGTCGACGCCGGCGGCATCGACGACTCCTGGCGCCAGCAGCCCGCCACCCCCGTGTACGGCCTGCGGGCCGGCGCCGACGCCGTCACCAAGGCCCTCGCGGAGGCGTCCCCCGAGCGCACCCCCGAGTTCCGCGGGTAAGGCCGCCACCTCAGCCCGGCAGGGAGACCCCGTCCCCGCCGGGCATCTCGCCACGGTTCGCCGGGCCCGCCCGGCCGTCAGCCCCAGATCCCGGCCACGGACGCGGCGACCGCCACGCCCTGGGCGTGGCCCGCGCGGGCGGCGGCCGGGCGGCGTGAGTCGTCCGCCCGATTGCGGCCCCTCGCCCGCCGCGCGGCACGGTCCGGCGAGAGCAGGACGACGTGCGTCCCGTCGTCGGACAGTTCGTCCGCCTCCCGCGAGGCGCTGGGATGCGGGCCGACCGCGCGGGGCACCGGTACGACCGCCGGCACTCGCCGGCAGCCGCGGGCAAGGCGGAGGTCGGCGGTCGAACGGGAGCCGGCAGGGCACGGTCCGGCCGGACGTCACCACCGAGGACCTGCTGTTCGCCCTGGCGGCGCTGGGCCGGGCCGCCCCGGCACTCACCTCGGCCCGGCCCGACGCCTGGCGCCGTCCGCTCGCCCTGCTCCTCGACGGGCTGCGCGCACGCCCCGCCGTACCCCGTCTGCCCGCGCCTTCGCTCACCGCCGCCGAGCTGGGCGAGGTGCTGCTCGATCCGGGGCCGCACGGACGGTTGTGAGGGAACGCGAGCGGTTCAGGCGCTCTTGGCCCACGCCAGCAGGGCGGCCATGCTCGTGAAATTCGCGACGTCCTTGTCCACGGGGTCCGAGGTGTACTGGTGGAAGCGCCACGGCGCCTTGATGCGGGGCTTGCCCGCCGTGACGTAGTCGGCGATCCACAGGCCGTCCCCGGCGTAGGAGGTGGTGTCGATGGTGAGCCAGAAGTTGCGGCTGGCGTAGAGGACGACGCGGTTGTTCGGCCGGAGCTGCTTCACCTGGCGGATGAAGCGGTCCTTCTCCGCGCTGCTCGCGTGTGTGCCGTCGCCGGTCGTCTCCCAGTCCACGGCCAGTACGTCGCCCGCTTTCTCCGGGGCCTTGGCGACGAAGTACTCGGCCTGGGCCTCGATGTTCCCGGGCCACAGGAAGTGGTAGAAGCCGACCACGCAGCCGGCGTCCCGGGCCGTCTTGGTCTGGGCCGTGAGTTTGGGGTTCACATACGAACGCCCCTCCGTCGCCTTGATGAAGACGAAGGAGAGGCCGTCCGTGTCGTAGGCGGATGACTGGTACGCGCTGACATCGATGCCTCGCAGCATGGGGGCTCCCTGAAGTGCTCGTGGGGGGCAGGGATCGCTGCCTGGTTCACCCTGATACCGGTGGTATGCCCCCTGGGCGGGAGTGTCAGCCGCGGTCGGCCACCGAACTGAGGAGCGAGGCCGGCTTGGCCGCCCAGTCGGAGGTGATCACGCTCGCGTGACGCGCGGCCAGCAGCCGGAGTCGTGCCGTCACTTCCGCGTCCGTCGGGTTGGTGGACGAGATCGCCGGAGAGACACCGGCCGCGTCCGTCATGATCAGCAAGTAGTGGTTGGTGTCGTACCAGGCGGTGTCATAGCCGTTGTTGACGTAGGTCGCCGCGTCCCCGTCGAAGAACACGAACCACGGGCGGATCGAGGCGTCGTAGCGGGCGGCGCGCGGATCGCCGGAGGAGGCGCCCAGGACGGCCGGGAACGCCTCGGCCTTGGAGATGTTCCCGGATGCGTACAGGTCGCGCAGGTAGTCCCCGTACTCCCGGTCGGTCCAGTAGTGGTCGAACGGGTTGTTCATCTCGACCGTGCCCGGGATGAGTTCGAAGAGGACCTTGCCCTTGAGGGCGTCCCGGGAGGGCCAGCCGTTCGCCTTCGCGGCCGCGTCCGGCGTCGAGTACGCCGAGCCCAGCAGGTCGGAGGGCTTGTAGACCATATCGCCGAGCTTCGAGGACACCAGCGCGTCGAACTCGTCCGGGCCGAGGCCGCCGTTGTTGTTGAAGCCGTTCTTCATCTCCACCTTGAAGACGATCGGCCGGTGGGCGGGGTGCAGCCGGTGCCAGGCGGCGATGTTGTCGAGGCAGCTGCCGAGGTCCTGGTTGCGGCTCTTGCTGTACAGCTCGTCCGGGGTCTTCGCGGCCTCGCAGTTGTTGTCGTTGCCGAACGGGTTGCTGTGGCTGACCCGCCAGCGCTTGCTGATGCTGTCGGTGTAGACGTCCAGTTCGAGCAGCGAGGCACCGGAGTCCAGTGCCTGCGCGAAGTACGTGTACTTGGCCTTGTCGTAGGCGTTGTGCGTCCCGATCGTGGTCGCGTCGGCGAACGTGGGCGTCGCCGCATGGGCGGTGCTCCCCGCTGCCATCACCATCGCGGCGGCACCCAGCAGTGCCGCCGCCTGTCTCGTCACTCGCACGTCAACTCCCCTTCCAAGCGGCCGAGTTGGCGGCAGCCTAGAAGGAGTGGATTACTGCACGGTAGCCCCGGGGGGAACATCGGCCCCGAGGGGCCCGGAGCCGTGGACATCGCCGCGGTCGTTCGCGTACGGGTCCGCTGTGTGCACAGCGCCGTGCGGGCCGCCGAAGGGTGCGGGTCGCCGCATCTCCCTGAGACGGCTTGCCGGGGGCGAAGCCATCCAGACGACTTTGCTCACCCGGGTATCACCGCGGCGGTACCCGGCAGCGGAGAGGGCCCCACACCGTGCCACCCCTCTCCCAGGCCGTCGCCTTTGGGAGCGGCATCGCGATCGGCTCCACGACGCCTCCGCAACGAGGCGACAAGCTGACCTTCACCGGCAGACCGCGGCGGTTCCCCCGAACAGAGGCCCCCCGTCGTTACCGAAGCCGTTGGGCCGTTCGAAGGAGTCCAGGCAGCGAGACGGCCGAGAGCCTCACGGACCGTCAGCTGCCTGTTCTCCTGCTCTCAGCGCGAATACGAGTCGGGGCAGGGCCGACGCCCAGGCCCCTCCCCGGCATCAATGGCCCATACAAGGGAGAGTTACGGATATATCCGCGCTTTGTAACGCGAATCGTTTCCTTGGCCTGGTGTCGCCGAGGAGGGCCACAGTGTGGGGCCTCGGCACCGAGCCGGGAATTTCGGATTGCACGCCCGGCCCCGACCAGGGTCGGTGTGCACGAACGTGAGGTGACAGATTCATGTCTGTTTCTCGTACGGCGGTCCGCCTGATCGCCACCTGTGTGGCTTCGGGCGCACTCGTCTGCGCGGCCGCCATGCCGGCCCTGGCCGCCGGCGCCGGCGATGACCGCGACAACGGTAGGGGTTACTCGCTCGGCCACGGGAGCGAGCACGACCACGACGGTCCCTTCGGCGACCGGGATCGTGGCTGGCACCGGGGCTGGGACCGGGGCTGGGAGCGGAACCGGGGCTGGCACCGGGGCTGGGGCTGGCACCGGGGCTGGGACCGGGGCCGGGACGGGCACCGCGGCTGGTACGGCGACCGGTACCGGGACCGCGACCGCTACTTCGGCCACCGCTAGCCCGCCCCGGGGGCTGTGCCGTGATACGGAGGCCGACACCCTCTGCCGCCCGTCGTCATGGCCGGCACGGCCGCTACACCCAGCCGGAGGGCCGAAGACCGCTCCTCGCGGTCTTCGGCCCTCCGGCCACGTGCCGCACCCGTGCGGCCGTCGCCCGGGTACCGCACCGCCAACGCCCGTTCCGCCACGTGAGCAGGGAAGGCCCTGACAGCGCTGAGGAAACGCGCTGGTCAGGGCCTTCTGCCTGGCAAGGGCCTGCTTTCTAGCACTCGATGATGTTGACCGCGAGCCCGCCCCGCGCCGTCTCCTTGTACTTCACGCTCATGTCGGCGCCGGTCTCCTTCATCGTCTTGATGACCTTGTCCAGGGAGACCTTGTGCGAGCCGTCCCCGCGCATCGCCATGCGGGCCGCCGTGACGGCCTTGACCGCCGCCATGCCGTTGCGCTCGATGCACGGAATCTGGACCAGGCCGCCCACCGGATCGCAGGTCAGGCCGAGGTTGTGCTCCATGCCGATCTCGGCCGCGTTCTCCACCTGCTCCGGGGTGCCGCCCAGCACCTCCGCCAGCGCGCCCGCCGCCATCGAGCAGGCCGAGCCGACCTCGCCCTGGCAGCCGACCTCCGCGCCGGAGATGGACGCGTTCTCCTTGAACAGCATGCCGATCGCGCCCGCGGCGAGCAGGAAGCGGACCACGCCGTCCTCGTCCGCGCCGGGCACGAAGTTGATGTAGTAGTGCAGCACCGCCGGGATGATGCCCGCGGCGCCGTTCGTCGGGGCCGTGACCACGCGGCCGCCCGCCGCGTTCTCCTCGTTCACCGCCATCGCGTAGAGGGTGATCCACTCCATCGCGTGGGCCAGCGGGTCGCCCTCGGCACGCAGCTGACGCGCGGTGACGGCCGCGCGGCGGCGCACCTTGAGGCCGCCCGGCAGGATGCCCTCACGGGACAGGCCGCGCGCCACGCATCCCTGCATGACCCGCCAGATCTCCAGCAGGCCCTCGCGGATCTCCTCCTCCGTCCGCCAGGCCCGCTCGTTCTCCAGCATCAGCGAGGAGATCGACAGACCCGTCTCCTTCGTCAGGCGCAGCAGCTCGTCCCCGGTGCGGAAGGGGTACTTCAGGACCGTGTCGTCGAGCTTGATGCGGTCCGCGCCGACGGCGTCCTCGTCGACGACGAAGCCGCCGCCCACCGAGTAGTACGTCTTGGTCAGCAGCTCTTCACCCGAGGCGTCGTAGGCCCACAGGGTCATGCCGTTCGCGTGGTAGGGGAGCGCCTTGCGCCGGTGCAGGACCAGGTCGTCGTCGAAGGAGAACGCTATCTCGTGCTCGCCGAGCAGCCGGAGGCGCCCGGACGCCTTGATGTCCTCCACCCGCTGGTCGGCGCTCTCCACGTCCACCGTGCGCGGAGAGGAGCCCTCCAGCCCGAGCAGGACCGCCTTGGGTGTGCCGTGGCCGTGGCCCGTGGCGCCGAGGGAGCCGTAGAGCTCCGCGCGTACGGACACGACCGATTCCAGCCGGCCCTCGCTGCCCAGGCGGCGGGCGAACATGCGTGCCGCGCGCATCGGGCCGACCGTGTGGGAGCTGGACGGGCCGATGCCGATCGAGAACAGGTCGAAGACCGATATGGCCACGGTGACTCCTCAATTACGGGGTGGTGCAGGGGCCGGCCGGGCACCGCGCCTCACTCCAGTGTGCGCGGTGCCGGCCGGTAGGTGACTTACTTGCCGAGACCGGGGTACAGCGGGTGCTTGCCGGCCAGGGCCTTCACCCGGGCCTTCAGCGCCTCGGCGTCGTAGGACGGCTTCAGCGCCTCGGCGATGACGTCCGCGACCTCGGCGAAGTCCTCGGCCGTGAAGCCGCGGGTCGCCAGGGCGGGCGTGCCGATCCTGAGGCCCGAGGTGACCATCGGCGGGCGCGGGTCGTTCGGGATCGCGTTGCGGTTGACCGTGATGCCGACCTCGTGGAGGCGGTCCTCGGCCTGCTGCCCGTCCAGCTCGGAGTCACGCAGGTCGACCAGGACGAGGTGCACATCGGTGCCGCCGGACAGGACGTCCACGCCCACGGCCCTGACGTCGTCCTTGACCAGGCGCTCGGCCAGGATGCGGGCGCCCTCCAGCGTCCGCCGCTGCCGCTCCTTGAAGTCCTCGCTCGCCGCAACCTTGAAGGCGACCGCCTTGGCCGCGACCACATGCTCCAGCGGACCGCCCTGCTGGCCGGGGAAGACAGCGGAGTTGATCTTCTTGGCCAGCTCGGCCGTCGACAGGATCACGCCACCGCGCGGGCCGCCCAGCGTCTTGTGGGTGGTCGTGGTGACCACATGGGCGTGCGGGACCGGGTTCGGGTGCAGACCCGCCGCCACCAGACCGGCGAAGTGCGCCATGTCGACCATGAGGTACGCGCCGACCTCGTCCGCGATCCGGCGGAACGCGGCGAAGTCCAGCTGCCGCGGGTAGGCCGACCAGCCCGCGACGATCAGCTTCGGCCGGTTCTCCTTGGCGAGGCGCTCGACCTCGTCCATGTCGACGGTGCCGTCGGCGCCGACGTGGTACGCGACCACGTTGTAGAGCTTGCCGGAGAAGTTGATCTTCATGCCGTGGGTCAGGTGGCCGCCGTGCGCCAGGTTCAGACCCATGATCGTGTCGCCGGGCCGGAGCAGCGCGAACATCGCCGCCGCGTTGGCCTGCGCGCCCGAGTGCGGCTGCACATTGGCGTGCTCGGCGCCGAAGAGCGCCTTGACGCGGTCGATGGCGATCTGCTCGACCACGTCGACGTGCTCACAGCCGCCGTAGTAGCGGCGGCCCGGGTAGCCCTCGGCGTACTTGTTGGTGAGGACCGAGCCCTGGGCCTCCATGACCGCGACCGGGGCGAAGTTCTCCGAGGCGATCATCTCGAGGGTGGACTGCTGGCGGTGCAGCTCGGCGTCGACGGCGGCGGCGACGTCCGGGTCGAGCTCGTGCAGGGGTGTGTTCAGAAGCGACATGGATGCGGTTCCTCAGCTGCCGGAGAACTCGGTGTACTCGTCCGCGGTGAGCAGGTCGGCGGGCTCCTCCGACACGCGCACCCGGAACAGCCAGCCGCCCTCGAAGGGGGCGGTGTTCACCAGCGACGGGTCGTTCACCACGTCCTCGTTGACCTCCGTGACCTCGCCGGAGACCGGGGAGTAGAGGTCGCTGACCGACTTCGTCGACTCCAGCTCGCCGCAGGTCTCGCCCGCGCTCACCGTGTCACCGACCTCCGGGAGCTGGACGAAGACGATATCGCCGAGTGCGTTGGCCGCGTGCTCCGTGATGCCGACCGTCGAGACGCCGTCCTCGGCGGCCGACAGCCACTCGTGCTCCTTGCTGTAACGCAGCTGCTGGGGGTTGCTCATGGCCTGAATTCTCCTGTACGCGGGGGAGTGATGGTGAAGGGGGGACTGCTGAAGACGCGCGTGGGCAGGGCGGACGGGTGCGGTCCCCGTCCGGCCCGGGCCCAGTGTCTACTTCCGGCGCTTGTAGAACGGCAGCGCCACGACCTCGTACGGCTCATGGCTGCCCCGGATGTCCACCGCGACCCCGGCCGTTCCGGGCGCGGAGTGCGCGGCGTCGACGTACGCCATCGCGATCGGCCGGCCCAGCGTCGGCGAGGGGGCGCCGGAGGTGACCTCGCCGATCACCTCGCCGCCGGCGACCACGGCGTACCCGGCCCGCGGCACACGCCGGCCCTCGGCCACCAGGCCGACCAGGACGCGCGGCGGGTTCTGCGCCGCACGCTCGGCGGCCTCGAGGAGCGCGGTGCGCCCCACGAAGTCGCCCTCCTTCTCGAACTTCACGACCCGGCCGAGCCCGGCGTCGAAGGGGGTCAGCGAGGTGGTCAACTCGTGCCCGTACAGCGGCATGCCCGCCTCCAGGCGGAGCGTGTCCCGGCAGGACAGGCCGCAGGGGACCAGGCCGGCCGGCGCGCCCGCCTCGGTCAGCGCCTGCCACAGCTTCTCGGCGTGCTCGGGGGCGACGAACAGCTCGAAGCCGTCCTCGCCGGTGTAGCCGGTGCGGGCGATGAGGGCCGGGACGCCGGCGACCGTGCCGGGCAGGCCCGCGTAGTACTTCAGGCCGTCCAGGTCTGCGTCGGTCAGGGACTTCAGGATGCCGGGGGACTCGGGGCCCTGGACGGCGATCAGCGCGTAGGCGTCCCGGTCGTCGCGCACCTCGGCGTCGAAGCCGGCGGACCGCTCCACGAGCGCGTCCAGCACCACCTGGGCGTTGGAGGCGTTGGCGACGACCATGTACTCCCGCTCACCGAGCCGATACACGATCAGGTCGTCGAGGATGCCGCCGTCCGCCTGGCAGATCATGGTGTAGCGGGCGCGGCCGACGCCGACGGAGCCGATGTTGCCGACCAGGGCGTGGTCGAGCAGCCGGGCCGCCTCCGGTCCGGTCACCGTGATCTCGCCCATGTGCGAGAGGTCGAAGAGGCCCGCCCCGGTCCGGACGGCGATGTGCTCGTCGCGCTCGGAGCCGTACCGCAGGGGCATGTCCCAGCCGGCGAAGTCGGTCATCGTGGCGCCGAGCGAACGATGCAGGGCATCGAGCGCGGTGCGGCGCAGGGGGCTGCTGCTCATCGGTTGTGCTCCCAAGGCGATGGGTGTCCCCCGCGCGAGCGTGGGGGAGGGGCGAGGTCGTTCCTCCCCATCTGTCATCGGAACCTGAGAGGTTCGCCATGACCCCGCCGGGCGGGTCGTCACGGCTTGCACCTTGGGTGGAGCCACCTGAAGCGGCCCGCTTTCCAGATGTGCCTCGCCCGCGCGGTATCGGGGCCTGAGAGATTCAAGGGAGGGACTTGCTCCTTCGGCGCCCGGGCGGTCGTACGGCAGAGGTACGGGCCCGGGACTCTCCCGCGCGGATTCAAGCGGCCGGTATGCAGTTGGCGGGCACATCATTGCATGCCTCGTCCGATCGTGGCAGGGCCGCATCTGTAACCGGCCTGTGGCGCTACGACGACGGAATCACGAGACACCGCGCATTACCTTCTCTTTACACTCGACGGGCACGGGACTTCCTGACCCCCAGGGGAGGACGATCACGGTGAACAGGACGACGGCGTACGCGACGACCTCGGGCATCGCGGTGCCCGGGCAGCCGGGATCCCCCGCCCAGCAGGCCCACCGGCCGCCGCGGGCGGTCAGGGTCCGCGACCTGCGCGACCGCGCGGGCCGTGGCCCCCGGGGCCTCACCTTCGGCCCGAGCGACGTCGTCGTGGTCACAGGACTGCCCGGCAGCGGCAAGTCCACTCTCATGCGCCGTGCCGTGCGGGGCGTGCGGATCGACTCCCAGGACGTCCGCGACCGCTGGGACGCGCGCCTTTCCCGCTTCCTGCCGTACGCGGTCTACCGCCCCCTCGTCCGCCTCGCCCACTACGCCGGTCTGCGCCACGCCCTGCGGGCCGGCACCGGCGTCGTCGTCCACGACTGCGGTGCGCAGACCTGGGTGCGTGCCTGGCTGGCCAGGTCGGCCCGCCGTCGCGGCGGCACGCTCCATCTGCTGGTGCTCGACGTCACCGCGGACACCGCCCTGGCGGGCCAGCGGGAGCGCGGCCAAGGCGTCTCGCGGTATGCGTTCCTCAGGCACCGCCGGGCCACCCGGCGCCTGCTGGGCTCCGTCGAGCGGGGCACGGTCCCGGACGGCTGCGGCTCGGTGGTGCTCCTGGACCGGGAAGCGGCGGACGTCCTGGGCCGCATCGACTTCGAGGGCTGAGCCGTATCCACTCGGGGGCGGCTGCCTGGGCTTCGGGGGGCGGGTCGTATCCGCGTCGCGGGTTGAGGTGCGTCGGCTTCGGGGTGCTGGGTCATGTCGGCCTGGCGGGCCGAGTCGGGTCGGTTCCGGGGCCCGGGCCGTGTCGGCATCGCGGGCCCAGCCGATCGACTCGGGGGCTGGGGCCGTATCGGGTAGGCGGGCTGAGCGGGTCCGCTTCGGGTGGAGCTGAGCCGTATTCAGTTCGGGCGCCGGGCCGGGCCGGGCCGTGTCGCCACCCCCGTATCGGTGTCGCGGGTTGAGGTGCGTCGGCTTGGGGCCGTGTCGATTTCGGGGGCTTTCTGATGCTTTCGGGGACTAGCGTCGGCTTCGCGGGCCTGGGCCGTACCCGCTTCGCTGGCCGAAGAGGGGGTCGGCGGGCCGTGTGGACTTCGGTCGCTGAGCCATGCCGACTTCGCGAGCCGGGTAAGGCGACGGCGGCTCCGGAGCCCCGACGTCGTATTGCTGTCGCGGGCCGATCCGCATGAACCCGGGGGGGCGGCCCGTACCGGCTGCTCGGCCCGACCCGTACCGACTTCCCGGAGCCGAGCCGTACCGACTTCCCGGACCCGAGCCGTACCGGCTGCTCGCCCGAGCCGTGCCGACTTCCCGGACCCGAGCCGTACCGGCTGCGCGGCCCGAGCCGTACGACTTCCCGGACCCGAGCAGTACCACCCCGGGGCCTGAGCGGTACCACTCCGGGGCCACCGCCGTACAGGCTCCGGCCGAGCGGTGGTCCCGGCCCCCGCACCCGATAGCCTTGCCGGTCTCAGCAGCGGTTCCTCAGCAGGCGGTAGCAGATGGACTTCCCGGCGGACCTTCCCGCGGACTTCCCCGCACAGGCACACCCCCACCCACACGGCGGATGGCCGGGCAACGAGCTGGAGGAGGTGCTCTCCGCCTCGCTCGGCATCCCCTCGGCCGGTGGCCGGATCGTCGAGGTCCTAGGCCGCAGCTTCCTGTGGGTGCCGCTGCCGAACGGCGGCGGCCCGCACAGCGGCCCGCTCGACCTGCCCACGACGGAGATCGAGGGGCAGGCGTATGTGCCGGTGTTCAGCTCGGAGGAGCAGTTCCGCCAGGTCGTCGGCAACCACATGTCGTACACGATCGCGCCCGCCGTCGAGTTCGCCCGCGGGCTGCCCCCGCAGGTCGGCATCGCGGTCAACCCGGGCGGCATGGTCGGAGTGCCGCTGCCGCCGGACGCGGTGGCCGAGCTGTGCCGCGTCGGGCGTACCCCGCTGGACGGCCCGGTGAGCGGCGGGCGTGTCCGGCTCTTCGAGCCCGACTGGCAGGACGACCCGGTGGACTTCCTCGCCGCCGCGTCGGCCGAGTTCGCGGCGACCGGGGTGGTGCTCACCGCACGCCGCTGCCTGGCCGCGATCGAGACCGCCGACCCGGTGATGTTCATCGGCGTCGAACTCTCCTCCCGGGACGCCGACATACGCGCGCTCCCGCTGGAGGCGCTCGGCCGGGCGCTCGGCAAGGTGCCGGTGCCGACGCCCGTGAACATGGTGTTCCTGGACGTGGCCCAGGACCCGGTAGGGGAGTGGCTGCGGGAGCGGGTGCGGCCCTTCTACCAGCACGGTTACTGAGCCTCCGCCCGCACGCTCACCGAGCCGCCCGCGGACGCGGCGCGCGGTGCCGGGGGATGTGGGGTGGTACGCGCCGAGGTGCTGTCAGTATGGCGCCTTAACCTGGTTTCATGGCCGGGACGGAACAAGCCCGCTTCCGGCCGGGGGGCCCGGCCCGCGGCGCGGCCGCACACAGGGGGATGCGGTGTTCTGCGGACAGGGGAGAATGGCTCGGTCGGGGTGACGCGGCTGAAAACCGTGCACACCGCACCGAAGAGCCTCCGTCGGGGTTGTCAGGTTTGTCGTGAAGGGGCGGTAGAGGGTGAGCGCGTCGGGCACGGCCGCGGCCGGACAGGTCGAGCAGATGCTGCGCCAGGTGACGCCCGGGCGTTACGACGCCTACGAGGCGCTGCTGCGCGCACTCGCGACCCCGTCGTCCGGCCAGGTCTGGATGCTGCTGTGGCACGGCCAGGCCGGATCGCCCGACGCCCAGTACGGAAACATGGAGGTGAACGGCTACGGCTACGCGCCCTGCGTCACCTCCGCCCAGGAACTCTCGGCCAGCGGCTGGAACCGCTCGTACGAGGTGGTCGACGGCCTCGACGTGGCCCGCACCCTCTACCCGGACCACTACGGCCTCTGGCTGAATCCGCACGCGCCGGGCGGCGGCGTCGGCATCCCCTGGCTGGACCTGCGCCGTATCGCGACCGGCCTCGAGCGCCAGCCCGCCGGCCCGCTCCGGCTCGGCGAACCGGCCATCGAGATCCCGCAGTTCTACGCCCTCCTCACGCAGAACGCGCACCGAACGCCCGCCGTGCGCTCGCTGCGCCGCGCCTGGGTGCAGCCCTCCCTCGGCGCGCCCTATCTGGCGATCGGCCTGGACGTCTACGACACCTCGCCGCCCGCCGTCGACTCGGTGCGCGCGATGATGCAGCAGTCCGTGGTGGCGGTCCCTGAGGGACTGCCCGTGTCGACCGTCGCGATGTCCGACGAGTACGACCCGGTCGCGATGTGGCTGCGCGCCCACGCCCGCCCGTTCTACGACCGCGAGGCCCATGCGTCCCCGGCCCAGGCTCCGGCGGGCGGGGGATACGGCTATCCGCCGGTACGCGGCGTGTACTGACCGCCGGCCGCGCGGAGCTGCTCCGCCGCGGTGTCCGGCTGCCGGTCACCTCCGTCGCCCGAGAGCCCCTCTTCGCGCGTAGATCGGCGTGGATGGTCCAAGTAGCGTGTGAAGTGTCCCGATTGGCGGGTGTCCGCACCCCGCTACCCATCGTCCGGATAACGGAACCCCTCTACCCGTATCACGTTTACGCATCCTTTCACCCTCAAGTCTGGCAACTGATCGCCGAAGCGTTGAAGACTCCCGCTTCAAGGGGTTCGCCCCCTGTGTACGACGGACTGATCATGCCGCCAACCGCGGCAAGTGCGCGCCGGTCACCGCCGGTTGAGAGGGGTCCCTGCCAGATGACGGCACCATTGCACGAGCCGACCGCGGAAGCGGCGCCGAGTGCTGCCGAGGAAGCGGCCGTAGTCAGCGCTGACGCGAAGGCTGTACAGGGGCGTTCCCTGGGCCGGATCGCCTGGGAGCGCCTCAAGCGGGACAAGCTCGCCCTGACGGGTGGCGTAGTCGTGCTTGTCCTCATCGTGATCGCGCTGCTCGCGCCCGTCATCACGAACCTCGTCGGACAGGACCCGGACGCCTACCACGAGAACCTGATCGACCCGCTGTTCGGCACACCCACGGGTTCGCTGGGTGGAATCAGCGGCGACCACCTGCTGGGCATCGAGCCGGTCAACGGCCGCGACATCTTCGCCCGCATCCTCTACGGCGCCCAGATCTCGCTCCTGGTCGGCTTCCTCTCGGCGGTCGTCGCCGTCATCCTCGGTACCGTCCTGGGCATCCTGGCCGGCTTCTTCGGCGGCTGGGTCGACTCCGCCATCAGCCGGGTCATGGACGGACTGCTCGCCTTCCCGCAGCTGCTGTTCATCATCGCCCTGGTCTCTGTCATGCCGAACGAGATGCTGGGACTGAGCGGCACGGGCGTCCGAGTGTTCGTGATGATCCTGGTCATCGGCTTCTTCGGCTGGCCCTACATCGGACGTGTGGTGCGCGGCCAGACGCTCTCGCTGCGTGAGCGCGAGTACGTGGAGGCGGCCCGCTCGCTGGGTGCCGGACGCTTCTACATCCTCTTCAAGGAACTGCTGCCCAACCTCGTCGCGCCGATCATCGTGTACACGACGATGATGATCCCCACCAACATCCTCACCGAGGCGGCGCTCAGCTTCCTGGGCGTGGGCGTCAAGCCGCCCACGGCCTCCTGGGGGCAGATGCTCTCGAACGCGATCGACTACTACGACTCGGACCCGATGTACATGGTGGTCCCGGGCGTGGCGATCTTCATCACCGTTCTTGCCTTCAACCTCTTCGGCGACGGCGTGCGCGACGCGCTGGACCCGAAGGGCTCCCGCTGAACTGCCGTACCCCAAGCGACCCGTGGCACTACACACGGGGTCTCTCATCTAACCCGGAGGATCCGAGATCGTGACTACCCAACGCACCTCAGGGCGGCGCAAGCAGGCCATGGCCGCTGCCGCCGTGGTCGCCGCGCTGCTGACCACGGCGGCGTGCGGCGGCGGCAAGGACAGCGACGGTTCGAAGAACGGCGCGGCCGGCTTCGACGCGGCGAACAACAAGGTCGCCCAGGCCTCGCTGGCCAAGAAGGGCGGCACGCTGAGGTTCGGCGGTGCCCAGGACGCCGACTCGTGGGACACCACCCGCGGCTACTACGGCTTCGCGTGGAACTTCATGCGCTACTACAGCCGTCAGCTCGTCACGAACAAGACGGAGCCGGGCAAGGAAGGCGCCAAGCTCACCCCGGACCTCGCCACCGGGCTCGCCAAGGTCAGCGACGGCGGCAAGACGTACACGTACACGCTGCGCGACGGGATCACCTGGGAGGACGGCAAGCCGATCACCTCCAAGGACATCAAGTACGGCATCGAGCGTGTCTGGGCGCAGGACGTGCTGTCCGGCGGTCCCACCTACCTCAAGGACTTCCTGGACCCCGACGGCAAGTACCAGGGCCCGTACAAGGACAAGGCCGCGGACCACCTCGGTCTGAAGGCGATCGACACGCCCGACGACAAGACGATCGTCTTCCACCTGCCCAAGGCGAACGCGGACTTCGAGGAAGTGCTCGCGCTGACCTCGGCATCCCCGGTCCGCCAGGACCAGGACACCAAGTCCAAGTACTCCCTGCACCCGTTCTCCTCGGGGCCGTACAAGTTCGAGTCGTACAACCCGGGCAAGGACCTGACGCTGGTCCGCAACACCAATTGGAAGCAGTCCTCGGACCCGGTCCGCAAGGCGTACCCGGACAAGATCACGATCAAGTTCTTCTCGAACGCCAACGACCTCGACCAGCGCCTGATCAACGGCGACATCGACCTGGACATCAACCAGACGGGCATGTCGCCGCAGGGCCGCACCGCCGCCCTGAAGCAGCACAAGGCGAACCTGGACAACCCGGTCTCCGGCTACATCCGCTACGCGGTCTTCCCGCAGAGCGTGAAGCCGTTCGACAACATCCACTGCCGCAACGCCGTCATCTACGGCGCCGACCACGTGTCGCTGCAGACCGCGCGCGGTGGCCCGGTCGCCGGTGGTGACATCGGCACCAACATGCTGCCGCCGTCCGTCCCGGGCTCCGAGGGCCAGAAGTACGACCCGTTCGAGCTGGCCGGCGCCAACAAGACCGGCAATGCCGCGAAGGCCAAGGAAGAGCTGAAGGCCTGCGGCCAGCCGAACGGCTTCAAGACCACCATCGCCGTCCGCAACAACAAGCCGGTCGAGGTGGCCACCGCCCAGTCCCTGCAGGCGTCGCTGAAGAAGATCGGCATCACCGCCGACATCGACCAGTACGACGGCTCGCAGACCACCGGCATCATCGGCAGCCCCTCGAACGTGAAGAAGAAGGGCTACGGCGTCATCATCATGGGCTGGGGTCCGGACTTCCCGACCGTCCAGGGCTTCGGTCTGCCGCTGTGGGACAGCAAGTACATCCTGCAGAGCGGTAACAACAACTACGCCCTGATCAAGGACAAGGCGATCGACGGGCTGTTCAACGACTACGTCAACACGCTCGACGAGGCGAAGAAGACGCAGATCGCCACGCAGATCAACCACAAGGTGATGGAGGGCGGTTACTACCTGCCCTTCGTCTTCGAGAAGTTCATCAACTGGCGCGGGGACCGACTGGCGAACGTGTACACGACCGACGCGTACAGCGGTCAGTACGACTTCGTCAACCTGGGCCTCAAGTCCGCGAAGTAAACCCCGGCACACCCGCCGCACGGCACGAAAGGCAGGTGAAGGCCGGCGCGGCGGGACCGCGGGCCACCGGACAACCTCCGGTGCCCGCGGTCCCGCGGCGGGCCGTAAGCTGTGCTCGCTTACCTCATCAGGCGGCTGTTCGCCGCCGTAGTGATGCTGGTGGTCATCATCCTGGTGGTCTTCAGCATCTTCTTCCTCGTCCCCAAGTGGGCAGGCGTCGACATCGCCACGAGCTTCGTGGGCAAGCAGGCCGACCCCGCCGCCGTCCAGGCGGTGCGGGAGAAGCTGGGCCTCGGTGACCCGATCTACATCCAGGTCTGGGATTTCTTCAAGGGCATCTTCGCCGGCCGCACCTACGCGGCGGGTGGCGACGTCACCCACTGCGCCGCGCCGTGCTTCGGCTACTCCTTCCGCAGCGAACAGGCCGTCTGGCCGGTGCTGACCGACCGCTTCCCGGTGACCCTGGGTCTCGCGCTCGGTGCCGCGGTGCTGTGGCTGGTCTTCGGTGTCGCAGCGGGTGTCCTCTCCGCGCTCAAGCGCGGCAGCCTCTGGGACCGCAGCGCGATGGTCGTCGCCCTCGCGGGCGTCTCCCTCCCGATCTACTTCACCGGTCTGCTGTCCTTGGCGATCTTCGCCTTCGGTCTGAAGTGGATCGACGCGCAGTACGTGCCCCTCGGTCAGAGCTTCACCGGCTGGCTCGGCGGCATGATCCTGCCGTGGGTCACCCTCGCCTTCCTCTACGCGGCGATGTACGCGCGGATCACCCGGGCCACCATGCTGGAGGTCCTCGGCGAGGACTACATCCGCACCGCCCGCGCCAAGGGCCTGCGCGAGCAGACCGTCATCGGCAAGCACGCCATGCGCTCCACGATGACGCCCATCCTGACGATGCTCGGTATGGACCTCGGCGCCCTCATCGGCGGCGCGATCCTGACCGAGACCACCTTCAGCCTGCCCGGCCTCGGCCAGGCCGTGCTCAACGCCATCAGGAACCAGGACCTGCCCATCATCCTGGGCGTCACCCTGATCACCTCCCTCGCGGTGCTGCTCGCCAACCTCGTGGTGGACGTCCTGTACGCCGTGATCGACCCCCGAGTGAGGCTCGCATGACCGAACTCAGCAAGAGCGGAGCGGCCGTGGGGGAGCCCGCCACCGCCTCCCCTGCTTCGACCGCCTTCCTGGAAGTGCGCGACCTGAAGGTGCACTTCCCGACCGACGACGGCCTGGTGAAGTCCGTCGACGGGCTCAGCTTCCAGCTGGAGAAGGGCAAGACCCTCGGCATCGTGGGCGAGTCCGGCTCCGGCAAGTCCGTGACCTCGCTCGGCATCCTGGGCCTGCACACCGCGGGCCAGTACGGCAAGCGCAAGGCGCAGATCTCCGGCGAGATCTGGCTGAACGGCACCGAGTTGCTGTCCGCCGATCCCGACCACGTGCGCAAGCTGCGCGGCCGCGACATGGCGATGATCTTCCAGGACCCGCTGTCCGCGCTGCACCCGTACTACACGATCGGCCAGCAGATCGTGGAGGCGTACCGCATCCACCACAACGTCGACAAGAAGACCGCACGCAAGCGCGCGATCGAGATGCTCGACCGGGTGGGCATCCCGCAGCCGGACAAGCGGGTGGACAGCTACCCGCACGAGTTCTCCGGCGGTATGCGGCAGCGCGCCATGATCGCGATGGCGCTCGTCAACAACCCCGAGCTGCTCATCGCGGACGAGCCGACGACCGCCCTCGACGTGACCGTCCAGGCGCAGATCCTCGACCTGATCCGCGATCTGCAGAAGGAGTTCGGCTCCGCGGTCATCGTCATCACCCACGACCTGGGCGTCGTCGCCGAGCTGGCCGACGACATCCTGGTGATGTACGGCGGCCGCTGCGTGGAGCGGGGCCCGGCCGAGAAGGTGTTCTACGAGCCCCGGCACCCCTACACCTGGGGCCTGCTGGGTTCCATGCCGCGCCTGGACCGCGAGCAGCAGGAGCGCCTCATCCCGGTCAAGGGCTCCCCGCCCTCCCTCATCAATGTCCCGTCCGGCTGCGCCTTCAACCCGCGCTGCCCGTACGCCGACGTCCCGAAGGACAACGTGACCCGCACGGTCCGGCCGGAGCTGACCGAGGTCGGCAGCCGCCACTGGGCCGCCTGCCATATGACGCAGGAGCAGCGGGAGCGTATCTGGACCGAAGAGATTGCGCCGAAGCTGTGAGTGAGAACGCAGAGGACAAGGCAGTGAGCATCCCTGCACAGAGCGACGGCGCGGAGGCGAAGAGCTCGGGTGCGGCCACCCTCACGAAGGACGCCGCGCCGGGCGAGACCCTGCTGAAGGTCACGGGGCTGCAGAAGCACTTCCCCATCCGCAAGGGCCTTCTCCAGCGGCAGGTCGGTGCGGTGCGCGCGGTCGACGGTATCGACTTCGAGGTCAAGTCCGGCGAGACCCTGGGCGTCGTGGGCGAGTCGGGCTGCGGCAAGTCGACGATGGGCCGGCTGATCACCCGGCTGCTGGAACCGACGGCCGGCACCATCGAGTTCGAGGGCAAGGACATCACGCACCTCGGTGTCGGCGGCATGCGCCCGATGCGCCGCGATGTGCAGATGATCTTCCAGGACCCGTACTCGTCGCTGAACCCGCGCCACACCATCGGCACGATCATCGGCGCTCCCTTCCGGCTCCAGGGCGTCACGCCCGAGGGCGGGATCAAGAAGGAAGTGCAGCGGCTGCTGTCGGTCGTGGGTCTCAACCCCGAGCACTACAACCGGTATCCGCACGAGTTCTCCGGCGGTCAGCGCCAGCGCATCGGCATCGCCCGCGCGCTCGCGCTCAACCCGAAGCTGGTCGTGGCCGACGAGCCGGTCTCCGCGCTGGACGTGTCCATTCAGGCACAGGTCGTCAACCTGCTCGACGACCTCCAGCAGGAGCTGGGCCTGACGTACGTGATCATCGCGCACGACCTGTCGGTCGTCCGGCACGTCTCGGACCGGATCGCGGTGATGTACCTCGGCAAGATCGTCGAGCTGGCCGACCGGGAATCGCTGTACAGGGCGCCGATGCACCCGTACACGAAGGCGCTGATGTCGGCGGTGCCGATCCCGGACCCCAAGCGCAAGTCGGCCAAGAGCGAGCGGATCCTGCTCAAGGGCGACGTCCCCTCGCCGATCGCGCCGCCGAGCGGCTGCCGTTTCCACACGCGGTGCTGGAAGGCGACGGAGATCTGCCGGACGACCGAGCCTCAGCTTCTGGAGCTGAAGCCCGGCCAGCGCGTGGCCTGCCACCACCCGGAGAACTTCGAGGACCAGGCGCCGCAGGACACCGTGCTGCTGTCCGACGCCAAGGAGGCGGCCGAGCTGGTGCCGGACGCGGTGCTGGAGGAGTCGGCGGAGACGTCGGCGGCCGTGGCCGCGGAGGTCCACGCGGACACGGCCGAGCCGGCGGCGGAGGAGCCGTCCGAGCCGGCCGCCGAGGAGGCCACTGAGGCTCCGTCTTCGGAGGCGGCCGAGGCCGGTTCCGAGGAGGCCCCGTCCTCGGAGGCCGCGGAAGAGGCTCCGGACGCCGCGGAGGCTTCCACGGAGGAGACCGCCGAGGATGCCGCCCCCGGCGCATCGGACGCGTCCGACGACGCGCCGGAGTCCGGCGGCCGGAAGTAGACAGACGGTCGCATCGGCACATGTGCCCCGGCAACCCGCACTCCGGTTGCCGGGGCACACGCGTCAGGAGCCAGTGACCGAGTTGCGCATGACAAATTGGTAAAGCCATGTACATGACCGAACGGGAGAGCGCAGAGTCTGGCGTGTCCGTCTGATCGCCGGATCGACAGCACGCTCGAAGGGACGACTCATGGCACTCTCCCGTTCGGCACGCTTAGGGACGCTCGCCGCCGCGGCGGCCTCCTTCCTCGTCATCGCGGCCTCCTCCGCCCCCTCGCCCGGGGCGGACGGCATCGGCGACTCCTACTTCCCGCAGCTCGGCAACGGCGGCTTCGACGCCCGCCACTACGCGCTCGACGTCGCGTACGACCCGGGCAGCGGCCGTCTCGACGGCCGTACGACGATCAGCGCCCGGGCCACGCGGAGCCTCACGTCCTTCGATCTCGATCTCCAGAAGCTGGACGTCACGCGGATCGAGGTGAACGGCAGACGGGCCGCGTTCACGCGTGAGGGCGACGAGATACGCATCACCCCGCGCGGTGTGCTTCCCCGGGGCCGCGACTTCACGGTCACGGTCACCTACGGCGGTGTTCCCGAGCCGCTCGGCGGCCCCATCGTCTTCGGCTCCCAGTACGGGTGGATGAAGACGGCCGACGGCGTCTTCGTCGCCTGCGAGCCCAATGCGGCCTCCACCTGGTTCCCCTCCAGCGACCACCCCTCGGACAAGGCCACCTACGACATCCGCATCAAGGCGCCGAAGGGCCTGACCGCGGTGTCCAACGGCCGGCTGGTGTCGGCATACGACGAGGGCGGCCGGACCGTCACCCACTGGCGGGAGTCCCGGCCGATGGCCACCTACCTGGCGACGGCCACCATCGGCAGGTTCGATGTGCGGACCGGGAGGACGCCGTCGGGAATCCCGATCTACGTGGCCATCGACCCGTCCCTCGAGAGCGGCGAGAACGTCGACGTCTACGCCGTCACGGCCGAGGCCACCGACTACTGGTCGCAGATATTCGGCCCGTACCCCTTCGAGGAGACGGGTGCCATCGTCGACGACATGCCCGAGGCGGGCTTCTCGCTGGAGGTCCAGTCCAAGCCCGCGTACTCGGCCGTCCGCAACGAGACGACCATCGTGCACGAGCTGGCCCACCAGTGGTTCGGCGACTCGGTCTCGGTGGAGCGCTGGAAGGACATCTGGCTCAACGAGGGCTTCGCGACCTACGCCCAGTGGCTGTGGGCCGAGCACAAGGGCACCCGCTCCGCGCACGACTCGTTCCTCGCGGCGTACAACGCCCGCCCGGCCGAGAGCGCGTTCTGGCAGATCCAGGTCGCCGATCCGCAGCGTGACACCATGTTCGCCTCGGCGGTCTACCAGCGCGGCGCGATGGCCCTCCAGGCGCTCCGCGAGCGCATCGGCGACACCGCGTTCTTCAGGCTCCTGCCCGCCTGGACGAGGCTTCACCGCTACGGCAACGCGAACACCGGCGACTTCGTCCGGCTCGCGGAGCAGGTCTCCGGGCGGCAGCTGGACGACGTGTTCCAGAAGTGGATCTACAGCACGGGGAAGCCGGTCTTGTAACCTAGATTTTTCGGAGCCCTGGCCTTGCATTGCAAGGTGCATTCACTCGGATGGGTGAGAATGTAAAGGTGCTCCAGCAACTGTTCAGCCCCTCCGTCCAGCACACGCTGGATCTCGTAGGCATCTTCGTCTTCGCGATCTCCGGCGCGCTGCTGGCCGTCCGCAAGAACTTCGACGTCTTCGGCATCGCCGTGCTCGCCGAGGTCACGGCGCTGGGCGGAGGGCTGTTCCGCGATGTGATCATCGGTGCCGTACCGCCGGCCGCGTTCACGGACCTGGGGTACTTCCTGACCCCCCTGCTCGCCGCCCTGCTGGTCTTCTTCCTCCACCCGCAGGTGGAGCGGATCCAGGTGGCCGTCAACGTCTTCGACGCGGCCGGCCTCGGCCTGTTCTGCGTCGCGGGCACGACCAAGGCCTACGACTACGGGCTCGGCCTCACCGCGAGCGCGGCCCTCGGCCTCGCCACGGCGGTGGGCGGAGGCGTCCTGCGCGACGTCCTCGCCAACGAGGTGCCCTCGCTGCTGCGCTGGGACCGCGACCTCTACGCGGTGCCGGCCATCGTCGGCGCCACGATGGTCGTGCTCTGCATCCGCTACGACGCGCTGACCCCGCTGACCTCGGCGCTCGCGGTCGTCACCGCTTTCGTGCTACGCCTTTTGGCGATGCGCTTCCACTGGCGAGCGCCGCGCGCTTGGAACCGTCGGTCAACGGTTGCCGAGGAGTAGTCCCGGCGGTGTTCCTCCCGGTCATCTGCTGGCTGAGCCAGGTGAACACGTACGGGATCTGCGGCCGCCACAGGGCCATGCTGTGCCCGCCCGCACTGCGCGGGATCAGCACCGCGCGCACCACGGTCGGAGGCTTGGCGATCTGCTCCAGCGCGGCGGCCGCCTGGTAGCCGTCACCGAGCTGGCCGGACAGGTAGAGCGAGATGTGCGGCGGGGTGTGCCGTCCCTTCAGCAGGAAGTAGGGGTTGTTCGCCCGGCGCAGCGCGGCGCTCCGCGCGGCCAGCGACTTGCGTTCGCCGATCGGGTCGTTGTAGCCGGACAGGCTGATCGCGGCCCGGTAGCGGTCGGGGTGCGCGGTCACGAGCTTCGTGGCGCAGTGCGCGCCCGCCGAGTAGCCGGCCGCGGCCCAGCCGTTCGGTGCGGACTGGGCGCGGAAGTTGTCCATCACCATCTTCGGCACGTCGATGCTGAGCCAGGTGTCGGCGTTCACCACGCCGGGGACGTTCGCGCAGCCCGTGTCGACCTTGGCGATGAGGTTGGTGCGCGGCGCCACCAGGATGAAGGGCGCCACCTGCCCGCTGCGCATCAGCGGCAGCAGCTGCTCGTGCGCCTTGAGCGATCCGAACCACGCCTTCGCCGAGCCGGGATAGCCCGAGAGCAGCTCCACTACGGGGAACTTCTTGTTCTTGTAGGCGGGGTCGTCGTACTGCGGCGGCAGCCAGACGTAGACCTCGGCCTCGACGCCCGACACCTGCCCCTTGAGCTGGGTGACGCGCACGCCGCCCGCCGCTTGCATGCCCGGCCCCTCGGCCGGGGTGAAGGTCTGGCGGACCTTGGGCAGGGTCCTGATCTGGATTCCGCCGGTGCCGTCCTTGCCGAGGTCGGCGGCTTGGCGCACATGGTTGCCCGTGCCGAGCAGATCGGACCAGTTGTCGTACAGACTGTTGGCGTTGTTCACCAGGACGAAGACCAGGGTGACTGCGGTGACCTGCGCGAACAGCAGCATCATCATCCGGGCGGCGTGGCGCAGCAGTACCGGGCCGCGGATCCGGGACCACAGGACCAGAGGCAGGATGAGGGCGACCGCCACGAGGACGATCGACGTGAGGAGGAACGGCGTCCCTGTCAGGCTCATCGGCGTGGCGGCTCTTCCTGTGAACGGGCGGAACAAGCTGTACGTCTTCTCAGAGGGAAACCGGAGGCCAAGGGTCACGGACGAGTGCGGACACTTACCTAAAAATTGCCAAAAGCTCACCTGAGGATGGCTGGATCCGAGCGCCCGCGTCTGGAATGTCACGGACTTGAAACAGGGAAAAGCTACTGCTTAGTAATTTCTCGTTGTACGGTTTGTGCATGCCAGAAGGAGCTACCGCACAGGCCGCGACGGCGATGATCGGCGACAGCGAGTTCGACCGCGACACCGCGGTCACCCTCCGGGAAACCGGCGTCTACGACATCGACCTCTCCGCCGGCTGGACGATCATCAGCGCCGTCAACGGCGGCTATCTGCTGGCCGTGCTCGGCCGTGCCCTCGCGGACGCCCTGCCGCACGCGGACCCGTTCACGATCTCCGCGCACTACCTCACCGCCTCGCAGCCGGGACCCGCAGTGATCCGTACGGACGTGGTCCGCACCGGCCGCACCCTCTCCACCGGCCAGGCTTCCCTCTTCCAGTACGACGACGAGGGCCGCGAGGTCGAGCGCATCCGCGTCCTCGCCTCGTACGGCGACCTGGATGCCCTGCCCGACGACGTGCGCACCACCGCGCGGCCGCCCGCCATCCCGCCCATGGACCAGTGCTTCGGCCCCGAGGACGGCCCGGCGCCGGTCCCCGGCAGCTCGGCGATCACCGACCGGCTGATGATCAAGCTGGACCCGGCCACCCTCGGCTGGGCCCTGGGAGCGCCCTCCGGAAAGGGCGAGATGCGCGCCTGGTTCGGGCTCGCCGACGGCCGCGACGCGGACCCGCTGTCGCTGCTCCTCGCGGTGGACGCGCTGCCGCCCACCGCCTTCGAGCTCGGCATCTCCGGCTGGGTGCCGACCGTCGAGCTGACCGTGCACGTGCGGTGCCGTCCGGCGCCCGGACCGCTGAGGGTGTCCATCACCACCCGCAACCTCGCCGGCGGCTTCCTGGAGGAGGACGCCGAGGTCTGGGACAGCCGGGACCGCCTGGTCGCGCAATCCCGTCAGCTGGCCCGGGTCAGGCTGGGCTGAGCCGGACGCGGAACCGGGCCGCGCCCCGGCGGGGGCACGGCCCGGTTCCGCGGTCCGGCCGGGTGCGGGTCAGCGGGCCGCCGTCGGCCCGCGGCCCAGCCAGGCCGCCAGCCGCCCGTAGGCGTCGGCCCCCTCGGGAGCCGGGCGGGCCGAATCGAAGGGCACGTCGTCGCCGCGCTCCGGCTCGGGCAGCACGAGACGGGCGACGCCGAGCGCGAACTCGGCCACATCCGGGTCGAGTTCGAGCGGCCGGCCGAGCGCTTCCCACAGGTCCCAGGTGTGGGTGACCTTCTCCATCACATACCCGGACAGCGCGTTGCGCCCCGTCGTCTCGCCCCACGGCACCCGCACCGGCGCGTCCAGCCGGGCGTCGTCCGCCCAGGCCCGCCGGACCTCGCGGCCGGCCGCGACGTACGCGGCCGCCCAGCCGTCGTCCGCGACGCCGTCCGCGAAGGGGCGCACGGCCAACCCGTCGCCGCCCGCGCCGACCACGGCGATCCGGCGGGTGCCGCCGACGATGTGCGACAGCAGCGTCCGTACGTCGAACTCGGTACACGGTGTGGGGCCGGCGAGCTGTTCCGGCCGTACGGTCTCGATCAGCGCGGCGACCTGCGCGGAGGCGCGGGCGTACACGGGACGGGGATCGGTGTTCATGAGGGTCCTTCCGGTGAGTCGGTGCCCCGAGGTTCCCCGCAGAACCTGACAGTTTCCGTCAACTTTTGCGGGCCTTCCGCCGCCACCGCGATGCTGGGCCGGTGAAGTCGGACCGCCTGCTCTCGATCCTCCTGCTGCTCCAGACCCGCGGCCGCGTCCCGGCCCGCGAACTCGCCGACCGGCTGGAGGTGTCGGTGCGCACCATCTACCGCGACGTCGAGGCCCTGTCCGCCTCCGGCGTGCCGGTGTACGCCGAGCGGGGACGGTACGGCGGCATCGAGCTGCTCGCCGGATTCCGTACGGACGTCACGGGGCTGACCGCCGACGAGTCGCGCGCCCTGTTCGTCCTGGCCGCGCAGGGCGCGCACGCCGCCCTCGGTCTGGACGCGGCCCTCGGTTCCGCGCTGCGCAAGGTGATGGCGGCGCTGCCCGTGCCGCACCGGCCCGCCGCCGAGGCCACCAGCCGCCGGATCCTCGTCGACGCGACGCGTTGGAAGGGCGGCCCGCAGGCCGCCGTCGACCTGGACATCCTGCACGACGCGGTGTTCGCCGACCGCCGGCTGCGGCTGCGCTACCGGCACAGCGGGGACGACGAGCCGCACACCTACACCGTCGACCCCTACGGGCTCGTCTCCAAGGCGGGCGTCTGGTACCTGGTCGCGGACCGTCGCGGCAGACCGCGGCTCTTCCGTGCGGACCGGGTGCGTGCGGCGACCCTGCTGAGCGATCCCGTCCGGCGGCGCCCGGGGGTCGAACTCGCCGACGCCTGGGAGGTGCTGCGCCGACAGGTCGAGGAGCGGCCGGGCGGTCTCGGGGTGACGGTCCGGGTGCGCCGCGAACACCTCGACATGTTCCGGCGCCTGACCGCCTTCGCGCTGGTGGACCTGCCGGAGGAGGACGGCGACGGCGCCTGGGTGACGGCCCGGCTGTCGTACGGCGCCGTGCGCGAGGTGCGCTCACTTCTGGTGTTCGCCGACCGGGTGGAGGTGCTGACGCCGCCGGAGGCGCGCGAGGAACTGGCCCGGGCGGCCGCCTCCGTCACGGACCTGTACGCCACGGACCGACCCGCTACGACTTCCAGTGATGGCGCCCGATACTGATCAGGCGCAGCCGCTGGGCCGCCATCCTGGCCACCTGATCCCGCTCCTCGGCGGCACCCTCCCGTGCCTCCAGGAACTGGCAGGCACTCGCCAGCATCTGGTCGACGTACAGGCCGGCGAGCATCAGCAGGTCGTCCTGGCTCCACCCCTCGGACTCGGGGTGCCCGGCCAGCGCGACCGTCACCTCCTCGGCGAACCGGGCCAGTTGACGCCGGATCTCCTCGCGCACCGGCTGGACGCCACCGTGCCGCTCCCGCGCGATGAACCGTACGTGCGCGGGGTACGCGTCCACATGGCGGGCGATCAGCTCGACGGTGCGCACGATGCGCTCGTCGCTGTCGCCGTCCGCGGTGACCGTTGACTCGATCATGGGGTGGAGGCTGCCGAGGGCCTCCTGGACCAGTTCCACGCCGAGGTCCGCGGTCGACCGGAAGTGCCGGTAGAAGGCGGTGGGGGCGACGCCCACCGCGCGGGTGACCTCGCGCAGACCGAGGCTGCTCAGGCTCTGCTCCTCCAGCAGCCCGAGCGCCGCGTCCAGGAGTGCCTGACGGGTCTTCTGCTTCTGGGCCTGCCGGATGCCGAGGGTGTGACTCATACCATGCAGTTAACAACTGTTCGCTGGAATTGGAAAGCCATAAGACACGTTAGACTGGGAAGTCAGTGAACGAGTGTAACTACAAGCGTTCACCGAACTGTAACGCGAGGTATCCCGGAGGGGGATCCGATCCCATGCTGTTCCTCGTCGCCGCCCTACTGCTGCTGGGGACCGTCCTCGGCACCGTGGCCCACGCCCCGCTACCCGTCACCCTCGTGGCCGCGGCCGGTATCGCCGTCTGGCTCGTGATCTTCGCGGTCCGCGAGCGGCACGGGCGCCGGCGGCACACGTCGGCCCACTGATCGCCGTACGCCATCCGACCGTTCGGGAGTTGACCGCATCATGAACCTCACCGCGACACGCAACGAGAGCACCACCACCCGGGCCACCGGGAACACCACGGCCCCGGCCCGCCGCACCGGCACGCGCGACGCCGAGGGCATGGCCGTGGCGTCCTTCATCCTCGGCCTGCTCGGCCTGCTCGTCCTCAATGTCTTCCTCGGCCCCATCGCCATCGTCCTGGCCGCCGTGGCCCTGTGGCACGGCACCGCGCGCCGTGGCCGCGCCTACCTCGGCCTCGGTCTCGGGATCGCGGACCTGGTGGTCCTGGTGACCGCCATGCAGGTGGACCACACCGTTTCCTGGAGCTTCTAGGGCCGGGCGCCTCGACGGCCGGGGCGCGCGGCAGCACCCGCTCCGCTGACGGGCCCCACCCCGCCCGGAAAGCGGCCGGTCATAGAATTGGCGCACCATGGCTTACCTCGACCACGCCGCGACCACCCCGATGCTCCCCGAGGCGGCAGAGGCACTGACCGCCCAGCTCGTGGCCACCGGCAACGCCTCGTCGCTGCACGCATCCGGCCGCCGCGCGAGGCGCACCGTCGAAGAGGCCCGCGAGACCCTCGCGGATGCCCTCGGCGCCCGCCCCAGCGAGGTCGTCTTCACCTCCGGCGGCACCGAGGCCGACAACCTCGCCGTCAAGGGCCTGTACTGGGCCCGCCGCGGCGCCGACCCCGCCCGCACCCGCGTACTGTCCAGCCCCGTCGAACACCACGCGGTGCTCGACGCCGTCCACTGGCTCGGCGAACACGAGGGCGCCACGGTCGAGTACCTGCCGGTCGACTCCTACGGCCGCGTCAGCCCGGAGGTCCTGCGCGAGGCCATCGCCCGCAACCCCGGCGATGTCGCGCTCGCCACGGTCATGTGGGCCAACAACGAGATCGGCACGGTCATGCCGGTCCGCGAACTGGCCGATGTGGCGGGCGAGTTCGACGTCCCGCTGCACGCCGACGCGGTCCAGGCCTTCGGGCAGGTACCGGTCGACTTCGGCGCGTCCGGCCTCGCCGCCATGACGGTCTCCGGCCACAAGATCGGCGGCCCGTACGGTATAGGCGCGCTGGTCCTCGGCCGCGAGTACAGCCCGGTGCCCGTGCTGCACGGCGGCGGCCAGGAGCGCCATGTGCGCTCCGGCACCCTGGATGTGCCGGCCATCGCCTCCTTCGCGGTCGCCGGACGGCTCGCCGCCGAGCAGCGCGAGTGGTTCGCCCGTGAGATCGGCGCCCTGCGCGACGCCCTGATCGGCGCGGTACGTACGGCGGTCCCGGACGCGATCCTCGGCGGGGACCCGGTGCACCGGCTTCCCGCGAACGCCCACTTCACCTTCCCCGGCTGTGAGGGCGACTCGCTGCTCCTGCTGCTGGACGCGCAGGGAATCGAGTGCTCCACGGGCTCCGCCTGCACCGCCGGGGTGGCCCAGCCGAGCCATGTCCTGCTCGCCACCGGAGCCGATGCCGACCTCGCCCGCGGCACCCTGCGCTTCTCCCTCGGCCACACCTCCACCGAGGCGGACGTGGAGGCGGTCGCGAAGGCGATCGGGCCCGTGGTGGAGCGTGCGCGCAGCGCGGGCCTGAGCTGAGCGGCCCCTTTCCGGCCCCATGGATACTCGCGAGCCCGGGGCGCCGGACGACCCGTACTCTTGAAGGGCTATGACTGAGACCCCGCAGCGCCCCCTCCGCGTCCTCGCCGCCATGTCCGGCGGAGTCGACTCCGCCGTCGCCGCCGCCCGTGCCGCCGAAGCGGGCCACGACGTGACCGGCGTCCATCTCGCGCTGTCCGCGAACCCGCAGTCGTTCCGCACGGGCGCGCGCGGCTGCTGCACCATCGAGGACTCGCGCGACGCCCGCCGCGCCGCGGACGTCATCGGCATCCCGTTCTACGTCTGGGACCTCGCCGAGCGGTTCCGCGAGGACGTGGTCGAGGACTTCGTCGCCGAGTACGAGGCCGGCCGCACCCCCAACCCGTGCCTGCGCTGCAACGAGAAGATCAAGTTCGCGGCGCTGCTCGACAAGGCCCTCGCGCTCGGCTTCGACGCCGTCTGCACGGGCCACTACGCCAAGGTCGTCACCCTCGACGACGGCACGCGCGAACTGCACCGCGCCTCAGACATGGCCAAGGACCAGTCGTACGTCCTCGGTGTGCTCGACGAGAGGCAGCTGGCGCACGCGATCTTCCCGCTCGGCGACACGGTCACCACCAAGGACGAGATCCGCGCGGAGGCCGAGCGCCGGGGCCTCGCGGTCGCCAGGAAGCCCGACTCGCACGACATCTGTTTCATCGCCGACGGCGACACCCAGGGCTTCCTGGCCAAGCGGCTCGGCAGGGCCGAGGGCGACATCCTCGACGAGTCCGGCAGCAAGGTGGGCACCCACGAGGGCGCCTACGGGTTCACGATCGGCCAGCGCAAGGGCCTCAGAATCGGCACCCCGGCACCCGACGGCAAGCCGCGCTACGTCCTCGACATCTCGCCCGTCACCAACACCGTGACGGTGGGCCCGGCCTCCTCCCTGGACGTCGGCGCCCTGACCGCCGTCAAGCCCCGCTGGTGCGGCACCGCACCGGCCGGCCCCGGCACCTACACGGCCCAGCTGCGCGCCCACGGCGGCGAGAGCGAGGTCACCGCGGAACTCGTCGACGGCGAGCTGCGGGTCACCTTCGGCGAGCCGGTCCGCGGCGTCGCCCCCGGCCAGGCGATCGTGCTGTACGACGGCACGCGCGTGGTGGGCTCGGCGACGATCGCGTCGACGACACGCGCGACGAGCGCGGTCGCCTGACCCCGGGCACGCGGCCGCTGCGGCGTGCGGCCGCTAGCTCGTGAAGAACTCCGCCAGCACCGGAGCGAGCACCTGCGGCTCCACCATGTGGTTCTGGTCCTCCAGGGTCCGGTAGGTGCCGCGGGGTGCCGACCGCGCGACCGCCTCGGCCGCCCTGCGCAGCCACTCCGGGCTCGCGCCGCCCGCCAGGGACAGTACGGGGACGGGGATCGAGCCCAGCCGCTCCCCGGGCACCAGTCCGTTGCCCATCACGGCGTCGTCGTAGGCGAGGGTCGGGGCGATCGCCTCCATGTCGGCCCACATGGGGGACTGCCGGGCGCTCGCGATCACCTCCGGGGCCAGACCGGTGAGCCGGAGGAAGAGCTCCACCGCGTCGCCGCGCCGGCCCTGCCCGAGCGCCTCGTGGAGATTCACGGTGTATTCCGCGCGTTGCGGTTCGCCGCCCCCGAAGTCGGCGTACGGCGTCTCGTAGACGGCGACCCCGCGCACCGGCAGCCCGCTCGCCGCCGCCTCCAGGGCCAGCGCGCCGCCGGACGAGATGCCGTAGAGCCACGCCTCCTCGCCCGCCGCCTCGATGAGCGCCGCGAGGTCCTCGACCTCGCGGGCCACGGCGTACGGCTGTGTGTCGCCGCTCCCGCCGCGGCCCCGGCGGTCGTACACGATGACGCCGAAACGGTCGGAGAGGCGTGCGGCCAGGGGCGCCACCGTGGCGCCCGTGGACATCGCACCGCTCACCAGGACGACCGCCGGGCCCTGTCCGGTGCGTTCGAAGGCGATGCGGGTGCCGTCGCGCGAGATCGTCTGCTTGTCCATGTCTGTGAGACTGCCCCAGGGCGCGGCTTTAGTCGCTCACGACACCTCCACTTCGTAGAAGCAGAGGTGGTCCTTGATCAGGGCGACGTCCGGCCTGGGGTCGGGGTACGCCCACACCAGGTCCGCCGCGTCCGGCAGCGACCAGTACGACGCCGTCCCCTTGAAGGGGCAGTCGGTGTGCGTCTCGGAGGGGGTCAGGAGATCCATGCGGACGTCCTCGGCGGGGATGTAGTACCGCATGGGGCAACCGGTCTCGCGCAGCACGAGGGCGCGGTCGCTCTCCGCGAGGATCTGTCCGCCGTGCACCACGCGCACGTGCCGGTCGGTTTTCTCGATGGTGATCGTGTGTCCTTCGGCCATACCTGAACAGCATGCGCGAGGGCCCCGGTTCTTCCCGCTTACGGTGACGGGGCGAAAATCCGTGTCGCGCGGGCGCTGCCCGGCGCCACCCCGGGGCCCGGGCCGCCGGGCGGACGGCGGGAGTCCGACGACAGGACCCGGCACCGGGGTGCGAGCATGGCGGGCATGGCTACTCATGTGATCACCGGAGCCGGTTCCGGCATCGGCGCGGCCGTGGCCCGCCGCCTGCACGCGCGCGGGGACGATCTCGTGCTCCACGCGCGCGACGCGGGCAGGGCGAAGGACCTGGCCGCCGAGTTCCCCGGGGCCACGACCCTGGTGGGCGACCTCGCCGACCCGGACAAGCTGTCCTGGGCGTTCTCCCACCAGACCCTGCCCGACCGGGTGGACTCCCTGCTGCACATCGCCGGCGTGGTCGACCTCGGCCCGGTGAGCGAGCTGACCCCCAAGTCCTGGCGCCACCAGCTGAACGTCAACCTGATCGCCCCCGCGGAGCTGACCCGCCACTTCCTGCCCCAGCTCCGGGTCGCGCGGGGCCATGTGGTGTTCGTGAACTCCGGCGCGGGTCTGAACGCGCATGCGGACTGGTCGGCGTACGCGGCCTCCAAGCACGGTCTGAAGGCCCTCGCGGACTCCCTGCGCCAGGAGGAGCGCGCGAACGGCGTCAAGGTCACCTCGGTCTACCCGGGCCGCACCGCGACCCCCATGCAGGCCAAGGTCCATCAGCAGGAGGGCAAGCCGTACGACCCGTCCGGGTGGATCGACCCCGAGTCGGTCGCGACGACGATCCTGATGTGCCTGGACCTCCCGAGGGACGCGGAGGTCAACGACCTGACGGTGCGGCCGGGACGGTGAGCCCGCGAAGGGCGGGCGGCGCGGCGGGCGGTGACGAGTTCCGCGCCTGGCTGGACGAGGCGTGGGCGTGCAGCGAGGCAGCGGTGATGCTGCGGGGCGGGGAGGACGCCGGACCGCTCGCCGGGCGCCCGGTCGTGGCCGGGGTCTTCGAACGCGACGACCTCGCGCAGCTCCGGGGGCTGACCACCACCGGGGAGTCTCCGGGCGACATCTGCCGCCGCTTCGGCAGCCTGGCCATCGCGCTGCCGGACGCCGAGGACGAGTGCGCCGGGAGCGGCAGCCACCACGGCCGCACGGACATCGCCCGGGAGCGCGGACGGTTCGGCGACAACCTCGAGGTGGCCGACCCCGCCGGGCCGCTCGCCCTTCTGGAGCGGCTCGGCGCGTACGGGCGTTGAAACCGGCCCGGGATGATTCCGTAGGCTGCACCGGTGAGCGAAAACAGCCAGTTCGGATTCGGTGCCGCCACCGGAGTGGGGTCCATGCCCGGTGGGGACGCCCGGGAGGCCGCCAAAACCGTCACCGGAAGCTTCGAGGACTTCCCGTTCCTCGCCGAGCTCCCCGCCCGGGGCCCCGGCGCGGACATGATCGGGCGGACCGCAGGGATGCTCGTCGATCTGTACGCGCGTGTGGAGCCCAGCGGCTGGCGGTTCGGGGACCGGCCCGGGCGCGACACCAGACGGGCCCGCTCCTGGCTGGGCGAGGACCTGGACGCGCTCGAGGAGTTCACCCAGGGGTACGAGGGGCCGCTGAAGGTGCAGGCGGTGGGGCCCTGGACGCTCGCCGCCGCCCTGGAGATGAGGAACGGCGAAGCAGCGCTGTCCGACCCCGGCGCCTGCCGCGATCTCGCCGGGTCCCTCGCGGAGGGGGTGCGGCTCCACCTCGAGGAGGTGCGGCGCCGCGTACCGGGCGCCCGGCCGGTCCTCCAGCTCGACGAGCCGTCCCTGACGGCGGTGCTGCGCGGGCAGGTGAAGACCGCGAGCGGCTACCGGACGCACCGGGCCGTCGACCGGCAGGTGGTCGAGGCCACCCTGCGCGAAGTCGTCGCGGTGCACGCGGACGGCCCGGTCGTCGTCCACTCCTGCGCACCCGACGTGCCCTTCGCCCTGCTGCGCCGGGCGGGCGCCGCCGCCGTGTCCTTCGACTTCTCGCTCCTCACCGAGCGTGACGACGAGGCGATCGGGGAGGCGGTGGAGGGGGGCACCCGGCTCTTCGCCGGGATCGTGCCGGGCACGGACGGCCCATTGTCGGACCCTGCCGGTAGCGTCATGGGTGTCAGGACGCTGTGGCGCAGGCTGGGCCTGCGTCCGGGACTTCTCGCGGAGACGGTCACGCTCACCCCCACGTGCGGGCTCGCGGGCGCTTCCCCGGACTACGCCCGCCGGGCGCTCGCCCACTGCGTCCGGGCGGCGAGATCCCTCGCGGACAACCCAGAGTAACGGGAGGACAACACGGTGGCCGGCGACAAGCAAGCGGAGACGACGGTGCCCGTCGAGGCCCGGGAGCAGCACGCGCAGCTCGCCGAGCAGATCGAGGAGCACCGCTTCCGGTACTACGTGAAGGACGCTCCCGTCATCAGCGACGCGGAGTTCGACCGGCTCCTGCGCTCCCTGGAGGCGCTCGAGGAGCAGTACCCCGAGCTGCGCACCCCCGACTCGCCCACCCAGAAGGTCGCGGGGGCGTACGAGACGGAGTTCACGGCCGTCCAGCACCGCGAGCGCATGCTCTCCCTCGACAACGCCTTCGACGACGCGGAGCTCGCCGCCTGGGCCGACCGCGTCGCCAGGGAGGTCGGCACCTCCGCGCACCACTTCCTGTGCGAGCTGAAGGTCGACGGCCTCGCGGTCAACCTCACCTACGAGCACGGCCGCCTCACGCGCGCGGCGACCCGGGGAGACGGCCGCATGGGTGAGGACATCACCCCGAACGTCCGGACGATCGCGGAGATCCCGGACCGCCTCAAGGGCGACCGGGTCCCCGACCTCGTGGAGATCCGGGGCGAGGTCTACTTCCCGATGGACAAGTTCGAGGAGCTGAACGCCCGCCTGGTCCAGGGCGGCGACAAGCCCTTCGCCAACCCGCGCAACGCGGCGGCGGGTTCCCTGCGGCAGAAGGACCCGCGTGTCACGGCCACCCGCCCGCTGCACATGGTGGTGCACGGCATCGGCGCCCTGAAGGGCCTCAAGGACGGCCTCACCCGTCTCTCCCAGGCGTACGACCTGCTGCAGTCCTGGGGCCTGCCCACCGCCAGGCACAACAAGGTGGTCGGGGACCTCGACGGCGTACGCGAGTTCATCGCGTACTACGGCGAGCACCGCCACTCCGTGGAGCACGAGATCGACGGGGTCGTCGTCAAGCTCGACGAGATCCCCCTTCAGGGGCGTCTGGGTTCCACCTCGCGCGCCCCGCGCTGGGCGATCGCGTACAAGTACGCGCCCGAGGAGGTCAACACCAAGCTCGTCAACATCCGTGTGGGCGTGGGCCGTACCGGCAGGGTGACACCGTACGCGCAGGTCGAGCCGGTCACGGTCGCTGGCTCCGAGGTCGAGTTCGCCACCCTGCACAACCAGGACGTCGTCAAGGCCAAGGGCGTGCTCATCGGCGACACGGTGGTGCTGCGCAAGGCCGGCGATGTCATCCCGGAGATCCTCGGCCCGGTCGTCGACCTGCGGGACGGCACCGAGCGCGAGTTCGTGATGCCTTCCGAGTGCCCCGAGTGCGGTACGCCGCTGCGGCCCATGAAGGAGGGCGACGTCGACCTCCGCTGCCCGAACGCCCGGACCTGCCCGGCCCAGCTGCGTGAGCGGCTGTTCTACCTCGCCGGCCGCAAGGCGCTGGACATCGAGCACTTCGGATACGTGGCCGCCACCGCCCTCACCAAGCCGCTTGAGCCCGCCGAGCCGCCGCTGAGGGACGAGGGCGACCTCTTCGGCCTCACCGCCGAACAGCTGCTGCCCATCACGGCGTACGTCCTGGACCAGGACAGCGGTCTGCCCAAGCGCGACCCGAAGACCGGCGAGGAGAAGATCGTCACGGTCTTCGCCAACCAGCAGGGCGAGCCCAAGAAGAACGCCCTTGCGATGCTGGAGAACATCGCGGCCGCCAAGCAGCGCCCGCTCGCGCGTGTCCTGACCGGCCTTTCGATCCGTCACGTCGGTCCGGTCGCCGCGGAGGCGCTGGCCCGCGCCTTCCGCTCCATCGACCGTATCGACCAGGCCACCGAGGAGGAGCTGAAGAACACGGACGGCGTGGGGGAGATCGTCGCGCGTTCCGTCAAGGAGTGGTTCGCCGAGGACTGGCACCGCGAGATCATCCGCAAGTGGAAGGCCGCGGGCGTCCGTATGGAGGACGAGGGCTCGGGCGAGGACAAGGGCCCGCGCCCGCTGGAGGGGCTGACCGTCGTCGTCACCGGCACTCTCGAACAGTTCACCCGCGACGGGGCCAAGGAAGCCCTCCAGAGCCGGGGAGCGAAAGTGACCGGTTCCGTTTCGAAGAAGACGTCCTTCGTGGTCGTCGGTGAGAATCCGGGCTCGAAATACGACAAGGCCATGCAGCTGAAGGTTCCCGTGCTCAACGAGGACGGTTTCACGGTTCTGTTGGAGCAGGGACCCGACGCGGCGGCGGAAGTGGCCCTTCCGACCGGGGAGTAGTGGTTGAAGGCCACCCGTACTGCGCATATCAGATGCATAGGGTGGCCGGGTCGCATTCGGGCAACCGTCTCCGACCGCTGCCCGTAGACGCCTTCTGCGGCCTACTGTTGACGTGTGCGCCTGCCGTGCCCGGACGCGTGGCGGGTTCTCAGACGCGGTGCCGTTGACGGTTCGTCGGGCAGCGGGCCGCGTGGCGTGGGCACCGCCGGCTGTGAGAGGGACGGGAATGGAACCGACCGAGAGCGCCCCCTCGGACTCACGGCTGCGCCTGCGCCGGATGTCCGGCGCCTGGCGGCCCTGCCGCCGCACCGCGCGCACCCCGCGGCGCCCCCACGGCGCGAGTGCCGTGCCGGGCACCCTCCCGGGCCCGGCACCCGCGGCGGGCACCGTCCGCGGCGCCGGCACCCCGCCGAGGAACCTGCCGGCCGTCGTCCCCGTGCAGGCCGCCGCACCGCGGGCCGGGGCGCTGTCCGCCGGGCTGCCGTCCGGCCATCCCGGCCTGGACGGCGAGGGGCACGGGTCCCGGCCCGTGCTGCCCGCGGCGGTCGTCGCGGCGGCCGCGGGCGTCCTCGGCGCCGGCTTCTACCGAGCGTTCGGCGGACACCACGCGCTCTTCCCGTCCGGCACCGTCGGCTGGTCCCTGGCCGTGCTCACCGGCATCATCGTCGGCCACCTGGTCGCGCTCGGCCGTGTGCGGTGGTGGGGCGCCACGGGCTCCGGCGCGGCCCTCACCCTCGCCGTGCTGCTGCTGTACGGCTGGGTGCCCGCCGGACTGGTCAGCCTCACCGTCGTCGCGCTGGCCGGCGCGGCCCGGCTCGGCCACTGGCGGCAGGGCATCCTGTACGGCGCGGTCGACATCCTCGGCATCGGCGCCGGAGCCCTCGTCCTGGCCGTCTTCGGGCGCGTCCCGACCGTCGAGGATCCCTGGAACCCGCAGAGCTGGACCCTCTACACCGCGCCCCAGGTCGTCCTCGTCGCCGCCGCGTACCTCCTGGTGACCCGGCTGCTGCTGTGGTACGTGCAGGTGCCTCGCGCCGGAGGACTGCCCACGGTCGCCCGCTCAGCCCTGGTCAGGCAGGGACTCGTCGCCCTCGCCCTGCTCGGTATCGCCCCGCTGATCTGCGTCGTCGCCGTCGCCCTCCCGATCCTGCTGCCCCTGTTCGCCATCCCGCTCATCGCGCTGGACTCCACCCTGCGGATCGCCCGGGCCCGGGCCGAGGAACAGCTGCGCGACCCGCTGACCGGGCTGCCCAACCGGCAGTGGCTGCTGGAGCGCACCTGGACGGCGCTCGACGACGCCGAGCGGATCGGTGCGCGGGCCGCCCTGATGCTGATCGACCTCGACCGCTTCCGGTCGGTGAACGACACGCTCGGTCATCTCGCCGGCGACCGGCTGCTCCTTCAGATAGCCGAGCGGCTGCGCCTCGCGCTGCCGCGCGGTGCGGAGGCGGCGCGGCTCGGAGGGGACGAGTTCGCCGTGTTACTGCCCGTCGCGGACTCCACGACGTCCGCGTCACGGGCGGCCCGCAACCTGGTCGCGGCGCTCGGCTCGCCGCTGGACCTCGACGGACTCACGCTGGTCCTGGAGGCCAGCGCCGGGGTGGCCGTCTTCCCCGAGCACGCGCTGGACGCGGAGGGGCTGCTGCAGCGGGCGGACGTCGCGATGTACCAGGCGAAGCGGGACCGTACGGGGGTGGAGGTCTACGAGTCCAAGCGGGACTCGAACACCCCGGACCGGCTCGGGCTGCTGGGTGATCTGCGACGCGCGCTGGACGCCCACGAGGTGGAGCTGCACTACCAGCCCAAGGTCCGCTTCGACGGGCAGGTCGCCGGGCTGGAGGCGTTGGTGCGGTGGGTGCACCCGGAGCGCGGGAAGGTGCCGCCGGACGAGTTCATCGCGATCGCGGAGTCGTCCGGGCTGATGCCGCACCTGACGGAGTACGTACTGGAGACGGCGCTCGGGCAGGTGGCGCGCTGGCGGGCCCAGGGGCTGCGGGTCCCGGTGGCCGTGAACGTCTCGCCCCGGGACGTGCACACGCCCGGATTCGCGGGCGCGGTCGCCGCGCGGCTGGCGCGTCACGGGGTCCCCGCGGGTGCGCTGCAACTGGAGATCACCGAGCACGTACTCCTGGAGGACCCGCAGCGCGCCGCCGACACGCTGGCCGGGCTGGCCGGGCACGGCGTGAAGATGTCGCTGGACGACTTCGGCACGGGCTACTCGTCGCTGGTCCATCTGCGGCGGCTGCCGGTGAGCGAGCTGAAGATCGACCGTTCGTTCGTGGCGCGGCTCGCGGTGGACGCGGAGGACGCGGAGATCGTGCGCTGCACGGTCGACCTGGCGCATTCGCTGGGGCTGCTCGTCGTCGCGGAGGGGGTCGAGGACGACGAGACGTGGGAGCGGTTGCGCGACCTCGGGTGCGATGCGGTGCAGGGCTGGCTGGTCGCGGCCGCGATGCCGCCCGACGAGACGACGGCGTGGCTCCGAGCGCGTGGCGCCCGGGGCTGGCAGCGCCCGAGGGCCGCGCTTCCCGCGGCGGCGACGGACGAGTAGACGAGCAGGCAGCCGCACGCGACGGCCTGCGGCCGGCAAGCGGTGTACACCGGGCGAGCGGTTCGCCTCCGCTGCACCGTCCGCACCGGACAAGGCCGGTGAGCGCACCCTCCACGGCCGACGCGTGCCCCGCTGTCAGCGAGGCGCGCACGGCCGGTCGGTGCCCCGGCCGGAGCTCGGTGGGGGCCTGCGGCCGGCGAGTCTCCGGCGCCGGTGAACCGCCCGTCAGAGGCGAGGGGGCCTGTCCCTCGTGGCGTCGGGTGGTCCGTGGGCGGCCGGGCCGGGGCAAACCCATGCGCGGGCACCCGGGCTCGCGCCATAGGATTGGCCCCAAACCACACACACTCACCCCAGAGGATCGCTGCATGCCTGGCATCACGCGCGAGGAGGTCGCCCACCTCGCCCGGCTGGCGCGTCTGGAGCTGAAGCCCGAAGAGCTCGACCACTTCGCAGGCCAGCTCGACGACATCATCGGCGCGGTCGCCCGCGTCAGCGAGGTCGCCGACCAAGACGTACCCCCGACCTCCCACCCGCTGCCGCTGACGAACGTCATGCGCGCGGACGAGGTCCGTCCGTCGCTCACCCCCGAGCAGGCGCTGTCCGGCGCCCCTGCCCAGGAGCAGCAGCGTTTCAAGGTGCCGCAGATCCTGGGGGAGGAGTAGCCCGCCATGACGGACAAGAACAGCATCATCCGGCTCACCGCGGCCCAGACCGCCGAGAAGATCGCCTCCGGCGAGCTGACCGCCGTCGAGGTCACGGAGGCCCACCTCGCCCGCATCGAGGCCGTGGACGAGAAGGTGCACGCCTTCCTGCACGTCGACCGCGAGGGCGCGCTCGCGCAGGCCCGTGCCGTGGACGAGAAGCGGGAGCGCGGCGAGAAGCTCGGCCCGCTGGCCGGCGTGCCGCTCGCGCTCAAGGACATCTTCACCACCAAGGGCGTGCCCACCACCGTCGGGTCCAAGATCCTCGAGGGCTGGATCCCGCCGTACGACGCGACCCTCACGAAGAAGCTGAAGGACGCGGACGTCGTCATCCTCGGCAAGACCAACATGGACGAGTTCGCCATGGGGTCCAGCACCGAGAACAGCGCCTACGGCCCGACCGGCAACCCCTGGGACCTCACCCGCATCCCGGGCGGCTCCGGCGGTGGTTCGAGCGCCGCGCTCGCCTCCTTCCAGGCCCCGCTCGCCATCGGCACGGACACCGGCGGCTCCATCCGCCAGCCCGCCTCCGTCACCGGCACGGTCGGCGTCAAGCCGACCTACGGCGGTGTCTCCCGCTACGGCATGGTCGCCTTCTCCAGCTCCCTCGACCAGGGCGGCCCCTGCGCCCGTACGGTCCTGGACGCCGCCCTCCTGCACGAGGTCATCGGCGGGCACGACCCGCTCGACTCCACCTCCATCGACGCCCCGGTCCCGCCGGTCGTCGAGGCCGCGCGCAACGGCAGCGTGGCGGGCATGCGCATCGGTGTCGTCACGCAGTTCCGCGGCGAGGGCTACCAGGCCGGTGTGGTGCAGCGCTTCGACGAGGCCGTCGCCCTGCTCAGGGAGCTGGGCGCCGAGATCGTCGAGCTGGACTGCCCGTCCTTCGACCTGGCGCTGGCCGCGTACTACCTGATCGCCCCGAGCGAGTGCTCCAGCAACCTCGCCCGCTTCGACGGCCTGCGCTACGGCCTGCGCGTCGGCGACGACGGCTCGCACTCCGCCGAGGAGGTCACCTCCTTCACCCGGGAGGCGGGCTTCGGCGCCGAGGTCAAGCGCCGCATCATGCTCGGCACGTACGCCCTCAGCTCGGGCTACTACGACGCGTACTACGGCTCCGCCCAGAAGGTCCGTACGCTCATCACCCGCGACTTCGAGAAGTCGTTCGAGCAGGTCGACGTGATCGTGTCGCCGACGACCCCCACCACCGCCTTCCCGATCGGCGAGCGCGCCGACGACCCGATGGCGATGTACCTCGCGGACCTGTGCACCATCCCGGTCAACCTGGCCGGCAACGCCGCCATGTCGCTGCCCTGCGGCCTCGCGCCGGAGGACAACCTTCCGGTGGGCCTGCAGATCATCGCCCCGGCGATGAAGGACGACCGCCTCTACAAGGTCGGCGCCGCCGTCGAGGCCGCCTTCGTGGAAAAGTGGGGGCACCCGCTTCTCGAGGAGGCTCCGTCGCTGTGAGTAAGGCACTGTCCAAGGCCAAGGGCTTCAAGAAGTCCAAGTCCGGTATGTACCTGTCCATGGCCACCACCGCGTTCGGCGCGATCAGTGTCGCGAAGCAGGCCAAGAAGGCCCGCGTCGAGAACGACACGCTGCGCCTGATCGACGCGGCCGTGTCCGCCGCCGCCATCGTCACCGGCCTCGCGATCCTCTACCGCGAGCTGAAGCGGCTGGGCGACGACGACGTCCTGCTGGGCTGAGAGGGAAGTTTCACCGTGACCACCACGACCGACCTGGTGTCGTACGAGGACGCGCTGGCGTCGTACGACCCCGTCATGGGCCTCGAGGTCCATGTCGAACTCGGCACCAAGACCAAGATGTTCTGCGGCTGCTCCACGGCACTCGGCGCCGAGCCGAACTCGCAGACCTGCCCCACCTGCCTCGGCCTGCCCGGCTCCCTCCCGGTCGTCAACGCGACCGGCGTGGAGTCCGCGATCAGGATCGGTCTCGCGCTGAACTGCGAGATCGCCGAGTGGTGCCGCTTCGCCCGGAAGAACTACTTCTATCCGGACATGCCGAAGAACTTCCAGACCTCCCAGTACGACGAGCCGATCGCCTTCAACGGCTACCTCGACGTACAGCTGGAGGACGGCGAGACCTTCCGCGTGGAGATCGAGCGCGCCCACATGGAGGAGGACACCGGCAAGTCGACGCACGTCGGCGGCGCCACCGGCCGTATCCACGGCGCCTCCCACTCCCTCCTCGACTACAACCGCGCCGGCATCCCGCTGATCGAGATCGTCACCAAGCCGATCGTCGGCGCGGGCGAGCGCGCCCCCGAGGTGGCCAAGGCGTACGTCCGCGAGCTGCGCGAGCTGATCCGGGCGCTCGGTGTGTCGGAGGCCCGGATGGAGATGGGCCAGATGCGCTGCGACGTGAACCTGTCGCTGATGCCGAAGGGCTCCGAGAAGTTCGGCACCCGCTCCGAGACGAAGAACGTCAACTCGCTGCGTTCCGTGGAGCGCGCGGCCCGCTACGAGATCCAGCGCCACGCCGCCGTGCTCGACGGCGGCGGCAAGGTGATCCAGGAGACCCGCCACTTCCACGAGGACACCGGCTCGACGACCTCGGGCCGCACCAAGGAGGAGGCCGAGGACTACCGGTACTTCCCCGAGCCGGACCTGGTGCCCGTCGCGCCCCCGCGCGAGTGGGTAGAGGAGCTGCGCGCGGCGCTGCCGGAGCTGCCTCTCGTGCGCCGCACCCGGCTGCTGGAGGAGTGGGGGATCTCCGCGACCGACATGCAGGCGATCCTCAACGCCGGCGCCCTTGACCCGATCGTCGCCACCATCGAGGCGGGCGCCGACGCGGCCTCCGCCCGCAAGTGGTGGATGGGCGAGCTGGCGCGTCACGCGAACGAGTCCGGCAAGGCCCTGGACGAGCTGTCGATCACGCCGGAGCAGGTCGCCCGGGTCGCCAAGCTGGTCGCCGCAGGCGACCTGAACGACAAGCTGGCCCGCCAGGTCATCGAGGGCGTCCTCGCGGGCGAGGGCACGCCGGACGAGGTCGTCGAGAAGCGCGGTCTGAAGGTCGTCTCCGACGAGGGTGCGCTGACCGCCGCCGTCGACGAGGCCATCGCCGGCAACCCCGCCGTCGCGGACAAGATCCGCGGCGGCAAGGTGGCCGCGGCCGGTGCCCTGGTCGGCGCGGTCATGAAGGCCACCCGCGGCCAGGCCGACGCCGCCCGCGTCAAGGAGCTGATCCTGGAGAAGCTGGGCGTCAGCGAGGGCTGAGAGGTCACGAGCGGAACGCCCTCAGGGGCGAACGTCCTCAGGGGCGGTCCATCGCATGCGATGGACCGCCCCTTTGTGTGACGTGGGTCGCATTCCTGTGACTAACCCCACGAAAGAGACAAATGATCTCCTTCGGATGCCACAGTGTTGGAGATTGCTCATTCGTTCTTTGCGGGCTGTTCAGTTCCACCAGAGGCTGTTCCCGGTCAAAGATCCACGAACCACCACCCCCAGGGAGCACGTCTGTGGCAGCCCTCGCGCGCTGGTGTGTGCGCCACCGCCTTGTGACCGTCCTGCTTTGGCTGATCGCCTTCGCCGGTGTCACGGTCGGCGCCACCGTCGCAGGCTCCGCGTACTCGAACCACTACGACGCCCCCGGCACCGAGGCCGGCCGCGCGACCCAGCTGCTCCAGCAGGGCTTCCCCGGCCTCGGCGGCGACAGCGACAGCGTCGTATGGCGCACGACCGATCCCGGCGGGGTGCGCTCCGCCGACGTCGAGCAGACGATGACCCGCACCCTGGACCGGATCGGGAGCCTGCCCGGCGTCGCCTCCGTCACCAACCCCTACCAGGGCGGCCACAGCGGCCAGATCAGCGGGGACGGCCGCACCGCGTACGCCACCATCACCTTCGACGAGCCGAGCGAGAACATCGGCAAGGGCGAGGCCAAGGCCCTCGTCGACACCGCCAAGGCCGCCGAGACCCGCGGCCTGAAGGTGGAGCTGGGCGGCAGCGCTGTCGCGCTCTCCCAGCCGAAGGGCGGGCATCTCGCCGAGGCCGTCGGCGTGGTCGTCGCCGCGGTGGTCCTCTTCCTCGCCTTCGGCTCGCTCGCCGCCTCCCTGCTGCCCATCGCGACCGCGCTGATCGGCGTCGGCACCGCCTACTCCGGCGTCGGCCTGCTGGGCCATGCCATGACCGTCGCCGACTTCGCGCCCATGCTCGGCCTGTTGATCGGGCTCGGCGTCGGCATCGACTACGCGCTGTTCATCGTGACGCGGCACCGCCGGAGCCTGAAGCGCGGCATCCCGGTGACGGAGGCCGCCGTGGGCGCCGTCGCCACCACCGGGCGGGCCGTCGTCTTCGCGGGCGCGACGGTGTGCATCGCGCTGCTCGGCATGCTGATCCTGCGGCTCGGCTTCCTCAACGGTGTGGCGTTCGCCGCGTGTCTGACCGTCCTCCTCACCGTCGCGGCCTCCGTGACCCTGCTGCCGGCCCTGCTGTCGTTCATCGGTCCGCGCGCCCTCAGCAAGCGCGAGCGGCGCCGGCTGGCCGAGCACGGGCCCGAACCCGAGGTGCCCACCGGGCTCGCCGCCCGCTGGTCCGCGTTCGTCGAGCGTCACCCCAAGAAGCTCGGCGCCATCGCGCTCGCCGTGATGGCGCTGCTCGCCCTGCCGACGCTCTCCCTCCACCTCGGCACCTCCGACCAGGGCAACGATCCGAAGACGTCGACCACCCGGCAGGCGTACGACCTGCTCGCCGACGGCTTCGGACCGGGCGTCAACGGCCCGCTCACCCTGGTCACCCATGTCGGCGGCGCCGAGGACAGGCTCGCGCTCGACAACCTCGACACCACCCTCGCGGCCACCAAGGGCGTCGCCTCGGTGACCCCGGTGACCTACAACAGCGGCGGCGACACCGCCTACCTCACCGTCGTACCGCAGTCCTCCCCGCAGTCCGAGCAGACCAGCGACCTTGTGCACCGGCTGCGCGACGAGGTGCTGCCGCGCGCCGAGCAGGGCACCACGCTGGACGTGTCCGTGGGCGGCGTGACGGCGGCCTACGACGACTTCGCCGGAGTGATCGTCGGCAAGCTGCCGCTGTTCGTGGGCGTGGTGATCAGTCTGGGCTGTGTGCTGCTCCTGCTCGCCTTCCGGTCCTTCGGCATCCCGCTGAAGGCCGCGGCGATGAACCTCGCCGCCGTCGCCTCCGCGTTCGGTGTGGTCGTCGCGATCTTCCAGTGGGGCTGGGGGAGCGAGCTGCTGGGTCTCGGCCGCGCCGGACCGATCGAGCCCTTCCTCCCCGTGATCATGGTCTCGGTGCTCTTCGGCCTCTCCATGGACTATCAGGTGTTCCTGGTCAGCCGTATGTACGAGGAGTGGCTGGAGACCCGGGACAACCGGCGGGCCGTGCGAGTCGGGCTCGCCGAGACCAGCCGGGTGATCAACTCGGCGGCCGTCATCATGATCTCCGTCTTCCTCGCCTTCGTGGCCGGCGGCGACCGGGTGATCGGCATGTTCGGTGTCGCGCTGGCCTCGGCCGTCGCGCTGGACGCGTTCATCCTCCGCACCCTTCTCGTCCCCGCCCTGATGCACCTGCTCGGCGGCGCCAACTGGTGGCTGCCGGCCTGGCTGGACCGCCGGCTGCCGCGTCTGTGCATCGAACCGCCGGAGTGCCGTGCGGCGATGCCGAGGCAGCGCGCCGACGAGGACGCGCTGGTGGGCGTACTCCTGAAGGAGCGGCAGCAGGACGTGCGCGACATCCACGGGTGACGACGGGGCGGGACTGCGTCCCCCGGAACCGCGGCACGCCGAGGAGTTCCCGGCGCACCCGGACCGCGGGCGGGGGCTCGTCAGCCGTGGCATGCGGGTGCTCATCGATTGGGCGGTCGACGAGCGTGGTATGCACCGTGTGGAGTGGTACGCCCCCTCCGCCGACGTCCCGAGCATCAAGGTGGCGCGGCGGCTGGGCATGACCAGGGACGGCGTACTGCGCGAGAGCCACGTGCCCGGCGCCCGCGACGGTCATCAGACGATCATTAAGAGACCTCTCAGACAGCGTCCGTACGGTGCGAGGCATGGGAACCGAGACAGTCGACGAGGCCGGGGCCGCAACCGGCGCCCAGGCGACCAACGACGAGGAGAAGGTGGAGGCCATCGACGGCGACGAGAGGGCCGGGGAGTCCGGGACCGAGGGCCGGCCCGAGGAGAACACGCCCGAGGAGACGGCGTCCGAGGAGACGGCGCCCGAGGAGACGGCGCCCGCGGGGCCGTCCGGAGTCGGTCAGGGAGCGGGCGCGGTCGTCGCGGCCGGGCTCGGCATCGTCTCCCTCACCGGCAGCTGGGTCTCCACGGTGGCCTCCGCGCGGGAGACCCTCGTGGGCCAGCTGCGGACCTCGTCGACGGCCAGCGTCTCGCAGCAGATCAAGGAGGTGTACGGCAACGCCTGGCACGCCACCGCGCTCTGGGGCGGTCTGTTCGCGCTGGCCGCGCTGATCGTCGGCGTCGTCGTCCTGGCCCGCCCCGCGTTCGGGGCGCCGGGGAAGCCGCAGGCCGTGTGGATCAAGTCGGTCGCCTGGGGCGGTGTCGCCCTGGGTGTCATCGGGCTGTTCCTGGCCGTCCTCAAGTACACCGACGTCCTGCTCGGACTGCCGTCCGCCGGCTGAGTCCGCGCAGCTCCCGCCAGGGGCCCTGGGCCTTCCGCCGCATCCGCGCGGAAACCCCGGGGCCCTTTCGCGTGTCCGGCGGAAGCCCTGGGGCCCTCCGCGCGTTCAGGGAAGGGCCATCCCGGCGAGCGCGGGTGGGACTGCGCCCCCGGAAGCGGGGCACTAGGAGGCACTGTGTTCAACATGTTCGAGGAACTGTTCGCACCAGGCCGCAAGCACGCCCACGACGAGCACCGCCGCCTGGAACTGTCCCGACTGGACGTGACGAACGGCGATCCGGGAACGGGCCCGATCGACCTGTCCTCCGGAAAGGTCGTCATACGGATCTCGGAGCCGGCTCCCGACGACGATCCGGACACCCGCCCGGCCTGAGCGCGGCGGGCGCCCTACGAGATCTCCAGCTCCAGGATCCGGTCGTCGGTCTTCGAGGGTTTGCCCCGGCCGTCCGTGTTGCTCGTGGTCAGCCACAGCCTGTTGCCGTCGGCCGCGACCACGGTGCGCAGGCGGCCGTAGGCACCCTTCAGGAACGCCTGCGGGGGTGCGGACGCCTCGGTTCCGTTCAACGGCACGCGCCACAGCCGCTGCCCGCGCAGGCCTGCCATCCACAGGGAGCCCCCGGCGTAGGCGATGCCACTGGGGGAGGCCGCGTCGGTGTGCCACTGGGCGAGCGGGTCGTGGTAACGGGGGTCGGCCGACTTCCCCTCGGCGTTCGGCCAGCCGTAGTCGTCGCCCGGTTTGATCGCGTTCAGCTCGTCCCAGGTGTCCTGGCCGAACTCCGCGGCGAACAGCCGCTGTTCGCCGTCCCAGGCCAGACCCTGGACGTTGCGGTGGCCCCAGGAGTACACGGCCGAATTCCCGAAGGGATTGCCGGGGGCGGGCTCGCCGTCCGGCGTCATGCGAAGGATCTTGCCGCCGAGGGAGGCCCGGTCCTGAGCCAGACCCCGCTCGCCGGATTCACCCGTGCCCGCGTACAGCATGCCGTCCGGGCCGAACGCGATCCTGCCGCCGTTGTGGATCAGCCCCTTCGGGATGCCCTTGAAGACCGTGTCCGGTGCGCCCAGCTGCGCACCGGCGGGCCTTTGCGGCTCGTACAGCATGCGCACGATGCGATTGTCGGAGTCGGTCGTCAGGTAGGCGTAGACCAAGTGGTCCGAGGCGTAGCCGGGGGAGAGGGCGATCCCCAGCAGGCCCCCCTCGCCGGCGGCCGAGGCACCGGGCACCGCGCCCAGCTCGGTCTTCCTCCCCGTCTTGTCGTCGATACGGGTGATCGTCCCGTCGTCCCGGGAGGAGACCAGCAGCCCGCCGCCGGGCAGCGGGGCAAGGCCCCAGGGAGTCCTGAGGCCCTCGGCGACCGTCCGCACCACACGGACGGAACCCTTCGCGGGCGGGGTCCGCTCGCCCGTCCGCCCGGGCGCGGTCGTCCCCGGAGCGGAGGAGGAGCTCCCGCCGCCGGGCGTGTCCCCGGCACCGGGGGAGCAGCCCGCCGCCAGCAGGAGCGCGGCCGCGGCCGACACGGCCGCCACAGCTCGACGTCGCACGATCCAGGTCCCTTCGACGCGGGGCTTCTCCCCTACGTACGCTGCGCGACGCCCCGGGGTTCCCCGCCCGGCGGAGAACCGGCCGATCGGGTCGGACCCGCGCCGCCGCTCAGTCCCACGACTTCTGCGCCGTCGGCAGGTACGCGAGGTCCGTGAGGTCCCGCGGGGTCAGCCGGAGGCCGGGCGCGCCCGCGTTCTCCGTGACCCATCGCTCCCGTTTCGCGCCCGGCACCGGGACCACGTGCCGTCCCTGTGCCAGGACCCAGGCCAGGGCCACCTGAGCGGGCGTGACGTCCTCACCGTGGCGGCGCGCCACCCGGCGCAGGCCGGCCACGATGGGCTGGTTGGCCGCCATCATCTCGGCGGTGAAGCGGGGGTGCCTGGCACGCAGATCGTCCGGCTCGAAGCCCTCGCCCGGCGTCAGCGTGCCGGTCAGGAAGCCGTTGCCGAGCGGCATCGCGGCGAGAAAGCCGACCCCGCGCGCGGCGCACCAGGGCACCAGTGCGTCCAGCGACTCCGCCGACCACACCGACAGCTCGGCCTCCACCGCGCTCACCGGGAACACCTGCTGCACCCGCTCCAGCTGCCGGATCGTCCCGTCGTACAGCCGTGCCCCGGTCCGCCGTCCGCCCCGCGCGCCCACCGCGCACAGCCCGAGCGCCCGTACCTTCCCGGCCCGTACCAGCTCTGCCATGGCACCCCAGGTCTCCTCGACGGGAACCTCGGGGTCCGCACGGTGCAGCTGGTACAGGTCGATGACGTCCGTCTGCAGCCGCCGCAGCGAGGCGTCGCAGGCGCGGCGTACATAGCCCGGACGGCCGTTGGCCACGATGTGCTGCTCACCCACCAGCAGACCGACCTTGGTCGACACGAACGCCTCGGCACGCCGCTCCTTGAGCACCCGGCCCACCAGCAGCTCATTGGTGAACGGTCCGTACATGTCGGCCGTGTCGAGCAGCGTCAGCCCCAGGTCGAGCGCCCGGTGCACCGTCCGCAGCGACTCGTCACCCCGCTGCCGCGAACCGGAGTACGCCCAGCTCATCGGCATGCACCCGAGTCCGACGGCCCCCACTTCGAGCGTTGCCGCGCCGATCGTCCTGCGCTCCACCTGGCCGTGCCCTCCCTTTCCTGGCACCCCAAACTAACCAATGCGACACGCGATCCTTCGCATAGCCTCCTGACCATGACCGAAGACGTTTGGCTTCCGTTCCGCACCGACGAGATAAGGGACCTCCCCGAGGGCTTCCACTACCGCTTCTGGGACGGCGGCCAGGAGTTTCCCGCGGATCCCGCCGACTGCGCGTTCTACGTGGTGCCCTACATGAAGGGCAGCGAGGTGGCGGTGCGCCCGATGGCCGCCATGACGTCCGTGAAGGTCGTGCAGACGCTCTCCGCCGGCTTCGACCACGTCGAACCGGGCCTGCCGCTGCTGCCCGACGGGGTGCAGCTGTGCAACGCGCGCGGGGTGCACGACGCCAGCACCGCCGAGCTCGCGCTGACCCTCATCCTCGCCTCGCTGCGCGGCATCCCCGATTTCGTCCGGGGACAGGACCGCGAGGAGTGGCGTTCCGGTTTCCGTCCCGCACTCGCCGACAAGTCCGTCCTCATCGTCGGATACGGCTCGGTCGGCGCCGCCGTCGAGGACCGGCTCGCGCCTTTTGAGGTCGCGCGGGTGGCGCGCATCGCGCGCCGCGAGCGTGAGTCGGCGCGCGGTCCCGTGCATCCCCTCTCCCGATTGTCGGAACTTCTTCCCGACGCCGATGTCGTGGTGGTCGTCACGCCGCTCACGGCGGAGACGAAAGGCCTGGTCAACGCGGGCTTCCTGGCCCGGATGAAGGACGGGGCGCTGCTCGTCAACGTCGCGCGCGGCGGCGTCGTCGACACCAAGGCGCTGCTGGCCGAGCTGGAGACCGGCCGCATCACGGCCGCCCTCGACGTCACGGATCCCGAACCGCTGCCCGCGGGACACCCCTTGTGGCATGCGCCGGGCGTGCTGATCACTCCTCATGTGGGCGGTCCCACTTCGGCTTTCCGGCCCCGCGCCACACGCCTTCTGAGTGCCCAGCTGAACCGTTTCGCGCAGGGGGAACCGATGGCGAATGTGGTTTTGACGACCGGTCTCGAATAGGCCGGTGCGCCGGGACGGGGCGGGGGCCGGCTGCGGCTGCCGGGACGGCCCGGGGGCGTATGTTTCACGCCATCGCCGCCGTCCGCGCGCCTGCCTTTCGAGGGGGCGCACCACCGGCGCACGTGTCGTTCCCCGTTGTCCCCCCGTCCGCTTCCAGTACGCTCCGCAGTCCCTCGTACGCGGTACGTACGCGCATCCTCGCTGGTCGTCACTGAGCGTAGAGAAGCTATGTCCCTGAGTGACGAGACTGGTGTATCGTCCCGGACAGGGGCTGCGCCGCGCACCGTTCGGCGCCGGGGACTGAACTTTGAGACATGCGAGGGGGGCGACGGGCGATGCACGGCCTATGGACGAACGATCCGACGCGGCGGGGTCGCGGGCTGCGACCCTGGCGGGCGACGACGCGCAGACGCGTCCACAGCGGACACGGCGGTCATCATCATCACCACCGCAGGCACAGCGGCCGCAAGAGGCATGCGCACCCAGCGCACCGGGACCAGCGGGACCCGGCGGCCCCCCGGACCGGGAGGATCCGGTGACTTCCCCCGGAGCACTGCCGGTCGGCCGTCCGGACCACGGATGCCGGACGCGCCTGGTTCCGCAACTGGTCCTGACCCTGGTGTGCGCGGGATACGCCGTCGGTTCCGCGCTCGACTGGGGTTGCCGGAGCCTCGCGCTCTTCATGGGTGACTTCGGCCTGAGCCTCGCGGCGGGCACCGCATCGGTCTCCTGCTTTGTCTACGCCCGTCGCAGCCGCAGCCGCTTTCGACCCGCCTGGCTGCTGTTCGCGCTCTCCTCCGCCATGGCCTCACTGGGCAACGGCGTCTGGGGCTGGTACGAGGTCGTCCTCGACCGCGCAGTCCCCTCGCCCAGCTTCGCCGACTTCTGCTTCCTCTGCTTCGCTCCCCCCGCCATCGTAGGACTGCTCGTGCTCGCCAAAAGGCCCGTCACCAAGGCGGGTTGGGTATGCCTCGCGCTTGACGCGTGGCTGATCGGCGGCTCGCTGCTCACCCTGTCGTGGAGCCTCGCGCTCGCCCAGGCGGCGAGATTCGACGGGCCGAGCGTCGCGCACGCCGCGCTGTCGCTCGCCTACCCCCTGCTGGACATCGCCCTGATCAGCATGGTGGTCGCACTCCACTTCCGGCGCTCGGCGGTCAACCGGTCGGCGGTCAACACCGCCATCGGCGCGCTCGCCCTGACCGTGATGTGCGACGCCCTGTTCACCTCGCCGCTGCTGCACAACAGCTACCACTCGGGGCAACTGCTGGACGCCGGATGGTTCTCCGGCTCGCTGCTCCTCGCGTACGCGCCCTGGGTCGGCACCCGGAACCGACTGCGGCGCGGCCACGCCCACGCGCGCGTGGTGCACGCGCACGTACCGGGCCGGCGCCGGCCGGACTCCGCACGGGCGGGCCGGGGACGGGAACACGCGTCCGTGCTCCCGCGGCAGGCGGTTCACACCTCCGTGCAGCAGCCCGCGCGCGACCGCTATCCGACCGGGGTCCCCCACGGAGCCGACCGCGACCGCTACCCGGCCACGCGCCCGATCTCCGGATCGCTGGCCGCGCTCACCCCCTACCTGGCCGCCGCCGTCTGCACCCTGGGGATCCTCTACAACGTCCTCAACGGCCACAGCGTCGACCGCGTGGTGCTCATCACCGCGGGAGCCGTGGTCCTCGCGCTCGTCGTCCGCCAAGGCATCATGCTGCTCGACAACATCACCCTCACCCAGGAACTCGCGCAGAAGGAGAACCACTTCCGCTCCCTGGTACAGGGCTCCAGCGACGTCATCATGATCGCCGCCCCCAGCGGCATCCTCAGATACGTCTCCCCGGCCGCCGCGGGTGTCTACGGACGCCCCGCCGAGGAGCTCGTCGGCACCGAGCTCGCCGCGCTCATCCACCCGGAGGACCTGGGCTGCGTGGTCCACGAGGTGCGCCGCTTCCTCGCCGTCAGCCCCATCGATGAACCCACCACCCGTATCGAGTGCCGCTTCAGGTCCGGCGACGGCGGCTGGCTCAACGTCGAGTCCACCGTCAACCGCCACGAGGGCGGCCTGATCTTCAACAGCCGCGACGTCACCGAACGAGTGCGCCTGCAGGCACAGCTCCAGCACAACGCCGAGCACGACCCGCTCACCGATCTGCCCAACCGCGCCCTGTTCACCAAGCGCGTCCAGCAGGGGCTCTCCGGCCGCCGCGCCTCCGACCGCGGCGCCGCCCTGCGGAACACGGCGGTCCTCTTCATCGACCTCGACGGCTTCAAGGCGGTCAACGACACCATCGGGCACCAGGCCGGCGACGAACTGCTCGTCCAGGCCGCCCGCAGACTCCAGGACTCGGTACGGCAGGGGGACACCGCCGCCCGCCTGGGCGGTGACGAGTTCGCCGCCCTCATCGTCGGCGACGGCACCCGAGACCGCGCCGCCCGCGAGGGACACATCCTGGAACTCGCCGACCGGCTCCGGGCGACCCTCTCACAGCCGTACGACATCGACGGCAACGATGTCCGGGTGGCGGCGTCCATCGGAGTGGCCTTCGCGGAGCCGGGACTGGGCGCGGGCGAACTGCTGCGCAACGCCGACCTCGCCATGTACCGCGCCAAGGCCGCCGGCAAGGGCCGCGTCGAGCTGTACGCGCCCCAGATGCAGCAGGACGTCGTACGCAAGGGCGAGCTGGCCACCCGGCTGCGGGCCGCGCTGCACGACGGCGAGTTCACCCTGCTGCACCAGCCCGTCGTGTCGCTCCAGGACGGCCGGATCGCATCCGTCAGCGCCCAGGCGCGCTGGCGCTCCTCCCAGGGTGTGCTCTTCACCCCCGCGGAGTTCCTGCGGGTCTCCGAGGACAGCGACAAGGCCGCCGAACTCGGCCGCTGGATGCTGGAGGAGGCAGTCCAGCAGGCCGCCGAACGCAACGCGACCGGGCTCGCCGTGCCCGTCGTCGTACGGATGAGCGCCCGCCGCCTTCTCGACCGCTCCCTGCCCCTCGGCTCGGTGGAGGGCCTGCTCACGCGGCACGGCCTGACCTCGGGCGCCCTGGTCATCGAGCTGTCCGACATCGACCCCAAGGTCTCCCTGGACGAGCTGGAGCGCAGACTCGGCGCACTGCGCAGGATCGGCGTCCGGGTCGCCCTGGACGGACTCGGCAGCGGCTACGCGGCGATCACGGCGCTGCGCCGGCTCCCCGTGGACGTACTCAAGCTCGACCGCGGCCTGGTCGAGGGCGTCGTGGAGTCCGCGCGCCTGCACAAGATCACCAGTGGGCTGCTGCGCATCGCCACGGACCTCGGCCTGCAGTCGGTCGCCGACGGGGTGGATCTGCCCGAGCAGGTCGTCGCCCTGCGCGCGATGGGCTGTACGCACGGGCAGGGCATGGCATTCTCGGGACCGCTGGACGAGCACCGGCTGCGCCGGGCGCTCACTTCCGGCCACTGTGCCGTGCCGCATGGCCCGGTGGAGCCGGCGCCGGCGTTCGCGATCGGGGGAGCGGCCCTGTACACAAGCGGTGTGCCTGCCGTTTTCGGCGGTGGGAACGCCCTACGCTCACATAATGAGACTCCCGTCCCACCCACTTGACAGTGATGGCGTGCCGGGGGGAGGGTCAGTGCCATGCGCACCCGAATTCTCGTACTTGGACAGCGCGTCGGCTGAGCTGGGACCCACCGGAAATGAACCGGAACACCCAGCGACCACACCCGGCGCGCTCCCCTCGCTTGCCTACCGGCACGAGGGGTTTTTTGTTGCACACGCACCTGTCGAACAACGCCCGAACCTCGCAAAAACCCTCAGCATCGAGAAGAGAATGCCGATGACCGAGCAGGCCACCGGGGCCCATCACCCGCAGCCGCGGCCCCGATCCGGAGGACACCAGTCCGCGCCCGAGCACGTCACGGGTGCGCAGTCCCTCATCCGCTCTCTCGAGGAGGTCGGCGCCGAGACGGTATTCGGTATTCCCGGCGGTGCGATCCTTCCGGCGTACGACCCGCTGATGGACTCCCGGCGGGTGCGCCACGTGCTGGTGCGGCACGAGCAGGGTGCGGGCCACGCGGCCACCGGCTACGCGCAGGCCACCGGCAAGGTCGGCGTCTGCATGGCGACCTCGGGTCCCGGCGCCACCAACCTGGTCACCCCCATCGCGGACGCCCACATGGACTCGGTCCCGCTGGTCGCGATCACCGGCCAGGTCGCCTCCAAGGCGATCGGCACCGACGCCTTCCAGGAAGCGGACATCGTCGGCATCACCATGCCGATCACCAAGCACAACTTCCTCGTGACCAAGGCCGAGGACATCCCCCGCACGATCGCGGAGGCGTTCCACATCGCCTCCACCGGCCGCCCGGGCCCGGTCCTCGTCGACATCGCCAAGGACGCCCTCCAGGCCCGGACCACCTTCAGCTGGCCGCCCGTCACGGACCTGCCCGGCTACCGCCCGGTGACCAAGCCGCACGCCAAGCAGATCCGCGAGGCAGCCAAGCTGATCACCTCCGCGAAGCGGCCCGTCCTCTACGTCGGCGGCGGCGTCCTGAAGGCCAAGGCCACCGCAGAGCTGAAGGTCCTCGCGGAACTCACCGGAGCGCCCGTCACCACCACCCTGATGGCGCTCGGCGCATTCCCCGACAGCCACCCGCTGCACGTGGGGATGCCGGGCATGCACGGCTCGGTCGCCGCCGTCACCGCGCTGCAGAAGGCCGACCTGATCGTCGCCCTCGGAGCCCGCTTCGACGACCGTGTCACCGGCAAGCTGGACAGCTTCGCCCCCTACGCCAAGATCGTCCACGCCGACATCGACCCGGCCGAGATCGGCAAGAACCGCGCCGCTGACGTGCCGATCGTGGGTGACGCCCGGGAGGTCATCGCCGACCTCGTCCAGGCGGTCCAGAAGGAGCACAGCGAGGGCCACCGGGGCGACTACACCGCCTGGTGGAAGGACCTCTCCCGCTGGCGCGACACCTACCCGCTCGGCTACGACCTGCCGGACGACGGCTCCCTGTCGCCGCAGCAGGTCATCGAGCGCATCGGGCAGCTCGCTCCGGAGGGCACGGTCTTCGCGGCGGGCGTCGGACAGCACCAGATGTGGGCCGCGCACTTCATCCAGTACGACAAGCCCGCCACCTGGCTGAACTCCGGCGGTGCCGGGACGATGGGCTACGCGGTCCCGGCCGCCATGGGAGCGAAGGCCGGGCAGCCCGACCGGACCGTGTGGGCGATCGACGGCGACGGCTGCTTCCAGATGACGAATCAGGAGCTGACGACCTGTGCCCTGAACAACATCCCGATCAAGGTCGCCATCATCAACAACGGCGCCCTCGGGATGGTCCGCCAGTGGCAGACCCTCTTCTACAACCAGCGCTACTCCAACACGGTGCTGCACTCCGGCCCGGACGACGTCAACCCGGAGGCCCGGGGCACCCGCGTCCCCGACTTCGTGAAGCTGTCGGAGGCCATGGGCTGCCACGCGATCCGCTGCGAGTCCCCGGACGACCTGGACAAGGTCATCGAGGAGGCGAACTCCATCAACGACCGCCCGGTCGTCGTGGACTTCGTCGTCCACGAGGACGCGATGGTGTGGCCGATGGTCGCCGCCGGCACCTCCAATGACGAGATCATGGCCGCTCGGGACGTCCGCCCCGACTTCGGCGACAACGAGGACGACTGAGAGAGAGCTGAGTGAGAACCATGTCCAAGCACACCCTCTCGGTCCTCGTCGAGAACACGCCCGGCATCCTCGCCCGGATCGCCGCCCTGTTCTCCCGCCGCGGCTTCAACATCGACTCGCTCGCGGTCGGTGTCACCGAGCATCCCGACATCTCCCGCATCACCATCGTGGTCAACGTCGAGGACCTGCCTCTCGAACAGGTCACCAAGCAGCTCAACAAGCTCGTCAACGTCCTGAAGATCGTCGAACTGGAGCCGTCCCAGGCCGTTCAGCGTGAACTCGTTCTGGTGAAGGTGCGCGCCGACAACGAGACGCGCTCCCAGATCGTCGAGATCGTCCAGCTGTTCCGCGCCAAGACCGTGGACGTCTCCCCGGAGGCCGTCACCATCGAGGCCACCGGCAGCAGCGACAAGCTGTCCGCCATGCTGAAGATGTTGGAGCCCTACGGCATCAAGGAACTGGTCCAGTCCGGCACGATCGCGATCGGCCGCGGCGCCCGTTCGATCACGGACAGGTCGCTGCGCGCCCTCGACCGGTCCGCCTAGGACACCCGGGAACATTCCCGTACGTCCGGAAACGGGCGGCCGGCAGGCCGCCGGCCGCCCGTATGCCGAGACCCCGAAACTTCCCTTCTCCCCGCCGTCATACGGTGGGACGCACCATCCGTACACAAGGAGAGAACCCAAAGTGGCCGAGCTGTTCTACGACGCTGACGCCGACCTGTCCATCATCCAGGGCCGCAAGGTCGCGGTCATCGGCTACGGCAGCCAGGGCCACGCCCACGCGCTGTCGCTGCGCGACTCGGGTGTCGACGTGCGGGTCGGTCTGCCCGAGGGCTCCAAGTCCAAGGCGAAGGCCGAGGAGCAGGGGCTGCGCGTGGTGGCCCCGGCCGAGGCCGCCGCCGAGGCCGACGTGATCATGATCCTGGTCCCGGACCCGATCCAGGCCCAGGTCTACGAGGAGTCCATCGCCCCCAACCTGAAGGACGGCGACGCGCTGTTCTTCGGCCACGGCTTCAACATCCGCTTCGGCTTCATCAAGCCCCCGGCCGGTGTGGACGTCTGCATGGTCGCCCCGAAGGGGCCGGGCCACCTGGTGCGCCGCCAGTACGAGGAGGGCCGCGGCGTTCCCTGCATCGCGGCCGTCGAGCAGGACGCCACCGGCAACGCCTTCGCGCTGGCCCTCTCCTACGCCAAGGGCATCGGCGGCACCCGTGCCGGCGTCATCAAGACGACCTTCACCGAGGAGACCGAGACCGACCTGTTCGGCGAGCAGGCCGTCCTGTGCGGTGGCGCCTCCGCCCTGGTGAAGGCCGGCTTCGAGACCCTGGTCGAGGCGGGCTACCAGCCGGAGATCGCCTACTTCGAGTGCCTGCACGAGCTGAAGCTGATCGTCGACCTCATGTACGAGGGCGGCCTGGAGAAGATGCGCTGGTCGGTCTCCGAGACCGCCGAGTGGGGCGACTACGTCACCGGCCCCCGCATCATCACCGACGCCACCAAGGCCGAGATGAAGAAGGTCCTCGCCGAGATCCAGGACGGCACGTTCGCCCGCAACTGGATGGACGAGTACCACGGCGGTCTGAAGAAGTACAACGAGTACAAGAAGCAGGACTCCGAGCACCTGCTGGAGACCACCGGCAAGGAGCTGCGCAAGCTCATGAGCTGGGTGAACGAGGAGGCGTAGGCCTCGCGGCCGAAGGGGCCGGAGCATTCTGCTCCGGCCCCTTCGGCGAACCCGGGGTAACGTCTGGAATGAGACGTTGTCCACCCCGTCCAGCCACGGACGGGTGATCCTTCCGCAACGGCGTAATACGACACGTGCGGCGCCACTAGACTGCTCAACAACAAACGCGTTCAGGCCCACAGCGTCGTGCGTCTTCCACGCGGCTAGCCCCCTCCACCGCCTGCGGCCGTCGGGACGGCCGTCCGCATTGGACATGTGAGGACTCACGTGAGCTCGTACCCCAGTCGAAAAGCCACGGTACTCATCGCTGAAGAGCTGTCGCCCGCGACCGTCGACGCACTCGGCCCGGACTTCGAGATCCGGCACTGCAACGGTGCGGACCGCGCGGAGCTGCTGTCGGCGATCGCCGACGTCGACGCCATCCTGATCCGCTCCGCGACGAAGGTCGACGCGGAGGCCGTCGCCGCCGCGCAGAAGCTGAAGGTCGTCGCGCGAGCCGGCGTCGGCCTCGACAACGTGGACGTCTCCGCCGCCACCAAGGCCGGCGTGATGGTCGTCAACGCCCCCACCTCGAACATCGTGACCGCCGCCGAGCTGGCCTGCGGTCTGATCATCTCCACGGCCCGCAACATCCCCCAGGCCAATGCCGCGCTGAAGAACGGCGAGTGGAAGCGCAGCAAGTACACGGGCGTCGAGCTCGCCGAGAAGACCCTCGGTGTGGTCGGCCTCGGCCGGATCGGCGCGCTGGTCGCGCAGCGGATGTCCGCGTTCGGCATGAAGGTCGTCGCCTACGACCCCTACGTCCAGCCCGCCCGGGCCGCGCAGATGGGCGTCAAGGTGCTGTCCCTCGATGAGCTGCTCGAGGTCTCCGACTTCATCACCGTCCACCTGCCGAAGACCCCCGAGACCCTCGGTCTGATCGGCGACGAGGCGCTGCACAAGGTCAAGCCGAGCGTCCGTATCGTCAACGCCGCGCGCGGCGGGATCGTCGACGAGGAGGCGCTGTACTCGGCGCTGAAGGAGGGCCGCGTCGCGGGCGCGGGCCTGGACGTGTACGCGAAGGAGCCGTGCACGGACTCGCCGCTGTTCGAGCTGGACCAGGTCGTGTGCACCCCGCACCTGGGCGCCTCGACGGACGAGGCGCAGGAGAAGGCGGGCATCGCGGTCGCCAAGTCGGTGCGCCTCGCGCTCGCCGGCGAGCTGGTCCCGGACGCGGTGAACGTGCAGGGCGGTGTCATCGCCGAGGACGTCAAGCCGGGGCTGCCGCTCGCCGAGAAGCTCGGCCGCATCTTCACCGCGCTCGCGGGCGAGGTCGCCGTCCGGCTCGATGTCGAGGTGTACGGCGAGATCACCCAGCACGACGTCAAGGTGCTCGAGCTGTCCGCACTCAAGGGTGTGTTCGAGGACGTCGTGGCCGAGACGGTCTCGTACGTCAACGCGCCGCTGTTCGCCCAGGAGCGCGGTGTCGAGGTGCGCCTGACCACCAGCTCGGAGGCCTCGGACCACCGCAACGTGGTCACGGTGCGCGGCACGCTCGCGGGCGGCGAGGAGGTGTCGGTGTCCGGCACCCTGGCCGGCCCCAAGCACCACCAGAAGATCGTGGCGGTGGGCGACTACGACGTGGACCTGGCGCTCGCCGACCACATGGTCGTGCTGCGCTACACCGACCGCCCGGGTGTGGTCGGCACGCTGGGCCGCATCCTCGGCGAGGCCGGCATCAACATCGCGGGGATGCAGGTCGCCCGTGACATCGCGGGCGGTGAGGCTCTTGCGGTCCTCACGGTCGACGACACGGTGTCGCAGAACGTTCTGACCGAGGTGGCCGAGGAGATCGGCGCGACGTCCGCCCGCTCGGTGAACCTCGTCTGAGGTTGCCGTTCGTCCGGGTGACCGCCGATTGAGGTCGCCGTATCCGGGGCGCGGTCCCCGGCCCCGTTCGCCCTGAACGGACTCGTCCTGGAACGCCGGACGGGCTGGTCTGCCAGCCCGTCCGGCGTTCGCCTGTGTGCGGGTGCCCTCAGGCGGCGCTCTTCTCCGCCTCCGTCGCCTCCCGGACGTGGATCCGGCGCAGTGTCGCCGCCGCACAGACCGAGGCCCCCACGAGGACCAGCGCCCCCGCGATCCCCGCCCCGTTCATCCCGCTGGTGAACGCCTCCCGCGCGGCCGTCGCCAGGGCGTCGCCCGTGTGGCCCGGAAGCCGGCCGGCGACGGCCAGCGCGCCGCCCAGCGTCTCGTGGGCCGGGGCCGGCGCCGAGGACGGGATCTCGTGGCGGTAGACCGCCGTACCGATCGAGCCGAGGACCGCCATACCGAGGGCGCCGCCGAACTCCGCACCGGTCTCCAGGAGGGAGGAGGCGGATCCGGCCCGTTCGACCGGGGCCGCGCTCAGCGCCAGGTCCGTCATCTGGGAGATGGCGACGACGATCCCGGAGGCGAGGACGCCGCACGCGGCCAGCACCAGCCAGAGCGCGTCCGAGCCGGCGAGGGCGAGCATTGCGTAGCCGGCCGCGGCGATCGCGAAGCCCGCGCAGACGACATAGGCACGGTTGACGCCCTTCTGGACCAGCTGGGTGGCGATGGGGGCCGCCATGCCGATCGGGACGGAGGGCAGCAGCGCCCACAGGGCCGCCTCCATCGCGCTCTTGCCGAGCACCGACTGCAGGTACTGGGTGGTGAAGTACGCCGAGCCCATCATCGCGAACGAGGAGACGAGGTTCAGAACCACGGCGGGGGCGAAGCCCCGTCCGCGGAACAGGGCCGGGGAGATCATCGGGGAGGCCGAGGTGCGCTGGCGGTGGACGAACAGCGCCGCGAAGAGCAGACCCACGGTGATCGAGACGACGTACCGGACGTTCCAGCCCTCCGACGGGATCTCCTTCAGGCCGTAGATCACCGGGAGCACCGCCGCCATCGACAGCGGGACGCCGAGGAGGTCGAAGCGGCCGGGCGCGGGGTCCTTCGACTCCGGGAGCAGGAAGGGGCCGAGGATCAGCAGCAGGGCCATCGCCGGCAGATTGACCAGGAAGACCGAGCCCCACCAGAAGTACTGGACCAGGACGCCGCTCATCACCGAGCCGAGCGCGATACCGGCCGTCATCACCCCGGACCACATTCCGATCGCCTTCGCCCGCTGGGCCGGGTCGGTGAACATCGTGCGGATCAGGGCCATCGTGGACGGCATCAGGGTGGCGCCGCCGATGCCGAGGACCGCGCGGGCCGCTATCAGGGTCTCGGCGCTGTTCGCGTAGGCCGCCGCCAGTGAGGCGGCCCCGAAGGCGGTGGCTCCGATCAGCAGCAGCCTGCGGCGGCCGATGCGGTCGCCCAGCGAGCCCATCGTCATCAGCAGCCCGGCGAGGACGAAGGCGTAGATGTCGAAGATCCACAGCTGCTGGGTGCTGCTCGGCTCCAGGTCCGCGCTGATCGCCGGGATCGCGAAGTACAGGACCGAGACGTCCATCGAGACCAGCAGCAGCGGAAGCATCAGGACGCCGAGGGCCGTCCATTCACGGCGGCCGGCCCGGGTGGCCGAAGTCGAGGCGTTGCTCGTCGAGTTCGTCATGACAGGGACTGTACGGGCGTCTTAAACGCTTGTCTAGAACGCTTGTATAAGTCATGCGTCTAGGACGGCTGTATGGACGGGCGCTAGGGTGGACCGCATGGGACATCGTGAGGATCTGCTCGAGGGCGCCAAGCGCTGCCTGCTGGAGAAGGGCTTCGTGCGCACGACCGCGCGCGACATCGTCAAGGAGTCCGGGACCAACCTCGCCTCGATCGGCTACCACTACGGCTCGAAGGACGCGCTGCTGGTGGAGGCGTACGTCTCGCTGGTCCAGGAGATGGGCGACCGTTACGGGCCCGGCTGGGGAGCCGGCGGCGAGACACGCACGCCACCGCGGTCGCTCGACCGGTTCCGGGAGGTGTGGACGAACATCATCCGTTCGGTTCCCGGATCACGGGCGATCTGGCTGCTGAGCTTCGAGCTCATCCTCCAGGGCGACCGGGTGCCGGAGGTGCGCAAGCTGCTCGCCCAGGCGCAGGAGGAGGGCCGCTCGGGAATCATTCCTCTGTTCAACGACGTCCCCGAGAGCGACCTCGACAAGGAGACCGTCGACACCGAGGGCCGCTTCTACCAGACCCTCCTCCAGGGCCTCATGGTGCAGTGGCTCTTCGACCCGGACACCGCCACCGACGCCGACCAGCTCACCGAAGGGCTCCGCCGCGTGCTGGAAGCCGCCCGAAGCTAGAGCCGCGCTCCCTTCAGCGCCATGTGCAGCAGCAGGCGGTCCTCGCCGTCGTCCAGGTCCAGGCCGGTGAGCTGTTCGACCCGGGACAGGCGGTAGTAGAGGGTCTGGCGGTGGATGCCCAGTTCCGCCGCGGTGCGGCCCGCCTGGCCCGCGCAGTCCAGGAACACCTCGGCCGTGCGGGCCAGTTCGCGATGGGCGGGGGACAGCAGGACCCGGACGGCCGGATCGTGGGCCGCCTCGCGCGGGAGCGACGTCAGCAGGCGGTACGGCCCGATCGACGACCACTGCGCGACCGGGCCGAACCCGGGCTCGGCCAGGGCCGCACGGGCCGCCGCCGACGCCTCCTGCCACGCGACGCCCAACTCGGCCAGGCCATGGCGGGCACCGGCCACCCCGGCCGCCGTCAGTCCGCCGCCACGGGTCACCTCCGCCTCCCGCAGCAGCCGCGAGGCCGCCGTGAGCGCCGGGGCCGGCACGTCCGCCGAGCGCAGCCGCACCAGCAGGGCCAGGCTCTGGCCGCTCGGGCCCCACGGCACCGTGCACAGCGCGGTCGCCGCCGGGATCGTACGGACCGAGGGGGCGTCGTCCGGATCGGACGAGGGCCAGGGGGCGACGCAGACCACCGTGTGCAGGCCCTCGCCCCGCACGCCCAGCGCCGTCCGCAGCTCGGCCACCGCCGCCTCCTGCTGCCAGCCCCGCTCGGCGGTCAGGACCGCCCGCAGCTCGCGCGTCAGATCCGCGCCCGCCTGCACCTCGTCCGCGAGCAGCGCGCCGATGCGGGCGGCGACCTCCATCGCGGCGGACAGCTGCGCCTCGGACGGGCCCGGCTCGTCGGCGAGCAGCCACACATAGCCGAGGACGACGCCCCGATGGCGTACGGGCAGACAGATCCGCCCCCGGTAGACACCCGCCTCCGGAGTCGGCGGAATGCGCACGGGACCGGTGGCACGGGCGATGCCGAAGCCCTCGAACCAGGTGCGCACCGCCGCCGTGGAGCGGCGGGTGAGGATCGAGCGGGTGCGGACCGGGTCGAGGGACGCCTCGTCGAACTCCCCGTCACTGTCGTAGGCCGCGAAGGCGATCAGCTCGAAGTCCCGGTTCTCCAGGGTCGCGGGGGCGCCGAGCAGCGCCGAGATCTCGTCGACGAGTTCCTGGTAGTCGCCCCGGCCCGGCTTGAAGACATCCGCCACACGGGCATTCTCCCGCATTCCCCCACGACGCTCATACAGATGTCTGAGATCCAGGGCACGGATGCGTGACAGCTGTCGATGGCCGACGATCGGAGCAATCCATAGGTTTCACGGTGGTTCTCCGTGCCGTACCCGAATCGTCGGGATTCGGCCTCCTGTTGCCCTTGTGGAGGTGCCCGTGCTGGGTCCCGTGATTCTCGCCGCGTCGCGCAGCGACCGGATGCGCCGTCTGATCTCGGCCGCCCCGGTGACGAAGTCGGTCGTGGACCGCTTCATCCCCGGCGAGACCGTCGACGAGATCGTCCCGATCATCGAGGACCTCACCGGCAAGGGCCTCGAGGTCACCATGGACGTCGTCGGGGAGGACATCACGACCCCGGAGCAGGCCATGGCCGCGCGGGACGCGTACCTGGAGCTGATCGGCCGCCTCGAGGAGCTGGGGCTCGGCGCGAGGGCCGAGATGTCCGTCAAGCTCTCGATGTTCGGCCAGGCGCTTCCCGGCGGCCACGAGCTGGCCCTCGCCAATGTGCGCCCGGTCGTCGAGGCCGCCGCCGCGATCGGCACCACGGTCACCCTGGACGCCGAGGACCACACCACTCTGGACTCGATGTTCGCCATCCACGAGGAGCTGCGGAAGGACTTCCCCGGTACCGGCTGCGTGATCCAGGCGTACCTCTTCCGCACCGAGGCCGACGCCCGCCGTCTCGCCGCGAGCGGCAGCCGGGTGCGTATCGTGAAGGGGGCGTACAAGGAGCCCGCGTCGGTCGCGTACCAGAACAAGCACGAGATCGACAAGGCGTACGTCCGCATCCTGAAGACCCTCATGGAGGGCGAGGGATACCCGATGATCGGCTCCCACGACCCGCGGATCATCGCCATCGCGCAGGACATCGCCCGGCGCGCCGGACGCAAGCTCGACGAGTACGAGTTCCAGATGCTGTACGGCATCCGCGGCGAGGAGCACCTGCGGCTGGCCGCCGAGGGCCACCGCATGCGCGTCTACACCGCCTACGGCACCGACTGGTACGGCTACTTCATGCGCCGTCTGGCCGAGAAGCCGGCGAACGTCCGCTTCTTCGCCCGCTCGATGGTCAGCAAGGGCTGATGCGCGGGATGAGCGGTGACTGTGGCCCTCCGGGGATTGTCCGGAGAACAACGGCCACCGCCCCGCGGCCGGCGGAGCCGGACCCGGTTCCGCGGAAAGGAGTTACGGAACCCGTGACTCCGCCCCCGAAGAGGCTTCTCGCGAGCTCGCCGCAGCGAGTCCGTGAAGGTCAGGCCCTGACCGCTGCTCACCATACGCAACCGCTTCACCTCCCCCGGGCTGGAGCCCGAGAATCACTCGGAAGAGGTACCCCATGGACGCTGTGACCCAGGTCCCCACCCCCGTCAACGAGCCGGTGCACGGCTACGCCCCCGGTTCGCCCGAGCGCGCCCGGCTGGAGGCCAAGCTCAAGGAGCTGGCCGACAACCCGATCGACCTGCCGTGCACCATCGGCGGCGAGAAGCGCATGGGCGGCGGCGAGCCGTTCCAGGTGGTGCAGCCGCACAACCACCAGGCGGTTCTCGGCACCCTGCACCACGCCACCCAGCAGGACGCGCGGGACGCCATCGACGCGGCCCTCGCCGCCGCCCCCGCCTGGCGCGCGATGTCCTTCGACGACCGCGCCGCGATCATCCTGCGCGCCGCCGAGCTGCTGGCCGGCCCCTGGCGCGAGACGATCGCCGCCTCCACCATGCTCGGCCAGTCGAAGACCGCGCAGCAGGCGGAGATCGACAGCCCGTGCGAGCTGGTCGACTTCTGGCGCTTCAACGTCCACTACGCCCGCCAGATCCTGGCCGAGCAGCCCCCGGCCAACTCCCCGGGTGTCTGGAACCGCCTGGACCACCGCCCGCTGGAGGGCTTCGTCTACGCGATCACCCCGTTCAACTTCTCGGCGATCGCGGCCAACCTGCCCACCGCCCCCGCCCTCATGGGCAACGTGGTGGTCTGGAAGCCGTCCCCGACCCAGACCCACGCGGCGGTGCTGCTGATGCAGCTGCTGGAGGAGGCGGGCCTGCCCAAGGGCGTCATCAACCTCGTCACCGGTGACGGCATCGAGGTCTCCAAGGTCGCCCTCGAGCACCGCGACCTCGCCGGCATCCACTTCACCGGGTCGACCAAGACCTTCCAGTACCTGTGGAAGACGGTCGGCAACAACATCGAGAAGTACCGCTCCTACCCGCGCCTGGTCGGCGAGACCGGCGGCAAGGACTTCCTGGTCGCGCACCCGAGCGCCGACCGCGCGGTCCTCAAGACGGCGCTCACCCGCGGTGCCTTCGAGTACCAGGGCCAGAAGTGCTCGGCGACCTCGCGCGCCTACATCCCGGCCTCCATCTGGAACTCCGGTTTCAAGGAGGAGTTCGCGGCCGAGGTCGACTACCTGACCATGGGTGACGTCACCGACCTGTCGAACTTCATCGGCGCCGTGATCGACGAGCGTGCCTTCGCGAAGAACAAGGCCGCCATCGACCGTGCCAAGGAGGACCCGACCTGCACGATCGTCGCGGGCGGCTCGTACGACGACTCGGTCGGCTACTTCGTCCGTCCGACCGTCATCGAGTGCACCGATCCGGAGAACGAGGTCTTCACGACCGAGTACTTCGGCCCGATCCTCGCGGTGCACGTCTACGAGGACGAGAAGTACGACGAGATGCTCACCCAGATGGAGTCGGTCTCCGACTACGCCCTGACGGGCTCGGTCATCGCGAACGACCGCGCCGCGGCGGCGTACACGGCTCGGAAGCTGCGCTACGCGGCCGGCAACTTCTACATCAACGACAAGTCGACCGGCGCCGTGGTCGGCCAGCAGCCCTTCGGCGGCGGCCGCGCCTCCGGCACCAACGACAAGGCGGGCGCCCCGCAGAACCTGCTGCGCTGGACCCTGACCCGCGCCATCAAGGAGGCGCTGGTCGCGCCGACCGACTACACCTACCCGCACATGGGCTGAACCCGCCCGCACGGGGCCGACGCCCCCTGAGCACCGCCCCCGCCCGGGGTCACCACACCCGGGGCGGGGGCGGTCGTCATATGCGGCCCTCGCAGGTCGTACCGCCTCGTGTGGGCGGCAGGCCGGTCACGTGGGAGAACGCCGGGGGGAGGTCATACTGGTCCCGTGGCCACCCCTCTGCGCACCGCTCACACCGCCGACCTCGACCCGGCCGAACTCCGGGCGGCCCGCGCCCTGCTGGACGAGGCGTTCGGCGGCGACTACGACGACGAGGAGTGGGAGCACGGGCTCGGCGGGATGCACGTCCTCCTGAGCGACGAGCGGGGCCTTGCGGCACACGGGTCGGTCGTCCAGCGACGCGTCCGGTACCGCAAGCGCTGGCTCCGTGTCGGGTACGTCGAGGGCGTGGGAGTGCGTCCGGACGCACGGCGCCGGGGGTTCGGCGGGCGCGTCATGGCCGAGATCGAGCGGATCATCGACGGTGCCTACGACCTCGGCGCGCTCTCCGCGAGTGACGAGGGCATCCCGTTGTACAAGGCCCGGGGCTGGCAGCTGTGGTCCGGCCGTCTCTGCGCCCTCGGCCCCCACGGAGTGGTCCGGCTGCGTGACGAGGAGGACTGCACCTTCGTGCGCCCGGCGGCCGCGGGACCCCTCGATCCGAAGCACAAGCTGGTCTTCGACTGGCGGGACGGCGACGTGCTCTGACGGCCGGTGACGCCGTCGGTGCCGGCACGGCCGGGCGGGCCGGTCCGCCGTCTCAGATAGTAGGAAGTCCGAGTAATTGTGGAGACAGACGCCCGGTCCTCGCTTAGTTTTGTAGGAGCCGAACGTCTCGCTCGATCCAGCGAATGGCGGTCGAGAGCCGGGCCCCATGCAGGTCACCCCTGCGGCACCGCTCCCCGCCCCTCCGGCGTCTCGTAACCCTTTTTCCGTGCTCCGGGATCTCGAAGGAGTCGATTCCCCATGGCCGAGACGACCGCCCGCCGCCGAGTCCGTCACGTTTCCCGCACCAGTGAGTCCGACCGCAAGAACGCCGCCGCCGCGCTCCAGCGTGCCCTCGACCGCCGGGACAACGGCGGCGAGACCGGCCACTGAGCCGCCGCGGGCGGCGCTTTCCGAGCCGGGAGCCGCGCCCGTGAGGTGCGGCGCGGTCCCGTACCGCGCCGCACCTCGAATCCCGCGCGTGTCTGTCCGTATCCCGGACGCACCGTGTCATTGCGTGGGACAAGGAGTACGGTGCCGTCATGTCTCGCAGCATCAATCTCGCAGTGATTCCCGGTGACGGCATCGGCCGGGAGGTCGTGGCCCAGGGGCTGAAGGTCCTCTCCGCCGTCCTCGCGCAGGATGTGAAGCTGGAGACCAAGGAGTACGACTTCGGCGCCCGGCGCTACCACGCCACCGGTGAGACCCTCACCGACGCCGACCTGGAGCAGCTGAAGCAGCACGACGCGATCCTGCTCGGCGCGATCGGCGACCCCTCGGTCCCGTCCGGCGTCCTGGAGCGCGGCTTCCTGCTCAAGCTCCGCTTCGCCTTCGACCACCATGTCAACCTGCGGCCGTCCAAGCTGCTCCCGGGTGTCCAGACCCCGCTCGCCGGCCAGCCCGAGATCGACTTCGTGGTGGTCCGGGAAGGCACCGAGGGCCCGTACACGGGTAACGGCGGCACCATCCGCACCGGCACCCCGCACGCGGTCGCCACCGAGGTCTCGCTGAACACGGCCTTCGGCATCGAGCGTGTCGTGCGCGACGCTTACGCCCGTGCGCAGGCCCGCCCCCGCAAGAAGCTGGCCCTCGTCCACAAGAACAACGTGCTGGTGCACGCCGGTCACCTGTGGACGGACATCTTCAACAAGGTCGGCGAGGAGTTCCCCGAGGTCACCACCGAGTACATGCACGTCGACGCGGCGACGATCTACCTTGTCACCCAGCCCGAGCGCTTCGACGTGATCGTCACCGACAACCTCTTCGGCGACATCATCACCGACCTCGCCGCCGCCATCTCCGGCGGCATCGGGGTCGCCGCCTCCGGCAACATCAACCCGTCCGGCGCGTTCCCGTCGATGTTCGAGCCTGTGCACGGCTCGGCGCCCGACATCGCGGGCCAGGGCAAGGCCGACCCGTCGGCCACCGTCCTGTCGGTCGCCCTCCTGCTGCGCCATCTCGGCCATGAGGCCGAGGCCGCCCGTATCGAGGAGGCCGTCTCCGCCGACCTCGCCGAGCGCGTGGGCAAGCCCGCCCGCACCACCGACGAGATCGGCGACGCGCTCGCCGTACGAGTAGCCGGCTGACCCGGGCCACTCACACACCCTGAGTAAGCCGCCGGGTCGCGATCGCGCCCGGCGGCTTTCCCATGTCTGCGCCGGGTGTCACCATCGACCCACCCCTGGGCAACCATGGGGCCGTATTCACACCGTTTCGTCCGGCCTCACCCCTTGCGATAATCGAACGCGGAGCCGCGGTATGAGGGAATGCTCGGACGTCCAAGCACTGGCCGTGCCAGTGCGGGCGTGAGCGCGGCCCGCCACGACAACCGGTGAAGGACAACGACACATGACGACGCCCACGATCGAGCTGAAGCCCTCCGCCCACGCGCTCTCCGACGCGGAGCGGGTGGCGATCCTGGCCAACCCCGGGTTCGGCCGCCACTTCACCGACCACATGGTGACCATCAGGTGGACCGAGGGCCGGGGCTGGCACGACGGCCAGCTCGTCCCGTATGCGCCGATCTCCCTCGACCCGGCCACCAACGTCCTGCACTACGCGCAGGAGATCTTCGAGGGTCTCAAGGCCTACCGCCAGCCCGACGGCTCGGTCGCCACCTTCCGCCCGGAGATGAACGCCCGGCGCTTCCAGCGGTCCGCCCGGCGCCTGGCGATGCCGGAGCTGCCGGTGGAGACGTTCATCGAGGCCTGCGACGCGCTGGTCCAGCAGGACAAGGCGTGGGTGCCGGCACACGGCGGTGAGGAGTCGCTGTACCTGCGCCCCTTCATGATCGCGACCGAGGTCGGCCTCGGTGTGAAGCCGGCCAACGAGTACCTCTTCCTGGTGATCGCCTCCCCGGCCGGCGCGTACTTCCCGGGCGGTGTGAAGCCCGTCTCGATCTGGGCGTCCGAGGACCGTGTCCGTGCGGTTCCGGGAGGCATGGGCGACGCGAAGACGGGCGGCAACTACGCGGCCTCCCTGCTCGCCCAGGCGGAGGCCGCCGCCAAGGGCTGCGACCAGGTCTGCTACCTCGACGCCGTGGAGCACAAGTGGGTCGAGGAGCTGGGTGGCATGAACCTTTACTTCGTGTACGGGGACAGGATCGTCACCCCGACGCTCACCGGCTCGATCCTGGAGGGTGTCACGCGTGACTCCCTGCTGACGGTCGCCCGCGACCTCGGCTACGAGGCCGAGGAGCGCCGTGTCTCCCTCGACGAGTGGCAGGCCGACTCGGAGAACGGCAGCCTCACCGAGGTGTTCGCCTGCGGCACCGCGGCGGTCATCACCCCGGTCGGGACGGTCAAGCGGGCCGGTGCCGAGTGGAAGCAGTCGGGTGGCGAGCCGGGCAAGGTGACCCTCAGGCTCCGCGAGGCCCTGCTGGACATCCAGCGCGGCAACCGCGAGGACGTCCACGGCTGGATGCACAAGCTGGGCTGACGCCCGCCGCGCACCGTCGGGGCCGCTTCGGACTTCGGGTCCGGGGCGGCCCCTTTTTTGCGCGCCCGTTCCTCGTCGTCGTCGGGTCGTACGCCTGGTCATCGGGCCGAGCGCCGGTCATCGTTTGATTTGAGTGTCGTTCAAACTCACAGTTTTGAAGCCTTCCCCTGCCACTGCTCCGTGCTTAGAGTGTTGCTCTAAATGATGCGAGACAAGGAGACGCGGTGCGACTGACTCCCACGGAGCGTGACCGGCTGCTGCTGTTCTCGGCCGCCGAGCTGGCCAGGGCCCGCAGGGCCCGCGGCCTCAGGCTGAACGTGCCGGAGGCGACCGCACTGATCGCCGACACGGTGTGCGAGGCGGCCCGCGACGGCGCCCGGCTCGCCGAGGCCGTCGAGCGGGCGCGCACGGTGCTCGGCCCGGACGACGTGCTGCCGGGTGTCGCGGACGTCGTCACCGAGGTGCACGTCGAGGCCGTCTTCGACGACGGCTCCCGGCTCGCGGTGGTCTCCCGTCCTCTCGAAGGCGGCCTGGGCGACCTGGCTCCGGGCGCACTCCTGCCGGGTCCCGGGCACGCCGAGGCCGAGGCGGCCGTGCGGCTGACGGTCACCAACACCGCGGATGTGCCCGTCTCCGTGACCTCGCACTTCCACTTCTTCGAGGCCAACCCACGGCTCGACTTCGACCGAGGGGCCGCCTACGGGATGCGGCTCGCGGTGCCGGCGGGTTCCTCCGTGCGGTTCGGGCCGGGGGAGAGCGTGGAGGTGGGTCTGGTGCCGATCGGGGGCCGGCGGACCGCGATCGGGTTCGCGGGGCTCGTCGACGGCCCGCTGGACGCGCCGGGCGCCAAGGAGGAGGCCCTGCGCAGGGCCGCCGCCTGCGGATACCTGGGGGCGGGCCGATGAATCCGGTGGAGCGGGCGATGGACCCCCACGCGTACGCGGCCGCGCACGGCCCCCGCGCCGGCGACCGGATCCGTCTCGGCGACTCGGGCCTGGTGGTGCGCGTGGAGTCCGACGCCCAGAAGCACGGCGACGAGTTTCTCGCCGGGTTCGGCAAGACGGCCCGTGACGGGCTGCATCTGAAGGCCGCCGCCGTGCGCGAGACCTGCGACGTCGTCATCAGCAACGTGGTCGTGATCGACGCGGTGCAGGGCATCCGCAAGGTCTCCATCGGCATCCGCGAAGGCCGGATCCACGCCATCGGCCGGGCCGGCAACCCCGACACCCTCGACGGCGTCGACGTCGTGGTCGGCACGGGGACGTCGATCGTCTCCGGTGAGGGCCTGATCGCCACCGCCGGTGCCGTCGACACCCATGTCCACCTGCTGTCGCCGCGCATCATGGAGGCCTCGCTCGCCTCCGGTGTGACCACGATCATCGGCCAGGAGTTCGGCCCGGTGTGGGGCGTGGGCGTCAACTCCCCTTGGGCACTGCGGCACGCGTTCAATGCCTTCGACGCCTGGCCGGTCAACATCGGCTTCCTGGGCCGGGGTTCGTCCTCCCACTCCGCGCCCCTGACCGAGGCGCTGGCCGAGGGCGGCGCGTCCGGCTTCAAGGTGCACGAGGACATGGGCGCCCACACCCGCGCCCTGGACACCGCGCTGCGCGTGGCCGAGGAGCACGACGTCCAAGTGGCGCTGCACAGCGACGGGTTGAACGAATGCCTGTCCGTGGAGGACACGCTCCGGGTGCTCGAAGGGCGGACCATCCACGCCTTCCACATCGAGGGCTGCGGCGGCGGCCATGTGCCCAACGTCCTGAAGATGGCGGGCGTCGCGAACGTCATCGGCTCCTCCACCAACCCCACCCTGCCCTTCGGCCGGGACGCCGTGGCCGAGCACTACGGCATGATCGTCTCCGTCCACGACCTCAAGACCGACCTGCCCGGCGACGCCGCCATGGCCCGCGACCGCATCCGCGCCGGAACCATGGGCGCCGAGGACGTGCTGCACGACCTGGGAGCGATCGGCATCACCTCCTCGGACGCGCAGGGCATGGGGCGCGCGGGCGAGACCGTGCGCCGCACCTTCGCGATGGCCGGGAAGCTGAAGGCGGAGCTGGGGCCTGTGGAGGGCGACGGCCCGGACGACGACAACGCCCGCGTCCTGCGCTACATCGCCAAGCTGACCGTCAACCCGGCCATCGCCCACGGCCTCGCGCACGAGGTGGGCTCCCTGGAGACCGGCAAGCTGGCCGACATCGTGCTGTGGCGGCCGGAGTACTTCGGTGCCAAGCCGCAGCTGGTGCTCAAGGCCGGCTTCCCGGCGTACGGCGTGGTCGGGGACCCCAATGCGGCCACCGACACCTGCGAGCCACTCGTCCTCGGCCCGCAGTTCGGCGCACACGGTGCCACCCCCGCCGACCTCTCCGTCGCCTTCGTGGCCCGGGCGGCGCTCGACCAGGGCAACGACCGGATGCCGACCCGGCGGCGCAGGGTCGCCGTCCGGGGCACCCGAGGCATCGGCCCCGCCGATCTGCGCCTGAACTCCCGCACCGGATCCGTCGACGTCGACCGGCGCACCGGCCTGGTCACCCTCGACGGGGACCCGATCCGCTCCGAGCCCGCCGACTCGGTGTCCCTCAACCGCCTGTACTTCCTCTGAGGACCCCTCCATGAGCACCCCTGCCGCCGACGGCTTCCGTATGCCCGCCGAGTGGGCCCCGCACGAACGCACCTGGATGGCGTGGCCGGGTCCCAACCCGACCTTCGCCACCCCCGAGGACCTCGCCGCCTCCCGCGCCGCCTGGGCCTCGGTCGCCCGCGCGGTGCGCCGCTTCGAACCGGTCACCGTGGTCTGCGGTCCCGGGCAGTCGGCGGCGGCCCGCACCTTGCTGGGTGACGGCATCGACACGGTCGAGCGGGATCTCGACGACGCCTGGATGCGCGACATCGGCCCCACCTTCCTCACCGACGGACGCGAACTGGCCGCCGTGGACTGGACGTTCAACGGCTGGGGCGCCCAGGGCTGGGCCCGCTGGGAGCACGACGCGAAGATCGCCGCGTGTGTCTCGGACCTCGCGGGCGCGAAGACGTACGCGTCGAAGCTGGTCAACGAGGGCGGCGCGATCCACGTCGACGGCGAGGGGACCGTGCTGCTGACCGAGACCGTGCAGCTCGGACCCGAGCGCAACCCGCACTGGACCCGCGAGGAGGTCGAGGCGGAGATCCATGCGCACCTCGGCACCCGCAGGGCGATCTGGCTTCCGCGCGGCCTGACCGGCGACTACCCCCGAGGAGGAGGCACCGGCGGGTTCGGCACCCTCGGCCATGTCGACATCGTCGCCGCCTTCGCCCGCCCGGGTGTGGTGGTCGCCCACCATCAGCCGGACCCGGCGCACCCCGACCACGAGGTGACCCGTGAGGTCATCGGGATCCTCAGGTCCGCCACCGACGCGCGCGGCCGCCGCCTGGAGGTCGTGGAGGTTCCCGCCCCCACCGTCCTGGAGGCCGACGGCCACTGGGCCGACTACTCCTACATCAACTACTACCTGTGCAACGGCGGCGTCGTGCTCTGCGCCTTCGACGACCCGCGCGACGAACTCGCGGCCGGCCTCTTCCGCCGCCTGTTCCCGGAGCGGACGGTGACCCTGGTGGACGCCCGTACGATCTTCGCGGGCGGCGGAGGCATCCACTGCATCACCCAGCAGCAGCCGAGGATCTAGAGGAGTCGCGGATGGCCGGTGCGGCACGGGCGCGCAGGAACGCGCCGCCGCGTGAGGAGGTCCTGGCCGCCGCCATGGAGATGATCGCCGAGCGCGGTCTGGAACAGCTGACCATGGCGGCACTCGGCCGGGAGGTCGGCATGAGCAGCGGCCACCTTCTGTACTACTTCGGTTCCAAGGACGAGCTGCTGCTGCGGACCCTGGAGTGGAGCGAGCGGTCGCTGGGCGCCGAGCGCGGCCGGCTGCTCGCGCGCACCGGCACCGCCCGCGAACGCCTCGACGCCTATGTCGACCTCTACGTCCCCGACGGCCACCGCGACCCGCACTGGACCCTGTGGCTGGAGGTCTGGAACCGCTCGCAGAACGCCGACGACGACGCCCGCGACCGGCAGGCGGCCATCGAGGGCGCCTGGCACCGCGACCTGGTCGCCCTGGTCGCCGAGGGCGTCTCGCACGGCGAGTTCCGCCCCGTCGACGCCGACCGCTTCGCCGCGCGGCTGCGCGCCCTCCTCGACGGCTTCTCCATCCATGTGGCGATCGGGCTCAGGGGCACCGACCGGGAGCAGGTTCTCGGCCACGTGCGGGAGTTCCTGGACGAGACGCTGGGGCGGCCGGGGCCCGAGTGACGTCCGCAGATGGCCGATTGCGGTGAATCCCCGCCGGGCCGCGGGGGCAGTTACGGCTCATGGGACGAGAGCACTGGAAGAGGATCTGGATCGGCTCGGCCGGCAACATGGTGGAGTGGTACGACTGGTTCGTCTACGCCAGCTTCGCCACGTACTTCGCGGGGGCCTTCTTCCCCGACGGGAACCCGACGGCCCAGCTGATGAACACCGCGGGCATCTTCGCCGTCGGGTTCTTCATGCGCCCGGTCGGCGGCTGGCTGCTCGGCCGGGTCGGCGACCGCAGGGGCCGCAAGGCCGCCCTGACCCTCACGGTCAGCCTGATGTCCGCCTCGGCGATCCTCATCGCGATCGCGCCGACGTATGCCGTCGCGGGTTACGGCGGCGCGCTCGTGCTGCTCGTCGCCCGGCTGTTGCAGGGCCTGTCGGTGGGTGGTGAGTACGCGGCCAGCGCGACCTACCTCACCGAGGCGTCCGACCCGGGACGGCGCGGCTTCGCCTCCAGCTTCCAGTACGTGTCGATGACCGCGGGCCAGATCGTCGGCCTGGGTCTGCAGATCCTGCTCCAGCGCACGATGTCCGACGACGCGCTGCACGGCTACGGCTGGCGCGTCCCCTTCGTGGTGGGGGCGCTCGGCGCCGCGGTGGTCTTCTACCTGCGGCGGAACATGCTGGAGACGGAGGTCTACGAGGCCGACGAGACCGGGGGCGAGGAGCGCGGCACGCTGCGCGCGCTGTGGCGGCACAGGCGCGAGGCCCTCCTGGTGATCGCCCTGACCATGGGCGGCACGGTCGCGTACTACACGTACACCACCTATCTGACCAAGTACCTGTCGAACTCGGCGGGCCTGCCCAAGGAGACCGCGACCCTCGTCTCCTTCACCGCGCTGATCGTCTTCGCCTGTCTGCAGCCGCTGGCGGGCCGGCTCTCCGACCGGATCGGGCGCCGCCCGCTGCTGATCACCTTCGCGGTCGGCTCCACCTTCCTGACCGTGCCGGTCATGACGCTGCTGAAGCACGCGGGCGGTTTCTGGCCGGCCCTGGGGCTGTCGCTGCTCGCCCTGGTCGTGGTCACCGGATACACGTCGATCAACGCGTGCGTGAAGGCGGAGCTGTTCCCGACGGGCATCCGCGCCCTCGGCGTCGCCCTGCCGTATGCCCTGGCCAACGCGCTGTTCGGCGGCACGGCGGAGTATGTCGCCCTGTGGTTCAAGAACGTCGGCGCCGAGTCCGGATTCTTCTGGTACGTGGCGGGCTGCGCCGCCGTGTCGCTGGTGGTGTACCTCACCATGCGGGAGACCCGCGACCTGGACCTGGTCCGGATGGACACCGCCCGGGCGTCCACCATGACGCCCGCATCCTGAGACGGCGGTGAGTGCGGGGGCGGATTGTGCCAGACTGCCCCCGTGCTCACGTTCGCCATGATTATTGGCAGCAGGCGCGCCGGTCCGCAGTGACCGCCTCGTACGACCAGGTGCGGGCGGCCATCGTCGTCCTCGACCCGCGCGCAGACCTCTCGCACCCGCGAGAGGTTTTTCCGTTTTCTGGCCCACCTTCAGCCAGGAGGGAAGCGCGAGGGACCATGGGTGGACGGTGGAGCCGGTCATTCCGGTAGACCGAGATCCAAAACAGGAGCCTTGAGACCATGACGGAAACCAGCGAACTCGACGATTCGTTCCACGTCTTCGACACGACGCTGCGCGACGGCGCGCAGCGCGAGGGCATCAACCTCACCGTCGCGGACAAGCTGGCCATCGCACGGCACCTGGACGAGTTCGGCGTGGGCTTCATCGAGGGCGGCTGGCCCGGCGCGAACCCGAGGGACACCGAGTTCTTCGCCCGCGCCCAGCAGGAGATCGACTTCCGCCACGCCCGGCTCGTCGCCTTCGGCGCGACGCGCCGCCCGGGTGCGAAGGCGGCGGAGGACCCGCAGGTCAGGGCGCTGCTGGAGTCGGGTGCGCAGGTGATCACTCTGGTCGCGAAGTCCCACGACCGTCATGTCGAGCTGGCCCTGCGCACGACGCTCGACGAGAACCTGGAGATGATCCGCGACACCGTCTCCCATCTGCGGTCCGAGGGACGCCGGGTCTTCGTCGACTGCGAGCACTTCTTCGACGGCTACCGGGCGAACCCGGGGTACGCCAAGGCGGTGGTCAGCGCGGCGTGGGAGGCGGGCGCCGACGTCGTCATCCTCTGCGACACCAACGGCGGCATGCTGCCCGCGCAGGTCCAGGCGGTGGTCTCCACGGTCCTGGCGGACACGGGCGCGCGGCTGGGCATCCACGCGCAGGACGACACGGGCTGCGCCGTCGCCAACACCCTGGCGGCCGTGGACGCGGGCGCCACGCATGTGCAGTGCACGGCGAACGGCTACGGCGAGCGGGTGGGCAACGCGAACCTCTTCCCGGTCGTGGCGGCCCTGGAACTGAAGTACGGCAAGAAGGTGCTGCCCGAGGGCAGGCTCCGCGAGATGACGCGCATCTCGCATGCGATCGCCGAGGTCGTCAATCTGACGCCCTCCACGCACCAGCCGTACGTGGGCGTCTCGGCCTTCGCGCACAAGGCGGGCCTGCACGCGTCCGCGATCAAGGTGGACCCGGACCTGTACCAGCACATCGACCCGGAGCTGGTCGGCAACACCATGCGGATGCTGGTCTCCGACATGGCGGGCCGGGCCTCGGTGGAGCTCAAGGGCAAGGAGCTGGGCGTCGACCTGGGCGGCGACCGGGAACTGGTCGGCCGGGTCGTGGAGCGTGTGAAGGAGCGCGAGCTCGAGGGCTACACGTACGAGGCCGCGGACGCGAGCTTCGAGCTCCTGCTGCGCGAGGAGGTGGCGGGCAGGCCGCTGCGCTACTTCCGCACCGAGTCCTGGCGGGCCATCGTCGAGGACCGCCCCGACGGCACCCACGCCAACGAGGCGACGGTGAAGCTCTGGTCGAAGAGCGAACGCATCGTGGCCACGGCGGAGGGCAACGGTCCGGTCAACGCCCTGGACCGGGCGCTGCGGGTCGCCCTGGAGAAGATCTATCCCCAGCTGGCCGCCCTCGACCTGGTCGACTACAAGGTCCGCATCCTGGAGGGCAAGCACGGCACGCAGTCCACGACACGCGTGCTCATCTCCACGTCGGACGGCCGGGGCGAGTGGTCCACGGTCGGCGTGGCGGAGAACGTGATCGCGGCGTCGTGGCAGGCGCTGGAGGACGCCTACACCTACGGCCTGCTGCGCGCCGGGGTGGAGCCCGCGGAGTAGCGGGCCCCGGCAGGAGCCCCTCGAAGCGGCGGGCCGGGCAGGAGGGGGAGCGGCTCGGTACCGCCCCCGCTCAGCAGGACCATCGCACCGATCGTGCCGTGCCACCGCCGGGCCCGTCCGCCGCATGGGCTCCGCCCCCTCCCGTCGAGGGGGCGGAGCCCGCCGTCACCTCCGGAGCTACTGAAGTCGCCACTTCTGGTTCGCCGCGCCCGTGCACGACCAGATCTGCGCGCGTGCCCCGTTCGCCGACGAGTTGTCCGTCACGTCGAGGCACTTGTTCGCCGCAAGGCTGACCACATCACCCGCCGAAGAGTTGTACGACCACTGCTGTGCACCGGTGCCATTGCAGTCGTACAGCTGGACCTTGGCCCCGTCCGCGGTCGAAGCGCCCGACACATCCAGGCACTTCCCGAGCGCCTGAACGGAACCGTCGGCCTTCACCGTCCACTGCTGGGCGGCCGTCCCGTTGCAGTCGTACAGCTGCACCGCGGTTCCATTCGCGCTCGACGCCCCGGCCACGTCCAGGCACTTGCCCGCGAGGCCCACGAACGCCCCCGACCGGTCACCGCCGCCCGACTGCGCCCCCGACCAGGTGAAAGTCGCCGACGTCTTGCCGGGCAGCGAGTAGGTCGCGTGCCGGCCGCCCCAGTTGATCGTCACGGTCTGCGCCGACGACGCGTCGTTGTACGCGATCAGTGCCTTGGAGCCGTCCGGGTTCCGCCAGGCCACGTTCGGCACCGCCGAGTCGGCCGTCGACGCGATGCGCTGGGCACCCGGCCGTACGAACTTCGTCAGATGGCCCATGGTGTAGTACTCGATCGTGTAGTCGACCGTCCCGCTCGCCCCGTCCCCGTTGTGGACCGTGATCAGGCCGGTGCAGGTGCCGCAGCCGCCGTTGTGCGGACCCCTGTTCTGGTCGACCGCGAGCGACCACTTGGTCACCGACTTCGCCCAGTTCCGGGTGTAGTCGACGATGTTGAGCATGTCCTCGCGCTGCTGGTTCGCGATCCAGGTGCCGCCCGAGTGTTCCGTGCCGAACGCGTCCAGCTGCGGGTACTGGTTGTGGACCGTGGTCTGCTTCGTCACGTCACCGCCGTAGCCGTGCCAGGCGATCCCGCCGAAGTTGGGGTGGGAGCGGACCGCCGCGTCGTCCACCGTCCGGGCGGCGTAGGAGTCGTAGCTGTCCCAGTTCCAGTCGTGCGCCAGCACCTTCGTCGCAAGATTCGCCGCCTGGAGTTTCGGCAGCAGCTCGTTCTTCGTGAAGTACGCGAGTCCGGACGCGTTCCAGCTCATCGACGGATAGCCCGAACAGCACGTCGGCTCGTTCTGGGCGGTGACGTAGGAGACGGGGACGTCCTGGTCCTTGTACGCCTGGAGGTACTTCACGAAATACGACGCGTAGGCGCCGTAGTCCTCCGCCTTCAGCCAGCCACCGTTGAGCTGACCGCTGTCCTTCATCCAGGCGGGCGCCGTCCACGGGGTGGCCATCACGGTCAGCGACGGATTGAGCTGGAGCGCCTGCCTGGTCAGCGGCACCACGTCGGCCAGGTCGTGCGCGATCGAGAACCTCGTCAGGTCGGGGTCGCTCTGCCCGGCCGGCACGTCGTCGTAGGTGTAGCCGTAGCGGGCCAGGTCCGAGGCGCCCATCGGATTGCGCAGGAACGACAGCCCGATCCCGTCCGTCGGCGAGAACAGCTTCCGCATCGTCGCGTCCCGCGTCGCCTGCGACAGCGCCCCGCTGCTGTTCATCAGCCAGGCCGCGGTGTCCGTGAAGGACGCGCCGCCGCCGGTGAAGGTCTGGTAGCGGGTGTTCTCGTCGACGGTGATGTTCTCGCCGCCGCCACCGGTTCCCGGCTGGAAGGCGAACGGTGTCTGTGCCTGGAGTCCGCGCACGACATGCCGTCCGCCGCTGTCGTCGGTCGTGGTCAGCCACGCCGTGACCTGCTCGCCGGCGGCGTGCGCGGGCAGGGTGCCCGCCGCGGTCAGCCCGGCCGTGGTCAGCAGCCCGGCGAGGAGCAGGCGTGCTGCGCGCAGGGGGGTTCTCATGGTGCGCCGCCCTTCTGGGGGGTGGTGGGGATGGGAGGCGTGCGAGGCGTGAGTAAATGACGGCGCCGGGGCCGCGTCAAGGGGGTGAGCGTTCAGTTTCCGAAGGGACAACCAGCTATCTCAGCCCGGGACTTGGGGCCCCAGTTGTTCTGACGTGAAGTCTTGACGGCGGGGCGGTACGCCAGTTAACTCACGGCGTGATCTAAGTCGTAAGCTCGCCACGTGGATTACGAGAGCCAAAGGGAAGGTCCATGCGAAGAACCGCCCTGCTCGCCTCCGCCGCCCTGCTCACCGCCCTGATCCCGCTCACCGCCGTCGGCACCGCGTCCGGCGCCGACGACCCCGCCCCCGTACCGGTCGACCGCTTCGAGGGCGAGGTGCCCTTCGCCAGCCAGCCGGCCGACGGCATCTTCACCTGGGGCGGCGACGCCGACGACCCGCCCACGCTGCGCCTCACCGAGCGCGCGGACGCCCCCGAGGGCGCCCAGGTCCTCACGGGCAGCTACGACATCAGCGGCTACGGCGGCTTCACCCACGACTTCGCCGCCGACCGGCCCCCTCATGACTGGTCCGCCCACCAGGGCATCCGCTTCTGGTGGGACGGCCGGAACAACGGCAAGAAGATCGCCTTCGAGATCAAGGACGGCGGCGCGAACGGCGAGGCCTCCGAGCTGTGGACCACCTCGTTCACCGACGACTTCAGCGGCTGGAAACAGATCTCGATCCCGTTCGCCGACTTCACTTATCGCACGGACTACCAGCCCGTCGGTGGCATCGACCACATCCTCGGCCTCACCGGGATGTGGGGGTACGCCGTCACGCTCCCCGTCGGCGTCAAGGGCGGGTTCGCCATGGACGGCGTCGAGCTGTACGGCAGGGCCGACCAGTCCCGGCGGGCCTCCGTCACCACGGACTCCGCCGTCTACCCGGTCAGGGAGGGCGGCACGGCACAGGTGAAGGTCACCGTCGCCACCACCGGCTCCGTCCCCCTTGACGAGCCCGTCACCGTCGCCTACGACACGGCCGGCGGCACCGCCGAGTCCGGCACCGACTACACCCCCGCCCGGGGCACCCTCACCTTCCCTGCCGGGACTCCCTCCGGCAGCACCCGGACCGTCCAGGTGCGCACCCTCGGGGACAGGGCCGCCGAGACGGCCGAGACCATCCCGCTCAGGCTGGCCGTCACCGGCGCCAAGGCCCCCGCCGAGACCCCGCAGGTGGTCATCGACGCCCACGGGCTGCCGTACCTGGACAGCAGGCTGCCGGTGAGGAAGCGCGTGGCGGACCTGCTCTCCCGGATGTCCCTGGAGGAGAAGGCCGGCCAGATGACCCAGGCCGAGCGCGCCGGCCTCACCTCCCAGGGCGACATCGCGACGTACGACCTGGGCTCGCTGCTGTCCGGCGGCGGCTCGACCCCGACGCCCAACACCCCCGAGGGGTGGGCGAAGATGATCGACTCCTTCCAGCTGCGGGCGCAGGCGACCCGGTTCCAGATCCCCCTGATCTACGGCGTCGACGCCGTCCACGGGCACAACAACCTCGCCGGCGCCACGATCATGCCGCACAACATCGGCATCGGGGCCACGAGAGACCCCCAACTGGCCGAGAGAACCGGAGCGGTGACGGCCGGTGAGGTACGCGCCACCGGCATCCCCTGGGACTTCGCGCCCTGCCTGTGCGTCTCGCGCGACGAGCGCTGGGGCCGCTCCTACGAGTCCTTCGGCGAGGATCCGGCGCTCGTGAAGTCCATGGAGACGATCATCCAGGGACTCCAGGGACGCGCGGACGGCCGGGACCTGAGCCGGAACGACAAGGTCCTCGCCACCGCCAAGCACTTCGTCGGCGACGGCGGCACCGAGTACGGCTCGTCCACCACGGGCTCGTACACCATCGACCAGGGCGTCACCAAGGTCACCCGGCAGCAGCTGGAGGCCGTCCACCTGGCCCCGTACCGGACGGCGGTCGACCGCGGCATCGGCTCGGTCATGCCGTCGTACTCCTCGCTCGACGTCCTCGGTGACGGCCGGGGCCCGGTGAAGATGCACGCCCGCGCCGACATGATCAACGGCGTGCTGAAGGGCCGGATGGGCTTCGGCGGCTTCGTCATCAGCGACTGGAACGCCATCGACCAGCTCCCCGGCGACTACGCGTCCCACGTCCGCACCGCGGTCGACGCCGGCGTCGACATGATGATGGTGCCGTACACGTACAAGGACTTCCGCACGACGCTGACCGACGAGGTGAGAGCGGGCCGCATCAGCGAGAGGCGGATCGACGACGCCGTCTCCCGCATCCTCCGGCAGAAGTTCAGGCTGGGGCTCTTCGAGCACCCGTACGCCGACACGAGCGGCGCCGACCGGATCGGTTCCGCCGCACACCGGGCCGTGGCCCGGCAGGCTGCCGCCGAGTCCCAGGTGCTGCTGAAGAACGCGGGCGGAGTGCTGCCGCTCAGGAAGAACCAGAAGGTGTACGTCGCCGGATCCAACGCCGACGACCTCGGTAACCAGACCGGCGGCTGGACCCTCACCTGGCAGGGCGCGTCCGGCACCCATACCCAGGGCACGACCATCCTCCAGGCTATGCGGAAGGCCGGGGGAGACGTCACCTACTCCAAGGACGCCTCGGCCCCGCTGAACGGCTACGACGCCGGCGTGGTCGTCGTGGGCGAGACCCCCTACGCCGAAGGTGTCGGCGACGTCGGCAACGGCCACGACCTTCAGCTGTCCGCCGCCGACAAGGCCGCCGTGGACAAGGTGTGCGGCGCCGTGAAGTGCGCGGTGCTGATCGTCTCCGGCCGCCCGCAGCTGATCGGCGACCGGCTCGGCGAGATCGACGCCCTGGTGGCCTCCTGGCTGCCGGGCACCGAGGGCGACGGCGTGGCGGACGTCCTCTACGGCAGGCGCCCGTTCACCGGACAGCTCCCCGTGACCTGGCCGAAGTCGGAGTCCCAGCTGCCGATCAACGTCGGTGACGCCTCGTACGACCCACAGTTTCCGTACGGCTGGGGACTGACCACGCTCACCAGGGTCCCGAAGGGAGGCGAGGCGACCCTGAGGGCGCTGGCGCTTGCCGCCGCCATGGCCGAGCGCACGGGCTCCGCACCGGCGGGCCGCGCCATCGTCGCCAAGGCCCGGCTGCTCGTCCAGCAGAAGGCGGGATCCGGGATCACGGCGGCTCTCGCGGGGCCGTTCGCGGAGGCGGACCATCTGCTGCTGACGGGGAGGTACGCGGCGGCGGTGGCCAAGCTGACCCAGGCGTACCGGGCGGTGACCTGACGTGTCCGGGCAGGGGCGGTCCACATCGGGCACCGCCCCTGCCCGGCCCTTCGGTTCCCGGCGCCTTCGGGTAGCGTCGAGGTATGAGGTCCGCACTGGTCAAAGGACTCGCAGTACCGCTGGTCGCGCTGCTCATGGCGGCCCTGACGGTCCTGTACGCGGGTGCGCCCCGCGCGGACGCGGCGACGGACGTCTCGACCATCGCCGTGGCGCTGCGCAAGGGGCCCGTCTACGTCGATCCGGCGGCCTCCGGACAGCTGTCCGCCCGGGACGCCGAGGCCCTCGCGAAGAAGATCGAGGACGCCGGCAAACCGGTCTTCGTGGCGGTCCTGCCCGCCGGCTACCCCACACAGAACCTGTTCTCCGACCTCCGCACCGCCACCGGCGTCACCGGTCTGTACGCGGTCCGCCTCGGCGACCGCTTCGACGCCCGGGCCGACTCCTCGGTGCTGCCCCGCACCGCCGTGCAGAACCTGGTCACCAGCGTGCAGGGCGAGTCCGCGAAGGCACAGCTCAACGACTTCACCGACCGGGCGCTGCTCAACGTGCGCGGTCACGCCCCCTCGAGCTGGGGCACCTCGGGCGGCAACGGCGGCGTCTCCTCCACCGCGCTGATCGCGGTCGCCGCGGTGCTGGTGGCCGGCGGCGCGGGCGCCTACGCGCTCGTACGGCGCGGCCGGCGCCGGCGGGAGGAGGAACAGCGGGCCGCGCTGGAGAAGCTGCGGGTCGTGGTCGACGAGGACATCACCGCTTTCGGCGAGGAACTGGACCGCCTCGACTTCCGTCCCGGGGAGCCGGGCGCGAACGACGCGATGCGCGAGGACTACGAGCGGGCGCTGGACGCGTACGAGCAGGCGAAGTCGGCGATGGCCGGGGCGCAGCGCCCGGAGGACGTCAAGGCCGTCACCCAGGCGCTGGAGGACGGCCGCTTCTCGCTGGCGGTGCTCTCCGCCCGCCGCGAGGGCCGTCCGCTGCCCGAGCGCCGGCCGCCGTGCTTCTTCGACCCGCGCCACGGCCCGTCCGTCGCCGACGCGCTCTGGACACCCGCGGGCGGCGCCCCGCGCGAGGTACCGGTCTGCGCGGCGGACCGGACCCGGCTGGCCGAGGGCCGCGACCCCGCGGTCCGCGAGGTGGAAACGGAATACGGCCGCCGCCCCTACTGGGACGCGGGCCCCGCCTACGGCCCCTGGGCAGGCGGCTACTTCGGCGGCGGCATCCTGCCCGGCCTGCTGGTCGGCACGCTGCTCGGCAGCATGATGGCCACCCCGTCGTATGCGGCGGACTACGGCGCGGGCTACGGCGACTTCGGCGGTTACGACGGCGGCGACATGTCCGGCGCGGACTTCGATCCCGGCGACTTCGGCGGCGGCTTCGGCGACGGCGGCGGAGGGGACTTCGGCGGGGGCGGCGGGGACTTCGGCGGAGGCTTCTGACCCACCGGCTCAACGGCCCCGGGCACGCCGCAGGGCCGCCGACTACTGCAACCGTCGCACTGTCCAACGTATTTGCCGCCCGTCACACGGCTATGGCGGCCGCCCCTTCCACCGGGTGGGGATGCTGTATGGCGCACAGGCAGCGCGGCACCTGCGTGCCTGTCCGTGACGGGGGGCACGATGAGTTGGTGGCAGTTCGGCCTGTTCGGCGCCGGAGGAGGACTGAGCGTAGAACTGCTCGCCGTGTTCCGCGGATGCATGCAGTGGCAGGCGGCCCGCAGAACGGCGAGCGGCAGACGGCGCGCGAGGCCCCCGGCCCTGTGGCACTACCTGGACACCGCCGCCCACGTGTGCCTGGCCGTCCTGCGCGCCGGCATGGGCGCCGCCGCGGCCCTGCTGTTCGCAGCCACCGGGCAGATCAGCGGCGCCTACGCGGCGGTGGCACTGGGCGTCAGCGCGCCGGCCGTGCTGGCCACGCTGGGAGCCGTCCCCCAGGTGGCGAACCTGGTCGCCGGATCCTCGGTGCCCGCGCCCGCGAACGGCGGCGCCCCGCAGGGCGACGGCACCCTCGAGGCGACCGGCCCCGGAGGCGGACAGTGACGAGGAGCCTCGGGCGACGCGTCCTCATGCATCTGCTCGGTGTGCCCGTGCCGGGGCCGCAGCTGTGGGGGCGGACACCTGTGTCCGCCCCGTACCTCCGGTACCGGCGGTACCCGTTGCACCGGCGTGTGGCGGCAGGACTCCTCGGTGCCTCCCTCCAGGGTCCTTCGGACCCGGGGCACCTCCCGGACGGGACGGACGGCGTTCCGCTCCCGGACTCCCGGGCGGCGACCGCTCCGGCCGGGTCCGCGACCGTCTCCCCGCGGGGTTCGTACGACGACGAGGCCGGCGATCAGGCACCCCCTTTCGTACCGGTACTCCTTCGAGGCCCGGGACCGGGGAACGGGAAGGAGCTCTCGTCCCCGGGCCTCGAGCCACCCGACGCGAGACGGCGCACCGGCTCGCACGTCCTGTGGGCCGCGCTGGCGGGCGCGTACGCGGTGGTGGTGGTCGTGGTGGGTGTCTGGATCTCCCTGGACCGTGTGCAGTCCCGTGAACCGGGTCCGGCATCGCCGGGTTCCGTCATCTCCGTCACCGAGCGGCTCGAGGTCGGCGACTGTGTCCTGGTCGAGTGGGCGGGCCCCCGCTTCGAAGGCACACCGCACCTGACCGTGGACCGCCCCTGCGCCGCTCGGGCGCCCGACGGCCAGGTCATCGCCGTGGTCGGCGCGAGGACCGCCGACGAGGCCCGGTGGCGCGGCCCGCTGCAGTGCGAGCGGCGGACGGAGGAACTCCGCGACAGGCTCGCCGATGTGAGCAGTTACGCCGTCGTTCCGACCCGGGAGACCTTCGACGTCGCGGGGCGGCGCACCGCCTGTCTGGTGCTGGGGGCGCACGGGCCGGTCTACGGGCCGCTCGGACCGGGCCGGACCTCCGGCTATGCCTTCACCGACACGGCGAACATGCAGATGGGGGACTGCCTACGGGTGCAGTCCAACCGGGCCGCCCGGCTGATCTCGTGCTCCCGGCCTCATGACCAGGAGGTCCTCGGCTTCACCCGGCTGGGCGCCGATGTCACGCTCACCGAGGCCAAGTCCCGGTCGGACGCCGCGTGCGCACGGGACGTGCCGCCGGCCGGACACGGATTCGACCCGGCCGTCTACGAGCCCGCCTCGTGGACGGCGCAGGGCGCCTGGAAGTCCGGTACCCACGTTGTCGTGTGCGCCGTCCGCAGGCAGAACGGGGCCACCATGCGGGGCAACGAATCCGGGGACTTACGGACGGCCGAGAGCCCGCCCTCCCTGTAGGGATCGGAGGACGGGCTCTTTCGGGCAGGCCGCGTGGCGTGGGGCGCACGCGGCGGCTCGGGCGGCAATGGTTACGCCTGCTTGATCGCCGAGATGTCGAAGACCAGCTTGATCTTGTCCGAGATCAGCACGCCGCCCGTCTCCAGCGCCGCGTTCCAGGTGAGGCCCCACTCCGAGCGCACGAGCTCGGCCTTGCCCTCGAAGCCGACGCGCTCGTTGCCGAACGGGTCCTTGGCCGCGCCGTTGAGCTCCAGGTCGATGCTGATCGGCTTGGTGGTGCCGAGGATCGTGAGATCGCCGTTGATCCGGAACTCCTCGGCGCCCAGGATCTGCACCCCGGTGGAGCGGAAGGTCATCATCGGGTGCTCGTCGATCTTGAAGAAGTCCGCGCTCTTGAGGTGGTTGTCGCGGTCGGCCGAGCCCGTGTCGATGCTCTCCATCGTCACGTCGATCGAGGCCGTGGACTTGGTGGGATCCGAGCCGTCCAGGTGCAGCGTGCCCTCGAACTCCTGGAAGGCGCCCTTGACGTTCGTGACCATGGCGTGGCGGGCCACGAAACCGATGGTGGTGTGCGACGGGTCCACGGTGTAGGTGCCGCTCAGCGCGGCGAGGTCGGGGTTCACCGCGGCGCTCGGGACGGTGGCGGTGGTGTTCTTGCGGGCGAAGATGCCCATGATGTGCTCCTTGAGGGTGCGGTTCGCGGCTTCCGGATCGGCGAGCCGGGCGGCTGAAGAAGCTGTTTAATCTTCAACGAGCTCAACATGCTCGACGGTAGCGGCATTCCGTTCAACTTTCAACCTTCATCCCGGACGGCTCCTTCGTGCGGGGTGGCGGATACGGTGAAGGGCGCCGCCGTTCGGGGCCTTGCGTCACTCCGGAGATGGCATCCGCGGCGCCGAATCCGCAGTGGCGTCCGGGTGAGCTCTTTGTGCGGGCCCTACAACGCTCGGGGCTTCTGAGCAGTCGGATCGGCTGCATCCGGGGATGGTTCTGTTCAGGGGTACCAGGAAAACGGGCCGGAGACTGTGAGGAGTCGACGGACCGCTTTCCTTGGTGGACTTCGTAAGGTCACTACATGACCGTTTTGGACGAGGCTGTAGATTCCGGGAGCGAGCCCACCGACGCGCGCGGGCGCGTCGCCGAACTGCACGAGATCCGTGCACAGGCCCTTGCCGGGCCCAGTGAGAAGGCGACCGAGGCGCAGCACGCCAAGGGCAAGCTCACCGCCCGGGAGCGCATCGAGCTGCTCCTGGACCCGGGGTCCTTCCAGGAGGTCGAGCAGCTGCGCCGGCACCGGGCGACCGGGTTCGGCCTGGAGACCAAGAAGCCGTACACGGACGGTGTGATCACCGGCTGGGGCACGGTGGAGGGCCGCACGGTCTTCGTCTACGCCCATGACTTCCGCATCTTCGGCGGCGCCCTCGGCGAGGCCCACGCCACCAAGATCCACAAGATCATGGACATGGCCATCGCGGCCGGCGCGCCGCTGGTCTCCCTGAACGACGGCGCAGGCGCCCGTATCCAGGAGGGCGTCAGCGCGCTCGCGGGCTACGGCGGCATCTTCCAGCGCAACACCAAGGCATCCGGCGTCATCCCGCAGATCAGCGTGATGCTCGGCCCCTGCGCGGGCGGTGCGGCCTACAGCCCCGCCCTCACGGACTTCGTGTTCATGGTGCGCGAGACGTCCCAGATGTTCATCACGGGCCCGGACGTGGTCAAGGCCGTCACCGGCGAGGAGATCACCCAGAACGGCCTGGGCGGCGCCGATGTGCACGCCGAGACCTCGGGCGTCTGCCACTTCGCGTACGACGACGAGGAGACGTGCATCGCCGAGGTGCGCTACCTGCTGTCGCTGCTCCCGCAGAACAACCGTGAGAACCCCCCGCGGGCCGAGTCCACGGACCCCGTGGACCGCCGCAGCGAGGTGCTGCTGGACCTGGTCCCGGCGGACGGCAACCGGCCGTACGACATGGCCAAGGTCATCGAGGAGATCGTCGACGACGGCGAGTACCTGGAGGTCCACGAGCGCTGGGCGCGCAACATCATCTGCGCGCTGGCCCGGCTGGACGGACAGGTGGTGGGGATCATCGCCAACCAGCCGCAGACCCTCGCCGGGGTCCTGGACATCGAGGCGTCGGAAAAAGCTGCGCGCTTTGTCCAGATGTGTGACGCTTTTAACATCCCGCTGATGACCTTCCTGGACGTCCCCGGGTTCCTTCCCGGTGTCGACCAGGAGCACGGCGGAATCATCCGCCACGGCGCGAAGCTGCTGTACGCCTACTGCAACGCGACCGTGCCGAGGATCTCGCTGATCCTGCGCAAGGCGTACGGAGGTGCGTACATCGTCATGGACAGCCAGTCCATCGGGGCGGACCTCACCTATGCCTGGCCGACCAACGAGATCGCCGTGATGGGCGCGGAGGGTGCCGCCAACGTCATCTTCCGACGGCAGATCGCGGGCGCGGAGGACCCGGAGGCCATGCGGGCGCGGATGGTCAAGGAGTACAAGTCCGAGCTGATGCACCCCTACTACGCGGCGGAGCGGGGCCTGGTGGACGACGTCATCGACCCGGCCCAGACCCGCGAGGTCCTGATCAAGTCCCTGGCGATGCTGCAGTCCAAGCACGCGGACCTGCCCGCCCGTAAGCACGGCAACCCCCCGCAGTAACCGAGCGGATCCCTCGCGGCAATCCCGCGGACCCCTCACCCACGGAGACTGACACCCATGAACACTGCCGACATCCGCGTCGAGAAGGGCCACGCCGAGCCCGAGGAAGTCGCCGCCATCACGGCCGTCCTCCTCGCCCGCGCGGCCGCCCAGCCGCCCGCCACCTCGCCGGCCCACCGAGGCCGTGCCAAGGCCGGCTGGCGCCGGCTGGAGCGCGAGCCCGGCTTCCGGGCACCGCACAGCTGGCACGCGTAGGCTGCCGCCGGCTCCGCCGCTCGTAGAAGGGCCCCTCCGCCATGGAGGGGCCCTTCTCGCTGGCGGGACACGTGCTGCCGGGAAGGGCGGCAGGGCCATGGAAAGGAAAAGCCCCGCGCCCCCTGAACAAGGGGCGCGGGGAACCGTGTGAGCGACCGGACACGAGGCGCAGACGGCGCGCAGGACGTGTCTGGGCGGCGCGTTACCGCAGGCGGGCCATCAGCGCGTGCTCGACCAGGGTGATCAGCGCGGACTTGGCATCGGCCCGATGTCTCGCGTCCGTCGTGATGATCGGGGTGTCCGGCCCGATCTGGAGCGCCTCGCGGACCTCCTCGGGGTTGTACGGCTGGTTGCCGTCGAAACCGTTGAGGGCGATGACGAAGGGCAGGCCGGAGTTTTCGAAGTAGTCGACGGCCGGGAAGCAGTCGGCCAGGCGGCGGGTGTCGACCAGGACGATGGCGCCGATCGCGCCGCGGACCAGGTCGTCCCACATGAACCAGAAGCGGTCCTGGCCCGGCGTACCGAAGAGGTACAGGATCAGGTCCTGGTCCAGGGTGATGCGGCCGAAGTCCATGGCCACCGTGGTGGTGGTCTTGTCCCCGGTGTGGGTGAGGTCGTCGATGCCCGCCGAAGCAGACGTCATGACGGCCTCCGTGCGCAGCGGGTTGATCTCCGAGACGGCGCCGACGAACGTGGTCTTGCCCACGCCGAAGCCGCCCGCCACCACGATCTTCGCGGAGGTGGTGGAGCGGGAAGGACCGCCGCTAGAGCTTGCGAAGTCCACTGAGCACCCTTTCGAGCAGTGTCACGTCTGGCTGGCCGCCGGCGTTTTCGGCGCCGCCCGGCTGATGGATGGCGACCAGGCCCGCCTCCGCCAAGTCGGCGACGAGGATCCTGGCCACGCCGAGAGGGATCGTCAGGAGCGCCGAGATCTCGGCCACCGACTTGATCTCCCGGCAGAGGTTGCAGATCCGCTGATGCTCGGGCAGCTGGCCCTGCATCTGGTGCGGCTGCGCGGTGGTGTGCACCAGCGCCTCGATGGCGAGCTGGTAACGCGGCCTGGTGCGCCCGCCCGTCATGGCGTACGGACGCACCAGAGGGTTGCTCGACGACCCCGCGGGCGCCGGCTCGGGGGAGCGGCGCTGCGGCTGCACGGGCTGGATGCGCGGCGCCGGCGGCTGGTCGTACGGCGACGGGCCGGGACCCTGGGGCGCGTACGGCTGACGCCGCTGGCTCGGTGCGGAGGGGAAGTTGTACCGGTTCTGATCACCCTGGCCCTGGCCGGGGCCATAGGACCAATTACCCGCGGGCGAACCGCCTGGGGGTGTTGCCACGTTCTCTCCTCCTCCGACTGCGCCTGGCACCCATCCCTGTGGAAGCCGCGTCCCGAAACCTTACGGTGCCGGGTCGCCAATACACACCGTTGGTCTCTTAGTTGAGAAGGCTTCCCTGAAGCTCCGCACGAAGGTCCGGAGTCAGGACGGTACCGGCTCGGTCCACCAGAAGCGCCATCTCGTACCCAATGAGGCCGATGTCGGCCTCCGGGTGTGCGAGAACGGCGAGCGAGGAACCGTCGGAGATGGACATGATGAAGAGGAATCCCCGCTCCATCTCCACAACCGTCTGGTTCACACTGCCGCCCTCGAAGATGCGGGAGGCACCCGCGGTCAGCGAGGTCAGACCGGACGCGACGGCCGCCAGCTGGTCGGCGCGATCGCGCGGGAAGCCTTCGGACATCGCCAGAAGGAGTCCGTCGGCGGAGACCACCACCGTGTGGGACACCCCCGGGGTGTTGTCCACGAAGTTGGTGATCAACCAGTTCAGGTTCTGTGCCGCCTGGCTCATCGGGCTCACACTAACGCTCCTGGTTGTAGGTGCTGTCAGGACCGAAGCCCTGGCCGTTCGTTTCACTGCCTGCGCTGCGTCCGCGTTGGACGCCTCGACGCAGGTTGCTCAGCCGGCCCCGGACGTCCTCCGGGGCACGGGAGACCTGTGGGCCTCCCTGCGGGGTGGTTTCCGCGGCGCCCTCGATCAGGTTCGCCTTGGGTACCCGGCGAGGCAGACCGGAAGAGGTGACCCCGCCCGCCTTGGGCTTCCTGAGCTGCGCTGCCTGCTGCCACCGCTGGTCGTTCGCGGAGCGCCACTCGTCGCCCGAGCCCGTGGCCGCCGGCGGATCCTGCGCCACGGGCCCCGGCCGGCCGGACGCGCCGTTCGCGGTGGAGCCGCGGCGGGGCAGTCCGGAGTCGGTCAGCTGGTGGCCGGCGGAGGGGGTCGGTTCCGGACGGTCGAAGCCTACGCGGTCCCGCTCACTCACGTCAGCGGCCTGCGCGGATTCCGTTTCCGGAGCGTAATCGGCGCGGTAGCCGTTCTGGTAGTCGTCCCGCTTGGACCAGTCGTCCTGGTAGGGCGACTCGCTGAAGGCGGAGAACGTCTCCGAGGCGGTGGCCTGGCCCGCCGAGTGGTTGTCCTGGGCCCGCTCCGCATAGCCGGACTCCGGGTAGCCGCCGCCGGACGAGAAGCCGTCGCTCTGCGGCAGGCCGCCGTTCGGTGAGTAGTACTGCTCGTCGTACGCAGGCTGCTGGGGCTCCTCGTACGCCGTCTGCTGGTCGTACGCGGCCTGCTGGTCGCCGTACGCGTGCTGACGGTTGTCGTACGACTGCTGCCCGTTGTCGTACGCGGGCGGCGCCCCCAGGCCGTCCTGGTAAGCGTCGGCCTCCTGCTGCTCCTGCGGCCTGGTGTGGCCTTGTGCCTGGGCCTCCAGGGCCGCACGGCGCTCCTCGCGCATCAGCGAGCGGCCGACGGGGTCCAGCCCGCGGATGTCGTCCGGGACCTCGGTGTAGCGGCTGTCGTCGAATCCCAGCTCCGCGGCCGTCAGCATCGGCTGCGGCGACCCGAAGTCCTCACCATGGAACTGCTGCTCGGGGATGATCTGCGACACCGTGAACTCGTCGCGCTGCAGCGCCTGTTCGCCGCCACCGCCGTGGGTGATGGCGTCGGGCAGCATGACCAGCGAGGTGGTGCCGGCCTGCTCGCCGGAGGGACGCAGCTGGACCCGGATGCCGTGGCGGTCGGACAGCCGGCCGACCACGAACAGACCCATGCGCTGCGAGATCGCGGCGTCCACGGTCGGCGGGTTGGCCAGCTTGTGGTTGATGTCCGCGAAGTCCTCGGCGGTCAGGCCGATGCCCTTGTCGTGGATCTCGACCATGATCCGACCGTCGGGCAGGCGGGTGGCGGTGACCCGAACCTTGGTCTGCGGCGAGGAGAACGTCGTGGCGTTCTCCAGCAGCTCGGCGAGCAGGTGCACGAGGTCGGTCACGGCGCGGCCGTGGATCTCGGCCTCCGGAACGCCGGACAGCTCGATGCGCTCGTACTGCTCCACCTCGGAGGAGGCGGCGCGGAGCACGTCGACCAGCGGGACCGGCTGGTCCCAGCGGCGGCCGGGCTCCTCGCCGGCGAGGACCAGGAGGTTCTCGCCGTTGCGGCGCATACGGGTCGCCAGGTGGTCCAGGCGGAAGAGGTTCTCCAGCTGGTCCGGGTCGGCCTCGTTGTTCTCCAGGTCGGTGATCAGGGTCAGCTGGCCCTCGATCAGGGACTGGTTGCGGCGCGAGAGGTTGGTGAAGATCGCGTTGATGTTGCCCCGCAGCAGAGCCTGCTCGGCGGCGAGCCGGACGGCCTCGCGGTGGACCTGGTCGAAGGCGCGGGCGACCTCGCCGATCTCGTCCTTGCTGGTGATCGGGATCGGGGCGACCCGGGTGTCGACCCGGCCGGGGTCCGTGCGGGAGAGCTGGTCGACCAGCATCGGAAGGCGCTGCTCGGCGATGCCGAAGGCGGCGTTGCGCAGCTGGCGCATCGAGCGGCTCATCTGGCGGGCGACCATGCCGGCCAGGATGAACGCGGCGAGCAGGGCCACGACCACGATGCCACCGGTGACCAGCGCGTCCTGCTTGGCGTTGTCGGCGATGTTCTGGGCGTCGGCCACCGCCTTGTTCACGAGCTCGGTCTCGACCGTGTTGTAGCCCTGGTACTTCGCCGTGGAGGCGCCCATCCAGGTCTTGACGGTCACGCCCTTGGCGGCGAGCTGCTGGGGGGTGAAGACGCCCGAGGCGATGCCCTGGACCATGCGGTCGGCGGCGGGCATGGCGGAGTAGGCGCCGCCCTGTGTGGAGGAGGTCTGGCCGGCGTCGACCGCGGTGCCCGTGTCACCGACGGCCTTGCGCTGGCCGGCCATGACCGCGTCGAGACGGTTGACGTCGGCCTCGGTGGCGCCGGAGACGAACTCGTTGACCGCGATGCCCTCGAGGTAGCGGTAGGAGACCAGGGAGACCCGCTGCTGCTGGGCCACGGCCACCTTGGCGCTCGGGCGCAGCAGCAGGTGCGTGCCGATGGAGCGCTGGAGTGAGGCGGCGGCCTTGGCGAGGGAGATGGCGTAGACGGTACGGCCGTAGCTGGTGACGTTGCCCGTACCGAGGCTGAGCTCGTTGGCGAACTCCATCAGACCGTGCTGGACGGCGACGTAGCCCTCCTCGGTCCTCACCGGGTCCATCGCCTCGGTGTACGCGGCCTTGCGCAGGCCGTCGAGTTTGGTCTCGTTGGAGCGGAACAGGCTCAGGCGGCGCTCCAGGGACGCCGTATGCGGCATGTTCTGCGCGGCCTTGTCGAAATTTGCCTTGGCCGCGTCCGTGGCGGCCCGGAGTTTCTTGACGTCGCCGGTCTCGCCCTTGCCGGTCAGCAGGTCGGGGGCGCCCAGGTCACGCTCGTCGAGGAGGGCCTGGCCGTACTGTTCGGCCGCGCGCACCATCAGTGCCACTTTCTCGGCGTCCTCGGCGTCCTGCCAGGTGTCGATCGAGCTCTTCACCTGGAAGCCGCCCATGACGAGGCCGACCAGCACGGGTATGAGCAGGATCGCGTTCAGCCTGGTCGGCACGCGCCAGTTGCGCGGGGAGAAGCGGCTGCCGCCGGGCGGGACAGCCGTCGGCTCCGGGCCGGGCACTTGTGCGGGCGCCGCTCCGCGCGGCGGCGGGGTGAAGTTGCCCCGTGCCGACGGCCCGGGACTGCTCTTGCTTCGCCTCACTCGACCAACAACCTCTCGGCGACGGCACCTACGTCGTGCCGCGGTGTCTCCAGAGCCCTGTCTCCGACCGGTACGTCCTTGACCCTTGGGCAGTTCAGGCATTCCAGCACGTCAGCCTGCGCGATTCCAAACACTCGGAAGTGAGGATTCGACCCGCTGTAAGTGCCAGATAAAACGGTCATAAAGAGCGAGCCCCGCCAAAAGGCGGGGCTTTTGTGAGCGCAGCGACACCGACCGACCGCGACGCGTGGCGATACCACCGGATTTCTCTGTCGAAACGTTATGAACAGCGGAGCCGACCGTGTCAAACGCCACAGCCGGCTCCCGCATATGTACGACAACTGCCGTATGTCACGGACGACTTGATCTATCGCAGACGCGCCATGAGGGCATGTTCGACCAGGGTGATCAGGGCACTCTTGGCGTCCGCGCGGTGGCGGGCGTCCGTCGTGATGATCGGGGTGTCCGGCCCGATCTGCAGTGCCTCACGGACCTCCTCGGGCGCGTACGGCTGGTGCCCGTCGAAGCCGTTGAGGGCGACGACGAAGGGCAGGCCGGAGTTCTCGAAGTAGTCGACGGCCGGGAAGCAGTCGGCCAGGCGGCGGGTGTCGACCAGGACGACGGCGCCGATCGCGCCGCGGACCAGGTCGTCCCACATGAACCAGAAGCGGTCCTGGCCCGGCGTACCGAAGAGGTACAGGATCAGGTCCTGGTCCAGGGTGATGCGGCCGAAGTCCATGGCCACCGTGGTGGTGGTCTTGTCCCCGGTGTGGGTGAGGTCGTCGATGCCCGCGGACGCGGACGTCATGACGGCCTCCGTGCGCAGCGGGTTGATCTCGGAGACGGCGCCGACGAACGTGGTCTTGCCCACGCCGAAGCCACCCGCCACCACGATCTTCGCGGAGGTGGTCGCCCGCCCTCCGTCAGAGCTTGCGAAGTCCACTGAGCACCCTTTCGAGCAGTGTCACGTCCGGCGCGCCGCCGTTGTTCTCGTCGCCACCGGGCTGGTGGATCGCGACGAGACCGGCCTCCGCGAGGTCCGCGACGAGAATCCGTGCCACACCGAGCGGCATGGCGAGGAGCGCCGACACCTCGGCCACCGATTTCACCTCACGGCACAGGTGGCAGATCCGCTGGTGCTCCGGCAGCAGTCCCATCAGCTGGGCCGGGTCGGCCGTCGTGCTGATCAGCGCCTCGATGGCGAGCTGATAGCGCGGCCGGGTCCGGCCGCCGGTCATCGCGTACGGACGCACCAGCGGCTGGTCGCCCTCGTCCCCGTACGGCTCAGCGTACGGATCATGATGGGCGGTGGGCGGGGTCATGAATCCTCCGGGCGGGACAGCAAGTCGGTCAGTCGTGCCGTCTGACGGGGCCGGTGGGGGGATTGTGGCGGCCGGACGGTGATTTGGTGAGGTGGGTGGTACCGATACCTATCAGTGGAGCAGACTGCCCTGGAGCTCGGCGCGCAGGTCGGGCGTGAGGACCGCGCCCGCGCGGTCCACCAGGAGCGCCATCTCGTAGCCGACGAGGCCGATGTCGCACTCGGGGTGGGCGAGTACGGCGAGCGACGAGCCGTCGGAAACCGACATCAGAAACAGAAATCCGCGTTCCATCTCGACGACCGTCTGCGCCACGTCCCCGCCCTCGAAGATGCGGGAGGCACCCGCGGTCAGCGAGGTCAGACCGGACGCGACGGCCGCCAGCTGGTCGGCGCGATCGCGTGGGAAGCCTTCGGACATCGCCAGAAGGAGTCCGTCGGCGGACACGACGACGGTGTGGGACACCCCGGGGGTGTTGTCCACGAAGTTGGTGATCAACCAGTTGAGGTTCTGTGCCGCCTGGCTCATCGGGCTCAACTAACGCTCCTGCTGGTGAGTGGGGCTGGGGAAGCTGCCGGTCTGGCCGGTACCGGCCTGGCGACCCTGTGCGATGCCCCGTCGAAGGTTGGTCAGCCGGCCGCGTACGTCATCGGGCGCACGCGAGACCTGCGGACCGGCTTGGTGCTGTTGCTGCTGGGCCGTGCCCGGCACGAGGTTCGCGCGCGGGACCCGGCGCGGCAGACCGGAGGTGGTGATGCCACCCGCGGCGGGCTGCCGCACGCGCTCGGCCTGGCGGACGAGCTCGTCGTTCGGTGAGGTGCGCCAGGCCGGGGTGGCGGCCGGACGCTGAGGTGCCGCGGGGGCCTGCTGTTGCGGGGCCTGCGGCGCGGAACCGTTGCTCTGCTGCTGCCCCTGTCCACCGCGGAACCAGTTGGTCTCCAGCGTGTCATACAGCGGCGTACGCCCGTCGCCGGGGCCCGTCGCCGGCGGAAGCGCTTCGGGCTCCTGACGGCGCGGAGGCTGCTGCGGCGGGCGCTGCTGGGCCGGCGGCAGGGACGCGCCGTAGCCGTCGCCCGCCGTCTGCGGCCGCTCGAACTGGCCGGTGCCCGAGGGGTCCTGGCGGTTTCCGTACCCCGGGGCCGCGAACTGGCCGGTGCCCGAGGCGTCATAGCCCTGGGCGGGGAACTGGCCGGTGGCGGCCGGGTCCTGGGGACGGCCGGGCGCCGGGTACTGGCCGGTGTCCTGCGTGCGGCCGGGCGCCGGGTACTGGCCCGTGCTCTGACCGTGGCCTGCGGACGGGTACTGGCCCGTTCCCTGACCGTGGCCCGCGGACGGGTACTGGCCCGTCGCACCGCCCTGGTTGCCGCTGCCGTAGACGTCCGAGCGGACGAACGAGCCGCCGCCCTGCGGTGCACCCGCCCCGGGGTGCGGCGTGTTGCCGTCCGGTCGCGGGAACTCGGAAGTGGCACCGTGGCCCTGGCGGTCGTCGATGCGCGGCAGGGGGGAGGTCGCGGACAGGGCGTCCGGCTCCTCATGACCGCGCGGGGCGTCCAGCGAGGCGCGCGGCACCGACGGCTGCGCGTTCTCGTCGCTCCAGCTCGGAGTGCGCTGCTGGCCGCCACCGGGCAGCTCGGCCCGCGCACCGCCACGTCCGGGCAGCTGCGGACGGCGCCGCGCGCCGCGTTCCTTGGGCTGCTTCTGCTGAGGCTGCTGCTTCTGCGGGGGCTGCTGCTGCGTCTGCTGCGGAGCACCGTCGCCGAAGCCGGCCTGGTGCATTCCCGAGCCGCCGTCGCCGAAACCGCCCTGGCGGGAACCGGCGTCCTGGAACGACTGGGGGTTCTGGGGTGCCTGCCGGCCGCCCTGGCCGAAGGCACCGGCGCCCGTCGCGGCGGGCCGTCCCTGCGGTCCGCCGGGGGCGGTACCGGGCAGCGCGGCACGGGGACCCTGTCCGGCGCCCACCTGCCCGCGCTGCGGGGCGGCGCCCAGTCCGGGGCCGCCGGAGGAACCGGTACCGAAGGACGAACCGCTCTGCTGGGCCTGGCGACGGGCCGCGGCCGCGCCGGCGGCGGCCTGCGCGGCGGCCGGGCCGCCCGTGGAGGGGGCGCCCGGCTTGCCCGGAGCGGGCTTCTTGCCGCCCTGGGCGACGTCGACCGGAAGCATGACCAGCGCCGTCGTACCGCCGGAGTCGGACGGCCGCAGCTGGATACGGATGCCGTGGCGCTGCGACAGACGACCGACCACGAACAGACCCATGCGCCGGGACACCGACACGTCCACGGTGGGCGGCGAGGCGAGCCGCTCGTTGATCTGGGCGAGGTCCTCGGGGGACAGACCGATACCCGTGTCGTGGATCTCGATCAGGACGCGGCCGTCCGGCAGCGCGTGACCGGTGACCTTGACCTTGGTCTGCGGCGAGGAGAAGGAGGTGGCGTTCTCGAGCAGCTCGGCGAGCAGGTGCACGAGGTCGTTGACGACGCGGCCGGCGACCTCGGTGGTCGGGACGGCGGCCAGCTCGATGCGCTCGTACTGCTCCACCTCGGACGCGGCGGCACGGAGCACGTCGACCAGCGGGACCGGGCGGGTCCAGCGGCGGCCGGGCTCCTCACCGGCGAGGACGAGGAGGTTCTCACCGTTACGGCGCATACGCGTCGCGAGGTGGTCGAGCTTGAACAGCGAGGACAGCTGGTCCGGGTCGGCCTCGCGGGACTCCAGTTCGGAGATCAGAGACAGCTGGCGCTGGATCAGACCCTGGGAGCGGCGCGAGAGGTTGGTGAACATCGCGTTGACGTTGCCCCGCAGAAGGGCCTGCTCGGCGGCGAGGCGGACCGCCTCGCGGTGCACGTCGTCGAAGGCCGCGGCCACCTGGCCGATCTCGTCCCGGGAGTGCACACCGACCGACTGCACGGACGTGTCGACGTCCTGCGGGTCGGACTCGGACAGCTGCTTGACCAACTCGGGCAGACGGTCCTGGGCGACCTTGGTCGCGGTCTCCTGGAGCCGGCGCAGCGAGCGGATCATGGACCGGGCCACGACGAAGGCCCCGACGAGGGACACACCGAGGACGAGCAGGATCAGCGCACCGGAGATGATCGCCTCACGCTGCGAGGCGCTCTTCAGCTCGCGGGCCTTCTGCTCCATCTGCTCGAGGAGCGTGCCCTCGATCTTCTTCATCTGCTCGATCTTGGTCGAGTCGTCGTCGACCCAGTCCTTGTACGAGCGCTTGTCCTGGTTGCGCATGCCGGACGCGCTCTTCAGGACGCGGCTGGCGTACTGGTCGGCGGCCTCGATCGTCGGGCTGCCCTGGTCGATCGGCTTCGTCAGGTCCTCGGCGCCGTCGCCGTAGATGCTGCGGAAGCTGTCCAGCTCGGAGTCCTGGCTCTCGAGGGCCGACAGGGCGTACTGGCGGTCGTTCTCGGAGAGCTTGCCGAACGAGTCGATGTTGGCGGGCAGGGCGGCCGCGATCACCGCGCGCTGCATGGAGGCGTACTCCTTGGCGGTGGAGAAGGCCGCCAGGGCGCGGGTGCGCTGGATCATCTCCGGGTTGCTGGTCGCCTCCGCCATGTCCTGGGAGAGGCTGAGCAGCTGGCTGATCAGACGGTGGTAGGCCTCGACCGTCTGCGTGGAGTTCTGCGAGTCCTTGTAGGCGCCGGCCCGGATGGCGCTGAGGTTGTTCAGCTCGCTCGCGATGCCGACGACGCTGTCGCGGACACCGGAGAGCTGGCCGCTGTCGGAGGCGTCACCGATCTCCTGGGTGCCCTCCAGGAAGGAGGAGCGGGCGCGGTTGGTCTTGTCGCGGACACCCTTGACCGTGTAGTCGGACGCCAAGGCGCCGTGGGCGAGCGGGCCGGCGGACTGGTCGCGCTCCTCCTGGAGCGCGGCGGCCAGCTGGGTCGCCTGCTTGGTCATGTCCGTCAGCAGCTTCATGTTGTCGAGCTGCTGGATCTGGTCCATGTTGTCGCTGATGCGCAGGGCACCGAGCGAGGTGGCGGCGACCACGGGGAGCGCGAGCAGCGACACCAGACGCGTGGAGATGCGCCAGTTGCGCAGCGCCACGCGGGAGCCGGAGTCGACCGGTGGAGCGCTCTTGGGTGGTGCCGGGGGAGTGGGTGCCGTGGGGCCCCCGGGCGCGCCGGGGCGCCCGGGCCGCTCGACACCGTTGCCGGACGGTGCCGGTCCCGGGTTCTGGGCGTGCTGGGGCGAGGAACCGCGGTCGGTCCCGCCATGCGGCTCCGGCTCGGCCGAAGCGCTGCCATCCCTCTTGAAACGTCCCTGCACTAGCGTCGCAACCTCTGGACCAGGCGCCCCTCCGCGCGAACGGCGAGGCGGTGTCGGCGTTGTGAGGGGCGCCCTGAATGCGCCCCTCGGGTGGTCGTGAGTGACCGGCGCTGGCTCCCCCTCCCCGCCGCTGCTCGGCGCTGCGTTGCGCCCCTTGCGCGCCGGTGCGATCCCGCGGCGGTCCGTGGAATTCCAGCACAGTGCCGGATCTCCAACAAGGCCAACGGGTGAGGCTGTGACCACCGTGACACCTTGTGAGGGCCGCATCACATGCCGTAGAAATAGATCTCGTACATAAGGGGCGTATGTGTACGAGTTATTGGAGGGCGCAGGGTGTCCCAGTCGCCATGATCAGGAGCGGAATGCAAGCTTCAGTGAAGCAATGTCCGTTTTGTCGCGGCGCGAAGGCGGTCTGGATTAGGCCTTTTGTCCGCGGCGTAGTGAGCAAACTCACACAAGGCTCACGGCCTCTTCACGGCTTCGCGCGGGAATTGCATGTTTAGCCTGACGCTTTACAGGGATGGCGAATCCGACAACCCGCGCCCCGGCGGCCATGCGCCCGGCGCCCGTCACGACAAGGTCAACGACAACAGTGAAGACCACGATGATGTTCCGCACCATAGCCAACCCGCGGCGCACGACGCTGGCGCACCTCGCCGACGCCGAAGAGCTGCAGACCCCGGCGACTCCGGAACACTCCGTCGACCTTCCCACCCAGACCGCCAATCCCCAGCGCACCGTTCTCATGGAGGTCCCGGTCCAGGCCTCCGCCGCGAGGTAATACGCGCGCCGGGCGCCGGTCGCTCAAACCGATGTGTACGAATGGCGCAGGCCCGGTGCCGGTTGCATCCCGAGACGGCGGCCGGCGTTCCCGTGCAGCTGATGATCAAGGCTGCGGGAAGCCGGTGACCGAAGCCGCCGGGAGCCGGTGATCACGAGTGCCCCGCAGGCCCGCGTCGCCCGGCGGTGCGGGCCGTGCCCGGCGTCATGCGCGGGGCGGCCGCCCCCGCCCGCGTTAGCCTGGAGCGTCAGACTCCAGCCAGCTCAGTTAAGGGGCGCAAGCATCCCGTGCGCATCGCCAGGTTCTCCATCGACGGGAACGTCGCCTTCGGCGCGGTCGAGGGCGACAAGCCGGACGAGCTCGTCCTCGACATCATCAAGGGCATCCCGTTCGCGGACTTCGAGCTCTCCGGTACGAAGGTGCCGCTGAGCAAGGTCAGGCTGCTGCCGCCCGTGCTCCCCAACAAGGTCGTGGCCTTCGGCCGCAACTACGCGGAGCACGCCAGGGAGCTGGGCAACGAGGTTCCGGAGGCCCCGTTCGCCTTCTTCAAGCCGTCCACCTCGGTGATCGGCCCCGGCGACGAGATCGCCTATCCCCCCTTCTCGCAGGAACTGCACCACGAGGCGGAGCTGGCCGTGGTGATCGGCCGCCTGTGCCGTGAGGTGCCGCGCGAGCGCGTCAAGGACGTGATCCTCGGCTACACCTGCGCGAACGACGTCACGGCGCGCGACGTCCAGCGGCGCGAGAAGCAGTGGGCCCGGGCCAAGGGCTTCGACACCTCCTGCCCCCTCGGCCCCTGGGTGGAGACCGACCTCGACCCGGGCGATCTCACCATCCAGCTCACGGTCAACGGCGCACAGCGCCAGCTCGGCCGTACGAGCGAGATGATCCACTCGATCGAGGATCTGATCGTCAACATCACCGAGGCCATGACGCTGCTCCCCGGCGACGTGATCCTCACGGGCACCCCCGCGGGGGTCGGCCCCCTCAACGTCGGCGACGAGGTCGCCGTCACCATCGAAGGCATCGGCACTCTCACCAACAAGGTGATCAAGCGTGGCTAACGCGAACGTCCGCGTACGTTTCTGTCCGTCCCCGACCGGCAACCCGCACGTGGGCCTGGTCCGCACCGCCCTGTTCAACTGGGCGTACGCCCACCACACCGGCGGCACGTTCGTCTTCCGTATCGAGGACACGGACGCCGCCCGTGACTCGGAGGAGTCGTACGTCCAGCTCCTGGACTCGCTGCGCTGGCTGGGCTTCGACTGGGACGAGGGCCCGGAGGTCGGCGGCCCCCACGCGCCGTACCGCCAGTCCCAGCGGATGGACCTCTACAAGGACGTCGCCCACAGGCTTGTGGACGGCGGGTACGCCTACCACTGCTACTGCACCACGGAGGAGCTGGACACCCGCCGTGACGCCGCCCGCGCCGCCGGCAAGCCGTCCGGGTACGACGGGCACTGCCGTGATCTGACCGCCGAGCAGGTGGCGGCGTACGAGGCCGAGGGCCGTACCCCGATCGTCCGCTTCCGCATGCCCGACGAGACGATCACCTTCACGGACCTGGTCCGCGGCGAGCTGACCTTCACACCCGAGAACGTGCCGGACTACGGGATCGTACGAGCCAACGGCGCGCCCCTGTACACGCTCGTGAACCCGGTCGACGACGCCCTGATGGAGATCACCCACGTCCTGCGCGGCGAGGACCTGCTCTCCTCCACCCCCCGGCAGATCGCCCTGTACAAGGCGCTGGTCGAGCTGGGCATCGCGAAGTCCGTGCCCGCCTTCGGTCACCTGCCGTATGTGATGGGCGAGGGCAACAAGAAGCTGTCCAAGCGTGACCCGCAGTCGGCGCTGAACCTCTACCGCGAGCGCGGCTTCCTGCCGGAGGGCCTGCTCAACTACCTCTCGCTGCTGGGCTGGTCGCTCGCGCCCGACCGCGACATCTTCTCGATCGACGAGATGGTCGCCGCCTTCGACATCGCGGACGTGAACCCGAACCCCGCCCGCTTCGATCTCAAGAAGGCCGAGGCGATCAACGCGGACCACATCCGCCTGCTGGACGTGAAGGACTTCGCCGAGCGCTGCCGGCCGTGGCTGAGGGCCCCGTTCGCCCCCTGGGCGCCCGAGGACTTCGACGAGGCGCAGTGGCAGGCGATCGCCCCGCACGCGCAGACCCGCGTCAAGGTCCTGTCCGAGATCACGGAGAACGTCGACTTCCTGTTCCTGCCGGAGCCGGTCTTCGACGAGGCGTCCTGGGCGAAGGCGATGAAGGAGGGCTCGGACGCGATGCTGCGCACGGCCCGCGAGAAGCTGGAGACGGCCGACTGGACGTCCCCGGAGTCCCTGAAGGAGGCCGTCCTGGCCGCGGGCGAGGCGCACGGCCTCAAGCTCGGCAAGGCCCAGGCCCCGGTCCGCGTCGCCGTCACCGGCCGCACGGTCGGCCTGCCGCTCTTCGAGTCCCTCGAGGTCCTCGGCAAGGAGAAGACGCTGGCCCGCATCGACGCGGCACTGGCGAAGCTGGCGGCATAGCCGCTTCCCCGACACCCGTCCTCACGACAGGGCGGCAGCCATGGCGGCTGCCGCCCTGTCGCGTTCCGTGCGCGGTGCCCCTCGTGCACCCCGAATAGCCGCGTGTGTCGGTCCCGAGGACTACCGTTCGGACATCGCACCGCGCGGTCGACGCAGGGCCGAAGTCGGCCGTGCCGTCCGTGGATCGACCGTGCCCGGCCCCGAAGGAAAGGCGCCCTCATGCCGATGCCCGCCCGTGACTACGCGTGGCTCTTCACCCCCGGAAGCACCTTCCGGTACGAGTCGGGGACGGCCGGCACGCTCGACGTGACCGCCGGCGGGGAGCTGTGGCTGCCCACCGGCCGGGTCGTGGCCTGTGACCCGTTCGTCTACCTGGGGCAGGGCGACGTCGAGCCCTTCACCGTCTCCGTCCCGCCCGGCCGCTACCGCGTCGACGCGGCCGTGGCGACGCTCACCCAGCCCGACGAGCCGCCGTCCGACGACCCCCACCTGCGGGTGGCCGCCGCACGCCTCGTCATCCGCGACGAGCCCGCCGCCCGGTGGGAGCCCGCCCTCCTGCCCGGCCAGGACACCGCCGCGCTCGGCGAGGACGAGTTCTACGGCTACGGCGTCGACGCCGGCACCGGCTGCTTCTACGACGCGGCGGCCGACGCCTCCTTCCGGGACTGGAGCGAGGGCGACGAGGGGCCGCTGTGGGATGCCTTCGAGAACAGCGACTGGTCCCCGGGCCCCCACCTGGTCACCGCACCGGACACCGGTCACACCCTGGCCGCCTTCTCCTCCGGCTGGGGGGACGGCTGCTACCCCACCTGGATCGGCCGTACGGCGGCCGGCGAGGTCACCTGCTTCGTCACCGACTTCTTCGTCGCCCCCGACCCTTCCGACGCCGAGGAGCCGAGCGGTGCTGCCGCCGCCACCGGCTGAGCGGCTACGGTCGTCGGGGCCCGGCCAGGGCCCCGAGCCGGAGGTGAACCACGTGCCGATCAAGGCCGTCGTCTGGGACGTCGACGACACCCTTTTCGACTACACGAGCGCCGACCGCGCCGGGATGCGCGGGCACCTGGCCGCCGAGGGGCTGCTCGGCGGGTACGGCAGCGTGGAAGAGGCCCTCGCGCGGTGGCGGGAGATCACCGACCGGCAATGGGCCCGGTACGCGGCCGGGAAGACCTCCTTCGAGGAGCAGCGCCGGGACCGCGTACGGGTCTTTCTCGGACGGACGCTCTCCGACGAGGAGGCCGACGCCTGGTTCCGGCGCTACCTGGACCGCTACGAGGCCGCCTGGGCCCTCTTCCCGGACGTCCTGCCCGTCCTGGACGCCCTCGCCGCCAGTCACCGGCACGCGGTGCTGTCCAACTCCAGCCTTCACGTCCAGGAGTACAAGCTGCGCTCCCTCGGGGTCCGCGACCGCTTCGAGGCCGTGCTGTGCGCCGCCGAGCTGGGCGTCTCCAAGCCGGACGCCCGGGCCTTCCGCGCGGCCTGCGACGCGCTCGGACTCGCCCCGCAGCACGTCGCGTACGTCGGTGACCACCCGGAGATCGACGGCCGGGGGGCCGCCGAGGCAGGGCTGCTGTCCGTGTGGATCGACCGTGCGGGTGTGCGTGTCGTCACGGACGGACTGGCCGGCGAAGGGGCCGAAGAGCCCGCCGGCCTGCACCGGATCGCCTCGCTCGACGAACTCCCCGCGGTCCTCCGCGTCGATACCCGTTTTGGAGCGCCGTCCACCTTCGGGTAATGTTCTTCCTGCGCCGCCGGGGAACGGGCCGAAAGGCCGGAACCGGAGGCGCAAGCTAGAACAAGACCCCCTCAGGGGCTTGCGTTCCAGTGGCCTATGGTGTAATTGGCAGCACGACTGATTCTGGTTCAGTTAGTCTTGGTTCGAGTCCAGGTAGGCCAGCTCGCAGAGCTCATCTGCACTCGCGGATCTCATCCGCAGGCCCCCGTTGTGTAGCGGCCTAGCACGCTGCCCTCTCAAGGCAGTAGCGCCGGTTCGAATCCGGTCGGGGGTACAGATCCTTCCCGCGAGGACAGCCGGGTCGCTCCCGCCGTCGTCGATGCAGGATCGCTAGGGCCCCCGTTGTGTAGCGGCCTAGCACGCCGCCCTCTCAAGGCGGTAGCGCCGGTTCGAATCCGGTCGGGGGTACTGTCTGGTCTAAACCATCATTGGTCTATGGTGTAATTGGCAGCACGACTGATTCTGGTTCAGTTAGTCTTGGTTCGAGTCCAGGTAGACCAGCTCGGATCTGCGGAAACGTAAGATCCTCGCCCCCGTTGTGTAGCGGCCTAGCACGCCGCCCTCTCAAGGCGGTAGCGCCGGTTCGAATCCGGTCGGGGGTACACGGCTCGCAGGGCCTCCACTTCGGTGGAGGCCCTGCGGCGTTTCCCGGCCCGGCCAACTGCGAGGACGGTACGAGGACTTCGGTGTCCCCGGCGCATGGGCGGCGGCCTCCACGTGATCCCTGTGATCAGGGTTTCTCATGGGGCATGGGTTGCTGGTGTCACTGATACGGCTGAATTGGACGGATGGGGCAGGTGTGGTCGACGTGCCTTCTGTGGTGAGGCGCCCGGACCACCGGGCGCCCCGCCCGCCTGCGCCGGAAAAGAGCCTGCCGCGGCGTTGAGGCCGGCCCTCCTCCGTGCTCGGCGACGGTCAGCCGGAGCGGCGCAGCGCCTCGGAGAGGCGGGCGGCCGCGTCGATGACGGCCTGCGCGTGCATCCGGCCGGGGTGGCGCGTCAGGCGCTCGATGGGCCCGGAGACGGACACCGCGGCCACCACGCGGTTGGAGGGTCCGCGTACGGGCGCGGACACGGACGCCACGCCCGGCTCGCGCTCACCGATGGACTGGGCCCAGCCCCGTCGCCGTACGCCCGACAGGGCCGTCGCCGTGAAGCGGGCGCCCTGCAGGCCGCGGTGCAGCCGCTCGGGCTCCTCCCAGGCCAGCAGGATCTGCGCCGAGGAGCCGGCTTTCATCGTGAGGGTGGAGCCCACCGGAACCGTGTCCCGCAGACCGGAAAGGCGCTCCGCGGCGGCGACGCAGATGCGCATGTCCCCCTGGCGGCGATAGAGCTGCGCGCTCTCGCCCGTGACATCACGCAGGTGGGTCAGCACCGGACCCGCCGTCGCCAGCAGGCGGTCCTCGCCCGCCGCCGCGGCCAGCTCCGCCAGCCGGGGGCCGAGAATGAAACGGCCCTGCATGTCGCGCGCCACCATGCGGTGGTGCTCCAGTGCCACGGCCAGGCGGTGGGCCGTGGGTCGTGCCAGTCCGGTGGCGCCGACCAGACCCGCGAGGGTGGCCGGACCGGACTCCAGAGCGCTCAGGACGAGGGCCGCCTTGTCCAGAACGCCGACGCCGCTACTGTTGTCCATGCAACGATACTCACGTCTCACTCTGTGAAACGCAAGTTCAATTTTCCGTGGGACGCGCCACCCTGGAAGTCACGACGGCCCGCGGACCAACGGGCCCGGCGGCACACGCCCGGAAACCCGGGGGACGGGCGCTGCCACCCCCAAGATCTCTAGTGGGGCCGGCACACACGTGCCCGGCCGGAGGGAAAGCGATGGGTAGGACACTCGCGGAGAAGGTCTGGGACGACCACGTCGTCCGGCGCGCCGAGGGCGAGCCCGACCTCCTCTACATCGATCTGCACCTGCTGCACGAGGTGACCAGCCCCCAGGCCTTCGACGGCCTGCGCAAGAGCGGGCGCCAGGTGCGGCGGCTCGACCTGACCATCGCCACCGAGGACCACAACACCCCGACCCTCGACATCGACAAGCCCATCGCGGACCCCGTCTCCCGCGCGCAGCTGGAGACCCTGCGCAAGAACTGCGCCGAGTTCGGTGTGCGCCTGCACCCGCTGGGCGACGTGGAGCAGGGCGTCGTGCACGTCGTCGGCCCGCAGCTGGGCCTGACCCAGCCGGGTACGACCGTCGTCTGCGGCGACTCCCACACCTCCACGCACGGAGCCTTCGGTGCGCTGGCGTTCGGCATCGGCACCTCCCAGGTCGAGCACGTGCTCGCCACCCAGACGCTGCCGATGGCCCGCCCGAAGACCATGGCCATCACGGTCGACGGCGAGCTGCCCGAGGGCGTCACCGCCAAGGACCTCATCCTGGCGATCATCGCGAAGATCGGCACCGGTGGCGGCCAGGGCTACGTCCTGGAGTACCGCGGCCCGGCCATCGAGAAGCTCTCGATGGAGGCCCGCATGACCATCTGCAACATGTCCATCGAGGCCGGTGCCCGCGCGGGCATGATCGCCCCCGACGAGACGACCTTCGCCTACCTCAAGGGCCGTCCGCACGCCCCCGAGGGCGCCGACTGGGACGCCGCGGTCGAGTACTGGAAGACCCTGCGGACCGACGACGACGCGGAATTCGACGCCGAGGTGCGGATCGACGCCGCCGAGCTGTCCCCGTTCGTCACCTGGGGCACCAACCCGGGCCAGGGTGCTCCGCTTTCGGCCTCCGTCCCCGACCCGGCTTCGTACGAGGACGCTTCGGAGCGCCTGGCCGCCGAAAAGGCCCTGGAGTACATGGGGTTGGCGGCCGGACAGCCGCTGCGGTCCATCAACGTGGACACCGTCTTCGTAGGCTCCTGCACCAACGGCCGCATCGAGGACCTGCGCGCCGCGGCCGAGATCCTCCGGAGCCGCAAAGTCGCCGACGGCGTACGGATGCTGGTCGTCCCGGGCTCCGCGCGGGTGGGCCTGCAGGCCGTCTCCGAGGGCCTGGACGTGGTCTTCAAGGAGGCCGGCGCCGAATGGCGGCACGCGGGCTGCTCGATGTGCCTGGGCATGAACCCGGACCAGCTGGCCCCGGGCGAGCGCTCCGCGTCCACCTCCAACCGCAACTTCGAGGGCAGGCAGGGCAAGGGCGGCCGTACGCACCTGGTCTCGCCGCAGGTCGCCGCCGCGACGGCGGTCCTGGGCCACCTGGCGTCCCCCGCCGACCTGTCCGACGCCGACACTCGTACGCCCGCTGGAGTCTGAGAAGTCATGGAAGCATTCACCACGCACACCGGGCGGGCCGTCCCGCTGCGCCGCAGCAACGTCGACACCGACCAGATCATCCCCGCCCACTGGCTCAAGAAGGTGACCCGGGACGGGTTCGAGGACGGGCTGTTCGAGGCCTGGCGCAAGGACCCCGAGTTCGTGCTCAACCGCCCGGAGCGGCAGGGTGCGACCGTCCTGGTCGCGGGCCCCGACTTCGGCACCGGCTCCTCCCGTGAGCACGCCGTCTGGGCGCTGCAGAACTACGGCTTCAAGGCGGTGATCTCCTCCCGCTTCGCCGACATCTTCCGGGGCAACTCGCTCAAGAACGGCCTGCTCACGGTCGTGCTGGAGCAGAAGACCGTGGACGCGCTGTGGGAGCTCACGGAGAAGGACCCGCAGGCCGAGATCACGGTCGACCTCCAGGCCCGCGAGGTGCGCGCCGAGGGCATCACCGCCGCCTTCGAACTGGACGAGAACTCCCGCTGGCGGCTGCTGAACGGCCTCGACGACATCTCCATCACCCTCCGGAACGAGGCCGACATCGCCGCGTACGAGGCGGGACGCCCCGCCTACAAGCCGCGGACGCTCCAGGTCTGACACCGGGGCCACCCGCACGGGCTGGTTTCGGCCACCGCAACACCTGTCTGTACCCCCAATCGTGGACGGTTGGGGGTACAGCCGTATCCGGCCCCGGGCGGGTCCGGCGCGCCGCCTGGCGGCGAGCCAACTGCGCTGGTTACACAGGTCATTGCCGGGGTACCCGCTGCTCGACGACACCGGGTGTCCGGGTCCCCGGAAGGCGGCGGAGAGGCGGTAGTTGCCCCCAGCGGGGGCGACAACTCGCCCCAGATGGCACAATCTGTGCATGGACAACGACGGCCAACTCGAGCTCTATACGGCGGTCGCGGCCCAACTCAAGGAAGCGCACTCCAGGGTGCGCGCACTGCAAGTCCCGGAGGGCGTACGGATGGCGCTGACCCGGAAGCTGCTGGTCATTACGGCCGCGGCCAAGCACGATCCCGCCGAAGCGGCCCGGCGTCTCGCACGGTTCGTGACCGGCCTCGACGAGGGCCGAATCCCCGAAGACGAACTCTGAGACGGCCGAGTCGGTTGCGGCACAAGGGTGATTAGCCCGTTTCGTGTTTGATTTGCGGTATATATCTGCCTAACGTGCGAAAAAGCTTGAACACTTTCGTTCTGGCGATGTCTCCGAAGGGGAAGACGTGAACAAGGCGCAGCTCGTAGAAGCGATTGCCGACAAGATGGGCGGTCGCCAGCAGGCCGCCGATGCTGTCGACGCGGTCCTGGACGCCATCGTCCGCGCGGTCGTCGGAGGCGACCGGGTCTCGGTCACCGGCTTCGGTTCGTTCGAGAAGGTGGAGCGTCCTGCCCGGTACGCCCGCAACCCCCAGACGGGCGAGCGGGTTCGGGTCAAGAAGACCTCCGTGCCGCGCTTCCGCGCGGGCCAGGGCTTCAAGGACCTGGTCAGCGGCACGAAGAAGCTGCCGCGCGGGGGCGAGGTCTCCGTGAAGAAGGCGCCCAAGGGCAGCCTCCAGGCCGGCGGCGCGGCGGCCACGGTCAAGAAGGCCGCGGCCAAGAAGACCACCGCCAAGAAGGCGGCCCCGGCGAAGAAGGCCGCTGCGAAGAAGGCGGCCCCCGCGAAGAAGACCACGGCGGCGGCGAAGAAGACCACCGCGAAGAAGACGACCGCCAAGAAGACCACCGCGGCCGCGAAGAAGACGACCGCCAAGAAGACCACCGCGAAGAAGGCGGCGGCCAAGAAGGCCCCGGCGAAGAAGGCCCCGGCCAAGAAGTCCACGGCACGCAAGACCACTGCCAAGAAGACCACCGCCCGCCGTTAACGGGGCGCACGGGCACCTACGCGCCGGGCCGGGCTCCCAGGGGGAGCCCGGCCCGCGGTGCGTTGCGGGGCATGCGCGGAAAGTGCACGGCGACGATCGGCGGCGGCCTGCTCAGAAGGTGTGCAGGGTCACCAGCGTGATACGCCGGGCCTCGCCCTCGCCCTCCATCTCGATCCGGACCCGCTGCCCCGGGCGCAGCAGCCTGAGCCCGCCCGCGTCGAACGCGGGCGCGTCGAAGGGGACGGGGGTGCCGTCGTCGAGCAGCACCTGGCCGGTGCGGCTCTCGGCGTCGTAGGTGTACGCGGTCGCCTGCATGACGGCAGCCTATCGACCGTTCCGCGCCCCTCGCGGCCCGTTCCCGGGCCGGAGCCCCACGTCAGCCCGCAGGCTGCCCCGGGATCAGCAGCCGGGCCGCCGCGGCCGCCGTACGCGGGCCCACACCCAGGGCCAGGGCCGCACGCAGATCGTCCCCGGTGTCCACGTCCTGACGTACGGAGTCCACCGCCTCAAGGGCGATTTCCACCGCACCCGAGGCGCGGTGCCGTACCCGTGAATCCATACCGAATGCGGGCAGCAATTCCCGACCGGGAGCCGCGGCGAGCAGAGTCGTACCGATTCCCGCGGCATCGGGCAGAAAAGCGCGCGGGAATTCGGCGGCCGTATCCAGGACCCGGGCCAATTCCACCGCGCGCAGCGCCGGGAGATCGGCGTTCAGCGCCGCCACGGCGGCGCCGGGCCGGGCCGCCCGTACCACCCCCGCCGCATGCGCGAGCGCGGCGTTCAGACCGTCCGCCGGCTCGTCCGCGACGACCCGGGCACCCAGGGCCGCCAGCTCGCGCCCGGCCAGTGGATCGCCCGTGACGACCGCCACATCGCGCACCGCGGCGCAGTCGAGCGCGGCGGCCACCGTGTCCTGGGCGAAGGCGAGGGCGAGGGCGGGACGCAGACCGTCCGCCGCGGTGTCCGAGAGCCTGCTCTTCGCCCGCGCAAGGGCTTTCAGGGGTACGACCACAGTCCACTGCACGAGCGCTCCGTCCCTGTCTTGGCGCGTCCATTGTCACCCGGATCCCCCCGGGGAACCGACGGCCCTGGCGGCGGTCGAGACGGGGAAAAGGCGTGCGAAGCCCCATGCAACGGCGGTCGGCGGAGACGGGCGGGCGTACCGTGTTCTCGACAGACGGGCGGCCTGGGGCGACACTTGTGCGGCCCCCAGCCCCAGCCCCGGGCCTGATCGCCGGGTCCCTAGAGGAAGGTGTCCGCGTGCCCCGCCGCAGAATCGGCTTCTGGTACCGCTTTGCAGCGGTCCTCTGCAAACCGCCGCTGGTGGTTCTGCTCAAGCGGGACTGGCGCGGAATGGAGAACATTCCGGCCGAGGGCGGATTTATCACCGCGGTGAACCACAATTCGCATGTGGACCCGTTCGCCTACGCGCACTACCAGTACAACACCGGGCGCGTTCCTCGTTTCCTGGCCAAGAGCGGTCTTTTCAAGAAGGGATTCGTCGGCGCCGCGATGCGCGGGACCGGGCAGATCCCCGTCTACCGCGAGACGACGGACGCCCTCAGCGCCTTCCGGGCCGCGATCGACGCGGTGGAGCGCGGCGAGTGCGTCGCCTTCTACCCCGAGGGCACCCTCACCCGGGACCCGGGCGGCTGGCCGATGACCGGCAAGACCGGTGCCGCCCGCGTCGCGCTGGAGACCAAGTGCCCGGTGATCCCCATCGCCCAGTGGGGAGCCAACGAGCTGCTGCCGCCCTACGCCAAGAAGCCGAACCTCTTTCCGCGCAAGACCCACCATGTGCTCGCGGGCCCGCCCGTGGACCTCTCGCGCTTCTACGACAAGGAGATGTCCCCCGAGCTTCTGAAGGAGGCCACGGAGGTCATCATGAAGGCCATCACCCGCCAGCTGGAGCAGATCCGCGGCGAGAAGGCGCCCGAGAAGCCGTACGACCCGCGCGAGGTGCGCATCCAGCAGCGCCGCCGCAGTGCCGCCCAGGAGATGGCACGCCAGAAGGAGGGGCAGGGCAAGTGAGCAAGCCGGTCAAGGCGGCCGTGTTCGGAACGGGATCGTGGGGGACGGCCTTCGGCATGGTGCTCGCCGACGCCGGGTGTGAGGTCACCCTGTGCGCGCGCCGCAGCGCACTCGTCGAGGCGGTCAACTCCACCCGTACGAACCCGGACTACCTGCCGGGCGTCGAACTGCCCGAGAACCTCAGGGCCACCACGGACCCGGCCGAGGCCGCGCGTGGGGCGGACTTCACCATACTTGCGATCCCTTCGCAGACCCTGCGCGGGAACCTCGCCGAGTGGACGCCGCTGCTCGCGCCCCACACGATCCTCGTCTCCCTGATGAAGGGCGTCGAACTCGGCTCGGCCATGCGGATGAGCGAGGTCGTCGAGGACGTCGCCAAGGTCGGACCGGAGCGCGTCGCCGTCGTCACCGGGCCCAACCTGGCCCGCGAGATCGCCGCCCGGATGCCGGCCGCCGCCGTGGTGGCCTGCACCGACGAGGCCGTCGCCCAGCGCCTCCAGAGCGTCTGCCACACCCCGTACTTCCGGCCGTACACCAACACCGACGTCGTCGGCTGCGAACTCGGCGGTGCGGTCAAGAACGTCATCGGCCTCGCGGTCGGCATCGCGGACGGCATGGGCCTCGGCGACAACGCCAAGGGCTCTCTCATCACGCGCGGGCTCGCCGAGACCACCCGGCTCGGCCTCGCCATGGGCGCCGACCCGCTGACCTTCTCCGGGCTCGCGGGCCTCGGCGACCTGGTGGCCACCTGCTCCTCGCCGCTGTCGCGCAACCACACCTTCGGCACCAACCTGGGCAAGGGCATGACGCTCGAGGAGACCATCGCGGTCACCCGGCAGACCGCCGAGGGTGTCAAGTCCTGTCAGTCCGTGCTCGATCTGGCCGGCAGGCACGGCGTCGACATGCCCATCACGGAAACGGTCGTCGGCATCGTGCACGAGGGCAAGCCCCCGGTCGTCGCCCTCAAGGAGCTGATGTCGCGCAGCGCGAAGCCAGAACGACGCTGAGCGACCCGGTCCGGCGGACGCTGTCTCAGGGCCCTACCACCGGGTACTCTCATCGCGATATGAGCACCGAGAACCTCCCCCAGAGCCCTGGGCAGCGCCCTCGCAAGCCGCGCGTCGCCGTCGTCTACGGCGGCCGCAGCTCCGAACACGGTATCTCCGTGGTCACGGCCGGTGCCGTGCTGCGCGCCATCGACCGGACGAAGTACGACGTCCTGCCGATCGGTATCACCCGGGACGGCCGTTGGGCGCTCACCGCCGACGAGCCCGAGCGGATGGCGATCGCCGACCGCCGTACGCCCAGCGTCGAGGAACTCGCCGAGTCGCAGGAGGGCGGCGTCGTGCTGCCCGTCGACCCCAAGAACCGCGAAGTCGTCTACAGCGAGCCCGGTTCGGTGCCCAAGGCACTGGGCGAGGTCGACGTCGTCTTCCCGGTGCTGCACGGCCCCTACGGCGAGGACGGCACCGTCCAGGGCCTGCTGGAGCTGTCCGGTGTGCCGTATGTGGGCTCCGGAGTCCTCGCCTCCGCCGTCGGCCAGGACAAGGAGTACATGAAGCGCGTGTTCACCTCGTTCGGGCTCGAGGTCGGCCCGTACGTGGTGATCCGCCCGCGCGAGTGGGAACGCGACGAGTCCGCCGCCCGCAAGAAGATCGTCGACTTCGCCGGCGAGCACGGCTGGCCGCTGTTCGTGAAGCCCGCGCGCGCGGGTTCGTCGATCGGCATCACCAAGGTCGACGACCTCTCTGGTCTCGACGAGGCGATCGCGGAGGCCCGGCGTCACGACCCCAAGATCCTCGTGGAGGCCGCGGTCAGCGGACGCGAGATCGAATGCGGTGTGCTGGAGTTCGAGGACGGCCCGCGCGCCTCGGTGCCGGCCGAGATCCCGCCGCCGGACGCGCACGCGTACTACGACTTCGAGGCCAAGTACATCGACTCCACCCCCGGCATCGTGCCCGCGCCGCTGACCGACGAGCAGACCGCCGAGGTCCAGCGGCTCGCCGTGCGGGCGTTCGAGGCCGCGTCCTGCGAGGGGCTGGTCCGCGCGGACTTCTTCCTCACAGGGGACGCGAAGTTCGTGATCAACGAGATCAACACGATGCCCGGTTTCACACCGATCTCCATGTACCCGCAGATGTGGCAGGCGAGCGGCATCGGCTACGCCGAGCTGGTCGACCGCCTGATCCAGGCGGCGCTGAACCGTTCGACGGGCCTGCGGTAGCACCGTTCGGCGGGCCCGCGGCAGGAGCGGGACGACCTCTCAGCCGGCGATCCCCTTGGGGATCGCCTTCTTGACGGCGGGCGCCAGACCGACGAGCGGTGCCACCCCGCCCTCCGTGCGTGCCTTGCCCAGGTTCACCTCGACGTATGCCCGGCGCAGCGTGGTGGTGAAGCGGAACGAGCCGTCGTCCCGCTTCTGCAGGAGCCAGCCCACACCGTCGACCTCCACGCCGTCGGCCTCGGGGTCGTCCATCTCCGCGGGCCTCACCACGCCGCAGCGCAGTATGATCGCCGGGCTTCCCCAGCCCGCCGTCAGTGCGGACCGGGGCTCGGGATCGTTCCGCTCGAGGCCGTCCACCTTCCGCGGCAGCACCTCGTCCAGGTTCCGGCACAGCTGTGCGACCTTCGCGTCCGGGCTGGGAACCGCCGCCGAGGGGCTGCCGTCGCTTGAGGAACAGCCCGCCGCGGCGATCAACAGGGCGAGAGCGGGCAGTCCGAGGAGCCGGTGACGGAAGAAGTGCACCGGCCAAGGGTAGACGGGGGCTACAGGTGCACCACCGGGCAGGTCAGGGTTCGGGTGATGCCATCCACCTGCTGGACCTTCGCGACCACCATGCGGCCCAGCTCGTCGACGGTGTCGGCCTGAGCGCGCACGATGACGTCATAGGGACCCGTCACGTCCTCGGCCTGGATGACCCCAGGGATCTTGCTGATCGTCTCGGCGACGGTCGACGCCTTGCCGACCTCCGTCTGGATCAGGATGTACGCCTGTACCACGGAACCTCCAGGGCGGCCACGAGGATCATGTGGGGGAAAGGGACGCCACGGTATCGCGTTGCCGCTTGCCGCGGGGAGACCCGCGGGGGCTGTGGCGTGAGCACCGGGGAACACCCGCGACACAAGTTGACGGTCGACTCGACCGTACCGGCGGCGACGACGGCTCGCGACCGCGCGCGGCAGGCAAGAGAAGGGGACGTACGACGATGAAGGGCACCGTGGGCGAGCTGGGCGAGTTCGGGCTCATCAGGGAGCTCACCGCGCGGCTCACCACCACCCCGGCGGTCCGGCTCGGCCCCGGCGACGACGCCGCGGTGGTGGCAGCACCCGACCGCCGGGTGGTGGCGAGCACCGACATCCTGCTGGAGGGCCGGCACTTCCGCCGGGACTGGTCGACGGCGTACGACGTCGGGCGCAAGGCGGCCGCGCAGAACCTCGCGGACATCGCCGCGATGGGCGCCGTGCCGACCGCTCTGCTGCTCGGTCTCGTCGTCCCGGCCGAACTGCCCGTCACCTGGCCCACCGAGCTGATGGACGGCCTGCGCGACGAGTGCCAGGTCGCGGGCGCGGCCGTGGTGGGCGGCGATGTCGTACGCGGCGACACCATCATGGTCTCGATCACCGCGCTCGGGGATCTGCGCGGCCACGAGCCGGTCACCCGGGCCGGTGCCCAGTCCGGCGACGTGGTCGCCGTCACCGGCTGGCTCGGCTGGTCCGCGGCCGGGCACGCGGTGCTCTCCCGCGGGTTCCGCTCGCCGCGCGCGTTCGTCGAGGCGCACCGGCGCCCCGAGCCGCCGTACCACGCGGGGCCGGCCGCCGCCGGGCTCGGCGCGACCGCCATGTGCGACGTCAGCGACGGGCTCATCGCCGACCTCGGGCACATCGCGGAGGCCAGCAAGGTGCGCATCGACATCAGCTCCGGCGCCATCGACATCCCCTCCCAGATGAACGACATCGGGCAGGCCGTGGGCGTCGATCCCATCCAGTGGGTGCTCACGGGCGGCGAGGACCACGCGATCGTGGCGACCTTCCCGCGGGACGTGAAGCTGCCCGCGCGCTGGAAGGTGATCGGCGAGGTCCTCAACCCCTCCGCGCTGCCCCAGGTGACGGTCGACGGGGCGCCGTGGACCAGCAAGGGCGGCTGGGACCACTTCGGAGACATCGAGATGTAGTCGCCCGGCTCGTGCGCGTTGGGGACGCCTGACCCACCGCGGGCGGCCGGTGCCCTCACGCGGGGTACTCGGGCAGCTCGATGTCCGTCGCCGCCTTCTCCGTCAGCCGTTTGAAGAACCCGGCGAGCAGACGCGAGCTGAGCAGCCGGTACATCCGGTCCCGGCTGCGGATCCGCCGCTCGGTCGCCGGGGCGAAGAACGGGCCCGCGTTGCCGGAGATCTTCTGGCAGCCCTTGGCGAAGTCACGGATCCGTGCCTCGTACGCGGCCAACGCCGTGCGGTGGTCGCCGCGGGCCAGCGCGAGTTCGCCCGCCAGGACATAGGCGCCGACGACCGCCGCACCGGTGCCCATCCCGCCCATCGTGGCGCCGTACCCGGCGTCCCCGAGCAGCACCACGCGCCCCTTGGCCAGCCGGTCGATGTGGATCTGGGCGATCGCGTCGAAGTACAGGTCGTCCGCCGTCTCCAGGGCCTTCAGCACCGCGGGCGTCTCCCAGCCCATCCCCGCGAACCGCTCGGCGAGGATCCTCTTCTGCGCGGCGACGTCCCGGCGGTCGTACGCGAGCTGCTCGGACCGGAAGACGAGCAGGGCGCCGGCGCGGTCCGGGTCACCGTCGTAGTTGCCGATGACGACCGCGCGGCCGGGCTCGCTGTAGACGCGCCCGGTGCGGTCCAGGCCCAGGTGGTTGGGGATGTCGAAGCCGGCCACATAGTGGTCGAAGAAGCGCAGATGGCGGGACTCGTCGCCGAAGACCAGGCGGCGGGTGTGCGAGTGCAGCCCGTCCGCGGCGACGACCAGGTCGAAGCGGCGCGGCGCGGCGCGCTCGAAGGTGACGTCGACGCCTTCGGAGGTGTCGGTGAGCGTGGCGATGGAGTCGCCGAACACGTACTCCACGCGGTCCTTGGTGTGCTCGTACATGATCCGTGCGAGGTCACCGCGGAAGATCTCCACATCGCCGCTCATCATCTCCGCCGGCAGATCCACGCGCGGGGTGCCGTCGGCACCGACCACGGTCTGCCGTCCCATGTGGGTCTGGTGGTCGTGGACGTCGTCCCAGATGCCCATCGCGGTCAGCACCCTGCGGTGCACATGTCCACGGAAGTCGACCGCGAAGCCGCCCTCGCGCAGGGCCGGCGCCTTCTCGACGACGGTGACGCGGGCACCGTACCGGGCGAGGTTCAGGGCGACGGCGGGTCCCGCGACGCTGGCGCCGGAAACGAGGACGGTCAGGTGGCCGAGGTCGGGTGTGTTCGTCATGCGAAGGAGCTTCGGCGACGGCGCTGACCGTGCTCCTACCGTTCGCTGACCGCCGCTGACCGCAGACGCCGTCCCTGGTCGAAGGCCTCTTCATAGGCTTTCGGGGACAGCTTTTCGCGGGTGGCCCGAAGGGTGCGTACGACATCGGGGTCGCCCGGGAGCGGCGCGCCCCGCAGGCCCGTGGCGGCGCCGAGCAGCTCGGCCGCGCGCTCGGGCGACTCGGCGACCGACGCCAATGCCTCGGCGGCCGCGGCGAGTTCCAGCACGCTCGTCCCCTCTCCGGCGAGCCCGGCGGCCTGCCCGAACCAGGCGCGGGCCTCCTCCGTCCGCCCCTCGGCGGCCGATGTGCGGCCGAGCCCGATCAGGATGCGGACGCTCTCGCCGACGCTGAACCAGTTGGCGGCACACGCCTGAAGGGCCCTCTCGTACTCCACGCGCGCCCGGGCGGTGTCCCCGGTCAGCCGGGCCAGGTCGCCGAGGCCCCGGCGGGCGCTCGCCTCCTTGTCGGGCACACCGGCCGCGCGGGCGAGGCCGGCCGACTGCTCGAAGTGCGCGGCCGCCTCCTCGAAGTCGCCCCGGTGCAGCAGCGCGGTCGCCCGGGCGCGCAGCAGGTCCGCGGTCTCCTCGGGCGCCTCCAGCTCCCGGACGTGCGTCAGGCCCTCGTCGAACAGCTCCAGCGCCCGCCCGTACTCGCCGCGCCCGTCGGCGAAGCCGCCCAGCGGATCGAGGCAGTTGGCCATGCCCCAGCGGTCACCGGTCGCGCGGAAGCCGGCCAGGGCCCGGGCGAAGGCGGCCTCGGAGTCGCCGGGTCGGCCCGCGAACTGTGCCTGGTAGGCGAGCCCCACATCGAGCAGTGCGCGGCCCCACGGGTCGTCGCCGAGCCGGACGGCCTCGAGTGCCGTGTCGGCGGTGAGCAAGGGGCCTCCGCAGAGCGCCCAGAGCACCATCGTGAACGGCAGCCGCAGCGGCCGGTCCAGGGCGCGCAGGATCTCGGAGATGCGCGCGACGCGGCCGGGTTCCGCCGGGTCGTCGCCGCGTCCGGTGACCGTGTTCATCGCGCACAGGGCGTACTCCTCGGCGAGCCCCTCGGGAGGTTCGTCGCCTACCGCCGCCAGCAGCGCGAGGGCGACGGGCACCTGTTCGCCGTGCGGGCCGCGCAGCCGCCAGAACCAGGAGAGGTGAGCCATGAGGCGCAGCGCGTCCTCGGGGGCCGTGGCCACCAGGTGGCGCAGGGCCGCGTCCAGATTGCCGTGCTCGGCGGTCAGCCGGGCCAGCCAGGTCAGCTGCTCGCCGCCGCGGATGTACGGCTCCGCCCGCTCGGCCAGCCGCAGGAAGTACGCGGCGTGCGCGTCCCGCAGCCGCTCCCGCTCACCGGCCGCGGCCAGGTGCTCGGCGGCGAACGCGCGGATGGTCTCCAGCATCCGGTAGCGCCCGTCCGCCACCTCGAGGAAGGACTTCTCGGCCAGCGACGCCAGGAGGTCCTCCGGGTACGGCACACCGCACACCGCCTCGACCGCGCAGAGCGTGGCGCCACCCGGGAACACCGACAGCCGCCGGGCCAGCTCCCGCTCCTCGTCGTCCAGCAGGTCCCAGCTCCACTCCACGACCGCGCGCAGGGTGCGGTGCCGGGGCGCCTTGGTGCGGTCGCCCCGGGACAGCAGCCGGAACCGGTCGTCCAGGCGGTCGGCCAGCTCCTCCGGGGTCAGCGTGCGCAGCCGGGCCGCGGCCAGTTCGATCGCCAGCGGCAGTCCGTCGAGCGCGGCGCAGACGTCCGCCACGCGCGCATGCCCGTCGAAGCCGGGACGTACGGCGCGGGCCCGGTCCAGGAAGAGCCCCATCGCCTGCTCGGGGGGCAGCGGCGGCACCGGGCAGAGCACCTCCCCGGTGATGCCCAGCGCCTCGCGTCCGGTCGCCAGGATCCGTACGCGGGGGCAGGAGCCGAGGACGAGGGCGGCCCACCGTGCCGCGTCCTCCACGAGGTGCTCGCAGTTGTCGAGCACCAGCAGCAGCTCCCGGTCCTCAAGAACGGCCAGCAGCCGATCGCCGGCGTCGGCGGCGGGCCCCCGGAACCCCTCGCGCACACCGAGCGCGGCCAGCACCGCGTACGGGATCCGGGAGCCGTCGGTCAGGGGGGCGAGCTCGACGAAGCAGACGTCGGGTGTGGTGGCCCGGGCCCTGGTGCCGGGGGCGCCGCCGGTGTCGCCCCGGCCCTCGGCGTACCTGAGTGCCGCCTCCGTCGCCAGGCGGGTCTTGCCCGCGCCGCCCGGGCCGGTGAGGGTGACCAGCCGGGTGCCGGACGAGGCGAGCAGGGTCCGGATACGGGCGAGTTCCGGGGCCCGGCCGACGAAGCGGGTCAGCTGGGCGGGCAGGCGGCCGCCCTGGGCGGGCCCGGTGCCGCGCAGCAGCTCCCGGTGCAGACCGGACAGCTCGGGGGAGGGGTCGGCGCCGAGCTGCTCGGCGAGCGTGCGACGGGCCTCCTCGTACACCGTGAGCGCCTCCGCGGACCGCCCGCCCGCGTGCAGGGCCCGCATCAGCAGTGCGTACAGCCGCTCGCTCAGCGGGTGGACGGCGAGCAGTTCGCGCAGCTCGGGCACGAGGCGGGGTCCGGCGCCGAGCGCGAGGTCCGCCTCGGCGCGGTCCTGCACGGCGGCCAGCCGCAGCTCCTCCAGGCGGACCCGCCCGGCGGGCGCGCCGGGCAGATCGGCTAGGGCGGGGCCGCGCCACAGGCCGAGGGCCTCCCGCAGCACGGCCGCGGCCCCGTGGTGGTCACCGGCCGCCAGAGCCGAGGCGCCCTCCCGGGCGAGCCGCTCGAAGCGGTGGGCGTCCACGGTGTCGGGGGAGACGGAGAGCCGGTAGCCGGTGGCGGTCGCCTCGATCCGCGTGTGCGGGGCCAGCCGCTTGCGGAGGCGGGAGATCTGCGACTGGAGCGCGTTGGCCCGGCCCGCGGGCGGCTCCTCGCCGTACAGACCGTCGGCGAGGCGCTCGGTGGACACGGTCCGGCCCGCGTCGAGGAGCAGCAGGGTCAGCAGTGCGCGGGGGCGGGGGCCGCCCGGGTCTAGGGGGGTTCCGTCTCCGGTGCGGACGTCGAGGGGGCCGAGGATGCCGAAGCGCATGGGGCGGATTCTGGCAGGCGGCGGCCGTGCGGGCACAGCAGAAAGCCGGCCCACGTCAGTGGACCGGCTCTGTGCAGCGAACCAGCGGTGGCCGCGCGCTTAACTGGGCGTCAGCGCGAGACCTTGCCGGCCTTGATGCACGAGGTGCAAGCGTTCACGCGCTTCGGCGTCCCGCCCACCACGGTACGCACACGCTGGATGTTCGGGTTCCAGCGGCGGGACGTACGGCGGTGCGAGTGCGAGATGTTGTTGCCGAAGCCCGGCCCCTTGCCGCAGACGTCGCAGTTGGCAGCCACGGGTCACTCCAAAGACTTCAGATGCACTTACGGTTGATCCCGGCATGCCGGGATCGAGATCATAGGATCTGAGTGGCTCTGCCGGGGGAAAAGCCCGACCTGGATCGGGCAACCGGAGCAGCATACAACGGCTGCGCCCGTACAACGAAACTACCACGGCCGCCCCGCAGCCGGGTCCGGGCCCCGGAACGGCTCGGATCCGCAGCCGGCCGTGCCGGGGCCCTGGCGCCGGACGTCCGCCCGGCCCTCTTCCGGGCCGTACCCGCTGTGGGTCTACGCTGCGTCCCACGTCCAGCAGCTCAAGGAGGCGCAGGTGGCGCAGGTGCCGCAGCCATTGGATGCCCTCGCGGTGCGCACCTGGTGCGGTCTCGCGCTCAAGGCGCTGGGACGGGCGCGCGAGGAGATCGACGCGATCAACGTCTATCCCGTGGCCGACGGGGACACCGGCACGAATCTCTATCTGACCGTGGAGTCGGCCGCCGCGGCCGTCGAGGCGGTCTTCGCCGGATACGAGGCGGGCGGCACCGAGCGGCCGACGCTCGCCGACGCCGTGCGGGCCATGGCGCACGGCGCGCTCATCGGGGCCCGCGGCAACTCGGGGACGATCCTCGCGCAGCTCCTGCGCGGCATGGCCCAGGTGCTCGCCGCCGACGGTGAGAGCGCTCACACCGACGCCCGGAGACTGCGCCTCGCGCTGCGGAGGGCGGCCGACTCCGCGCGGCACGCCGTCGCCCACCCCGTGGAGGGCACCGTCCTGACGGTCGCCTCGGCCGCCGCGGACGCGGCCGTCGGCGCGAAGGAGAACTGCGCCGGCGTCGCCCGGGCGGCGTACGAGGGAGCGCGGGCGGCCCTCGCGGAGACCCCTGGGCAGCTGGCGGTCCTGGAGCGTGCCGGTGTCGTCGACGCCGGCGGCCGGGGTCTGGTGGCGGTGCTCGCCGCCCTCGTGGAGACCTTCACGGGGGAGGCACCACCGGTCCCCGGCGGTCCGGGGGCCTACGCGCGCGTGAACGGCGACTTTCGGGTCGGCTCCGAGGAGTGCGCGGGCGCCCCGGCGGACGGCGGCGGCCCCGCCTACGAGGTGATCTACCTCCTCGAGGCCGACGACGAGGCCGTGGCACGGCTGCGGGAGCGGCTCGACGCGCTCGGCGACTCACTGGTCGTGGTCGGCGGCGACGGGCTGTGGAACGTCCATGTGCACCTCGACGACGCGGGCGCCGCCGTCGAGGCGGGCGTCGAGGCCGGGCGGCCGTACCGGATCCGGATCACGCACTTCGCCGCCGGCGACGTGCACACCACGCGTGCCGCGCGGCCGCCGCGCGAGCGGGCCCAGCGTGCGGTGGTGGCGGTCGTGCCGGGCGAGGGCCTGGCCGGGCTGTACCAGGAGGCCGGGGCGACCACCGTGCTCGCCCGGCCCGGAGAGCCGCCGGCGAGCGGCGAACTGGTGCAGGCGGTGCGGCGGGCGCACGCGCGCGAGGTGGTGCTGCTGCCCAACGACGCGGACCTGCGCCACACCGCGGCCGCGGCGGCCGAGCAGGCCCGTACGGAGGGGATCCGCGTGGCGCTGATCCCGACCCGGTCCGCGGTGCAGGGGATCGCGGCGCTGGCCGTCCACGAGCCGGAGCGGCGCTTCGACGAGGACGTCGTGGCGATGACGTCGGCGGCGGGGGCGACCCGTTACGCCGAGGTCGCGGTCGCCGAACGCCAGTCCTGGACGATGGCGGGCATCTGCCAGGCCGGGGACGTCCTCGGCCTGATCGACGGCGACGTCGCGGTCATCGGCTCGGACGTCACGGCGACCGCCGAGACCGTCCTGGACCGGATGCTGGCGGCGGGCGGCGAGATGGTCACGCTGGTTCTGGGCGACGAGGCCCCCGAGACGGTCGCGGCGCATCTGGAGGCCCGGGTGCGCGAGTCGTACCTGGCGGTCGACACGGTGGTCTACCGGGGCGGGCGGCAGGGGCCGCTGCTGCTGATCGGCGTGGAGTGAGGTGAACGGCCGGCGCCGGTTCTCCGGCCGTCGGGGCAGGGCAGCAGGCGGCGCGCACCCGGCGGTGCGCGCCGGGTGCCCGTCCGCGATCACGGGCACCCGGCACGGGCGTCACTCCTTGCGCTGCGCGTCCAGCGCCTCGAGCAGCCGTTCCGCCTCGGCGCGCCGTGCCCGCACCGGCTCGGCGCCGCCGTCGGCGCCCTCGTACGCCGACAGCACCGCACGCGCGCGTGCCGACGCCGCGTCCGGGCGGCCAAGGTCGGCCTCCAGCCATCCCGCGGCCAGTTCGGCGCCGGTGCGCGGGCCGAGGGCGACCGCCCCGAGGGACGCGAAGACCGCGATCGCCTCCACGATGTGTCCGAGGGCCTCCTCGAAGGCCGCCCGCAGCGTGCCCTCGTCCGTGCCCTCTGCGGCCGACCGGGCGACCAGATCGCCGAACTGGCGGTGGGTGTGGCCGAGTTCGGTGACCAGCCGGATCCGCGCCTCGTCGTCCTCGGGCGAGCCGGACTCGCATACCCCGGCCGCCTCCGCCATCAGCTCCCGGGCCGCGTCCAGGCCCCCCTCCCCGCGAGCGGCGAGCCAGGCACGGGCACGCAGGGCGCGCACCAGGCCGTGGGTGTTGCCGAGGCCGCGCCACAGGTCCGCGGCGCGGGCGTAGGCCCGGTCCGCCTCCTCCGGCAGGTCCGCGTGGCCCAGCGCCTCCGCGGCCAGATGCGCCAGCATGGCGTGGTCCCGCTGCTCCGGCCAGTGCCGGGCGATCTCGGCTGCCCGCAGCCACCGCTCGGCGGCGTCCCGGTGCTCGCCCAGCTCCGTGTGGCAGTCGCCGAGCCACCACTGCGTCTGCACGATCGCGCCCTCGCCGTGCGTCTCCGCGGTCAGATCGGGCAGTGCCGACTCCAGCACCTCGGCCGCCTCCGCGAACCGGCCCTGCCGCAGCAGCAGACCGCCCAGCTGGTGCCGCGCCCACGCGCCCAGCGTCGGGCCCTCGCCGGCCTCGTCGGCCCAGTGGGCGGCCTCCAGGGCGTGCTCCGCGGCCTCCGCGACCCGTCCCGAGGTACTCAGCGCCTCCGCCAGCCCCAGGTGCAGCTGCGCCTGCCCGGCGGGCTCCAGATGCCCCTGACCGTGCTCCAGCGCCGCGCGGGCCGCCCGCTCGCCGCCCTCCGGGTCGTCCAGCTGCCGCGCGAGATGGGCCAGCCGTGCCTCGTGCTCCACCGCGAACCAGGGCAGGCCCGCCGCCACGTACTCCTCGGCCGCCCGCCGCAGCAGCTCCGCCGCCGCCTCCGCGTCCCCGGCCCGCCCGGCCAGTTCCGCGAGCATGGCCGTGGCCTCCGCGGCCCGGGACGCCAGACGTATCTCGGCCGTGTGCGGCCCGGCGAACGCCAGCAGCTCCCGTACGGCCTCCTCGGCGGCCCCGGCGGAGCCCTCGTCCTCCTCCAGCCGGTGCATCAGGATGCGGGCCCGCCCCACCAGGACGGATGCGGTCTGCCGTACCCCCGTACCGCCTTCCTCGAAGAGGGCGAGGGCCTCCTGCCGCAGCCCGGTGATCTCCTCCAGCGCCCGGTCGGAGTGGCCCGTCAGGGCGCGGACGAACGCGGCACGCGCGCGTGCCGCCAGCGCCTCACCCGGGTCGCCCGCCGCCGCGTAGAGCTCGGCCGCGCGCTCGAAGGACTCGGCGCCCTCCGGGCCCCGGCCGATCGCCTCGTGGTCGGCGAGGTCCGCGCGGTCCCGGGCATCCAGCTCGCGGCCCTCCGCCGCTCGCGCCACCGCCGCCCACGCGTCCACTGCCTGTGGATCCATGGCGTCCGACAGCCGCCGCGCCTCGGCGAGCAGCGCCGGAAGGTCCCGCTCCGGAACCGGCGCGGCAGGCACCGGTGCGGGCGCGGGCGCCGGGCGGGCCGTTCGCACGCCGAGCGGCAGCCGGTCCATCAGCGGACGGCGGTCCATCCGCTCCCGGGTGCGCTGACCGACGTAGGCCGTCCCGTTGCGCGCATCGAAGCGGGCGGCGAGCGCCAGCGCTTCCTCGCGCGCGTGGGCGGCGAGTTCCCGGGCGGTCCACTCCCGGCCCGCCGGGCCCGGCACCGCCTGCCCGCCGAGCCCCAGCGCGACCAGCCGGTCCATCAGCAGGGTCACCACCGCCAGGAAGTCCAGCCTGCTGCGCGGCTCCCCGGGGTCCGTGAAGTACGCCGGACGCTCGGCCAGCAGTTCCAGACCGCGGGCCTCGTTGCCGGTCAGCGCGCAGAACTCCACATGGTCGGCGTACGAGCTGCGCATGCTCTCCATGCCCCGCACCAGCCGGAACCCGCGCAGGTGGTGCCCCCGCGCCTCGTCCGGACGGCCCAGGCGCAGCAGTGGCAGCAGCGAGGAGGCCAGGACGGCGTGCGGCTCGTGCGCGCACACGTACTCCCCGTCCAGCACGGGCCGCCACAGCTCCAGCGCCCGCTCGTCCTCGCCCTTGCGCGCCTGCCACCACCCCTGGTCGTGCAGCTCGCACGCATGGCAGTCGGCCATCTCGTCACGGTCGGCGGCCAGCCATGCGGCGTACGCCCGTTCGGCGCGATCCAGGTCACCGATGTGCGCGGCGACGCTGAACTCCGCGCTGCGTACGGCGCGTTCGGAGTGGCCGGCGAGCCGGTAGCGGTGCTCCATCTCGCCGAGCCACTTCTCCATGGAGGCGAGCGGGATGTGCGGCTGGCCCAGCATGCCCGCCGACATCCACTTGAAGACCCAGTGCAGCGAGTGGGTCTCGTACTCGTCGAAGTCCTCCGGGCGCTCGTCCCACATGCGCAGCAGTCGCGCGAAGGGGACGAACATCTTGTCCTTCTCGGAGCTGTAGTTGTAGACCTTCAACTGGTGCCCGAGCGCCTCGATCACGGCCAGCGGAATGTTCAGTTTCTCCGCCTCCGCGAGCAGTTGCTCCGCGCGCGCGTTGCGCGCCGGGCCCTCCGGCTGCTCGTAGTTGTCCGCCATCGCCCGGCGCAGCGAGTCGAAGTCCATGACCTGGCTCATCGGGAGCCGTCCTTGGGGGAGTCGGTGTGGGTGGCCCATTCGAGCAGGCCGATGAATGCCCGGTTCAGCAGCGCGGAGTCCGCCGGCCGCAGCGGGCGCTGGGCCATCAGCAGGGCCTGCCCGTAGAGGGACTCGGTGGCGGTGCCGATCAGCTCCGGGTCGCACAGGGAGCCGATCCTGCGGATCAGCGGGTTGAGGTGGTTGAGGACCAGACGCGCGCGCGGAGCGCTGCCACGCAGCGATCCGAGGATCCCCGCCCACAGGTCGTCGGCCTGCTCCTCGGCCTCCGCGCGGGCCTGCTCGTGGCGGGTCGCCCGGTCGTCCAGGTGCAGGGCGGGCACGGACAGGGGGTGGAACGCGCGCAGGACGACATCGCAGCCGAGCGGGTCGAGTCTGGCGCGTGCCGCTCCCAGGAAGGCCGACAGCGCCAGCTCCTCGGCCGGGTCCACCGCGTCCAGGTGCGCGGTCACGGTGTCCGCGTCCAGCTCCGCGACCACCGTCCCCGGGCGCACCGACGGCAGGGCCTGCACCAGTTCGCTGTCGTAGGTGTAGCCGCCGTTGACCACTCCGACGCCCTGCGCGGACGCGATCGGCGCGACCTGCCGGTACTCCTCCACCGTGCGCGTGAAGTGCACGACCGGGTGCCGCTGTGCGAACTCCTCCAGGGACAGCCGCCCGTCCGTGGTCTCGAAGGGGAGCCACGGCAGCATCGTGCGCAGCATCTCCCCGTCGTGCCGCGCGAGCGACTTCACCCCCAGGTAGTGCACGGACAGGAAGGCGGCCAGGCGCTCGGGGTCGCCGGCCGCGAGCCCGGTCAGCCAGGAGCGGATGCGCTCCCCCAGCGCCTCCCGCACGGCTGCCAGCGTCTCGTCCTCGTACAGCGACTCGCGGGAGGCCGTGGGTCGCAGACTGTCCGTGTCGAGGACACAGCGCACGAAGAACGCCCAGTCGGGCAGCAGCTGTTCGGCCCGCTCGGTCAGCAGCATGCCCTTCAGATGCACCCGGTGGCTCGCCCGCTGCGCCGGGCTGACCGCGCTCGGCAGCACATAGGCCACCCCCCGCACCCCGGCGAGCGGCACGTCCAGGTCGATCGAGTCCAGCGGTGTGAAACCGAACAGGTCGTGACAGTGGCGCGCCAGGGCCACCCTGCGGGTTGAGGGGGAGGGGTATGCGCGGTCCCAGGGCGCGGGCAGCTCCGTGACCGGCTCGTCGCCGACCCGGACGTCGTACGGCAGCAGCGAACCGAAGTCCCGTGCCAGGGACCGCACCCGGTCCGCCGAGAGCCAGTCCGCGGCTCCGGGGCGCGCCACCAGGTGCACCGTCGTGCCGGGTTCGGGCCGGGCGTCCGGCGGCAACGTCCGCACGACATAGGACCCGTCGTCGGTGGCCGTCCACTCCACGGGCGCCGCGTCCGGCGTACGGGCGCTGCGGCTGACGACCCGGATGCGCTCGGCGACCACGAAACAGGCGAGCAGCCCGATGCCGAACTGGCCCAGGAAGTCGGACCGGGCCTCCTGAAGCCCCTCGGCCCGCTTGGAGCTGCGCCCGATGGTGGCGAGCAGGCTGTGCACGTCGGACTCGGTGAGCCCGACACCCGTGTCCTCCACGCGCAGGCTGCCGCCGTCCGCGTACAGCCGGACGGCGGCCGGCGCGTCCGGCTGTTCGGCGCGGCGGGCGGTGATGGCGTCCACGGCGTTCTGCAGCAGCTCGCGCAGGTAGACCTTGGGACTGGAGTACAGGTGATGGGAGAGCAGGTCCACCAGACCGCGCAGGTCGACCTGAAACGTATGGGGTGATTGTGGTGACTGAGGTGACTGAGATGCCTTTGAGGTCTGGGAGTCCATCGTCACGGCGCCGCGGGTGGGGGATGGTCGACGGCGCGGGGTCGGGCGGTCCCGGTGGGGCGGTGACCGCGGGGGGCGAGCCGGAAGGATGGGTCATCCTAGGCCGCGAACCACCCCGCTGACCAGCGGATTTGCAAGACGTATACGGCGTTGTCAGTGGCGTGGTGTGCAATGGATCTCGTGCCCGCACTGCAAGAACCGCTGAAGAAGGTGCTCGGCCCCGCCACCGCGAAGGTGATGGCCGAGCACCTCGGCCTGCACACCGTCGGAGACCTGCTCCACCACTACCCGCGCAGATACGAGGAGCGCGGTCAGCTCACCCGGCTCGCTGACCTCCCCATGGAGGAGCATGTGACGGTCGTCGCCCAGGTCGCCGACGCCCGGCTGCACACCTTCGCCTCGGCCAAGGCGCCCCGCGGCAAGGGCCAGCGCCTGGAGGTCACGATCACCGACGGCAGCGGCCGCCTCCAGCTGGTCTTCTTCGGCAACGGAGTGCACAAGCCCCACAAGGAACTCCTGCCGGGCACCCGCGCGCTGTTCGCGGGCAAGGTCTCCGTCTTCAACCGCAAACTCCAACTGGCCCATCCCGCCTACGAGCTGTTGCGCGGCGACGACGTGACCGAGACGGTCGACAGCTGGGCGGGCGCGCTCATCCCGATCTACCCCGCCACGGCCAAGCTGGAGTCCTGGAAGATCGCCAAGTCGGTGCAGACGGTCCTGCCCCGTGCCGAGGAGGCCGTCGACCCCCTGCCGGACTCCCTGCGCGCGGGCCGGGGCCTCGTCTCCCTCCCCGAGGCTCTCCTGAAGGTCCACCGTCCGCACACGAAGGCGGACATCGCCGAGGCCCGCTCCCGCCTCAAGTGGGACGAGGCGTTCGTCCTCCAGGTCGCCCTCGCCCGCCGCCGCCACGCGGACGCCCAGCTCCCGGCGGTGCCCCGCGTCCCCGCCCCGGACGGCCTGCTCGCCGCCTTCGACGCCAAGCTGCCCTTCACCCTCACCGACGGCCAGCGGAAGGTCTCCCAGGAGATCTTCGACGACCTGGCCACCGACCACCCGATGCACCGCCTGCTCCAGGGCGAGGTCGGCAGCGGCAAGACCCTGGTCGCCCTGCGCGCCATGCTCGCCGTCGTGGACGCGGGCGGACAGGCCGCCATGCTCGCGCCCACCGAGGTCCTCGCCCAGCAGCACCACCGCTCGATCGTCGAGATGATGGGAGAGCTGGCCGAGGGAGGGATGCTGGGCGGAGCCGAACAGGGCACCAAAGTGGTGCTGCTCACCGGGTCCATGGGCGCGGCCGGGCGCCGGCAGGCGCTGCTCGACCTGGTCACCGGCGAGGCCGGGATCGTGATCGGCACCCACGCGCTGATCGAGGACAAGGTGCAGTTCCACGACCTCGGTCTGGTCGTGGTCGACGAGCAGCACCGGTTCGGGGTGGAGCAGCGCGACGCGCTGCGCGGCAAGGGCAAGCAGCCGCCGCACCTGCTGGTCATGACCGCCACGCCGATTCCCCGGACCGTCGCCATGACCGTCTTCGGCGACCTGGAGACCTCCGTCCTCGACCAGCTCCCGGCCGGGCGCTCGCCGATCGCCAGCCATGTGGTGCCGGCCGCCGACAAGCCGCACTTCCTGGCGCGCGCCTGGGAGCGGGTGCGCGAGGAGGTGGCGGGCGGTCATCAGGCGTACGTCGTCTGCCCCCGCATCGGTGACGACATCGACGAGCCGGGCGACCCGAAGAAGGCGGGGAGGTCGCCCGAGGACGAGGTGGAGAAGCGACCGCCGCTCGCCGTGCTCGACGTGGCCGGCCAGCTGGCCGGGGGCCCCCTCAAGGGCCTCGGGGTCGAGGTGCTGCACGGCCGTATGCACCCCGACGACAAGGACGCGGTGATGCGCCGGTTCGCCGCCGGGGAGACCGACGTGCTGGTCGCGACGACGGTGATCGAGGTCGGCGTCAACGTGCCGAACGCCACCGCGATGGTGATCATGGACGCCGACCGTTTCGGCGTCTCGCAGCTGCACCAGCTGCGCGGCCGCGTGGGCCGCGGCTCGGCGCCCGGCCTGTGCCTCCTGGTGACCGAGATGCCGGAGGCGAGCGCGGCGCGGCAGCGCCTGAACGCGGTCGCCTCCACCCTGGACGGCTTCGAGCTCTCGCGCATCGACCTGGAACAGCGGCGCGAGGGCGACGTCCTCGGCCAGGCCCAGTCCGGCGCCCGCACCTCGCTGCGCATGCTCGCGGTCATCGAGGACGAGGAGATCATCGCCGAAGCCCGCCAGGAGGCCGCCGCGGTGGTCGCCGCCGACCCGGACCTGGAGCGGCTGCCCGGCCTGCGCACGGCCCTGGAGGCACTGCTGGACGAGGAGCGCGAGCAGTACCTCGACAAGGGCTGACAAGGGTGACCGAGCGCCGACAGCCGCCGGGCTGCGAGACTGGAGGAGCACACCCGCCCCGTGGAACAGGGCTTCGGACCGCATACCGACAAAGGACCGCAGAGATGACCCGCGTGATCGCCGGCCAGGCCGGCGGACGCCGCCTGGCCGTCCCGCCGGGCAACGGCACCCGCCCCACCTCGGACCGGGCGCGCGAGGGCCTCTTCTCCACCTGGCAGTCCCTCCTCGGCGGCCCGCTGGAGGGCGAGCGGGTCCTCGACCTGTACGCCGGCTCGGGCGCCGTCGGTCTGGAGGCCCTGTCCCGGGGAGCCGGCCACACCCTCCTGGTGGAGGCGGACTCCCGCGCCGTCCGCACCGTCCGTGAGAACGTCAGGGCGATCGGCCTGCCCGGCGCCGAAGTGCGGGCGGGCAAAGCGGAACAGATCATCCGCACACCGGCGCCCGACCGGCCGTACGACCTCGTCTTCCTGGACCCGCCGTACGCGGTCACGGACGACGATCTTCGCGAGATTCTCCTCACACTCCGCACAGGGGGGTGGCTCGCGGCCGACGCCCTCGTCACCGTGGAGCGCAGCACCAGAGGCGGGGAATTCCGTTGGCCGGACGGCTTCGAGGCCATCAGGGCCCGTCGTTACGGGGAAGGGACCTTTTGGTACGGTCGCGCCGCCTCTACGTGCGAAGACGCACGATGACCGGACCGGAGAGCGAGGGATCACAAGTGCGCCGCGCCGTCTGTCCCGGGTCGTTCGACCCGATCACCAATGGACACCTCGACATCATCGCCCGCGCCTCCAGGCTGTACGACGAGGTCTACGTCGCGGTGATGGTGAACCAGGCCAAGAAGGGCCTCTTCGACATCGAGGAGCGGATGGACCTGATCCGCCAGGTCACCGCCGAGTTCGAGAACGTCGTCGTGGAGTCCCACCACGGGCTTCTCGTGGACTTCTGCAAGCAGCGCGACATCCCCGCCATCGTCAAGGGCCTGCGGGCCGTCAGCGACTTCGACTACGAGTTGCAGATGGCCCAGATGAACAACGGCCTCTCCGGTGTGGAGACCCTCTTCGTCCCCACCAACCCCACCTACAGCTTCCTGTCCTCCTCGCTCGTCAAGGAGGTCGCGGCCTGGGGCGGGGACGTCTCCCACCTGGTGCCGCCGGCCGTCCTGGAAGCCCTGGGCGAGCGCCTGGGCAAGGGCTGACCGCACCCCACGGAGCGCCCACCACCTCCTGACGGATCGTCACCTGGTGTCGGCGGGGGCGGCAGTGGCCGTACAGTCGACCCGTCCGTCTCCAATACAGCTGTAGAGAGTGGCGAGCACACGGTGGACGTGCAGAAGAAGCTCGACGAGATCGTCGCGATGGTCTCCAGCGCCCGGGCCATGCCCATGTCGGCCTCGTGCGTGGTCAACCGCGCCCAGCTGCTCTCGATGCTCGAAGAGGTGCGCACGGCCCTGCCCGACTCCCTGGCCCAGGCCCGGGAGGTGATCGGCGACCGGGAGCAGATGGTCGAGCGGGCACGCCAGGAGGCCGAGCGGATCATCGAGAGCGCCCATGCCGAGCGCGGCTCCCTGATCTCCGACACGGAGGTCGCCCGCCGCTCCCAGAACGAGGCCGACCGCATCCTCGCCGAGGCCCGCCAGGAGGCCGAGGAGATCCGCGCCGAGGCCGACGACTACGTCGACTCCAAGCTCGCCAACTTCGAGGTCGTCCTCACCAAGACCCTCGGCTCGGTCGGCCGCGGCCGCGAGAAGCTGCTCGGCACCGGCCCGGGCCTCGACGAGCAGGGCTACGAGGACGAGGACGCCCCGGAGCGCAGCCACGACCCCGAAACCCTGCGCCGCGACGCCGACGCGTACGTGGACGCCAAGCTCGGCGCCTTCGAGGCCGTACTCGCCAAGACCCTCGACGCCGTGGGCAAGGGCCGGCAGAAGCTGCACGGCCGGATCGCCACCGACGACCTCGGGGCCCTCGCCGACGACCCGACGACCGTCCAGCACTCCAGCGACGCCGACTACCTCGCCGACCTCGCGGCCCTCGCCGACACCCCGGCGCAGGCCCCCGCGACGCCCGCCCAGGCGCCCGCGATGCCTGCCGAGCCCGCGATTCCGGCCCAGCACCAGCCCGCCTACGCACAAGCACAGGATCCGTACGGGTATCAGCAGCCCGACCAGTACGGCTACCAGCAGACCTACGCCCAGCAGGACGCCTACGGCTACCAGCAGGCGGACCCGTACGCCGCCTACCCGCAGCCGGCAGCGTACGACCAGCAGGCGGCGGCGTACGATCAAAGTCAGGGCCATGGCTACCCGCAGGGCAACGCCCTCGACGAGACCAGCCTCTTCGATACCAGCATGATCAGCGCCGAGCAGCTCCGGGCCTACGAACAGGGCCGTGGCGGTCACTGAGCGTGCCGCCCGCCCGGGTCGCCGGAACGGCCGGATGCAGCGGATTGGGCCGTGAGCGAAAGGTCCAGTATCCTGGCTCTTCGGTCGCGCGTACCCTTCGCGATCCATGCTGCCCGGAACACCACGGACAGCGTCCCCCTTGAGCTTCGAGACCGAAAGCAGGAATGGCTCTGAACGCCCGCCTCGACCACCGCAAACCCCTCGTGTTCGACACGCACGAGCTGGGGCGGCGTCCTGGTGCGCTCCAGCGCCTGACCCGTACGGTCGACGCCCCGAAGGACTTCGGGATCCAGGGGGTCGTCGGAGTGCCGGAAGGCGCCCCGGTGGAGCTGGAACTCCGGCTCGAGTCGGTCATGGAAGGGGTGCTCGTAACAGGCACCGCCCGTGCATCGGCCGAGGGGGAGTGCGTAAGGTGTCTGGAGCCGCTCGAGCTGGAGCTCGAAGCGGAGTTCCAGGAGCTGTTCTCGTACCCTGACGCCGACGACCGGGGCCGTGTGATCGCGGAACCGGGCGACGACGCCGAGGACGACGAGGACAGGTTCTTCCTCGAGGACGGACTCTTCGACCTCGAACCTCTGCTGCGCGATGCGGTGGTGCTCGCACTGCCGATGCAGCCGGTGTGCCGGGAAGACTGCCCGGGTCTGTGCTCCGAGTGCGGAGCGCGGCTCGCTGACGACCCGGACCACCACCACGACGCCGTCGACATCCGTTGGGCGGCACTGCAGGGACTCGCCGGTTCACTCGAACCCGGCGATAAGGACGAGATGAGCGGCGCCGAAGCGGGCGTCGACGAGAAGCAGGAGAAGTAGCCGTGGCTGTTCCGAAGCGGAAGATGTCGCGCAGCAACACGCGCCACCGCCGGTCGCAGTGGAAGGCTGCGGTCCCCACCCTGGTTGCGTGCGAGCGCTGCCACGAGCCCAAGCAGCAGCACATCGCGTGCCCCTCGTGCGGCACCTACAACAAGCGCCAGGTCCTCGAGGTCTGAGCGGTTGGTGAGAGGTCTGATGTCTGACGCCAAGGCGGACCCAAACGCCAGGAAAAGGGCGGACAACACAGCCTCGTCCCACACGCTTCTGGAAGGGCGGCTCGGCTACAAGGTCGAGTCCGCCCTTCTGGTGCGTGCGCTGACCCACCGCTCGTACGCGTACGAGAACGGCGGTCTGCCGACGAACGAGCGCCTGGAGTTCCTCGGGGACTCCGTCCTCGGCCTCGTCGTCACGGACACGCTGTACCGCACCCACCCCGACCTGCCCGAAGGCCAGCTGGCCAAGCTGCGGGCCGCGGTGGTCAACTCGCGTGCGCTGGCGGACGTGGGCCGCGGCCTCGACCTGGGCTCCTTCATCCGGCTCGGCCGGGGCGAAGAGGGCACGGGCGGCCGGGACAAGGCGTCCATCCTCGCCGACACCCTCGAAGCGGTGATCGGCGCTGTCTATCTCGACCAGGGGCTGGACTCGGCGGCGGAGCTGGTGCACCGCCTGTTCGACCCGCTGATCGAGAAGTCCTCGAATCTCGGTGCCGGCCTGGACTGGAAGACCAGTCTCCAGGAGCTGACCGCGACCGAGGGGCTCGGTGTTCCCGAGTACCTGGTCACGGAGACCGGCCCGGATCACGAGAAGACCTTTACTGCTGCCGCCCGCGTCGGAGGCGTCTCGTACGGCACCGGCACCGGCCGCAGCAAGAAGGAGGCGGAGCAGCAGGCCGCGGAGTCGGCCTGGCGTTCCATCCGCGCCGCCGCGGACGAGCGCGCCAAGGCAGCGGCCGAGGCGGCGTCCCCCGACGGGGCCGCCGAATCCGTCCCGGCCCCGTCCAGCGACACGGCCACGGCCTGAATCCTTCACACTCGGACCCCGTCCCGGCGTACGCGCCGCGGCGGGGTCCGTTTCATGGGAGGTACTCTTCGGGCGTCGCCCCGTTCATCCCCGCGGAGGAGCCCCGTGCCCGAGTTGCCCGAGGTCGAGGTCGTGCGGCGCGGCTTGGAGCGCTGGGTCGCCCACCGGGCCGTCGCCGATGTGGAGGTGCTGCACCCGCGTGCCGTCCGCCGGCACACGGCGGGCGGCGAGGACTTCGCCCACCGCCTGAAGGCGCAGCTCCTCGGCACCCCGAGCCGCCGCGGCAAATACCTCTGGATCCCGGTCGAGGGCACCGGCACGGCGGTCCTGGCCCACCTCGGCATGAGCGGACAGCTCCTCGTCCGGCCGCACGACGCCCCCGACGAGAAGCATCTGCGCATCCGCCTGCGGTTCGACGACGGCCTCGGCACCGAGCTCCGGTTCGTCGACCAGCGCACCTTCGGCGGGCTGTCGCTGCACGACACCACCCCCGACGGGCTGCCCGACGTGATCGGGCACATCGCCCGCGACCCTCTCGACCCGCTCTTCGACGACGCCGCCTTCCATCAGGCCCTGCGCCGCAAGCGCACGACCATCAAGCGGGCCCTGCTCGACCAGTCGTTGATCAGCGGGGTCGGCAACATCTACGCCGACGAGGCACTGTGGCGCGCCCGCGTCCACTACGAGCGCCCGACGGCCCACTTCACCCGCCCGGGCACCGCCGAACTCCTCGGCCACGTACGGGATGTGCTGAATGCCGCGCTGTCCGTCGGCGGCACCAGCTTCGACAGCCTCTATGTCAACGTCAACGGGGAGTCCGGCTACTTCGACCGGTCACTGGACGCGTACGGCCGCGAGGGGTTGCCCTGCCGGCGTTGTGCGACGCCCATGCGCCGCCGCCCCTGGATGAACCGGTCGAGCTACTTCTGCCCGAAGTGCCAGCGGACGCCGCGCAGCGCGCCGCCCGTGATGCCGTAGAAGCGCCCGGGAAGCGTCAGTCCGTGCGGGCGTCGTCGTAGCGACGGCGAGCTTCCAGCACGTCGTCCATGCGTCCCTCCACGAAGTGGATGAGGCCGAGCAGACGCTCGGCGACCTCGTGCCCCAGCGGAGTCAGCTCGTAGTCCACGCGCGGGGGATTCGTCGGCTGTGCCTCGCGGTGCACGAGACCGTCCCGCTCCAGCGCGTGCAGGGTCTGGGACAGCATCTTCTCGCTCACCCCGTCGACCCGGCGGCGCAACTCGTTGAAGCGGAGTGAGCCTTCGTGGAGCGCGCCGAGGGTGAGTGACCCCCAGCGTCCCGTCACGTGCTCGAGCGTGCCCCGCGACGGGCACGCCTTGCAGAACACGTCGTACGGGAGGTTCTCCTCCTGCGTGGTCGTCATGACCGCAGCGTACTCCAGCACAGCGCTAACTCGCAGGTTGCGCTAACTGAAGGTTAGTGCTTTCCTTGGGTCATCGCCCGATCGAGGGGCGCCGCTGCGCCGCGGCCCTCGTCCCCGTCCCCTGCGGACGTCCTTCCGTTCCCATCAGGAGAACCCATCGTGACCACCCCTGTTGTCTCCATCGCCTACCACTCCGGCTACGGCCACACCGCCGTCCTCGCCGAGGCCGTGCGGGAGGGTGCCGCCGAGGCCGGCGCCCAGGTGCACCTGATCAAGGTCGACGAGATCACCGACGAGCAGTGGGCGGCCCTCGACGGCTCGGACGCGATCGTCTTCGGTTCGCCGACCTACATGGGCACCGCGTCCGCCGCGTTCCACGCCTTCGCCGAGGCCTCGTCGAAGCGCTGGTTCGGGCAGGACTGGAAGGACAAGCTGGCCGCCGGTTTCACGAACTCCGGATCCAAGAGCGGCGACAAGCTGCACACCCTGCAGTTCTTCCAGGTGCTGGCGGCGCAGCACGGTATGAACTGGGTCAGCCTCGGACTCCACCCGGGCTGGAACAACAGCGCCGGCTCCGAGAACGACCTCAACCGCCTCGGCGTCTTCCTGGGTGCCGCCGCGCAGACGAACGTCGACGAGGGCCCCGACGGCGTCCACAAGGCCGACCTGGAGACCGCCCGCCACCTCGGCCGCCGTGTCGCGGAGACGGCCCGGCTGTTCGCCCTGGGTCGCGCGGCGGCGTAGGCGCCGCACACGGCCCGTGCCCCCGACCGGGAGACCGGTCGGGGGCACGCGCGCAGGGCGAGGGGGCGTCGCAGGAGCCGAGGAACGGCCCAGCGACGGGCCGGAGCCGGTCCGGTCATGCGCGGCCTGGCCCGGTCATACGCGGCCTATGCACCCCGCAGGCCGAGGTCGGCGCCGCTGCGAAGATCCGGGAAGCCCTGGGCGATGAGTGCCGCGGGCTCGAGGCAGGCATGACGAGTTGACGCTTTGGCCGGGTTGCCGGCGCAGCCAAGCCGCTGGTACCTGGCGACAGCGGTCCGGAGCTTCTCCGCGACAGAACGCAGCGTGGCAAAGCCTTCGTGCCGCCCGATCTGCTCCAGGGCGATCGATGCATCCGCTCCTGTGGCTTCGGCCGCGGAGACGCACTCGGCAGTGAACATCCCCGCCGACGAGGTGGAGCAGGGCGACCCCGTTCCGGAACCGAACCGCGTCTCGCCGGGCGAGAGCCGGTCCTCCAGGATCGTCTTGACATGCTCGGCGACAGCCGCCTGGGACGACCGGGGAGCCTCCGCCCGGCCTGCCGACGCGGCCGGTGAAGCGGCGGCTCGGCCGGGTTTCGGCTCGGCGGGGGCAGCGCTGCACCCTGCCGCCAACGCCAGAGCCGTCATTCCACCGCAGGCCATCCAGATCAGCTGCCGCTTCACCAGGTCCCGCCCCTCACCTCGCATGTTCGGGGCGGGATCCCATCCGTGCCTTGGCCGCGTCCAGCCAAGGTCGCCCGGGCGGCGGCCCAGGGAGGTTCTCGAGCCTCTGGCCTGCGGTTGTCTGCGGTTGTCTCAGTAGCCGAAGAAGTGAAGGGCCGGGTCTATGACCTGCGGCCGTGTGATTGATCCACGCTGCGACCTGCGACTTAGCTGTCGGTGGTTGTCAGCGTTGGTCGTCGTTGAGCACCCCCGCACGGCCCAGAGACGGCCCGGGGGAAGGTGCCGCAGTGTGCCCCCTCGAAGCGAACTATGGGCAGGATGGTCATTGAGGTCAGGTGGGCTGGTCAACTGGTCGCCAAGGACCGTTGGCGGTCGGTGGCGGTCGTGGTGGTTGCTGTACTTCACTGCTGTACTGCACTGGGTCGTTCCCCCAGGTCAGAAGTGCTGCGTGACCGCATATCGAAGGACATCGAGACGCCGCACTCATCACAGGTCGATTGGTCAACCGATGGCGCTATGCCGTCAGCGGGTGATTGCGATCAAGGCGGCGTCGTCGTCGAGTCGGCCGCCGACGTGGTTGAGAAGGTCGCCGCGGAGGTGGTTAAGGAGTGCCGTGGGATGGCGGTGGTTCGGGTGGGTGAGTCGTTTGGCGAGCGGGTAGAACTCGCCGTCGGTATTGCGGGCTTCGATGGCACCGTCGGTGTAGAGGAGGAGGGTGTCTTTGGCGCGTAGGGCGAAGGTGTCGAGGTGATAGGTGGTTTGCGTCAATGCGCCCAGTCCCAGCGGGGGCGCGGGTTGGCCGGCTTCCAGGGTCACGACGTCGTGCGCTCGTAGGAGCAGCGGTGGGGGGTGTCCGCAGGTGACGCTCCGCACGAGGGGCTCGGCGTCGGGGATTTCGAGGAGAGTGGCGGTGACGAACGCCTCTTCGGTCTGTTCGGGGCTCACTGCTTCGGATGCGTCGCTGCGGATACTTGAATCCAGGTAGGCGGCGAGTTCCGGCAGCGTGGTCAGCCGGCGGGCGGCGTCGCGGAAGGTGCTGATGGTGTGGGCGGCGTTGCCGACCGCCGCCAGGCCTTTGCCTCGAACATCGCCGATGATCAACCGTGTCCCCGTGGGCGTGCGCACGGCGGCGTAGAGATCTCCGCCGATGCGCGCTTCATCCTCTGCCGCCAGGTACGTCGAGGCCAGGCGAAGCGGGCCGAGTCGGTGGGGGAGAGGAGGCAGTATGGCGCGTTGCGCGGCTTCGGCGACTGCGCGCAGCTGGACCAGCTTTCGCTGTCCGTGTTCCGTCAGGTACCGGGCGATCACGACGGCCACCGAGGTCGCAATGAGGGCAGCCGCCTGTGGCGGGTTCACCGATTGGCGGACCAGGTAGATGGCCATCAAAGCCGACACGGCCATGATGGCGACAAGTGAGGTCACCCGGGAGCTCGCGTACCAGGAAGTGAGTACAGGCACCATGATCAGCAAGTCGCCGAGATGAACTGAGTAAGGCACCTGAAGATCGATGAGTGTGATCGCGAGAATGAGCAGCAAGGCGATGGTCAGCATGGATCGTGGTTGCGGCAAGGTGCGCGAGTGAACGAGTGACGGCCTAGCTCGGTGATGCATCAGGTGTGGATCCTGCATGCAACCTGGAGCCGTATACGCACGGTCGAGGAACGTGAATGCCATGTGCTGCTCCGTCTCTAAGGGATCATATCCTCGGTTCTGATGATTCTATCAATCAAAACGGACATATGCGGGCATGCGGGGTCATGTGTGGCAGGTCACAAGTGCTGTGGATGCCGGCCGGGCTTGATCAGGGCGAGTCTCCGCGGCTGGGGTGACGACTGACCCGCCGTCCCTCGTGGTGCACGGTACCGAGCGGTCGGACTTTGGCCGGGAGCTGCTTTGGAGCGAGTGATCATGGCCCCGTAAGCTTCCGGCGCGTCGGGCAGTCTGTGGACCTGCCCGGTAAAGCACGACGTGGGGGCCATGATCTTCGAGGCTCGCCGCGGTTCGCTCGGAGCTGCCGGAGCGCTACCAGGCCCTCGTGAACGTGGCGGCCGGATGCGGCCTGCGTCAGGGCGAGGTCTTCGGCCTGGCCGTGGACGACGTGGACTTCCTCGGGGGAGTGGTGCACGTGGTCCGGCAGGTCAAGCTACTGCGGTTACATCGGCCAGTGTTCGCGCCACCGAAGGGCGGCAAGGAGCGTGATGTTCCTCTGCCTGAGTCCGTCGCCTTCGCGCTGGCTGGTCACCTGAAGCGCTACCCGGCCACAAGGATCACGTTGCCCTGGAAGACGCTCGACGGTCCGCCCGTCACCGCATCCTTGCTCTTCACCGGGCCCATGGACCTGGCTCTGGACCGGAACCGCTTCAACGACCGCGTATGGCGGCCGGCACTTCGGGCTGCTGACGTCGAGACCGGGCGGGACAACGGCATGCACGCGCTGAGGCACTTCTACGCCTCGGTGCTCCTGGACGCGGGGGAGAGCATCAAAGCCCTCAGCGAGTACCTGGGCCACCATGACCCCGGCTTCACGCTGCGCACCTACACGCACCTGATGCCGTCGAGTGAGACCCGAACCCGGGCCGCCGTTGATCGCGTCTTCCAGGGTGACGAGCCTGCGGATGACGGCCCCGAGACGGCCCAGGAAGGGTTCTAGGTCGCTGACCTGCGGTTATCTCAGTAGCCGAAGTCCTGGGTCCACCAGGGGCCACCGGCGCCGTGATGCACGCCGACGCCCAGCGTCTTGAAGTCGCAGTTCAGTATGTTCGCGCGGTGACCGGGGCTGTTCATCCAGGCGTCCATCACCTCCTGGGCGGTCGCCTGGCCGCGGGCTATGTTCTCGCCGCCCAGGTCCGTTATCCCCAGTGTGGCGGCCCGGTCCCAGGGGTCCTTGCCGTTCGGGTCGGTGTGGTCGAAGAAGTTCCGCGTGGCCATGTCATCACTGAACGCCTGGGCCAGCACCGTCAGCTCACTGCTCGGGGACACCGGGGTGCAGCCCACCTTGGCCCGCTCCTCGTTCACGAGAGCGAGCACCGCGGCCGTGGCCGAGGCCGGGGCGGACCTGGGCGGCGGAACGTGGGTCTTGGGATCCTTCGGGGGCTTCTTCGCAGGTGGAGCGGTCGTCGCCGTCTGCGTCTCGGCCGGGGACGGCGACTGCGACTGCGACTGCGACTGCGAGGGTTCGCGCGTCTGGCCGGTCGAGGACGCCGGAGCCGAGGGGGTCGCGGTCGGCGAGGTGGCACGCCCGCGGTCGTGGTCGCGGCTCGTGGACGTCGAGCCCCGCCCGTCGGCCGTGCCGCTCGTGCCGCCTTGCTGGGTGGCGAAACCCGACGGGGTGGTGCCGCCGGCCTGCACATCGCCGGCGTCGCCGCTCACCGTGAAGGTCTTGGCGCCGGGCAGAACGCCCGTCGCGACCGCCGCGGTGCCCAGCGCGACGGCCGCCGAGACGCCCAGCAGACCCGTGCGCACCGGGGTGGCGGCCTTCTTTCTGCGGTGCGAGCGTGTCGCCTGCCGCTCGGCCTCCAGGACCGCGGCGAAGCCGTAGAGGTTTTCCGGACCGTAGCGCTCCGTGGGGGTTTCGTTCTTCTGTGTCACCCCGGTCGCGCGGCCGGTGGTGGCGCGTCCGGCGGCGGAGCGTCGGTGGCGTCCCATCTGCTGGCCTTCCTGGTCTTGCGGTCAGCGCTACTCGATCGAAACTCCCTCGATCGAGGGAGTTTCACATGAGCTTCATATGGGTGGGGACGGTACAGCATGGCGCGTGGGGAGGAAGTGCCCACTGGGACATTGGCCGGTTAGCGTGCAGCCATGAACGACGATGCGCGGCTCGTCGCGTGGGTGCGCGGACGTGTCCAAGGTGTGGGTTTCCGCTGGTTCACCCGGGCCAAGGCGCTCGAGATCGGCGGCCTCAGCGGCTTTGCCCTGAATCTCGACGACGGGAGGGTCCAGGTGGTCGCCGAGGGTCCACGCAAGGACTGCGAGGGCCTGCTGGACTGGCTGCGGGGTGACGACACACCCGGGAGGGTGGACGGAGTCACTGAGATTTGGGACACGCCCCGCGGCGGCTACGACGGCTTCGCGATCCGCTGAGCCCGGGCCGCGGCTCCCCCGGCGGAAGCGGAATGACGTGCCACCGGCATCTGCCCCCAGCGGAAAGGCCCAGGTAGTTGCCAAGAACGGCCGGCCGTGGCAGGCTCCGCGGACAAGAATGATCGCCACGCCCTCCGGGGTCCGAGGGAGCCGCCGCGCCGCCCGCCGAGGGCCGCGTGCCCCGGGACACCGCCATTGCGGGGTGTGATCGTGTTGACCGTCAAACTTTTTGGTGAGACGCTGAAAGCCCCGCGCACCTTAGCTGTTTGGCATGTAAGAACGCCGAAGAACTGAAGATTGCCAAGCACCGCGGGTGCGAATCCCTCACGACCCACACCGCATCGGTCGGTCACTCAGTGTGGAGGACCATCCATCATGGCAAAGGCGCTTCTCGGTTACGTCGGCGGCTCCGACCCGCGACTCCTCGCCGAGATGCGACGGCTCCAGCAGCGCGTCCAGGAGCTCGAGTCCGAGCTCGTACGGATCCAGGCGGAGAACGACGCGCTGACGGCTGCCGCTTCTCACGACAGGATCATGGAGAGCATCGACGCACACCAGGCGGAGCCTGCGCTCACCTGATCACTGCATCGCTCCACAAGGCACAAGCAGTGGTTGGCTGCCCGTATCAACCGCTCAGCCGTCAGAGTTGCAAGGGACGCCCCCGGCGTCCCTTCTTTCTTGCCCCCGCCCATCCTTCCAGTCTCTTTAACGGATGGTGTGCCCTGCATGTTCAAGGGCGAAACCGCGGGGGGTGCCGCGGTTCATAGTGTGAGATACGGGCGGAAGGTAGAGTCCGGCGGCGTGCACCTCAAGGCCCTGACCCTCCGCGGGTTCAAGTCGTTCGCGTCGGCGACCACGCTCCGTTTCGAGCCGGGGATCACATGCGTGGTGGGGCCGAACGGCTCGGGCAAGTCCAATGTGGTGGACGCGCTCAGCTGGGTCATGGGCGAGCAGGGGGCCAAGTCGCTGCGCGGCGGCAAGATGGAGGACGTCATCTTCGCCGGCACCACCGGGCGCCCGCCGCTCGGCCGCGCCGAGGTCTCGCTGACCATCGACAACTCCGATGGAGCACTCCCGATCGAGTACTCCGAGGTCACCATCACGCGGATCATGTTCCGCAACGGCGGCAGCGAGTACCAGATCAACGGTGACACCTGCCGTCTCCTGGACATCCAGGAACTTCTCTCCGACTCCGGCATCGGCCGCGAGATGCACGTGATCGTCGGCCAGGGCCAGCTCGACTCGGTCCTGCACGCCGACCCCATGGGCCGCCGCGCCTTCATCGAGGAGGCCGCGGGAGTCCTCAAGCACCGCAAGCGCAAGGAGAAGGCCCTCCGCAAGCTGGACGCCATGCAGGCGAACCTCGCCCGCGTCCAGGACCTGACCGACGAGCTGCGCCGCCAACTCAAGCCGCTGGGACGGCAGGCCGCGGTCGCCCGCCGGGCCGCCGTCATCCAGGCCGACCTGAGGGACGCCCGGCTGCGCCTGCTCGCCGACGACCTCGTACGGCTGCGGCAGGCGCTGCGGGCCGAGATCGCGGACGAGGCCGCGCTCAAGGAGCGCAAGGAGGCCGCCGAGGCCGAACTGAAGAAGGCGCTTCAGCGGGAGGCGCTCCTCGAGGACGAGGTGCGCCGGCTGACGCCCCGTCTGCAGCGCGCACAGCAGACCTGGTACGAGCTGTCCCAGCTCGCGGAGCGCGTGCGCGGCACGATCTCGCTGGCCGAGGCCCGGGTCAAGAGCGCCACCTCCGCGCCCCCGGAAGAGCGGCGCGGACGCGACCCCGAGGACATGGAACGCGAGGCCGCCCGCATCCGCGAGCAGGAGGCAGAGCTGGAGGCCGCGCTGGAGGCGGCCGAGCGCGCGCTGGAGGACACCGTCGCGCACCGGGCCGAACTGGAGCGCGAATTGGCCCTGGAGGAGCGGCGCCTGAAGGACGCGGCGCGGGCCATCGCCGACCGCCGCGAGAGCCTGGCCCGGCTGAACGGACAGGTGGGCGCGGCCCGTTCCCGCGCGGCCTCCGCCCAGGCCGAGATCGACCGGCTCGCCGCGGCACGTGACGAGGCGCAGGAGCGCGCGGTCGCCGCGCAGGAGGAGTACGAGGCCCTCAAGGCCGAGGTCGACGGTCTCGACGCGGGCGACGCGGACCTGACCGAACAGCACGAGACGGCGAAGCGGGCCCTGGCCGAGGCCGAGGCGGCCCTGTCGGCCGCCCGTGAGGCGGCCACCGCGGCCGAACGCAAGCGCGCCGCGGTCGCGGCCCGCCACGAGGCGCTCGCCCTGGGGTTGCGCCGCAAGGACGGTACGGGCGTCCTGCTCGGGGCCCAGGACCGTCTCTCCGGCCTCCTGGGCCCGGCGGCCGAGCTGCTGACGGTGACGCCCGGGCACGAGGTGGCCCTGGCGGCGGCCTTCGGTGCCGCCGCGGACGCGATCGCCGTGACGGACGCCTCCTCGGCGGCCGAGGCGATCCGGTTGCTGCGCAAGCAGGACGCGGGACGGGCGGCACTGCTGCTGGCGGGTGCCCTGGGGGAGCCGGGCGACGAACCGCTCACGGACGGCCCGGGCCGGCGACCGGGACCGCTGGGCTGCTCGGGAGCCGACGGGCCGGGCGGGGACGCCGGCGAGCCGGACACGGCCCCGGCGGTGGTGGGCACGACCGGTCACGGCGGGCCGCCTCGCCCCGCCGGCACCGCTTCCGCCTCCTGGGGAGACGGGAACGCCCGGACGGGGGACCGCGAGAACGCCGGCGCTCCGGGCGCGGAGACCATCGGGGTGGGCAGTGACCTGGACGGTGACGCGGGGTGGGGTGCCCGGCAGAACTCTCCGGAGGGGCTTCCGTTCGCCGCCGACCTGGTCCGCGGTCCCGCGGCGCTGATGCCCGCCGTGCGGCGCCTGCTGCACGGCATCGTCGTCGTCGGCACGCTGGAGGACGCCGAGGAACTCGTGGTGGCGAGGCCCGACCTGACGGCCGTCACCGCCGAGGGCGACCTGCTCGGGGCGCACTTCGCGCACGGTGGTTCCGCCGGCGCCCCGAGCCTGCTCGAGGTGCAGGCATCGGTCGACGAGGCCGCCGCCGAGCTGGAGGAGCTCGCCGTCCTGTGCGAGCAGTCGGCCGAGGCGCAGCGGGTGGCGGGGGAGCGCCGCAAGGAGTGCGCGTCGCTCGTCGAGGACATGGGGGAGCGGCGGCGGGCCGCCGAGCGGGAGAAGTCCGCGGTCGCCCAGCAGCTGGGACGGCTCGCGGGGCAGGCGAGGGCCGCAGGCGGGGAGGCCGAGCGCTCCACCGCCGCCGCGACCCGGGCGCAGGAGGCGCTGGAGAAGGCCCTGCTGGAGGTCGAGGAACTCGCCGAGCGGCTCGCCGTCGCCGAGGAGATGCCGGTGGAGGAGGAGCCCGACACCTCCGTACGCGACCGGCTCGCCGCCGACGGGGCCAACGCCCGGCAGACCGAGATGGAGGCCCGGCTCCAGGTCCGTACCCACGAGGAGCGGGTCAAGGGACTGGCGGGGCGTGCCGACTCCCTGGACCGGGCCGCGCGCGCCGAACGCGAGGCACGCGCGCGTGCCGAGCAGCGGCGGGCCCGGCTGCGGCACGAGGCGGCCGTCGCGGAGGCCGTCGCCTCCGGTGCCCGCCAGCTGCTCGCGCATGTCGAGGTGTCCCTGGGCCGGGCGCAGGACGAGCGCACGGCCGCCGAGGCCGCCAAGGCGCGCCGCGAGGAGGAACTCGCCGCCGCCCGTGTCGAGGGCCGCGATCTCAAGACCGAGCTGGACAAGCTCACCGACTCCGTGCACCGCGGCGAGGTGCTCGGCGCGGAGAAGCGGCTGCGCATAGAGCAGCTGGAGGCCAAGGCGCTGGAGGAACTCGGCGTGGAGCCGGCGGGGCTGGTCGCCGAGTACGGCCCCGACCAGCCGGTGCCGCCCTCGCCGCCCGCCGAGGGCGAGGAACTGCCCGAGGACCCCGGGCATCCGCGCAACCGGCCGCGCCCGTTCGTGCGTGCCGAGCAGGAGAAGCGGCTCAAGGCGGCCGAGCGGGCCTACCAGCAGCTCGGCAAGGTCAACCCGCTCGCGCTGGAGGAGTTCGCGGCGCTGGAGGAGCGCCACAAGTTCCTCAGCGAGCAGCTGGAGGATCTGAAGAAGACCCGGGCCGACCTGCTCCAGGTGGTGAAGGAGGTCGACGAGCGCGTCGAGCAGGTGTTCACCGAGGCCTACCGGGACACGGCCCGTGAGTTCGAGGGCGTCTTCAGCCGGCTCTTCCCGGGCGGCGACGGAAGGCTCGTGCTGACCGACCCCGACAACATGCTCACCACGGGCGTCGACGTCGAGGCCCGGCCGCCCGGCAAGAAGGTCAAGCGGCTCTCCCTGCTCTCCGGTGGCGAGCGGTCGCTGACCGCCGTCGCGCTGCTCGTGTCCATCTTCAAGGCCCGGCCCAGCCCGTTCTATGTCATGGACGAGGTCGAGGCCGCCCTCGACGACACCAATCTCCAGCGGCTGATCCGCATCATGCAGGAGCTTCAGGAGGCCTCGCAGCTGATCGTGATCACGCACCAGAAGCGGACGATGGAGGTCGCCGACGCGCTGTACGGCGTCTCCATGCAGGGCGATGGTGTGTCGAAGGTCATCTCCCAGCGGCTCCGCTAGACGGGGACGCCTCCCGCCGTCCCTGACCTGCACTTCCTCGAAAATTCAACTTCTGAACACAAGCCCTTCACCGCCCGCAGCCCACCTGGCTTTGCAGGAGGTATTGACTTCGAGACTTGAAGACATAGTCTCTGCAGCGTTGTTTTTACCTTCAGGTGTGAGCGGCGTGAACCAGTGCTCTCCGGGTACCGGTAAGCCGCCCCCGCACCCGGAAGGGCTCGCCCCCCACCCCCGGCAGCGTTGCCGGTGGCCCGAGGAGTTATTCGTGACCAGCACAGCGCAGGCAGCCAAGTCAGGAGCCGGGACGGCTCACCCCGAACATCTGGGGCACGTCATCTTCATCGCGGCGGCGGCCGCGATGGGCGGTTTCCTGTTCGGCTACGACAGCTCCGTGATCAACGGCGCCGTCGAGGCCATCCGGGACCGCTACGACATCGGTTCCGCAGCGCTGGCCCAGGTCATCGCCGTCGCCCTGATCGGCTGTGCCGTCGGCGCCGCCACCGCCGGCCGAATAGCGGACCGCATCGGCCGCATCCGGTGCATGCAGATCGCGGCGGTCCTCTTCACCGTCAGCGCCGTCGGCTCCGCCCTGCCCTTCGCGCTGTGGGACCTCGCCCTGTGGCGCATCATCGGCGGCTTCGCCATCGGCATGGCCTCCGTGATCGGCCCCGCCTACATCGCCGAGGTCGCCCCGCCCGCCTACCGTGGCCGGCTCGGCTCCTTCCAGCAGGCGGCCATCGTCGTCGGCATCGCCATCTCGCAGCTGGTCAACTGGGGCCTGCTGAACGCCGCCGGCGGCGACCAGCGCGGCAAGCTGATGGGTCTCGAGGCCTGGCAGGTCATGCTCGGTGTCATGGTCGTCCCGGCCGTCCTGTACGGCCTGCTCTCCTTCGCCATCCCCGAGTCCCCGCGCTTCCTGATCTCCGTCGGCAAGCACGACCGCGCCCGCGAGATCCTCGCCGAGGTCGAGGGCAAGGGCGTCGACCTGGACGGCCGCGTCGCCGAGATCGAGCACGCCATGAAGAGCGAGCACAAGTCCAGCTTCAAGGACCTGCTCGGCGGCGGCTTCTTCTTCAAGCCGATCGTCTGGATCGGCATCGGCCTGTCGGTCTTCCAGCAGTTCGTCGGCATCAACGTCGCGTTCTACTACTCCTCGACGCTGTGGCAGTCGGTCGGCGTGGACCCGGCGGACTCCTTCTTCTACTCGTTCACGACGTCGATCATCAACATCGTCGGCACCGTGATCGCGATGATCTTCGTGGACCGCATCGGCCGCAAGCCGCTCGCGCTCATCGGTTCGGTCGGCATGGCCGTCGGCCTGGCGCTGGAGGCCTGGGCGTTCTCGTACCACCTGGTCGACGGCAGGCTGCCGAGCACCCAGGGCTGGGTCGCCCTGATCGCCGCCCACGTGTTCGTCCTCTTCTTCGCCCTGTCCTGGGGTGTGGTCGTCTGGGTCATGCTCGGCGAGATGTTCCCGAACAAGATCCGTGCCGCCGCCCTGGGTGTGGCCGCCGCCGCGCAGTGGGTCGCCAACTGGGCCATCACCGCGAGCTTCCCGTCGCTGGCCGACTGGAACCTCTCCGGTACCTACGTGATCTACACGGTCTTCGCCGCGCTCTCCATCCCGTTCGTCCTGAAGTTCGTGAAGGAGACGAAGGGCAAGGCCCTGGAGGAAATGGGCTGACCCGCCCACCCGGACTCGAGGAGAAGGCTCAAGTCCCCGCTGCCTCTCTCCTCGACCCCCGTCCGCCGCCCGGCCCGGTAACCGCCCGAGCCGGGCGGCGGCGCGTCTTCCTTCGCCTCGTTCGCCTCCGGGACGCGCTGCTGCGGCTCACTCGCGCCGCGCGGGTGTGCCGGCGCAGGAGGATCAGCCGTCGAGCCGGGGCAGCACCCGCTCGCAGAACAGGTGCAGACTGCGCCAGCCCTCGTCCAGCGGCATCCCGCCCGCGAGCGGGTGCAGGACGTGGCTGTCCAGGCCGAGGGCCAGGCACTCGTCGGGCGTCACCATGCGGTACACCCCCTCCGCGCGCAGTTCCCGCACCGTCGTGGCCGCCGACCTGACCGCCGAGCGGATGTCGCCGGACTGCCAGGAGGCGTACGTCCGCGCCTCGTGCAGGAAGTGCGCGCCGTACTCGGCCCACGCCCGGTCCGGGTCCTCCACGAGGTGCAGCAGCGGGGTCTCGGCGGCCGGCATCATGGTCCAGCCCTCGGTGCCGTACTCGACGAGCCGCTCCCGGTAGTACGCCTCCAGCTCCGGCAGATGGGCACTCGGGAAGAAGGGCAGACCCAGCCGGGCGGCGCGGCGGGCCGCCGCCTTGGAGGAGCCGCCCACCAGCAGCAGCGGGTGCGGCCGGGTGTACGGACGCGGGGTGAGGCGTACGGTACGGCCGCGATGGCGGAACTCCTCTCCGGTCCACGCCCGCAGCAGGGTCTCGAGAAGTTCGTCCTGAAGCTGTCCGCGCCGCTTCCACTCCACGTCGAAGAGGGCGTACTCCTCGGGCCGGTACCCGATGCCCGCGACGGTGACCAGCCGACCGCCGCTGAGCAGATCCAGTACGGCGATGTCCTCGGCCAGCCGCAGCGGGTCGTACAGCGGGCCGATGGCCGCCGAGACCGTGACCGTGAGCCGCCGGGTCGCCCCGAAGACCGCGCCGGCGAAGGCGAACGGCGACGGCAGCCAGTTGTCCGCCACCCCGTGGTGCTCCTCGGTCTGCACGGTGGTGACCCCGTGGTCGTCGGCGTACGCGGCCATCTCCAGGGCCGCCCGGTAGCGGGCGCCGAGCGAGGCGGGGGTCGCGCCGGGTTCGACGAGGTTGAGACGTACGACCGTGACGGCCATCGCAAGGCCTCCTTCACCTTCGCCGGGCGGGTGTGCACGAGGGACCGTAGCTGACGGGCCGTCAGACAACCAGGGTTCGACGCCCCGGAGCCGCCGCCGAACGGCCCGCAGGCCGGTCGCGCATACTGGACCCGTTATGGAATTCGTCATCCTTGCTGTAGTCATCGCCGTGGTCCTGCTCGGCGCGATCGGCGGGCTCATCGTCGGCAGCCGCAGAAAGAAGCCGCTGCCGCCGGCGCCCCCCACTACGCCCGACATCACCGCCCCTCCGGCCGAGCCGCACGTCGGCGACGAGGCCGAGACACCGCGCGACGAGGAGCGCCGGACGATCGAGGAGGTGGATCTTCCGGGGCCCTCCGCTCCCGTCGCCGTGGAGGAGCCGCCCACGGTCGAAGCGCCCCCGATCGAGATCCCCGAGCCCACCGCCGGCCGTCTGATCCGTCTGCGCGCCCGCCTGTCCCGCTCGCAGAACGCACTCGGCAAGGGGCTGCTCACCCTCCTGTCCCGCGAGCACCTCGACGACGAGACCTGGGAGGAGGTCGAGGACACGCTGCTCACCGCGGACGTCGGTGTGCAGCCCACCCAGGAACTGGTCGAGCGGCTGCGAGAGCGGGTCAAGGTGCTCGGCACCCGCACCCCCCGGGAGCTGCGCGGACTGTTGCGCGAGGAGCTGCTCACGCTGGTCGGTCCCGACATGGACCGTGTCGTACGGACGGAACCCGAGAGCACCAAGCCGGGCATCGTGATGGTCGTCGGCGTCAACGGCACCGGCAAGACCACCACCACGGGCAAGCTCGCCCGCGTCCTCGTGGCCGACGGCCGCACCGTCGTCCTCGGTGCCGCCGACACCTTCCGCGCCGCCGCCGCCGACCAGCTGCAGACCTGGGGCGAGCGGGTCGGCGCCCACACCGTGCGCGGGCCGGAGGCCGGCGACCCCGCCTCCGTCGCCTTCGACGCGGTGAAGGAGGCCAAGGAGATGGGCTTCGACGTGGTGCTCATCGACACCGCGGGACGCCTGCACACCAAGACCGGCCTCATGGACGAGCTGGGCAAGGTCAAGCGCGTCGTGGAGAAGCACGCGCCGCTGGACGAGGTGCTGCTGGTCCTCGACGCCACCACCGGGCAGAACGGCCTGGTCCAGGCGCGCGTCTTCGCCGAGGTCGTGGACATCACCGGCATCGTGCTCACCAAACTGGACGGAACGGCCAAGGGCGGCATCGTGGTCGCGGTCCAGCGTGAGCTGGGCGTGCCGGTGAAGCTGATCGGTCTCGGCGAGGGCCCCGACGACCTGGCGCCGTTCGATCCGGAGGCGTTCGTTGACGCCCTTATCGGAGAGTGACCACCCCCACGGGTCTCGACGCACGCCGACAAGCGCCCGCCCCCCACGGTGCACAGGGGGACGGGCGCTGTCTCTTCTGTTCCTCTGCCTCTACTCCGTCTTCTCCGGTCTTCTGCGCGTCCCCTCATGAACGTGTGTGCGCACAAGAAGGGCCCCCGCCGCATGGTGCAGATGCGGCAGGGGCCCTTCGCTGTCGCCGCCCGGCGCCCCTACGGGGTGTCGGGCACCGCCTGGGCCCGGGAGCGATGTGCCACGTAGGCCAGCGTGCCGATCAGCAGGCGCGCGGCCGGCGGTGTCGTCGCCGAGTCGAGGGCGGGGGAGCGCAGCCAGCGGACCGGGCCGAGACCGCCGCGGTCCGAGGGCGGAGCCGTGATGTACGTCCCCGGGCCCAGGGCGTGCAGATCGAGGTCCGCGTCGTCCCAGGCCATCCGGTACAGCAGCGAGGGAAGCTCGGCCGCGGAGCCCGGGGCGACGAAGAACTGGGCGCGGCCGTCGGGGGTCGCCGTGACCGGGCCGACCGGAATGCCCATGCGCTCCAGCCGGACCAGAGCGTGGCGTCCCGCCGCCTCGGCGACCTCGACCACGTCGAACGCGCCGCCCACGGGCAGCATCACCGCCGCGCCGGGCATCTCGGCCCAGGTCTCGGTCGCCTCGTCGAGCGTCGCACCGGCGCGCACCGCGGAGCCGAAGGACAGGGGATGGGCGCCGGGCGCGGCACAGTCCGTGTCGCCGCATGAGCACGCCCCCGCGGCCGCCCGCGCGCCGGGCACCACGTCCCAGCCCCACAGGCCCGTGTACTCGGCCACGGCGATCCAGTCCGACGAGCGGCCCCGGCGTCGGGCGCCGGAGCGGATCTCGCGGATGCTCCGCGTGCCGCCGATCGTGAAGCCCATGCCCCCTCCAACGGTTTCAGCGCCCCGATGGTTACGCGGTGGAATCGGAAAGTGACTCAGAGTCCGTATCCGGGGCGCGCCCAGCGGTGTGCGGGGTGGTGAGTTCCGTGGCGCGCGCCGGTGTATGCACCGCTCCATCCACTCCCTGCTGTCATGTGTCAAGTGAATCGCGCCGGGGTGGCGATGAGTTCATTCGAAGGGGTGGCGAATGGTGGCGCTTCTGGATTCGCCATGGCTGGGCGGGTGATCGTAGGACTACTGTGAGTGCACGGATCCTGGGGACGCACGCACTCGTGGGTATGCCGGAGGCAAGCCGGGTTTCCGTCCGACGGCCGAGAAGTGGCGGACGCCGGGCTGTGTCCACCGGCATTCTGGTAAGGTTTGGCGCACACAGCGCACAGGTGGATTCAGGGATGGGGGCGTTCCGGTGAGCGGCAACGGCGAAAGCGGTACGAACGCTGACAAGCGCCCCAATGAGCTGCTCGGCTCGTGGTTCGTGCGCAGCGGCTGGTCGAAAGGCGAGCTGGCGCGGCAAGTCAACCGCCGGGCCCGCCAGTTGGGGGCCAACCACATCTCCACGGACACCTCCCGGGTGCGCCGCTGGCTGGACGGGGAGAACCCGCGCGAGCCCATCCCGCGCATCCTGTCGGAGCTGTTCTCCGAGCGCTTCGGCTGTGTGGTCTCCGTCGAGGACCTGGGGTTGCGCACCGCCCACCAGTCACCCTCCGTGTCCGGCATCGACCTGCCCTGGACGGGCCCGCAGACGGTGGCGTTGATCAGCGAGTTCTCGCGCAGCGACCTGATGCTGGCGCGGCGCGGCTTCCTCGGGACCTCGCTGGCCCTGTCCGCGGGCCCGACCCTCATCGAGCCCATGCAGCGCTGGCTCGTGCCGAGCCCCGCGGCCCCTCGCGAGCAGCCCGAGCCCGCACCGTCCGGGCGCGGCCGCAGCCGGCTGTCCAGGCCCGAGCTGGACCTCCTCGAAACCACCACGGTGATGTTCCGGCGGTGGGACGCCCAGTGCGGGGGCGGCCTGCGGCGCAAGGCCGTCGTCGGCCAGCTGCACGAGGTGACCGACCTCCTCCAGGAACCACAGTCCGAGGCGGCCGCCAAATGCCTTTTCAAGGTCGCCGCCGAACTGGCCGAGCTGGCGGGCTGGATGAGCTACGACGTGGGACTCCAGCCCACCGCGCAGAAGTACTTCGTCCTCGCGCTGCACGCCGCCAAGGAGGCCGGCGACAAGCCGCTCGGCTCCTACATCCTCTCCAGCATGAGCCGCCAGATGATCCACCTGGGCCGGCCCGACGACGCCCTGGAACTGATCCACCTCGCCCAGTACGGCAGCCGGGACTGCGCGACCCCGCGCACCCAGGCGATGCTGTATGCCATGGAGGCCCGGGCCTACGCGAACATGGGCCAGCCGGGCAAGTGCAAGCGTGCCGTCAGGATGGCCGAGGACACCTTCGCCGACGCACTCGAGTTCGACGAGCCCGAGCCCGACTGGATCCGCTTCTTCTCCGAGGCGGAGCTGCACGCCGAGAACTCCCACTCCTACCGCGACCTCGCCTATGTCGCGGGCCGCAGCCCCAGCTACGCCTCCCTCGCCGAGCCGCTGATGCGCAAGGCCGTCGACGGCTTCTCCGAGGACCCCGAGCACCAGCGGTCGTACGCACTCAATCTCATCGGCATGGCCACCGTGCACCTCCTCCAGCGAGAACCGGAACAGAGCGCGGTGCTCGCCAGGCGTGCCATGGAAATCGCCAGAAAAGTGCGGTCCGAGCGGGTCAACACTCGTATTCGAAAGACCGTCGACACCGCCGTGCGCGATTTCGGTGATCTTGCCGAGGTCGTCGAATTGACCGATCACCTCTCCACCCATCTGCCCGAGACCGCCGAGGCGGTCTGAGCCCGGTCCCACCGGAGCGCAAGGGCCCCACGACCCCGGCCGCGGCCGCCATCCCGAACTGCCCGACTCGGCTCCCCCATGCCAGGTCATCGGATGGCTGTCGCGGCCGGATGCATGCTCTTTCCGCCCGAATGGGCGCGACTCCCGCGGGCCCTGTTGATCGTCGCGGAGGTTCCCCAAATGATGGCCGCGGTGTTCCCGCCGGGATGTCATTCCTCAAAGGTTGCGTCACGATAACGATCGACCAGGCCGGCATCCGGCAGTTCATCGACGCGTAACACGCCCGGCGCCTTCGTCACTGCGGCGAAACATCGAGGGGCGCCGACCGAAACCGCGCTGCGCCAATCTCATGGCGCATAACCGGCCCACCCCTCACGCCCTCACCGCTCTCAAGGCTTCGCCCGCACGGGGCCGTACCAACCGACGAGGAGACGCCGATGGCACCAGCCATCATGCTTGCGGCGGACGCACCCAAGCTGTCGTCCGCCAACACAGGCTTCATGCTCATCTGTTCCGCCCTGGTGATGCTCATGACCCCGGGCCTGGCCTTCTTCTACGGAGGCATGGTCCGCGTCAAGAGCACCCTGAACATGCTGATGATGAGCTTCATCAGCCTCGGCATCGTCACAATCCTGTGGGTGCTCTACGGCTTCTCCATGGCCTTCGGCACCGACAAGGGCTCGATCGTCGGCTGGACCTCCGACTTCGTCGGCTTCGGCGGCATCGGCAAGACGGACCTCTGGCCCGGCTACACCATCCCGGTCTTCGTCTTCGCCGTCTTCCAGCTGATGTTCGCGATCATCACACCGGCCCTGATAAGCGGCGCGCTCGCGGACCGGGTGAAGTTCACCGCCTGGTCCCTGTTCCTCGTGCTGTGGGTCACGATCGTCTACTTCCCGGTCGCCCACTGGGTCTGGGGCACCGGCGGCTGGGCCTATGAGCTCGGCGTCATCGACTTCGCCGGCGGTACTGCGGTCCACATCAACGCCGGTGCGGCGGCGCTCGGCGTGATCCTCGTCATCGGCAAGCGCGTCGGTTTCAAGAAGGACCCGATGCGTCCGCACAGCCTCCCGCTCGTCATGCTCGGCGCCGGCCTGCTGTGGTTCGGCTGGTTCGGTTTCAACGCCGGCTCCTGGCTCGGCAACGACGACGGCGTCGGCCCGCTGATGTTCGTCAACACGCAGGTCGCCACCGCCGCGGCCATGCTCGCCTGGCTCGCCTACGAGAAGATCCGCCACGGCGCGTTCACCACGCTGGGCGCCGCCTCCGGTGCGGTCGCCGGCCTGGTCGCGATCACCCCGTCCGGCGGCGCGGTCTCCCCGCTCGGCGCGATCGCCGTCGGCGCCATCGCCGGTGTCCTGTGCGCCATGGCCGTCGGCCTGAAGTACAAGCTCGGCTACGACGACTCCCTCGACGTCGTCGGCGTCCACATGGTCGGCGGTGTCGCCGGCTCCCTGCTCATCGGCTTCTTCGCCAGCGGCAAGGGCCAGTCGAACGTCAAGGGCGTCTTCTACGGCGGCGGCTTCGACCAGCTCTGGAAGCAGTGCGCCGGTGTCTTCGCGGTCCTCGCCTACTCGCTGATCGCCTCCGCGATCCTCGCCTTCGTCCTCGACAAGACCATCGGCATGCGGGTCCCCGAGGACGAGGAGATCTCCGGCATCGACCAGGCCGAGCACGCTGAGACCGCATACGACTTCAGCGGCGCGGGCGGCGGCGTCATCGGCACCACCGCCGCTCCGGCCATGGCCGCCCCGCAGAGCAAGAAGGTGGACGCATGAAGCTCATCACCGCCGTCGTGAAGCCCCACCGGCTGGACGAGATCAAGGAGGCCCTCCAGGCCTTCGGAGTGCACGGTCTGACGGTCACCGAGGCGAGCGGCTACGGTCGGCAGAGGGGACACACCGAGGTCTACCGGGGCGCCGAGTACACAGTCGACCTCGTCCCCAAGATCCGCATCGAGGTGCTGGCCGAGGACGACGACGCCGAGCAGCTGGTCGACGTCATCGTCAAGGCGGCCCGCACCGGCAAGATCGGAGACGGCAAGGTCTGGTCCATCCCGGTCGAGACGGCCGTCCGGGTCCGGACCGGCGAGCGCGGACCGGACGCGCTGTAAGGCACCGACGGAACAGGAGTCGCCGGGTGGCGAGTACGGACGTACGTACGGAAGCAGAGGGCTCGGGACCCGGCGGCTACGCGGCGGCCCGGCTGCGTCTCCTCACGGAGGGGGCGCGGTCCGGGCCGCCGCGCCGTGCTGCCCTCGCCGAACTGACCGACGGCTGGCTCGCCGAGCTGTTCGGGGCGGGTGCCGAGGGTCTGCGCGGCGCCTCCCTGGTCGCCGTGGGCGGCTACGGCCGCGGGGAGCTGTCCCCGCGCAGCGACCTCGATCTGCTCCTGCTGCACGACGGCGGCGACAGCAAGGCGGTCGCGGCCCTGGCCGACCGCCTCTGGTACCCCGTCTGGGACCTCGGGCTCGCCCTCGACCACTCCGTCCGCACCCCGGCGGAGGCCCGCAAGACCGCGGGCGAGGACCTCAAGGTGCAGCTCGGCCTGCTGGACGCCCGGCATCTCGCGGGCGATCCGGGACTGACCGCGGGCCTGCGCGCGGCCGTCCTCGCCGACTGGCGGAACCAGGCGCCCAAGCGGCTCCCCGAGCTCCGGGAACTGTGCTCCGAGCGGGCCGCGCGCCACGGCGAACTGCAATATCTGCTGGAACCCGACCTCAAGGAGGCGCGGGGCGGGCTGCGCGACGCCACGGCACTGCGCGCGGTGGCCGCGTCCTGGCTTGCCGACGCCCCCAGGGAGGGGCTCGCGGAGGCCCGGGGTGGGCTCCTGGACGTCCGGGACGCGCTGCATCTGGCCACCGGGCGCGCCACCGACCGCCTCGCGCTCCAGGAGCAGGACCAGGTCGCCGCCGAGCTCGGCCTGCTGGACGCCGACACGCTGCTGCGCCAGGTGTACGAGGCGGCGCGCGTCATCTCGTACGCCAGCGATGTCACCTGGCGCGAGGTGGGGCGTGTCCTGCGGTCACGCGGCGCCCGGCCCCGGCTGCGCGCCATGCTCGGCGGCAAGCCCGTCGCGGAGCGGTCCCCGCTGGCCGAGGGCGTGGTGGAGCAGGACGGCGAAGTGGTGCTGGCCCGGGCCGCGCGCCCGGAGCGAGACCCCGTACTGCCCCTGCGTGCCGCCGCGGCCGCAGCGCAGGCCGGCCTCCCGCTCTCCCTGCACGCCGTACGGCGCATGGCCGCCACCGCGCGCTCCCTGCCCACGCCCTGGCCCGCCGAGGCCCGCGAACAGCTTGTGACCCTGCTGGGCTCCGGCCGCCCGACCGTCGACGTCTGGGAGGCCCTCGAGGCCGAAGGGCTCATCACCCGTCTGCTGCCCGACTGGGAGCGCGTGCGCTGCCGCCCGCAGCGCAACGCCGTGCACGTGTGGACGGTCGACCGGCACCTGATCGAGACGGCCGTACGCGCCTCCGAACTGACCCGCCGGGTCGGCCGCCCCGACCTCCTCCTGGTCGCCGCCCTCCTGCACGACATCGGCAAGGGCTGGCCCGGGGACCACTCCGTCGCGGGCGAGATCATCGCCCGGGACGTGGCCGGCCGTATCGGCTTCGACCGCGACGACGCCGCCGTCCTCGCCACCCTGGTACGCCACCATCTGCTGCTCGTGGAGACGGCGACCCGGCGCGATCTGGAGGACCCGGCCACCGTGCGCTCGGTCGCCGAGGCCGTGGGCTCGCAGAGCACGCTCGAACTGCTGCACGCGCTGACCGAGGCGGACGCGCTGGCCACCGGGCCCGCCGCCTGGTCGTCCTGGCGGGGCGCGCTGGTCACCGACCTGGTCAAACGCGTCTCGGCGCTGCTGGCCGGCGACGAGCCCGGCCGCCCGCAGGCCGCCGCGCCCACCGCCGAGCAGGAACGGCTCGCCATCGAGGCGTTCCGCACGGGCGGCCCCGTGCTCGCGCTGCGCGCACAGACCGAGCCGCCCACCGGGAAACCGGCCGACGAGCCGGAACCCCTCGGCGTGGAACTGCTCGTCGCCGTGCCCGACCAGCCCGGCGTGCTGCCCGCGGTGGCGGGCGTCCTGGCCATGCACCGCCTCACCGTGCGCACGGCCGAGCTGCGGGCCCTGGAGCTGCCGGACGGCGTCCACGACGGCTCCGTCCTGCTGCTGGACTGGCGGGTCGCGGCGGAGTACGGCTCGCTGCCGCAGCCCGCACGGCTGCGCGCCGACCTCGTGCGGGCCCTGGAGGGCTCCCTGGACATCGCGGGACGGCTCGCCGAGAGGGACGCGGCCTACCCCCGCCGCCGGGGCGTGGTGGCGCCCCCGCCGCGCGTGACCGTCGCCCCGGCGGCCTCCCGGCACGCCACGGTGATCGAGGTGCGGGCCCAGGACGTGCCCGGGCTGCTGTTCCGTATCGGGCAGGCCCTGGACAAGGCGGGCGTGCGGATGCGCAGCGCGCATGTTTCGACGCTGGGGTCCAACGCCGTGGACGCCTTCTACGTGACCACCGGGGTGGGCGAGCCGCTGCCGGGGGAGGAGGCGGCCTCGGTGGCACGCACGCTGGAGGAGACGCTGCGGGCGTGACCTTGCCGACAGTCCCCCGCCCGTGCGGTGCGGCGGGCGGGGACGATTTGCTCGCCGGGCCGGATACCCTGGAGGGCAGCCCGAAACGACCCCGACTCCGAGGACCGACGCCGCCGTGTTCGATACCCTCTCCGACCGCCTCAGCGCGACTTTCAAAAGCCTCCGCGGGAAAGGCAGGCTCTCCGAGGCGGACATCGACGCCACCGCGCGCGAGATCCGCATCGCGCTCCTCGAAGCGGACGTGGCGCTGCCGGTGGTCCGGACCTTCATCAAGAACGTCAAGGAACGGGCGCTCGGCGCCGAGGTCTCCCGGGCCCTGAACCCGGCCCAGCAGGTCCTCAAGATCGTCAACGAGGAGCTGATCACGATCCTCGGCGGCGAGACCCGCCGCCTGCGCTTCGCCAAGCAGCCGCCGACCGTGATCATGCTCGCGGGTCTCCAGGGTGCCGGTAAGACCACCCTCGCGGGCAAGCTCGCCAAGTGGCTCAAGGAGCAGGGCCACTCCCCGCTCCTGGTCGCCGCCGACCTCCAGCGCCCCAACGCGGTGAACCAGCTGAGCGTCGTCGCCGACCGCGCGGGCGTGGCCGTCTACGCGCCCGAGCCGGGCAACGGCGTCGGGGACCCGGTCAAGGTCGCCCGGGACTCCATCGACTTCGCCAGGACCAAGGTCCACGACATCGTGATCGTGGACACCGCCGGCCGCCTCGGCATCGACCAGGAGATGATGCAGCAGGCCGCGGACATCCGCGACGCCGTGCGGCCGGACGAGATCCTGTTCGTCGTCGACGCGATGATCGGTCAGGACGCCGTCAACACCGCGGAGGCCTTCCGCGACGGCGTCGGCTTCGACGGCGTGGTCCTCTCCAAGCTCGACGGCGACGCCCGCGGCGGTGCCGCCCTGTCGATCGCCTCGGTCACCGGCAAGCCGATCATGTTCGCGTCGAACGGCGAGAAGCTCGACGACTTCGACGCCTTCCACCCGGACCGGATGGCCTCCCGCATCCTCGACATGGGTGACCTGCTCACCCTGATCGAGCAGGCGGAGAAGACGTTCAGCCAGGAAGAGGCCGAGAAGATGGCCTCCAAGCTGGCGTCCAAGAAGGGCCAGGACTTCACCCTGGACGACTTCCTGGCCCAGATGGAGCAGGTCAGGAAGATGGGCAGCATCAGCAAGCTGCTCGGGATGCTGCCCGGCATGGGCCAGATCAAGGACCAGATCAACAACCTCGACGAACGGGAGGTCGACCGCATCGCCGCGATGATCAAGTCGATGACCCCGGGCGAGCGCCAGGACCCGACGATCATCAACGGCTCGCGCCGCGCCCGTATCGCCAAGGGTTCCGGTGTCGAGGTCAGCGCGGTGAAGGGCCTGGTCGAGCGGTTCTTCGAGGCCCGCAAGATGATGTCCCGCATGGCCCAGGGCGGCGGCATGCCCGGCATGCCGGGGATCCCGGGCATGGGCGGCGGCCCCGGCCGCACCAAGAAGCAGCCGAAGAAGGCCAAGGGCAAGCAGCGCTCCGGCAACCCGATGAAGCGCAAGCAGCAGGAGCAGGAGGAGGCCGCGCGCCGCGCCGCCGCGGCCCAGGGCCAGGGCGCCTTCGGCCTGCCGCAGCAGGCCGGTCAGGACTTCGAGCTGCCGGACGAGTTCAAGAAGTTCATGGGCTGACCCGGACTCACCGGCCGGCCCGCACGAAGGCTCCGCCGCACGCGCTGAGGGCGCCCCCTTCCCGGGGGCGCCCTCAGCGCGTGCCGGGGCCGGCCGGGTGACGTACCGTCCGAGGTATGAGCAACGCCGCGCCACCACGCAAGACCCCCGAGAAACCGTGGCGCACCGAGGGCACGCCGGAGGAACCGACCAGGTGGCCGGGTGGCAGGAGGATGCGCGGCGGCTGGTGGGGCCTGGTCGTCGCCGCGGTGGTCGTCTTCTTCGTCGCCTACGCCTCGGTGTCCTACTACAACCGCGGCAACGAGCCGACGATCTCGTACACGGAGTTCAGCAGACAGATCAGCGACGGCAACGTCAAGACGATCTACTCCAAGGGCGACGCGATCCAGGGCCAGCTCAAGAACCCCCAGGCCAAACCCCACGACGGCGGCAAATACACCAAGTTCAAGACCCAGCGCCCCGCCTTCGCGGACGACAAGCTCTGGCAGAACCTGAGCAAGCACCATGTGACGGTCACCGCCCAGCCCGTGGTGCAGGAGCGGAGCTTGCTGTCCAACCTGCTGCTCTCGCTCGCACCGCTCGTGATCCTCGTGGCGCTGTGGGTCTTCTTCGCCCGGCGGATCGGGGCCGGTCTCACCGGCCCGGGCGGCATGCTCGGCCGCAAGACGCCGCCCAGACCGGTGGAGCTGCGGCCGGGCACCGAGCGCACCACGTTCGCCGACGTGGCCGGGATCGACGAGGTCAAGGGCGAGCTGGACGACGTCGTCGACTTCCTCGAGCACCCCGACGCCTACCGCAGGATGGGTGCGAAGGCGCCGCGCGGCGTGCTGCTCACGGGCCCGCCCGGCACCGGCAAGACGCTGCTGGCGCGGGCGGTGGCGGGCGAGGCCGACGTGCCGTTCTTCTCCGCCTCCGCCTCGGAGTTCATCGAGATGATCGTGGGCGTCGGCGCCTCCCGCGTACGCGAGCTGTTCGCCGAGGCCCGCAAGGTGGCCCCGTCCATCATCTTCATCGACGAGATCGACACGATCGGGCGGGCACGCGGCGCGGGCGCGTCGGTGAGCGGCCACGACGAGCGCGAGCAGACGCTGAACCAGATCCTCACCGAGATGGACGGCTTCTCCGGCTCCGAGGGCGTCATCGTGATCGCGGCGACCAACCGCGCCGACATCCTGGATCCGGCACTGACCCGGCCCGGCCGCTTCGACCGTGTCGTCCACGTCTCCCCGCCGGATCGCGCCGGGCGCGAGGCCATCCTCAGGATCCACACCCGGGACATCCCGCTCGCCCCCGATGTGGACCTGGCCCAGGTGGCCCGCACGACTCCCGGCATGACCGGTGCCGAGCTGGCCAACCTCGCCAACGAGGCGGCCCTGCTGGCGGTCAAGCGGAAGCAGGGCCGGGTGACGCGGGCGGACTTCTCGGAGGCCCTGGAGAAGGTGCAGCTGGGCGCCGAACGATCGCTCGTGATGCCGGAGGAGGAGCGGCGCAGGACCGCGTACCACGAGAGCGGGCACGCCCTGCTGGGCATGCTGCAGCCGGGCGCCGACCCGGTGCGCAAGGTCACCATCGTGCCGCGTGGCCGGGCACTCGGGGTGACGCTGTCGACCCCCGAGTCCGACAAGTACGCGTACACGGAGGAGTACCTGCGCGGCCGTGTCATCGGCGCGCTCGGCGGCATGGCCGCGGAACAGGTCGTCTACAAGGTCATCACCACGGGCTCCGAGAGCGACCTCGAACAGGTCACCAACATCGCCCGCGGCATGGTCGCCCGCTGGGGCATGAGCGAGCGGGTGGGCCGTCTGTCCGCCCTGCCCAGCGACGCACAGCAGGCGTACGGCCTCGCGGCGGCCCCGCAGACGCTGGACGTGATCGAGAACGAGATGCGGCGCATCGTGGACGAGTGCTACGAAGAGGCGTGCCGCAAACTCCGGGACCACCGGGACCAGTTGGACGCGCTGGCCGAGGCGCTGCTGGTCAACGAGACACTGGACGAGGCGGAGGCGTACCGCATCGCCGGCATCCTGCGTGTGAGGAAGGACGACTGAGCGATCCCGGGCCGTCGCCCCGGGGACGCCCGGTCCCCTACTGGACGCGTGCGATCAGATAGCGGAACACGTTCGGCATCCACACCGTCCCGTCCGCCCGCAGGTGCGGGTGCAGGGCCTCCGCCAGCTCCTTGCCGACCTGCTCCGGGTCCGTCGTGTCGATCGCGGCGTCGAACAGCCCCGTCGACAGCATCCCCCGTACCGCGCTGTCCAGGTCGGCGTACCCGAACGGGCAGGCGACCCGCCCCGATCCGTCCGGACGGAGCCCCGAGCGGCGTGCGGTGTCCTCCAGGTCGTCTCGCCCGGCGGGCCGCGGGCGAACCGCATCGCCTCCGTGGTCGGCCGGCCTGGTCGCGACGCGGAGCAACGACACGGTGCTGCACCGTTCCGGCGGACCCCATCCGGCGAGCACCACGGGGGCCCCGCGCCGGGCGAGCGGTGCCGCCGCCGCGAGCTGTCCGGCGAGGTGCTCGTCGTGGCCGGCCGCATATCCGGCCGGCCCGAAAGCGGTCAGCAGGGTGTACGCCCGCTCTCCGGGGGCGGGTGCCGCGTCCCGTGGGGAGCCGTCGACGATCCGTGAGTCCGCACGCGCGCGTGGCCACCGCGCCGTGGACCGCAGCCGCTCACGTGCCAGCGCCAGCCGTTCGTCCGCGCCGGAGTCGACACCGGTGACCGCGGCGCCCCGGGAGGCGGCCAGCAGCAGGGCGAGGCCCGTACCGCACCCGAGCGCCAGCAGCCGCGTCCCCACGCCCACGCCGAGCCGGTCGTAGACGGCCTCGTAGAGCGGGACGAGCATGCGCTCCTGTATCTCGGCCCAGTCACGCGCGCGTGCACGCCGGTCCACGCGGGCAGCCGCCCCCGCGCGGGGGAGGTGCTGCCCCGCGAGCGTAGGTGTCATCGAAAGCGCCCCAATCCGCCGTCGGTTGTCGCTGTGTCCGGTTCCGTGGCCCCCGTGACGTGCGCTCGCACTTTCCCCGTGCCCCCCCGTATGCCAGGTAACTCCGCGCCCGTCGTGGCGTCCAGGGGTTGCGACGCACTCCGTGTGAGCCGTCCGTGCGCCCCGGGCCACCCCTGGGCGGACGACTTCCCGCGCCGGTACCGGCCGGTGCGCGGCACCATGGTCATCCGGCCGTACGGGTACGGACTGTGGGAGCGGATGCAGACGGAGATGGACGCCCGCATCAAGGAAACGGGCACCCGGAAGGCGTACTTCCCGCTGCTGATCCCTCAGTCGTACCCCACCAGGGAGGCCGGGCACGCCGAGCGCTTCGCGCCCGAACCACCCGCCCCTGCCGGCCAACCAGTCGGTGAACGTGGTGCGTTGGGAGCTGCGGCCGCGCCCTTTCCTGCGCACCTCCGAGTTCCTGCGCCGGGAGGGGAACACCGCGCACGCCACGTACGAGGAGGCGCGCGACTTCGCCGCCCGCCCACATCCACCGCGAGGTCTACGAGGACTGCCTGCGGTCTGCGAGGACTGCCTGCGGTCTGCGAGGACTGCCTGCGCGGCGTCCTCGCGAGGGACGTCGTCCCCGGCGGCAGGACGGCCGGGGAACGCCTGGCGGGAGCCGTAGACCTCCTGGGGCTCGACCACCCGCATGATCGGCGCCCTGGTGACGGCGCACGGCGGCTACGACGGACTCCGTGTTCCACCGCGCCTCGCGCACATCAAGGCCGTGGTGCTCGCGATCAAGGGCGATGACACGGTTCTGGCCAAGGTCCGTGAGCTCGACGGCCGGCTGAAGGCGGCCGGGCTGCGCGTCCACGTGGACGACCGCACCGACATCCCCTTCGGCCGCCGCGCCCTGGACTGGGAGCTCAAGGGCGTGCCCGTGCGCATGGGGATCGGTCCGCGGGACCTGGGCAACGGCACGGGCGATGCCGGCCCGCCGCATCCCCGGGGGGGAAGGAGCCGGTGGCGGGCGACCGGCTGGTGAGCCTCCTGCCCGGGGATCCTCGAGGAGGACCAGGTCCTGCTGCTCGCGCGGGTCATGCGAGCGCCGCGAGTCCCGGACGGTGGACGTGCCGACGATCGAGGAGGCGATCGAGGCGGGCCACCGCCGGAGGCTGGGCGCGCATCCCGTGTCGGTGCTCGGCGAGGACGGCGAGAGACCGGGCTCGCCGGGCGTGCGGTGACCGTCGGTGTCCGGTGGCCGACGGGTCGATTCCCGAGGCCGGGGACGCTCCGGGTAACGTCGCGGCCGCCGCGCGCGCTTACTGAAGTACGAGCAGAAGCGGGAGAGCGACCGAAACGCCTCTTGCGCATCCGCAGTGCCCAGCCGCCCCGGCGCGCGGACTTCGTCTACGCGCCGGGCCGTACGTGTCACTACGCACCGGGTTGGTAGGAGCTGTGAGGCTTCTCCGCAGATCAGCGCACCCGCCCTCGTCAGGACGCATCAGCGGCAACTGACTGGTACGTGCAAATTATTTGGGATGCCCCGGAATAGGAACACGGGAGCCCCCAGGCTCGTTGTCATTACGTGAGCACGACACCACCTGTTCTCGCCGCAGAGCTGGCACAGGCGTGGGCCGACATTCAACGGCACCACCCCGAACTGCCGGATCTCGCCGCGCCCGAGTCCCTGATCGGAGAGTCGTCGTCCGCCTGCGGGCACGAACTCTCATTCGAGCGACTGCTTCATGAAGCAGTCCACGGCATCGCCGCCGCTCGCGGAGTACGCGACACCTCCCGCGCCGGCCGCTATCACAACCGCAGATTCCTCGCGATCGCCGAGGAGCTGGGCCTGGACCACCCCGAGGAGCCGCATCCGAGCAGCGGCTTCTCCCTGGTCACGCTCAGCCCCGAGGCGAAGCGGCGCTACCGTCCCACCATGGAGCGGCTCCAGCGCGCGCTGAAGGCCCATTCGGCGGCGACGGCCGCGGACACGGCCCGCACCTTCCGGGGCCCTGCCGCGCGGCACGGCTCCTCCGGAGGCGGCGTCCGGGTCAAGGCCGTCTGCGACTGCGGCCGCAATGTCCGCGTCGTCCCGTCGGTGCTGGCCCAGGCCCCGATCGTGTGCGGCGGCTGCGGCAAGCCGTTCCGCATCCCCGAGCCGGTGGGGGCGGCGGCGAGCTGAACGGACGGCTGCTCGTGGCAGCCGTGCTCGGCTCCGTCCGCAGCGACCAAGCACCCAGTGAGCGCCGGGTGGCGTGACCCACGCCCGGGGGCCCGGCGCCGGGTGCTCCTTCGGCATGCCCGCACGCGCCCCAGCCCCCTCGGCTCAGGACGCCCCGAATGGTGTGGCAGAATGGCTAGCTGTACTCGACAGCCGCACAGGACCCCTCTCTCCTCCGGCTGACGCGTCCATCGGGCACTCGGGTACCGCAGCCCCACGCGGCCGTCCCGCCGTGCCCCACCACGTCAATCCAGGAGAACCCACTCCCGTGGCAGTCAAGATCAAGCTGAAGCGTCTGGGCAAGATCCGTTCGCCTCACTACCGCATCGTCGTCGCCGACTCCCGTACCCGCCGTGACGGCCGGGCGATCGAGGAGATCGGCAAGTACCACCCGACGTACAACCCGTCGGTCATCGAGGTCGACGCCGAGCGCGTGGCGTACTGGCTCGGCGTCGGCGCCCAGCCGACCGAGCCCGTGCTCGCCATCCTGAAGAAGACCGGCGACTGGCAGAAGTTCAAGGGCGAGCCCGCCCCGGCGCCGCTGCTGGTGGCCGAGCCCAAGGCCGCCCGTCCGTCGTTCGAGGCCCTCAGCGGCGAGGACGAGGGCAAGGGTGAGGCGATCACCCAGAAGAAGAAGGCCGAGAAGAAGGACGAGGCCGCGGCTGAGTCCGAGTCGACCGAGGCCTGAGCATGCTCGAGGAGGCTCTCGAGCACCTCGTGAAGGGCATCGTCGACAACCCTGACGATGTGCAGGTGGCCTCGCGCAACCTGCGCCGCGGGCGAGTGCTCGAGGTCCGGGTCCACCCGGACGACCTCGGAAAGGTGATCGGCCGCAACGGCCGCACCGCACGCGCCCTGCGCACCGTCGTGGGCGCCATCGGCGGCCGCGGTGTCCGCGTCGACCTCGTCGACGTGGACCACGTCCGCTGAACGCAACGCAGCACCGGCTCGGGCCGGGGAGGGCCACTGGGCCGTCCCCGGCCCGTCGTCGTGACGACAGGAGATCTTCACAAGTGCAGCTGGTAGTCGCACGGATCGGCCGCGCCCACGGCATCAAGGGCGAGGTCACCGTGGAGGTACGTACCGACGAGCCGGAACTCAGGCTCGCGCCAGGCGCCGTGCTCGCCACCGATCCCGCCGCCGCGGGGCCGCTCACCATCGCATCCGGCCGGGTGCACAGCGGCAACCTGCTCCTGCGGTTCGAGGGCGTCGCCGACCGCAACGCCGCCGAAGCGCTCCGCAACATCCTCCTGATCGCCGAGGTCGACCCGGACGAGCTGCCCGAGGGCGAGGACGAGTACTACGACCACCAGCTGATCGACCTCGACGTCGTCACCGGGGACGGCGTGCCGGTGGGCCGCATCACCGAGGTCTCGCACCTGCCCTCGCAGGACCTGTTCGTGGTCGAGCGCGCGGACGGCACCGAGGTGCTGATCCCGTTCGTGGCGGAGATCGTCACCGAGATCGACCTGGATCAGCAGCGGGCGGTCATCGACCCGCCGCCCGGGCTGATCGACGACCGGGCCGAGATCGACGTTTCGGGAGACGAGGCGTGATGCGGCTGGACGTCGTCACGATCTTCCCCGAGTACCTGGAACCGCTGAACGTCTCCCTCGTCGGCAAGGCACGCGCGCGGGGACAGCTCGACGTGCACCTCCACGATCTGCGGTCCTGGACGTACGACCGGCACAACACCGTCGACGACACCCCCTACGGCGGCGGCCCCGGCATGGTCATGAAGACCGAGCCCTGGGGCGACGCCCTGGACTCCGTCCTGTGCGACGGCTACGAATCCGGCTCCCACGCTCCGGCGCTGATCGTCCCCACGCCCAGCGGCCGCCCCTTCACCCAGAAGCTCGCGGTCGAGCTGTCCGAGCGGCCGTGGCTGATCTTCACGCCCGCCCGCTACGAGGGCATCGACCGCCGCGTCATCGACGAGTACGCGACCCGCATACCCGTGTACGAGGTCTCCATCGGCGACTACGTCCTCGCCGGCGGCGAGGCGGCCGTCCTGGTCATCACCGAAGCGGTGGCCCGACTGCTGCCGGGCGTCCTCGGAAACGCCGAGTCCCACCGGGACGACTCCTTCGCGCCCGGCGCGATGGCGAACCTGCTGGAAGGGCCCGTCTACACCAAGCCGCCGGCCTGGCGCGGGCGCGGGATCCCCGACGTGCTGCTCAGCGGCCACCACGGCAGGATCGCCCGCTGGCGCCGGGACGAGGCCCTGAGGCGTACGACCGCCAACCGGCCCGATCTGATCGAGCGCTGCGAGCCCTCGGCCTTCGACAAGAAGGACCGCGAGATGCTCTCCATTCTGGGCTGGGCACCGGACCCGCAGGGCGCACCGCACGGCCGATTTTGGCGCAGGGCCACGGCCGTGGAAGAATAGGCGGCTGTTGCCCGAGGTCCGGCGTGCGCCCCTGCCACAGGGGGACACGACGCCCGCCCCGACCCGGTCGGCGACTTCCTACCGCAAACTACCTTCCGTCGATGACCTGTGGCATCGGCGAAGAAAGCAGACGAAATGTCTCACCTGCTCGACTCCGTCGACGCCGCGTCGCTGCGCACCGACCTCCCGGCCTTCCGCCCCGGTGACACGGTCAACGTCCACGTCCGCGTCATCGAGGGCAACCGCTCCCGTGTGCAGCAGTTCAAGGGCGTAGTGATCCGCCGCCAGGGCTCCGGTGTGCGCGAGACCTTCACGGTCCGCAAGGTCTCCTTCTCCGTCGGCGTCGAGCGCACCTTCCCGGTGCACACCCCGATCGTCGAGAAGATCGAGCTCGTCACCAAGGGCGACGTGCGCCGCGCCAAGCTGTACTACCTGCGCGAGCTGCGCGGCAAGGCGGCGAAGATCAAGGAGAAGCGCGAGAACTGAGCGCCTCCCGGGGTCCCCGACGGGGCCGGATAACATCTGGCCCCGATGGACACCGAGACACAGCACACGGAGCGCGGCCGCTCCTCCAGCCCGGAAGACCCCGAGGAGACCTCGGACACACCGGGTGCGGAGGGACGGTCGCGCTTCGCGTCGGTGTCCCGGATCGCCGACCGGCTGCCCGGCGGACGGATCACCCTGACCGTCCTTCTCTGCCTGCTCTTCCTGCTCACCCTCAGCACCTGGGTCGTACAGCCCTTCGACATTCCCAGCGGTTCGATGGAACGCGGATTGAGGGTTGGGGACCGCGTGCTCGTAAATAAGTTGGCGTACCGTTTCGGATCGAAACCGCAGCGGGGAGATGTCGTCGTGTTCGACGGCACCGGATACTTCGGGAACGCCGACTACATCAAGCGGGTAGTCGGTGTGGGGGGAGACCATGTGGTCTGCTGCGACAGGGAGGGGAGGCTCGACGTGAACGGCCGGTCGGTCGACGAGTCGGCGTTTCTGTACCCGGGGAACAGCCCATCCGACGTCCCCTTCGACGTCGTCGTGCCCGCCGGCACCCTCTTCGTGCTCGGCGACCACCGCAGCGACTCCAGTGACTCCCGTGACCACTTGGGCTCCCCGGGCGGCGGCATGATCCCGCTCGGCGCCGTGATCGGCAGGGCCGACTGGGTGATCTGGCCCGCTGCGGACCTCCGGCGACTGTCCCGCCCCGGCGCCTACACGCGCGTACCCGCCGCGGCGGCCGGCGCGCCGGAGAAGGCGGACGGTGCCCATGGGTAACCGCGGCAAACCGCGCGGCCTGCCGACCGACACCGCCACACAGAATCTCCTGCCCACCGGCGCACGGCGCGCAGCCGGCAGTGGCCCCACCGGACGCAGCCGCGCCGAGCGGCGCAAGCTCCAGCGCAAGGTCAAGCGCAAGAGAAGGCGTTCTGCGGCCAAGGAGATACCCCTCCTCGTCGGCGTCGCCGTCCTCATAGCCCTGGTCCTGAAGACCTTCCTGGTGCAGGCTTTCGTGATCCCGTCCGGCTCCATGGAGAACACGATCCAGATCGGCGACCGCGTCCTCGTGGACAAGTTCACCCCCTGGTTCGGCTCCAAGCCGCAGCGTGGCGACGTCGTCGTCTTCCGGGACCCCGGAAACTGGCTCGCGGGCGAGAAGACGACCAAGAAGAACGACCCGGTCGTCGTCAAGCAGATCAAGGAAGGTCTCACCTGGATCGGCCTGCTGCCCTCCGACAACGACAAGGACCTCATCAAGCGGGTCGTCGCGGTCGGCGGAGACACCGTCAAGTGCTGTGACGCGCAGGGCCGCGTCACCGTCAACGGCATGCCCCTCAACGAGCCGTACATTCACCCGGGAAACAAACCTTCGGACTTCGCCTTCTCCATGACCGTGCCCCCGGGCCGTCTGTGGGTCATGGGCGATCACCGGGCCAACTCGGCCGACTCGCGCTACCACCGCACGGAGAAGTACGGCGGGACCGTCTCGGAGAAGTCCGTCGTCGGGCGCGCCATGGTCATCGCCTGGCCCATCGGGCACTGGACACGTCTGAGGGAACCAGACACTTACGCGTCCGTGCCGAGCGGGTCGACCACCGCGCTCGGTCCGTCGCATAGGGTGGCCTCCGCGGATCGATACGGATTGATCCCCCTCCCGAGCCCTGCGGAACTCCCGCTCGTTATGGGAGTGGTGGGCCTGCGCCGACTCAGGCGCCGGCGGCGGTACGGAGTGAGGAGTGGATGTGGGGGAATTGGCGGTCGGCGCACGGTCCGGGCACGAAGGTCCCGAAGAGAGACCGCAACGACCCGACGACGCGGCTGCCCCGGCCGCGGACGACAACACCGGCTCCGGGAGTGACCCCTCGGACGGTGGCGTCGCCCAGGACGGCGGCGGACAGACCCGCCAGCCGCCGAAGCAGCGCTCCTTCTGGAAGGAACTTCCGCTCCTCATCGGCATCGCGCTGGTCCTTGCGCTGCTGATCAAGACGTTCCTGGTGCAGGCGTTCTCGATCCCCTCGGACTCCATGCAGAACACCCTCCAGCAGGGTGACCGCGTCCTCGTGGACAAGCTGACCCCCTGGTTCGGCTCTCAGCCCACCCGCGGCGAGGTCGTCGTCTTCCACGACCCGGACAACTGGCTGGCGGGTGAGCCCACCGCGACCCCCAACGCCCTGCAGACGGCCCTGAGCTGGATCGGCCTGATGCCGTCCGCGGAGGAGAAGGACCTCATCAAGCGGGTGGTCGGGGTCGCCGGCGACACCGTCGAGTGCAGGAACACCGGCCCCCTGATCGTCAACGGCAAGCCGCTCAACGAGCCGTATGTGTACCCGGGCAACACCCCGTGCAGCGTCGACGAACAGGGCGGCCAGTTCAAGGTCACGGTGCCTCCGGGCAAAATCTGGGTCATGGGCGACCACCGGCAGAACTCGCTGGACTCCCGCTACCACCAGCAGGACAAGTACCAGGGCTTCGTGCCGGTGGGGAACGTCGTGGGCCGCGCCATCGTCGTCGCCTGGCCGCCGACCCGCTGGAACACTCTGCCGATCCCGGACACCTTCGAGCAGGGCCTGGATGTGACGGCCCCCGCCGCCCTCGGCCTGACGGGCGCCCTTCCGCTGGTCCTGTGGCGCAGGCGCCGCCTCACCGCGCGCCTTACCGCCGGAAACCCTCGGGTTCCCGGCGGCGGTACCGCCGGGTAGGGTGCCGTCCCAGATCGCCGATCTCCCGTGGTCCCGGACGGCCGCGGGGATCGATTCTCCGACCTGGGGAGCACTGGCATGAGCGGGACTGGTCGTACTGGCCGTATGGAAGAGGGCCGCGGACGGCTCGGCAGCACGCTGTCGGGGCTGGCCGTGGCCTTCGGCTGTGTGCTCTTCCTCGGCGGGTTCGTCTGGGGCGCGATCGTCTACAAGCCCTACACCGTGCCGACCGACTCCATGTCGCCCACCATCGTCGCCGGTGACCGGGTGCTCGCCCAGCGCGTGGACGGCGCCGACGTCAAGCGCGGCGACGTCGTCGTCTTCCGGCAGAAGAGCTGGGGCGACCTGCCCCTGGTCAAGCGGGTCGTGGCCGTCGGCGGCGACACCGTCGCCTGCTGCACCGACGGCCGGCTGACCGTGAACGGCAAGGAGATCCACGAGTCGTACCTGGCCAAGGGCCAGGCCGCGGAGTTCCGGAACATCCCCACGATCACCGTTCCGAAGGACCGGCTGTTCATGCTCGGCGACGAGCGCAGCGGCTCCCTGGACTCCACGGCCCACCTGACGGAGGCCTTCAGCGGCACGGTGGGGCGTGAGGCGGTGGACGCCCGCGTGGACGCCGTGGTGTGGCCCCTGAACGGCATGCTGGCCCGCCCGACCGGCTTCGAGGAACTGGGCCCGCTCTCCTCTCCGGGGCCGCTGTCGCTGATCCTCGGCACGATCGCGGCGGGCGCGGTGCTGGTGATGGCGGGCGGCGCATACGGGCCGATCGCCCGCCGCGCGGCCCGCAAACGCTCCGGCGCGGTACGGGCGGAGCCGGCCGGTGTCCGCTGAGGCGCCGCCGCCCCTCTCCTCCCCGAGCGAGCCGCACGACCCGCGGGAGCCTTACGGGCCGGACGGCCCGGGGGAGCCCTGCGGGCCTCGCGAGCCCCACCGGCCGCACGGGCCCGACGCGGGCGAGGGCGGGGCGGGGAGGACCGGCGAGGACGGGCTGCGCAAGGTGGCCCGGGTGGTGCTCCTCGACCCCGAGGACCGCATCCTGCTGCTGCACGGGCACGAGCCGGACGATCCGGCCGACGACTGGTGGTTCACGCCCGGAGGCGGCGTGGAGGGCGAGGAGACCCGCGAGCAGGCCGCACTGCGCGAGCTGGCCGAGGAGACCGGCATCACGGATGTCGAGCTGGGCCCGGTGCTGTGGCGGCGCACCTGCTCCTTCCCGTTCGCCGGCCGCCGCTGGAACCAGGACGAGTGGTACTACCTGGCCCGCACGGCCCGGACCGCCACGGCCGCACCGGGCCTGATGGAGCCGCCGGGCCTGACGGAGCTGGAAAAGCGCAGCGTCGCCGGAGCACGGTGGTGGTCGTGCCGGGAACTGGCCGAGTCGCATGAGACGGTGTATCCGACGAGACTCGCCGAGCTGCTCCGCAGGCTGCTCGACGAAGGCCCCCCGGCCACTCCCGAAGTCCTCGACACCGAAATCGTCTAGGGGCTCACGGGACTGGCGCACAATGGTGGGACCGCACGGCTGAAGGGGAACATGCCATGAGCGCCGAGGACCTCGAGAAGTACGAGACCGAGATGGAGCTCAAGCTCTACCGGGAGTACCGCGATGTCGTCGGTCTGTTCAAATACGTGATCGAGACCGAGCGGCGCTTCTACCTCACCAACGACTACGAGATGCAGGTGCACTCGGTCCAGGGCGAGGTGTTCTTCGAGGTGTCCATGGCGGACGCCTGGGTGTGGGACATGTACAGGCCCGCACGCTTCGTGAAGCAGGTACGCGTCCTTACGTTCAAGGATGTGAACATCGAGGAGCTGAACAAGACCGATCTCGAGCTGCCCAGCGGGTGACGGACGGCACCACCTCACCCGCCCGGGTGACGGAGTTGTCCACAACCACCGGCCTGTCCACCAAGATCCACAGCGGGATGCCGCATGCGTGACGGTGGGCGCCGGAGGTGGTGCCGACATGAGCACACATCAGGCACGCAGCGCACGGGGCAGGTACGGCGAGGAACTGGCCGCCCGGCGCCTGTCCGAAGCCGGAATGACGGTCCTGGAGCGCAACTGGCGCTGCGGCCGCAGCGGTGAGATCGACATCGTCGCCCAAGACGGCGACGTGCTGGTGGTCTGCGAGGTCAAGACCCGCACAGGCGGCTCCTTCCAGCACCCCATGGCCGCCATCACACCCGCGAAAGCGGACCGGCTGCGCGGCCTCGCCGAGCGCTGGATCCAAGGCCACGGCGGCGCACCACCGGGCGGAGTCCGGGTCGACATCGTCGGCGTCCTGCTGCCCGAGCGCGGCGCCCCCGTGGTCGAGCACGCGCGGGGGGTGGCGTGATGGGCTTCGCACGCACATGCTCCGTCGCGCTGGTCGGCGTCGAAGGCGTGGTCGTCGAGGTCCAGGCCGACCTCGAACCCGGCGTCGCCGCGTTCACCCTGGTGGGCCTCCCCGACAAGAGCCTCACCGAGAGCCGCGACCGCGTACGGGCCGCGGTGGTGAACGCCGGCGCGCCCTGGCCGTCCAAAAAACTCACCGTGGGGCTCAGCCCGGCCTCCGTTCCGAAGGCCGGCAGCGGCTTCGACCTCGCCGTCGCCTGCGCGGTGCTCGGCGCCGCGGAGCGGATCGACCCGCGCGTACTCGCCGACATCGTGATGATCGGCGAGCTGGGACTGGACGGACGGGTCCGGCCCGTGCGGGGCATCCTCCCCGCCGTACTCGCCGCGGCGGACGCCGGGTACGAACAGGTGGTCGTACCCGAGTGCGCGGCCGCCGAGGCCTCACTCGTACCCGGTGTCTCCGTACTCGGCGTCCGCAGCCTGCGCCAGCTGATCGCGATCCTCGCGGACGAACCCGTACCCGAAGAAGAACCGGATGAACAGGGCCGCCCCGACCCGCTCCTCGCCGGCCTGCGCGTGCCCGGCACCGGCGCGGCCACGGGCATGCACAGCCTGCGCGCCGCCCAGCACGACCAGGACCACGATCTGGCCGACGTCGTCGGCCAGATCTCCGCACGCACCGCAGTGGAAGTCGCAGCGGCCGGCGGACACCACCTGTTCCTCGAAGGACCACCCGGCGCCGGAAAGACCATGCTCGCGGAACGACTGCCCGCCCTCCTGCCCAAACTCACCAGGCAGGAATCGCTGGAAGTCACGGCGGTGCACTCGGTGGCCGGACTGCTCCCCCCGGGCAAGCCCCTCATCGACACACCCCCCTACTGCGCCCCGCACCACTCGGCCACCATGCAGGCGCTCGTAGGCGGCGGACCCGGCGTCGCCCGCCCCGGCGCCGTGTCGCTCTCCCACCGGGGCATCCTCTTCCTCGACGAGACACCCGAGTTCAACAGCCAGGCCCTCGACGCACTCCGCCAGCCCCTGGAAGCGGGACACGTCGTGATCGCCCGCAGCGCCGGTGTCGTACGGTTCCCCGCGAAATTCCTGATGGTGCTCGCGGCCAACCCGTGCCCCTGCGGCCGCTTCTCCCTACGCGACACCCTCTGCGAATGCCCGCCCTCGGCGATCCGCCGCTACCAGGCCCGGCTCTCCGGCCCACTCCTGGACCGCGTCGACCTCCGCGTCGAGGTGGATCCGGTCACCCGCGCCGAACTCACCGGGCGCCGCGCCCCCGGTGAATCCACCGCGACAGTGGCCGCCCGGGTCCACGACGCCCGGCAGCGAGCGGCGGCCCGCCTGGCGGACACCCCCTGGCGAACCAACAGCGAGATCCCGGGCCGAGAGCTGCGCAACCGCTGGCACGCCGCCGGCGGCGCCATGGACCAGGCCGAGCGCAGTCTCGAACGCGGGACGCTGACCGCCCGAGGGCTGGACCGGGTGCTGCGCGTCGCCTGGACCGTCGCCGACCTCGCGGGGCACCCCCGTCCCGACGCTGCCGACGTCGCCTTGGCCCTCCAACTGCGCACCGGCGTTCCACGGGGTGTACCGATGGCCATCGGAGCCTCCGCATGAGCCGGGACGACACCCCGGACGGTGAACGCCTCGCCCGGATCTTCCTCACCCGCGTCCTCGAGCCCGGCGACGAGACGGCAGGCCGGTGGATCCGCGAGTACGGGGCCGAGGAGGTGGCCCGACGGCTGAGGGGTACACGGGCACGGCTGCCGGGAGTACCGGAAAAGCGATGGGCGGGACTGCGGGCGCGCGCCGAGAGAGCCGAGCCGGAGCGCGACTGGACCGCCGCCCGGGAGACGGGAATGCGATTCCTGTGCCCCGGCGGCCCCGAGTGGCCGGCACAACTCGACGACCTCGGGGACGCCCGCCCCATCGGGCTGTGGGTGCGCGGCCGCCCCGCCCTGCGACTGTGGGCCCTGCGGTCCGTCGCGGTCGTCGGCGCCCGTGCCTGCACCGAGTACGGCGCCCACATGGCGGCCACCCTCGCCGCAGGCCTCGCCGAGTGCGGATGGGTCGTGGTGTCGGGCGGCGCCTACGGCGTCGACGGAGCGGCCCACCGCGGAGCCCTCGGCGCCGGCGGCTCCACCGCCGCCGTACTGGCCTGCGGAGTCGACCGGCCCTACCCACGCGGCCACACAGGGCTGATCACCAGAATCGCCGAGCAGGGCCTCGTGATCGGAGAACTGCCCCCCCGGCGATCACCCGACACCCAGCAGATTCATCGTGCGGAACCGCGTCATCGCGGCGCTCACCCGCGGCACCGTCGTCGTCGAGGCCGCCCACCGCAGTGGCTCCCTGGTCACGGCGCGTGCCGCACAGCGACTCGGCCGCCACACCATGGGCGTGCCCGGGCCGGCCACCAGCAGGCTGTCCGCAGGAGTCCACGAACTGCTGCGCGGCGAAGCGGTGCTGGTCACGGACGCCGCCGAAATCGTCGAACTCGTCGGAGGCATGGGAGAGCTCGCTCCGGACCGGCGCGGCCCCGTGCTCCCCCGCGACCTGCTGGAACCGGCCGCCCGGCGCGTACTGGCAGCGCTGCCCGGGCGCGGCACGGCGGCGGCGGGCGAGATCGCCCGCGGTGCCCAGACCAGCGAGGACGACGCGGTCGGGAGACTGTACGAACTCCGATCACTTGGATTCGTCGAACGACACGGCGACGGCTGGAAGTTGACACGCCAGGCGGTGACCTCCGTCCGACAAGATCACGGTCAGTGTTGACCCAGCGTGTTCGGCCGTCCGGGCGACCCCCGACGCCCTTGGCAATTCCACCAGTTGACCCTTTCCGGCGATCACTCAGGGCGACGGCCATCACCGCGGCAGACGTCCCACCACACCCCTTCGCGCACGGGTGACGCCTCGCCCTTCGCACACTGCGACACCGCAGTCACGCTACGCTCACGAGGATCCCGACTCAGAAGGCCCTCGACATCAGACCGACAGCTCACCCAGGCATCCCCAGTCCACGGCAGAACGGCACAAGGCGACGAATGCCCCAGCACACCTCCGGGTCCGACCGGGCGGCGCACCCCCCAGCCGCCCGTGACGGCGGCAGCGTGCGCCCGCCCGCTCCCTCGACGCTCGACGAGTTGTGGCGGTCGTACAAGGAGACGGGAGACGAGCGGCTGCGGGAGCAGCTGATCCTGCACTACTCGCCGTTGGTGAAGTACGTGGCGGGGCGCGTGAGCGTAGGCCTGCCGGCCAATGTGGAACAGGCGGACTTCGTGTCGTCCGGAGTCTTCGGGCTGATCGACGCGATCGAGAAGTTCGACATCGACCGGGAGATCAAGTTCGAGACGTACGCGATCACCCGGATCCGGGGCGCGATGATCGACGAGCTGCGGGCGCTGGACTGGATCCCCCGGTCGGTGCGGCAGAAGGCGCGCAGCGTGGAACGGGCGTACGCGACCCTGGAGGCGCGGCTGCGACGCACCCCCACCGAAGGCGAGGTCGCGGCCGAGATGGGCATCGGCGTCGAGGAACTCCACGCCGTCTTCAGCCAGCTGTCGCTGGCGAACGTGGTGGCCCTGGAGGAGCTGCTGCACGTCGGCGGCGAGGGAGGCGACCGGCTCAGCCTCATGGACACCCTCGAGGACACCGCCGCGGACAACCCCGTGGAGGTGGCCGAGGACCGGGAGCTTCGACGCTTCCTCGCCCGGGCGATCAACACGCTGCCCGACCGGGAGAAGACCGTGGTGACGCTCTACTACTACGAAGGACTCACACTCGCCGAGATCGGCAATGTGCTCGGCGTCACCGAGAGCCGCGTGAGCCAGATCCACACGAAGTCGGTCCTCCAGCTACGGGCCAAGCTGGCCGGCTTCGGGCGCTGACCCGGGACGACGGCCGAGCACGACGGCCCGTGGCCGCCCGGACCGGCGGCACGCGCCGGGCGCACGTAGCCCAAAAGCCCGCACACGGCGCACGACTGGCCCAGGCGAGCGGCACACACGGGCCAGTGGCTCCCGCGGGCGGCGCTCCGTCCGTACAGTGGTTGACGTGCCAAGGATTCGAGCGGCCTCCGTGGCCGAGCACCGGTCGATGCAGCGAGCCGCCCTGCTGGACGCGGCCCGGTCCCTCCTGTCCGAGGGCGGTACGGACGCACTGACGTTCCCGGCCCTCGCCGAGCGGACCGGCCTGGCGCGCTCCTCCGTGTACGAGTACTTCCGCTCCCGCGCGGCCGTCGTCGAGGAACTGTGCGCGGTCGACTTCCCCGTCTGGGCCGCGGAGGTCGAGGCGGCCATGGCGGCGGCGGACGGTCCCGAGGCGAAGATCGAGGCGTATGTGCGGCAGCAGCTGGCGCTGGTGGGGGACCGCCGGCACCGGGCCGTGGTCGCCATCTCGGCGAGCGAACTGGACGCCGGGGCGCGCGAGAAGATCCGGGCCGCGCACGGCGGGCTCGTGACGATGATCGCCGACACGCTCGGCGCGATGGGGCATGACGAGCCCCGGCTCACGGCCATGCTGCTCCAGGGAGTGGTCGACGCGGCGGTACGGCGCATCGAGCTGGGAGCCGCGGAGGACCCGGCCGTCATCACCGAGGCGGCGGTCGCCATGGCCCTGCGGGGCGTCCGGGGCTGAGCTTCCCCTCGGGGGGCCCTCCCCCCTCCCCCTCCCTCCCACCCACAAGCCCCCGCTAAGGCAACGGCACCCCCTCCACCCGCAGCAGCCGCGACGGCCCCACACGCAGCAGCCAGGGCGGCAGCAGGGACAGCGGATTCAGATAGGTCTCGCCGCGGCGCAGCCCCCAGTGCAGACACGGTCCCGCGCAGTGGGCGGTCGGTGGTTCCAGTACTCCGAGTACCTCGCCCGGCCGGACGGTGTCTCCCGTGCGGACCGACGCGCGTACCGGCTCGTACGTCGTCCGCAGGGGTGGCGCGCCCGTTCCTGCCAGTTCCACGGAGACCACACCCCGGCCCGCCACCCGCCCGGCGAAGGTGACCCGGCCGGCCGCCACCGCCCGCACGAGGTCGCCCGGGGCCGCCGCCAGGTCGACGCCCCGGTGTCCCGGCCCGTACGGCGTAGCCGGAGGCTCCCAGCCCCGTACGACCGTCGGGTGGACGCCCACCGGCCACAGGCGGGCGGCGGCGGGCGTCGTCCGGTCGGGGACCGGCGTGCCGGCCGGGGCCGGGGCCGGGGCCGGATCCGGGCGGGGTGACACGCCCGCCCACGCGACGGGGGTCCGGGGGACCACCGACGCGACGGGCGTCGACACGCCCGCCGCCGTCAGCAGCAGCACCGCGGGCCACCACCGCACATTTCGTTCAGCTCGCATGCGGGTACCGTCTCGCACACCGGGCGATCATGGCCGAGATCTGTGGACAACCGTCCGGTTGTGGACAGGGGCGTCACCCGCCGCTCCGCGGGTCCCGTACACTTCTTGTGGCGATCCGGGTCACCGGGTCGACTTCGCACGCCCCGGCACCAGGCCCTCGATGAGGCCGGTGTCAGCGCTCCTCGGTCCTTTGCGGCACGGCGCATCGCGGGCGTCAGGCGCGGGTGCCATCCGGTGCCCGCGGCACAACCGAGAAACTCAAGGAGAACGGCCATGGCCGTCGTCACGATGCGGGAGCTGCTGGAGAGCGGCGTCCACTTCGGTCACCAGACCCGTCGCTGGAACCCGAAGATGAAGCGCTTCATCTTCACCGAGCGCAACGGCATCTACATCATCGACCTGCTCCAGTCGCTGTCGTACATCGACCGCGCCTACGAGTTCGTCAAGGAGACCGTCGCCCACGGCGGCACCGTCATGTTCGTCGGCACGAAGAAGCAGGCGCAGGAGGCCATCGCCGAGCAGGCCACCCGCGTCGGCATGCCGTACGTGAACCAGCGCTGGCTGGGCGGCATGCTCACCAACTTCTCGACCGTCTACAAGCGTCTGCAGCGCCTCAAGGAGCTGGAGCAGATCGACTTCGAGGACGTCGCCGCCTCCGGTCTGACCAAGAAGGAGCTCCTGGTCCTCTCCCGTGAGAAGGCCAAGCTGGAGAAGACCCTCGGTGGTATCCGCGAGATGCAGAAGGTGCCGAGCGCCGTCTGGATCGTGGACACCAAGAAGGAGCACATCGCGGTCGGCGAGGCCCGCAAGCTCAACATTCCGGTCGTCGCGATCCTCGACACCAACTGCGACCCCGACGAGGTCGACTACAAGATCCCGGGCAACGACGACGCGATCCGCTCCGTCACCCTGCTCACCCGTGTGATCGCCGACGCCGTGGCCGAGGGCCTCATCGCCCGCTCCGGTGCCGCCGCCGAGGGCAAGGGCGAGAAGGCCGCGGGCGAGCCGCTCGCCGAGTGGGAGCGCGACCTGCTCGAGGGCGAGAAGAAGGCCGACACCGAGGAGGCCGCCCCGGCCGCCGAAGCTCCGGCCGCCGAGGCTCCGGTCGCCGAGGCTCCGGCCACCGAGGCTCCGGCCGTCGCCGAGGGCGAGCAGGCCTGACCTCAGGCCCGTTCGGCTGATGTGAGGGCGAGTGGCGCCGGGCGCGCCACTCGCCGTTCACCTGCAGCCCTTAGATCTACGTAGCGCGTAGATCTTCGTAGCCCGTAGATCTTTGGCGGACCCGCGCCCGAGCCGCGGCGGCCGCCGACTTCGAGACTTCGAACTCCGAGAAGAGATTCACAGATCATGGCGAACTACACCGCCGCCGACGTCAAGAAGCTCCGTGAGCTCACCGGCGCCGGCATGATGGACTGCAAGAAGGCGCTGGACGAGGCCGAGGGCAACGTCGAGAAGGCCGTCGAGGCGCTCCGCATCAAGGGCCAGAAGGGCGTCGCCAAGCGCGAGGGCCGCTCCGCCGAGAACGGCGCCGTGGTCTCGATCATCGCCGACGACAACTCCTCCGGTGTCCTCGTCGAGCTGAAGTGCGAGACGGACTTCGTCGCCAAGGGTGAGAAGTTCCAGGCCGTCGCCAAGGCGATCGCCGAGCACGTCGCCAAGACCTCCCCGGCCGACATCGAGGCCCTGCTCGCCTCCGAGATCGAGGCCGGCAAGACGGTTCAGGCGTTCGTCGACGAGGCCAACGCCAACCTCGGCGAGAAGATCGTCCTGGACCGCTTCGCGCAGTTCTCCGACGGCTTCGTCACGGCGTACATGCACCGCACGATGCCGGACCTGCCGCCGCAGATCGGTGTCCTCGTCGAGTTCGACAAGCCCAACGCCGAGGTCGCCAAGGGCATCGCCCAGCACATCGCCGCCTTCGCGCCGAAGTACCTCTCCAAGGAGGACGTCCCGGCCGAGGTCGTCGAGTCCGAGCGTCGTGTCGCCGAGGAGACCACCCGCGCCGAGGGCAAGCCCGAGGCCGCGATCGCCAAGATCGTCGAGGGTCGCCTGAACGGCTTCTTCAAGGACGCCACGCTGCTCGGCCAGCCGTACGCCCTCGACAACAAGAAGTCCGTCCAGAAGGTTCTGGACGAGGCGGGTGTCACCCTGAAGCGCTTCACGCGCATCAAGGTCGGCATCTGAGTCCGTACCGCGATCGACGGGAGACCCGGATAGGGTCGACGGTCGAAAGCAGTCGTCCGCTTCAGGCGCGTGTGCCGTCCCGCACGCGCGCGTGACGGGCGACAGCAGATCTGACGAGGAGGCCATTGCCGCGCATGGGATGTGAAACACCCCCCATCGGCAATGGCCTTCTTCGTATGTGCGACACGTAAAAGAGGCGGGATCTCCATGACCACCAAGGCCGAGAAGAGCGACGACGGCAAAGTACGCGGCCGGTTTCTGCTGAAACTGTCCGGAGAGGCGTTCTCCGGCGGCACCGGACTCGGCGTCGACCCGGACGTGGTGCATGCCATCGCCCGTGAGATCGCGGCCGTGGTGCGCGACGGATCCCAGATCGCCGTCGTCATCGGTGGCGGCAACTTCTTCCGCGGAGCCGAACTCCAGCAGCGCGGGATGGACCGGGCCCGTTCCGACTACATGGGCATGCTCGGCACGGTCATGAACTGCCTTGCCCTCCAGGATTTCCTGGAGAAGGAGGGCATCGACTCGCGCGTGCAGACCGCCATCACCATGGGTCAGGTCGCCGAGCCGTATATTCCGCTGCGGGCGGTGCGCCACCTGGAGAAGGGCCGCGTGGTCATCTTCGGCGCCGGCATGGGCATGCCGTATTTCTCGACCGACACGACCGCCGCTCAGCGTGCCCTCGAGATCGACGCCGAGGCGCTGCTCATGGGCAAGAACGGTGTGGACGGAGTCTACGACTCCGATCCGAAGACCAACCCGGAGGCCGTCAAGTTCGACTCGCTCAGCTATGGCGAGGTCATCACCCGTGACCTCAAGGTCGCCGACATGACCGCCATCACGCTGTGCCGGGACAACAAGCTGCCCATTCTGGTCTTCGAGCTTCTGGCGGAAGGCAATATCGCGCGTGCCGTCAAGGGTGAGAAGATCGGCACACTCGTGGGTGACCAAGGCAGCCGGGACTGACCGGACGCCGACCCGTCCGGGGCGCCCGTCGGGGCGACGGACCCTGGCCGGGGGATGGACAATGACCTGCCGGTCCGGAACCGTGCAGGAAGAAGACGCGACGCAGCCGGCCGCGTGACCGACGAGTGACAGCTGCCGGGCCTACTCAAGACACGCAGGAGCAAGTGGTGATCGAAGAGACCCTCCTCGAGGCCGAGGAGAAGATGGAGAAGGCCGTCGTGGTCGCCAAGGAGGACTTCGCCGCGATCCGCACCGGCCGTGCGCACCCGGCGATGTTCAACAAGATCGTGGCCGACTACTACGGCGCACCGACGCCGATCAACCAGCTGGCCTCGTTCTCGGTGCCGGAGCCGCGCATGGCCGTGGTGACGCCGTTCGACAAGAGCGCGCTGCGCAACATCGAGCAGGCGATCCGCGACTCCGACCTGGGCGTCAACCCGAGCAATGACGGCAACATCATCCGCGTGGTGTTCCCGGAGCTCACCGAGGAGCGCCGCCGCGAGTACATCAAGGTCGCCAAGGGCAAGGGCGAGGACGCCAAGGTCGCGATCCGCTCCGTCCGCCGCAAGGCCAAGGACGCCATCGACAAGCTCGTCAAGGACGGCGAGGTCGGTGAGGACGAGGGCCGCCGTGCGGAGAAGGAGCTCGACGACACCACCGCGAAGTACGTCGCTCAGGTGGACGAGCTGCTCAAGCACAAGGAAGCGGAGCTGCTCGAGGTCTGATGAACGACTCTTCCTGGGGGGCGCCGCCACAGACCGGGTATTGGGGGCCCGCCGACGAGGGACCGGTCCGGGAGACCGGCCCGGCGGGTCCCGCGTACGATGCGCATGACGCCCAGCAGACTCGCCCCATGCCCATCGTGCCCGACGTGCCCGCGCAAGGCGGAGACCAGGATGACGACCGGGGGGCCGCTCGGCTGAGCGGCCCCTTGTTCCGCAACCAGACGCCGCAGGCGCCGTCCCACTGGGCGGCCTCGCAGAATCCGGAGCCCATGCCCGACGCCCCACAGCCGGCGCCCGCACCGCAGAAGAAGAGCGCGGGCCGTGATCTGGGTGCGGCCATAGGGGTCGGGGTCGGGCTCGGCGTTGTGATCGTCGTGTCGTTGTTCATCGTCAAGGCCGTGTTCGTGGGTGTCATAGCGGTCGCCGTCGTGGTGGGGCTGTGGGAGCTGACGAAGCGGCTGGAGGAGCGCAAGGGCATCAAGGCGCCCCTGGTGCCGCTCGCGGTCGGCGGTGCGGCGATGGTCGTCGCCGGGTATGTCCGGGGTGCCGAGGGTGCCTGGGTGGCGATGGCTCTGACCGCGCTCGCGGTGCTGGTGTGGCGCATGACGGAACCACCGGACGGCTATCTCAAGGACGTCACGGCGGGTGTCTTCGCGGCTTTCTACGTGCCGTTCCTGGCCACATTCGTCGCCATGATGCTGATGGCCGGCGACGGCCCGCAGCGCGTGCTGACCTTCCTGCTCCTGACGGTCGTCAGCGACACGGGTGCCTATGCGGTCGGCTGGCGGTTCGGGAAGCACAAGCTCGCCCCGCGCATCAGCCCCGGCAAGACCCGCGAGGGCCTGGTCGGTGCGGTGGCCTTCGCCATGGCGGCGGGCGCGCTGTGCATGCAGTATCTGATCGACGGCGGTTCGTGGTGGCAGGGCCTGCTGCTGGGCCTCGCGGTCGCGGCCAGCGCCACGCTGGGCGATCTGGGCGAGTCCATGATCAAGCGTGATCTGGGCATCAAGGACATGGGCACCCTGCTGCCGGGCCACGGCGGGATCATGGACCGTCTCGACTCGCTCCTTCCGACCGCTCCGGTGGTCTGGCTGCTGCTGGTGCTCTTCGTCGGGAGCAGCTGAGGGAGCGGCTGACGGACCGTCCCGCGCCGGGGATCCGCGGTCCGGTCGTGGCCGAGGGGCTCACCGTCCACGGGACGGTGAGCCCCTCGCTGCAGCTTGGCCTGTGGATCGAGGTGCCGAGCGACTCGGACTTGTCACTCGGAGTGGGACTTGGCATGCCCTGTCGGCCCGTTCTCTCCGTATCTCGTAGAGAGGTCAACGACGGCCGGTAGTCATTGAGGTCTTCTCAGAGCCAGGTCGGATGCCCTTCGCGGGTCATGTCCCCTCATTCCGGTCGGCCGTGGGGCCCGCCTCCAGGGTTGCGCGAAGGATGGCCAGGGTTGAGGCGATGCGGGCCAGGTCATCGGGGGGAACCGCCGCGGTCAGTGAGATGAGCTCGCTTTCGACAAGGGGGCGGGAAGCGGACAACTGCTTCTCACCCGCGGGTGTGAGGCGGAGGACGGACGAGCGGCGGTCCTGGGGGTGCGCGACCCGCAGGCACCAGCCCGCAGCCACCAGCCGGTCGACCGCCTTGCTGACGGCCCCCACGGTGATCGCCAGTTCGCCGACGATGTCGAGCACGCGGCACCCCGGCACGCGGTCGATGATCTCCAAAAGCTCGAACTGTCCCAGTCCCAGCCCTTGTTCGGCGCGCAACCGGGCGCTCACCGCGTTGTAGAGCCGGGTCTCGACGCGGACCAGATCGGTGAAGATCGGGGTGATGTGGCTCACATTAGCTCCAATGGATTCCCAGGAATCATCTTCCTTGGAATCCGGTTGGGGTCAGGTAGGTGGATTCCCAGGAATCCATCCTCGCACCCGACCCATGGAGGCCCCGCATGTCCCGACAGCAGCGCGACGCCCTGGACGCCCTACTCCGTTCCGTCCCTCGCAGCGAGATGCGGCCCACTCTCGAGGAGCAGCGCAGCGGTTTCGCCGCGGCTGTCACCCGCCCCGCGCCGGAGGGCGTGGTCACCCGCAGGGCCGTCCTGGGCGGGCGGCCGATACTGGAGCTGGAGCCGGTCGAAGCCTCCGGCCGCGGCCGACTGCTCTACCTGCACGGCGGCGGCTACGTCATCGGCTCACCGGACACCCACGCAGGGCTGGTCGGTGAACTGGCCCGCCGCGCCGGGCTGCGCGCGACGTCGGTGGATTACCGGCTGGCGCCCGAGCACCCTTTCCCCGCGGCTGTCGACGACGGGCTCGCGGCCTACCGTGAGCTGCTGGCGTCGGGCACCGACCCACGGGACCTCGTCATGGCCGGTGACTCCGCCGGTGGCGGATTGAGCATCGCCACGCTGCTCGCCGCCCGGGAGGCCGGGCTGCCGCAACCAGCCGCCGTGGTCGTCTTCTCCCCTTGGGCCGACCTCACCCTCGCTGGCGGAAGCATCCGTTCCAAGCAGAGCGCCGACCCCATTTTCACAGAGGCCGACGTGCACGCCTACGCCGATCTCTACGTCGGCGCAGGCGACAGGGCGCATCCCCTGGCCAGTCCGGTGTTCGCCGACCTCACCGGACTGCCCCCACTCCTCGTGCAGGTCGGGGCGAACGAGGTGCTCCTCGACGACGCGGTCCGGCTGGCCGGCCGCGCGGGAGCCGACGGCGTCGAGGTCACGCTCGAAGTCGGCCCCGGCCTCCCCCACGTCTTCCAGCACCACTACGGCCGCCTCGACGAGGCGGACGCCGCACTCGACCGCGCCGCCCGCTTCCTCACCGCCCACCTGAGCGCCGGGCGCCCGGGTGCCGACCATCTCGAACCGGTCCACTGACGCCGACCCGGCGGCCTACACGTGATGTCGGCGATGGCCGCAGGAGCGCCATCGCCGACATCACGGGTTCGATTTCAGTAAGTTCGATGTCTCTGCGGGATCAGGCGTGGACCACGATCTTCGCGCCGACCGGCGCGGTAGCGCTGTGCGGTGAACAGCCCTCTGGTTGTCGCGGTGGTCGAAGGATCCCGGGGGTCTACTCCATGAAGCCGAGCGCGGAATCCGCACGGCAGTGCGGGCACGCCGGCACCTGCCGGCGCAACGCATCCAGTGCCTGCACCCGCGAGACGCCGATGCACCGGCTGCTCTTACGTACCGTCCAGCAGTCGCCTACGTGCACCGCCACCAGGTTGTCCTTGTTCAGGCCCCGCTCGATCAGCCACTCAGGGGGAGGCGGGCGCATCTCCTGGGCTCGACGGTGCTCCGCCTCTCGGCGCTGTTCCTCGGTGATCCAACGGTCGAGCTGTGCCAGTGCCGCCGTCGCCTGCTGGACCACAACACGGCGCGCGAAGCGCAGCAGCTCCAGACGAGACGGCGGAGTGTCGTTCACATGTTCGATTCTAGGGGGTGCGCCTATGCGGGAGCATCATGGGCCCTGGTGTTCTGTGGCAGCGGAGGCTGAGCGTTGTCACCCAAGATCGGTGGCCGGTAGGTTCGTGACATCGAAGCTTGAGTTGCCTGCTCGGGAGGGCGCGGAGGTGGACGGCTGGGACTGATGACCGGCCCGCCTTGGACGCCACCGGGCCCGCCCAGCCTTTGACGGCACGCGCTCAGAGTTCCGTGGGCCGGGCCGTCTCCGGGCCGTCCGAGAAGGACCGCGACGGCCAGGGACGACCGACGGCGATCACCGCGTACGACTGAGGCCCAGGGCACACAGATGGATCTGCGACACTGATAAGGCCATGCCTAAGCCCGGAGAACTCACTTTCGTCGCGCCGCGCGGAGCCAAGACCCCGCCGCGGCATCTTGCCGATCTCACGCCCGCCGAGCGCAAGGAGGCGGTCGCCGCGATCGGTGAGAAGCCGTTCCGCGCCAAGCAGCTCTCGCAGCACTACTTCGCGCGGTTCTCGCACGACCCGGAGCAGTGGACCGACATTCCCGCCTCCTCGCGCGGCAGGCTCCAGGAGGCGCTGCTGCCGGAGCTGATGACGGTCGTACGGCATCTGTCGACCGACCAGGACACCACCCGGAAGACGCTGTGGCGGCTGTTCGACGGGACGCTGGTGGAGTCCGTGCTGATGCGCTACCCCGACCGGGTCACCATGTGCATCAGCTCCCAGGCGGGCTGCGGCATGAACTGCCCGTTCTGCGCCACCGGCCAGGCCGGCCTGGACCGCAACCTGTCCACCGCGGAGATCGTGCACCAGATCGTGGACGGCATGCGGGCGCTGCGCGACGGTGAGATCCCCGGCGGCCCGGCACGGCTGTCCAACATCGTGTTCATGGGCATGGGCGAGCCCCTCGCCAACTACAAGCGAGTCGTCGGCGCCATCCGCGCCCTCACCGACCCCGCGCCGGACGGGCTCGGGCTCTCACAGCGCGGGATCACCGTGTCGACCGTCGGGCTGGTGCCGGCCATCCACCGCTTCGCCGACGAGGGCTTCAAGTGCCGCCTCGCCATCTCCCTGCACGCGCCGGACGACGAGCTGCGCGACACCCTCGTGCCCGTCAACACGCGGTGGAAGGTGCGGGAGGTCCTCGACGCCGGGTTCGAGTACGTCGAGAAGTCGGGGCGTCGGCTGTCCATCGAGTACGCCCTGATCCGGGACATCAACGACCAGGCGTGGCGCGGCGATCGGCTCGGCCGACTGCTCAAGGGCAAGCCCGTCCACGTCAATCTGATCCCGCTCAATCCGACGCCCGGCTCCAAGTGGACCGCGTCACGGCCCGAGGACGAGAAGGCGTTCGTCGAGGCGATCGCCGCCCATGGGGTGCCGGTGACCGTCCGGGACACCCGGGGTCAGGAGATCGACGGAGCGTGTGGTCAGCTGGCGGCCACCGAGCGGTAGTCTGAAGGCCGTCCATATCATCACAGGTATATCTTCATATTCCGACAGGGGAGCGCCACAGCGCTGAGAGTGCGGGAGAGCCCGCAGACCCTCTGAACCTCGCCCAGGTCATTCTGGGTAGGAAGTTCGGTCTTCACTCGAGCTGTTGCGCCCTGCCCGGGACCCTTCGGGGCTCCCGGGCAGGGCCGCGTCTCTTCCTGGTCACCTCCAGGAGGAATTCAGTGAGCATCACCCGCAGGCAGTTGGCGGCCGTAGCCGTCGGGCTGGGCCTGATCACGCTGTCCGCATGCGGATCGTCCGGCTCCACCGGCGGCAGCGGTGGCGACCCGAAGACCGTGACCGTTGTCAGCCACGACGCGTGGGCCGCCTCCAAGAGCGTCATCGCGGCGTTCGAGAAGGAGTCCGGTTACCGGGTCAGGGTCCTCCCCGACGGCGACGCGGGACAGGCCGTCAACAAGGCGATCCTCACCAAGGACAATCCGCAGGGCGACGTCTTCTTCGGCGTCGACAACACGCTGCTGTCCCGGGCGCTCGACAACGGTCTGTTCCAGCCGTACACGGCCGAGGGACTGGACCGGGTCGGCGCGCAGTACCAGCTCGACAAGGACAAGCACCGCGTCACGCCCGTCGACTACGGCGACATCTGCGTCAACTACGACAAGAAGTACTTCGCCGACCACAAGCTCGCCCCGCCCGCCTCCTTCGACGACCTCACCAAGCCCGCCTACCGGAACCTTCTCGTCACCGAGAACGCCTCCACGTCCTCGCCGGGCCTCGGCTTCCTGCTGGGCACCGCCGCCCGCTACGGCGACGGGGCCACCTCCCGCTCGGGCGGAGCCGCAGGCGCGGGAGGCTGGCAGGGCTACTGGAAGAAGCTCAGGGACAACGGCGTCAAGGTGGTCGACGGCTGGCAGCAGGCCTACGAGCAGGAGTTCTCGGGTTCGGCCGCGGGCCGCAAGGCCGGGGGCGACCGGCCGCTCGTCGTCTCCTACGCCTCCTCGCCGCCCGCCGAGGTCGTCTACGCCAAACCGCGGCCCAAGACCGCGCCGACCGGCGTCGCCACCGGCACCTGCTTCCGCCAGATCGAGTTCGCGGGCCTGCTGAGCAACGCTCACAACCCCAAGGGCGCCAAGGCGTTCCTCGACTTCCTGATCAGCAGGACGTTCCAGGAGGACATGCCGTTCAACATGTACGTCTACCCGGTCGTGCAGGGCGCGCGGGTGCCCGCCGAATTCACCGAGTACGGGCCCGCGGCCGAGCACCCCGCGACCATGGCCCCGGCGAAGATCGCCGCCAACCGTGACCAGTGGGTCAGGTCGTGGACGTCGCTCGTACTGAAGTAGCCCCGAAGAGCCGCGGAGGTGCGGCGCGGTTCGGGCTCATGGCCCTGCCGGCCGTGTTCTTCGCGGTCTTCTTCGCCTATCCCGTCGCCGCGATCGTCACGCGCGGTCTGCGCGTCGACGGGGTGTGGCGCCTCGGCCGCCTCACACAGGTGCTCGCACAGCCCGACATCCGGCATGTGCTGTGGTTCACCACCTGGCAGGCGCTCGCCTCCACGGCCCTCACCCTGCTGGTGGCGATGCCCGGCGCCTACGTCTTCGCCCGCCTGGACTTCCCCGGCAAGCAGGTGCTGCGCGCGGTGGTCACCGTGCCGTTCGTGCTGCCCACGGTGGTCGTCGGCACGGCGTTCCTGGCACTCGTCGGCCGTGGCGGACTCCTCGACGACCTGTGGGGCGTCCGGCTCGACACGACCGTATGGGCCATCCTGCTCGCCCATGTCTTCTTCAACTACGCGGTCGTCGTCCGGACGGTCGGCGGCCTGTGGGCGCAGCTCGACCCGCGTCAGGAGGAGGCCGCACGCGTACTCGGAGCCTCCCGCGGCACCGCCTGGCGGAAGGTGACGCTGCCCGCTCTGGGCCCGGCCGTGGCCGCCGCCGCCCTCATGGTCTTCCTGTTCACGTTCACCTCGTTCGGGGTGGTGCAGATCCTGGGCGGCCCGGCCTTCTCCACCCTGGAGGTGGAGATCTACCGGCAGACCTCGGAGATCTTCGACCTGTCCACGGCCGCCGTGCTGACGATCGCCCAGTTCCTTGCGGTGGGCGGGATACTGGTGCTGCACGCCTGGACGGTGCGCCGCCGAGAGAGTGCGCTGCGGCTGGTCGACGCGTCCCGCACGGCGCGCAGACCGCGCGGTGCCGCCCAGTGGGCGCTGCTCGGCTCGGTCCTCGTCACCGTCGCCGTCCTGCTCGTCCTGCCGCTCGCCGTGCTGGTCGGGCGGTCACTCGACGCGCCCGGGTTCGCGTACTACGAGGCCCTGACGCACGCGGACGGCGGGACCTTCCTCGTCGCGCCGATCAACGCGATCGGCAACTCCCTCGCCTACGCCGTCGCCGCCACCGTCATCGCCGTGCTGATCGGCTCCCTCGCCGCCGCGGCCCTCGCCCGCCGGGACGCCGGCCGCCTGGTGAGGGGCTTCGACGCGCTGCTGATGCTGCCGCTGGGCGTGTCCGCCGTGACCGTCGGCTTCGGGTTCCTGATCTCGCTGGACAAGCCGCCGCTGGATCTGCGCGGTTCCTGGATCCTGGTACCGCTCGCGCAGGCGCTGGTGGGCGCCCCCTTCGTGGTACGCACCATGCTGCCCGTGCTGCGCGCCGTGGACGAGCGGCTGCGGGAGGCGGCCGCGGTGCTCGGAGCCTCGCCGTGGCGGGTGTGGCGCGAGGTCGACCTGCCGATCGTACGGCGGGCGCTGCTGATCGCGGCCGGGTTCGCGTTCGCCGTGTCGCTGGGCGAGTTCGGGGCGACCGTGTTCATCGCCCGGTCCGACAACCCGACGCTGCCGGTCGCCGTGGCGCGCCTGCTCGGACGGCCCGGCGACCTGAACTACGGCCAGGCGATGGCCCTTTCGACGATTCTCATGGTGGTGTGCGCGGTGGCGCTGCTGGTCCTGGAGCGGCTGCGGACCGATCGGACGGGGGAGTTCTGACGATGCTCAGGCTGGAGCGGACGACCGTACGCTACGGGGGCAGCACCGCGCTCGACGGAGTCGACCTCGAGGTCGCCGAGCACCAAGTGGTGTGCGTGCTCGGGCCCAGTGGCGGCGGCAAGTCGACGCTGCTGCGGACCGTGGCGGGGCTGCAACCGCTCGACTCGGGGCGGGTGTTCCTCGACGGCCGCGATCTGGCCGGGGTGCCCGCGCACCGGCGCGGGGTGGGGCTGATGTTCCAGGACCACCAGCTGTTCCCGCAGCGGGACGTGGGCGGGAACGTCGCCTTCGGGCTGCGGATGCAGCGGGTCCCGCGCGCCGAACGAGAGGACCGAATCGGGGAGTTGCTGGACCTGGTCGGGCTGCCCGGAGCCGCCCGGCGGGCCGTCGCCTCGCTCTCCGGCGGCGAGCAGCAGCGTGTCGCGCTCGCCCGCGCGCTCGCGCCCCGGCCACGGCTGCTGATGCTGGACGAGCCCCTGGGCCAGCTCGACCGGTCGCTGCGCGAGCGCCTGGTCGTCGAACTGCGCGAGCTGTTCGGGCGGTTGGGTACGACCGTCCTCGCGGTCACCCACGACCAGGGCGAGGCCTTCGCTCTCGCGGACCGCGTGGTCGTCATGCGGGACGGGCGGATCGCCCAGTCGGGTACGCCCCTTGAGGTCTGGCAGCGGCCCGCGGACACGTTCGTGGCGCGCTTCCTCGGCTTCGACAACGTGGTGGAGGCGACCGTTTCCGGGGAGGCCGCGGACACGCCCTGGGGCAAACTCCCCGTCCCCGAAGGCTCTTCACAGGGACCGGGTGCCCTGCTCGTCCGGCCCGCGGGCGTCCGCCTCGTGCCCGCGACCCAGGGCCTGCGCTGCACCGTGACCGCACGCACCTTCCGCGGCACCCATGTCGCCGTACGACTGCAACCCGAGGAGGCACCGGCGCTTGAGGCGGCGTGTCCGCTGCGGGCGGCACCCGAACCCGGGGACGAGACAGGAGTTGTGTTCGACGCGGCCGAGGTCGTCGTACTCGGGAACGCCTCCGGCGCCTAGCCGGGTACGACCGGCCGTCCGGACATGCACAGCGGCCCGCCCCGGCAGGGGGCGGGCCGCTTGCTCGTACGGTACCGGCGCGCGCGTCAGTTGTTCTTCGACGCGCCCCGGCGGCGCATGCCGAAGAAGACCGCGCCACCGCCGATGACGACCAGTCCGGCGGCGATGCCGGCGATCAGGGGCGTGCTGGAGCCGGCACCCGTCTCGGCCAGGTTGGAGCTGCCGGCCGCGGGCGAGGGGGAGTTGTCGCCGGGAGCGGCGGGAGCCGTGCCGCCCGACTCCGACGGGGTGGCCGTCGAGGACGGAGTGGCCGACGGCTTCGGGGTGTTCGAGGCCGGGGGAGTGGTGGCCGGCGCGGTGGTCTGAGAGGTCACGCAAGCCTTGCCCGGGGTGGTCAGTGCGGGCGAGATGTCCGCGTCGACCTGGCCGCCGTTGGCGTTGACGCGGATCCGGTACTGGGCATTCGGCGCCCAGTTCTCGGAGAACGTGACGGTCGCGCCGTCCTTGGAACCGGTGACCTTCTGCTCGCCGACCTTCCGCTCGTCGGCGCCGTTCGACTCGAGGTAGACAGTGACCGTCGCCTCCTTGCCGGAGGGGTCTATGTCCTTGACGGTGATGATGCCCTTCCCGGCCGAGTCGCAGGAGGCGACGGCCGAGAAGTCACGGATGCTGCAGGCGAGCGCGTTACCGGCGACGCCGAGCGTGAGCGCGGCGGCGGCGGAGGTGACGCCGAGGATGCGCACCGATCGTGCGGTGCGGGAGGATATGGACACGATTGCCCTTCACGTGATGCGCAACTGCGGGGGGTTACAGGGACGTTGCCCAACAACAGCGTCCTCGTGAGGCTCACAGGTTTATAAGCGGCGACTGAGCGGTGTCAACGCCGATGTCCGGCATGACCCCTCGTCTTTGCCCGGTCATTAACCGCCGGGACGTTTGAAACGCCGCCGGAGCAACCTCGATCCCCCGCAGTGGCACCCCTGTTCACCTGCGGGAGCTCAGCCCTGAACCGCCGCGGGGTCCATCCACATGACCTCCCAGGTGTGGCCGTCGAGGTCGTCGAAGGAACGGCCGTACATGAAGCCGTGATCCTGCGGCTCCCCGCCGACCGAGCCGCCCGCCGCGAGCGCCCGGTCCACCAACTCGTCCACCTTTTCCCGGCTTTCCGCGCTGAGGCACAGCAGCACCTCGCTGGTCCGCGTCGCGTCCGCGATCTCCTTCTTGGTGAAGTCGGCGTAGCGCTGCTTGCTGAGCAGCATCGCGATGATCGTGTCGCTGATGACGACACAGGCGCAGTCGTCCGTCGTGAACTGCGGGTTGATCGTGTAGCCCAGTTGCGTGAAGAACTTCCGCGACGCCTCGACGTCGACGACGGGCAGGTTCACGAAGATCATCTGCTGGTACATGAGCGGTCTCTCCCGGTGAGCTGCAGTCCGTACGGATGGTGGTCGGTACGGAGGGGTGGTGCATACGGGTCGCGGTCCGTACGCGTCCTGGTCGGTACGGAAGAAGAGACCGCGGGCGGCGGCGGAACTCATCGGCGCCGGCGAGAATTTTTTCCGGCAATTCTCGCGGGCCCGCTCAGCCCCTCAGCGGCATCGCCGCCAGCTCAGCGACCACCCAGGTCAGCGGCACGAACACCACGGCCAGGGCGCCCGCCCGGAGCAGCGCCGCGGTGCGCAGCAGCGTGGCCGGCGCGCCCAGCCGCACCAGAGCGGCGATCGCGCCGACGCGCGCCTGCCGCGCCTCGACCGCCGCGGTCGCCAGCGTCGCCAGCGCGCACCCCGCCACGAGCACCGCACCGAGCGTCGTGAGCGGCCCGAAGGCGAGTCGCGCGTCGGTGTACGGCGTCGTCATGGCGTAGGCCCCGGAGGCCACCGCGCACACCACGCCGAGCGGCCGGCCGATCCGCCGCGCCTCCTGTTGCAGACCACGCCCCGCGAGCAGCCGCACGACCCCCGGCTGCGCGGAGTCCAGCATCCGGCCGCACAGGTACGCGAGGGCGGGCCCGGCCAGTGCCAGCCCCAGCGCGGTCAGCGTCCAGCCCGTCAGAACCCCGGCGGGCCCGCCCGCCAGGCCGCCGGGCAGGTGGAAGCGCGGTGCTCCGCCCGCGTCACCGGCGTGCGCCTCCACCGCGAGCCCCGCGGCGATCGCGGCCACACCCCAGGGCAGTCCGCTCGGCGAGTGCCCGGCCGCGGGGCGCGGACCGGGCGCCGGGGCTTCGCCCGCGGGGCCGTCGGCCTGTTCCCCGGGCGTCCGTTCCTCGCAGGCGTCGCCGGCACCGGAGGCGGCCGCTGCCTGGGCGCGGCGCCCGGCGCGGCGCTGCCGTTTGTCCTTCGGCCGCAGGGCCACCGCGCTCGCCGCGGACGCCGCGAACGGCACCACCGTGAGCAGGGTGAGTGCCGCGGGCAGCGGCAGCGGCAGGTCCGCGGCGAGGAACCCGGCCACCTGGCCGTCGAACGGCGTTCCGGGCAGATCGCCGCGCAGATGGAGAAAGGCCAGCAACGCCAGCACCGAGCCCAGCGTGGTCGACAGGGCCGTGGTCAGTGCCGACAGGGCCATCAGCCGGGCCGGGCCGAGGCCGATGGCGGCCAGCCCGGACCGGGGGCGGGTGCCGGGGTCCGTGCGCGCGACGGCGACCGCGAGGTACACCGTGGCGGCGACGGGCCCGAGGCACCAGACCAGCCGCAGCGTCGCACCGGCGGACGCCTCCGGGTGCGCCATGGCGTACCCCAGCGTGGACAGCATCAGAAAGCCCGTGCCCGCCGAGGCCGCGGCGACCAGCAGCCGGCAGAGCTGGACCATCGGGTGGGCCCTACGGGCTAGGCGGAGAGCGAGCACGCCGCCCGGCCTTCCGTCTCCGGGACCGGCGGCAGCTGGAGCGTGGTCACGCGCCGCCCGTCGAGCAGGGACACCGTGCGGTCGGCGAGGGCCGCGACGTCCGGGTGAAGTGTGGCCAGGACGACCGTGATGCCGTGGGAGCGCGCCGCCGCGGTGAGCGTGCGCAGCACCTGGGCGCCGTCGGAGCGGTGCAGGGTGGCGGTCGGCTCGTCGGCGAAGAGCACGGTCGGGCACGCGGCGAGGGCCCGGGCCACGGTGAGCCGCTGCCGTTCGGCCGAGACCAGCTCGTCCGGGCGCTTGTGGGCACAGCCGCCGATGTCGAGCCGCTCCAGCCACTCCAGGGCAGCGGTCTTGGCCCTGCGGCGGCCGGTGCCGCGCAGCAGCAGCGGCAGCGCGGCGTTCTCCCAGACGTTCAGCTCGGGGACGAGGAGGGGCACCGGGTCGATCCAGCCGAAGCGGTCGCGGCGCAGCCGTTCACGGCGGAGCGAGCCCATGGTGTGCACCGGCGTGCTGTTGAACCAGACCTCGCCCCGCTGCACGGGCACCAGCCCGGCCAGGCACTGCAGGAGGGTCGTCTTGCCGCTCCCGCGCGGTCCGGTGACAGCCAGGATCTCGCCCTGGCGCACCCCCACGGAGACGCCGCAGAGAGCGGGTGAGCCATTGTGCTGAAAGCGCAGGGCGTGTGCCCAGAGCACGTCGTTGTCCGGCGGGGCCACCATCGCGTACCACCTCGGTTCTGATCCGTTGTCCCGTGCCGATCCCCGTCCGGGGGGACCCGTTCGGGTGAACGAAGGCCGGAGCGATCGGTCACATCGCACGCTAGGCAGACTGCGCCGGGAGCCGGGGACAGCGACGGCCCCGGACCGCCGTTTCTCACTCGAACGGGCGGCCCGGGGCCGTTCGTTGATCATCCGGACGGATGAATCATCCGGCCGGGCGATCGGAACCTCGGGTGGCTCAGAGCTTGGTCCACGCCTCCGTCAGCGTCGCGCGCAGGATCTGCTCGATCTCGTCGAACGTCCCCTGGTCGGAGATCAGCGGCGGGGCGAGCTGGACGACCGGGTCGCCGCGGTCGTCGGCACGGCAGTACAGGCCGTTGTCGTACAGCGCCTTGGACAGGAAGCCGTACAGGACGCGCTCGGTCTCCTCGTCGTTGAAGGACTCCTTGGTGTTCTTGTCCTTGACCAGCTCGATGCCGTAGAAGAAGCCGTTGCCGCGGACGTCGCCGACGATCGGCAGGTCGTGCAGCTTCTGCAGCGTGGACAGGAACGCGCCCTCGTTGTCGAGAACGTGCTGGTTGAGGTTCTCGCGCTCGAACAGGTCGAGGTTGGCCAGGCCCACCGCGGCCGACACGGGGTGGCCGCCGAAGGTGTAGCCGTGCAGGAAGGTGTTGTCACCCTGGTAGAAGGGCTCGGCCAGACGGTCGGAGACGATGCACGCGCCGATCGGGGAGTAGCCGGAGGTCATGCCCTTGGCGCAGGTGATCATGTCCGGGACGTAGCCGAACTTGTCGCAGGCGAACATGGTGCCCAGGCGGCCGAAGGCACAGATGACCTCGTCCGACACGAGCAGCACGTCGTACTGGTCGCAGATCTCGCGGACCCGCTGGAAGTAGCCGGGCGGCGGCGGGAAGCAGCCGCCCGCGTTCTGCACCGGCTCCAGGAAGACCGCGGCCACGGTCTCCGGGCCCTCGAAGAGGATCTGCTGCTCGATCTGGTCGGCGGCCCAGCGGCCGAAGGCCTCCGGGTCGTCGCCGTGGATCGGGGCGCGGTAGATGTTGGTGTTCGGGACCTTGTGCGCGCCCGGCACCAGCGGCTCGAAGGGGGCCTTCAGGCCCGGCAGGCCGGTGATGGACAGGGCGCCCTGCGGGGTGCCGTGGTAGGCGACCGCGCGCGAGATGACCTTGTACTTGGTGGGCTTGCCGACCAGCTTGAAGTACTGCTTGGCCAGCTTCCAGGCGGTCTCCACCGCCTCGCCGCCGCCGGTGGTGAAGAAGACCTTGTTCAGGTCGCCCGGCGCGTGGTGGGCGAGACGCTCCGCCAGCTCCACGGCCTTCGGGTGGGCGTAGGACCACACCGGGAAGAACGCCAGCTCCTGGGCCTGCTTGAACGCCGTCTCGGCCAGTTCGGTGCGGCCGTGGCCCGCCTGGACCACGAACAGACCGGCGAGACCGTCGAGGTAGCGCTTGCCCTTGTCGTCGTAGATGTAGGTGCCCTCGCCGCGCACGATGGTCGGCACGGGCGCGTTCTCGTACGAGGACATGCGGGTGAAGTGCATCCACAGGTGGTCGTACGCGGTCTTGCTGAGGTCCTTGGTACTCACGGCTATCGGGTTCCCCACATGTAGGTCTGCTTCTTGAGCTTGAGGTAGACGAAGCTCTCGGTGGAGCGCACTCCGGGGAGGGCCCGGATGCGTTTGTTGATGACGTCCAGCAGGTGGTCGTCGTCCTCGCAGACGATCTCCACCATCAGGTCGAACGAGCCTGCGGTCATCACCACGTACTCGCATTCGGACATGGCGGTCAGTGCGTCGGCGACGGACTCCACGTCGCCCTCGACGTTGATCCCGACCATCGCCTGCCGGCGGAAGCCCACGGTGAGCGGGTCCGTGACGGCGACGATCTGCATCACGCCCTGGTCGAGCAGCTTCTGGACGCGCTGGCGCACGGCCGCCTCGGACAGGCCGACGGCCTTGCCGATCGCGGCGTAGGGCCGGCGGCCGTCCTCCTGGAGCTGCTCGATGATGGCGAGGGAAACGGCGTCCAGCTGGGGGGTGCCGTTCCTGGACTCGCGGGAGTCCCTCTGATCTGCGCTTCGACTGGCCACGACCTCACTGTGCACGACGTCTCGACAGTTTCGCAAGGCTCGATCAATGAAATTCGTCGTTTACATGGCGGAACCCTGCGGATTTCGCAGCAGTGATGCGATCGGGACTGTTGAAAACGTGGGGCCACGGATTAGGGTGGGTGTCTCAGCGATTGGACACCCGAACTTGGAGGGCCGGCAGTGAGCACCGAGCTGCGTCGTCTGCGCAACTACATCGACGGCGAATTCCGTGACGCCGCCGACGGACGGACCACCGAGGTGGTCAACCCCGCGACCGGTGAGGCGTACGCGACCGCCCCGCTGTCCGGGCAGGCGGACGTCGACGCCGCGATGGCGGCCGCGGCCGCGGCCTTCCCGGCCTGGCGGGACACCACGCCCGCCGAGCGCCAGAAGGCCCTTCTCAAGATCGCTGACGCCTTCGAGGAGCGCGCCGAGGAACTGATCGCGGCGGAGGTGGAGAACACGGGCAAGCCGGCCGGCCTGACCCGCTCCGAGGAGATCCCGCCCATGGTCGACCAGATCCGCTTCTTCGCGGGAGCGGCCCGGATGCTCGAGGGCCGCTCGGCCGGCGAGTACATGGACGGCATGACCTCGATCATCCGCCGGGAGCCGGTCGGTGTCTGCGCGCAGGTCGCGCCCTGGAACTACCCGATGATGATGGCCGTGTGGAAGTTCGCCCCCGCGATCGCGGCGGGCAACACGGTCGTGCTGAAGCCGTCGGACACCACCCCGGCGTCCACGGTCCTGATCGCCGACATCCTCGGCTCGATCCTGCCCAAGGGCGTCTTCAACGTCATCTGCGGCGACCGCGACACGGGCCGCATGATGGTCGAGCACCCCACCCCGGCGATGGCGTCCATCACCGGTTCGGTCCGCGCCGGCATGTCCGTCGCCGAGTCCGCGTCCAAGGACGTCAAGCGCGTCCACCTGGAGCTGGGCGGCAAGGCGCCGGTCGTCGTCTTCGAGGACACCGACATCGCCAAGGCGGTCGAGGACATCTCGGTGGCCGGCTTCTTCAACGCCGGCCAGGACTGCACGGCCGCCACCCGGGTCCTCGTCCAGGAGTCCATCCACGACGAGTTCGTGGCCGCGCTCGCGAAGGCGGCCGCCGAGACCAAGACGGGCCAGCCGGACGACGAGGACGTGCTCTACGGGCCCCTCAACAACCCGAACCAGCTCAAGCAGGTCTCCGGCTTCATCGAGCGTCTGCCCGCGCACGCCAAGGTCGAGGCCGGCGGCCACCAGGTCGGCGACAAGGGCTACTTCTACGCCCCGACCGTCGTCTCGGGCCTCAAGCAGGACGACGAGATCGTCCAGAACGAGGTCTTCGGCCCGGTCATCACCGTCCAGTCCTTCAGCGACGAGACCCAGGCGATCGAGTACGCGAACGGTGTCGAGTACGCCCTCGCCTCCTCGGTGTGGACGAAGGACCACGCGCGTGCGATGCGTCTGTCCAAGGCGCTCGACTTCGGCTGTGTGTGGATCAACACGCACATCCCGCTGGTCGCGGAGATGCCGCACGGCGGCTTCAAGAAGTCCGGCTACGGCAAGGACCTGTCGGCGTACGGCTTCGACGACTACACCCGTATCAAGCACGTGATGACGTCGCTGGACGCGTAACACCGGTACGGCATCGGCGCGGCCCCGCACGGGAGTTGACCCGTGCGGGGCCGCCGCGTTCGCCCGCCGCGTGCCGCGGCACCGCCATCCGTCCCGACGGCCGATCGACAGGGTGTCGGGTTCCCGTGGGGCCGCTCGACGCGGCGTCGGTTGTCCGGCCACCAAGCGGGCGGCATGCTGCCGGAATGCCCCGGACTTCGAAGACCTCCCTGCTCACCCGGCGTTCCCTCCTGCGCACCCTCGGCGGGGGCGCGGTGCTCGGCGCACTCGCCGGCTGCGGAGTGCCCGCCGCCTACGTGGCACCCGGCGACCGGCCCGCCACCGACCTGTCCGCCCGGGACCGGCGGCTGACCTGGGCGAACTGGCCGCTGTACATCGACACGGACGACAAGGACCCGGGGCGGCGGCCGACGCTGGAGGCGTTCGAGAGGCGCACCGGCATCGCGGTCGACTACGTCGAGGAGATCAACGACAACGACGAGTTCTTCGGCAAGATCAGCCCGGCCCTGATGAACCACCAGCGGACCGGCCGCGATCTGATCGTCATCAGCGACTGGATGTGCGCGCGGTTCGTACGTCTCGGCTGGGTGCAGGAGATGGACCGGGCCCGCCAGCCGCATGTGACGCGCCACCTCGATCCCCTGCTGCGCACGCCCGCCTTCGATCCGGGGCGCAGGTTCACGGTGCCCTGGCAGTCCGGCATCACCGGTGTCGCGTACAACCGCCGGAAGCTCGGCCGCGAGATCAGGCACACGAAGGACCTGTGGGCGAGCGACCTCAGGGGCCGGGTCACCTTGCTGTCCGGTCTGGACGAGGCGTTCGCGCTGCTCATGCAGAGCGACGGGGTGGACGTCACCCGGTGGACCGCCGACGACTTCCACCGGGTCTGCGACCAGGTCGAACGGCTGGTGCGCGGCGGCCACATCCGCCGGTTCACCGGCAACGACTACACCAAGGACCTGGTCAGCGGCGATGTGCTGGCCTGTCAGGCGTACTCGGGCGACGTGATCCAGCTTCAGGCGGACAACCCCGACATCCACTTCGTCGTCCCCGAGGAGGGCGGCGAACTGTGGGCGGACTCGCTGATGATCCCCAACCGGGCCGGCCACAAGGCGAACGCCGAGCGGCTGATCGACCACTACTACCGGCCGGAGGTCGCCGCGACGCTCGCCGCCTGGGTGAACTACGTCTGCCCCGTCCCCGCCGCCCGCGACGTGCTGGCCGCCTCCCGGGACGAGGACACCGCCGCCCTCGCCGAGAATCCGCTGATCTTCCCGGACGCGACGATGCGCCGCCGCCTGGCGATCGCACGGGACATCACGTCGACGGAGCGAGTGGAGTTCGCGAGGCGGTGGAACAGGATCGTGGGGTTGTGAGCGGGCCGCGTGGCCGGGACCGGCGCAACGCGCCCGTTGTCCGCACCCGGAAGGTCCGGGTGCGGGCAACGGGGGAGTGCCGGCTGGGCCGTCAGCCGAGCTGGGCGACCTTGGGCAGGTCGGTGTCGGCCGCGGCGTCGGCGGGGGGAAGGGCGAAGGGGTAGGCGCGGACGTCGCTGATCGCGCCGTTGGTGTATTCGCCGTAGGTGCCGGAGGCGAGCTTCCGGCCGATCTGCACCGGACCGGTGGCGTTCCAGGGGGTGTACGTCCAGTCCCTGGTGCCCGTGAGCCTGCCGTTGACGTAGAGGCGTAGCTCCTTGGCCGTGGCGTCGTAGACGCCCACCAGATGGGTCCACTTGCCGACGGCGCCCTTGCTGCCGTAGGCGGCCCGCCAGGCGGCGTCGCTCCCGTCGGTGCTGTGCCGGCCGAAGGCCCAGGCCTGCGCGCCGGAGGAGTAGTACAGCTGGAAGCCGTTGTTGGTCGTGCCGTTCTGGGACAGGAAGGTGCTGTTGGCGGAGAGCGAGTTGAGCTTGACCCAGGCCGAGACCGTGAAGCTCTTGGAGGTGTCCACGGCGGGCCCGGTGGCGGAGCCGTACCCGGTGCTGCCGTTCAGGCCGAGGAACTGCCCGCGGGTGGTATCCGTGCCCCAGCTGTAGCCGCCGGACAGGGTGGCGTTCAGGGTGCCGGTGCCGTCGGCGGTGGTGCTGCCGGCGCCCTCGGCGAGCTTCCACCAGTGGGTGGCGGTGTCCGTAACCGAGCCCAGCGAGACTCCGGGGGCGAAGTCGTACCTGGGCGGGTACACGAGGTCGGGACTCTGCCGGTAGCCGTACTCGACGAGCTGGCCGAACCGGTCGACGGTGTACAGGTCGGGCAGACCGTCCGGGCCTCCGGTGCTGCTGGAGGTCGCGTCGATCGGGCTGTTGACATCGCCCGGCGAGGCGACCACCGGGAAGGCGGCCGGTGGCAGGGTGAGCGGCAGGGTGCCGTGCACGGTGGGGTGCAGCAGCGACGGCACCAGGGTGCCGGGGTCGACGGTGATCGAGTAGCTGTAGAGATCGCCGGTGGCGTTGTCACGGGACCACAGCACCGGCTTGCCCTTGAAAGTGCCCGCGGCGATCAGGGTCTGGCCCGTCCAGTCGCCGTCGCCGAGCAGGAGCGGGTTCTTCAGGTGGTATCCGCCGTCGGCCTGGTAGATCCACAGCTCCTTGTTCTCGACGGTGATGACGGCCGGGTAGCCGTTGGTGTTGCCGAAGACGTTCCCCGGGGTGATGAGCTGGCTGATGTTCCAGGTCTTGCTGTCGTAGTCGGTGCTGCGACAGCGGCTGTCGTCGGCGATCACGTCGGACGGAGCGCAGGCGTCCTTGGGGACGACGTCGAACCGCCGGCCGATGAAGCCGCCGAACGTGGACAGCGGGCTGCGCGGGAAGGACGAGTCGTCGACCGGGTCCAGGTCGTTCTTGACGACGTAGAGCTGGTTGTTCTTGTAGGCGAACAGGTCGTCGACGTCGCTCCCGTGCAGATTGCCGCGGTGGGCGATGAGGTAGGTGTTCCAGCCGGTGCCGTCGGGCGAGTCGGCCTTCGCGGCCACGGTGACCGGACCGGTGACGGCCGGCGGGGTGCCGGTGACCGGGCCGCTCTGGACCGGGGCGGCCTGCTGCGCCGGGTCGCGGTCGCCGGGGACCAGGTCGAGGTCGCCGGTCTTGGTGGTGGCGAGCAGGTCCGGCACACCGTCGCCGGAGATGTCACCGGGCTTGACCGGGGTGTCCGGGTTCCAGGGCACGGTGAACGTGTAGCTGTAGGGGCTGGTGGAGATGTTGCCGGCGTTGTCGACGCCGGCCACGTACAGGGTGTGCACACCCCAGTCCTGGATCGGCACGTGGATCGTGGCGGTCGACCGGCCCTGGGCGTCCGTGCCGCTGACCGCCACGCCATTGCCGGTGCCGGCGGTGGGCGGTGAGTCGAGCTGCCACAGGAAGGAGTCCATGCCGCTGGACTTGCAGGGGCCGGGGGCACAGGAGGTGTCGCTCGCCGGGCTGTCCGCGCCGGCCACGGTGAAGTCGGTGGTCTTGCCCGGGCCGGCGTAGACCACGGGGTCCGCGGGCCCGGAACCGACCGGCGGGAAGGACGAGTTGCCGGTCACCTCCGGGGTCTGCGGTGCGGTGAAGTCGGCGGTGAACCAGCAGTGGTCGGATATCGAGGACTTGAGGCCCTGGGACGAGTCGTCCTGGGCGTAGACGTCCCAGCCGTACTGGTGGCCGTCCTTCAATGTGGCGCCGATGCTCATGACCGCGTCGGTACCGGAGGCGAGGAACCTGCTGTCCGGGGTGGAGACGTCCGCGCCGCTGCCGTCGCCGTCGGGGTCGACCGTGCGGTCCCAGACGTGGTAGTGCGCCTGGACGTTCTCGCCCGACATCGGCGTGGTGACCGTGGAGTGGAGCTTGACGTTGCTGCCGGCGTCCGAGTAGGTGGTCGCGCCGATCCAGCCCGGGCCGCTGGTGGTGCACGGTGCCGAGGCGCCGGTGGGGGCCGGGGTGATGTGCAGGTCGGTGGGGACGTCCGGCGGAATGTCGAACTTCGTGGTGAGGGTCAGCGTGGTCGACATGCGCAGGTAGTCGTTGTTGCTCGACGACTCCGACTCGTTGCCGTACAGGCCGATGGTCCAGGTGTTGGTGCCGGCGCCGGACGTGCCGTCCGCGTCGTAGCCGTCGCCCTCCTGGTCGGCGATCTTCTGCACCTGGTCCTTGACGTGGAACGTGGCGGTGCTGTTGCTGCAGGAGCTGCCGGAGTTGGCACCACTGGGGACGGTGTCGGTCACCGGCGGGAACGCGATGTCGTGGGTGCCGGGCCGGGACAGCCAGTCGGTGCTGGAGCTGATCGCGTTCGTGGTGTGCAGTGTGAGCGGCTGGTTCTCGCTGCAGTTGTAACTCGCCGCGAACGTGGTCGAGATCTTGACGTATGCGTCGTCGACGACGAACGACGAGTGCAGTCCACTGGTGTTGATCGCCCAGTACGAGCGCTCCAGACCGACACCGCAGGGCCCGCCCCAGCGCTGGTAGCCCACACCTTGCCCGTTGGTCTGCGCCTTGTCGTACTGCGGTGCGTTGTCGCAGGCGGAGCTGGAGTAGATCTCGGTGAAGTGGCCGGCGGTGGAGGAGACCGGATTCGTGTACGGGTCGATGTACACCGGGTACGTCGTGTCCGGGTCGGTGAGCATGCCGGTGTCCGGCGTCAGGGTGAGCGCCTTGTCGGTGGCGGTCATGGCGACCGGTGCGGTGTCGGCGCCGGGCCCGGGCCCGGCCACGGAGGACACCGGCCCGGTCTCCTCGGTCTTGGCCGGGTTCGTGCCGGAGTCCCACATCAGCGGCTGGGGGCTGGTGTAGGCCAGGTCGCCGTCCGATGCGGTGGCCTTCATGGCGTCGGAATCCGTGGTCGCCAGACTGAGGCCGTCGGTGTGGGCGGCCAGGGTGAGCTTCTTCAGCCGGGGGTCGGCGGCCGCCTTGGCGTCGTGCACGATCAGGATGTCGCTGAAGCCGCCCTGGTCCGTGACGGACACCGACAGGTCGACGCCGGGCAGCACCGCCGGGTACAGGGCGGTGTCGCCGCTGACGCTGGGCTTGGGCAGGGTGAACGGCAGAGTCAGGGCCATGCTCGCCCCGTCGGCGTGGTCGAGCGTGACCAGGGGGCCGTCGCCGCCGCCGGAGAGCGTGACCCCGTTCGGAGTGGCCTTGGCCGTGTAGCCGCCGTTGCCGTCGGCCGTCAGGGTGCCGTCCACCGGAGTCCAGGCGCCGTCCCTGCGGATTCTTGTCGGCAGCACGCTGGTGGTGCTGCTGAAGCTGCCGTCCGGCAGCGCCTCGGTGGTGGACACCTCCGTGGTCAGGGCGTCCACGGGGACGGCCTCGCCGGTGGACACGGCCTGCGCCTGTGCGACCAGCAGCGGGTCTGACGGCGGGGCCGACGGGGCGTCCTCGGCGGCGGCGGGCAGCGCGGGTATGGCCATCAGCAGCCCGAGGGCGGCGGTGAACAGGGCCAGTCGGCGGGGCGGCGTGGCGGGTCTGCGGCGGGTGCGCGGGGATGGTGGGCTCATCGCGTGTCGGGCTTCCTTCGGTCGCGGGCGGGGACGGCTCGGTTCTCGCTCCCTGCCGGTTGGATGGGTCGGCAGTGCAACGGGGGTGTGGGGAAGCCCGGTTGACCACGCTCGTTGATCGTTTAGGCACAGAAAATACACATGATCTGTCAAGTCCGGGCACGCGTTTTCCATGTAATTGGCAAAGGGTATTGAGCCCGATCATGATCGTACTTAGCCTCCCGTCGATCACTCGCACGTGTGATCTATCGATATGACGGTCCCTCAGGGCCGTGCCCTGGGGGGTTGGTTACGCGTGAGTGGTAGACGTCGCTGGTTCGCCGGTGTGTGGCACCGGAGATTTCTTGGCGGACTCGGAATATGGACAATTCCCGTCGCACTTCTCGCGCTACTCATACCGGTGACGATCGCCGCAGGTCTGGGAACTCCGGGATTCTTCAACGGAGATACGGACGACGGTTTCGGGCACCACGGCGGCTTCCACTTCAACGGCGCGGTGTGGAATCCGAAGAGACTGCCCGTCACTCCGAGCGTGGGACACCATGCCCTGCAGGCGAAGCTCACCCAACACCCGAAGGGGTACAAGCCCCTGACGACCTACCGGGCGCAGGCGCCCGAGTGGCCGAAGGCCGGCACCGCGACGGTCGCCCTGGGCGCCACCGGCCGACCCGAGCCGGTCAAGGCCGGCTCACTGCCCGTCTGGGTGGCACCCGCCGGCCAAGGCCGCGGTGTCGGCCAGGTCCGTGTGCGGACGGCATCGCACACCCAGGCGCTCAGGGCGGGCGCCAACGGAATGCTTCTGGGCCTCACCCCGGCCGGTGCGGCCTCCGCGCGCGGCCGAGTGAAAGTGGTCATCGACTACTCCGCCATAGCCCAGGCCTACGGCGGCGGTTACGGCTCCCGGCTTCGGCTGGTGCAACTGCCGGGCTGTGCGCTCACCACACCAGAGCGCCCGGAATGCCAGAAGCGCATCCCGGTGACCTTCACCAACCGCCCCGCCGCCCACCAGCTCACGGCGACCATCACCGTGGGGCCGGCGCCCGCCGGCACTCAGGCGGAGGCCCACGGCTCGGACACGACCAAGCCCGCCAAGGACTCGAACACGCCCCGGCCGGCGGGGGGCAACGGCACCGCTGAGCCGACTCCGGGCGCCGACGGCTCCCCAGCGACGGCGAGCCCGAACAGCACGAACTCCCCCCACGCCTCGCAGACGAAGCCCTCGCAGGGAGCCGGCGGCCCGACCACGATGTCGGTGCGCACCGCGCCCATGTCCGTGAGCACCACAGGCACCACGGCGCTGGCCGTCACCTCCGGCACCTCCGGCTCCCAGGGTGACTACGGGGTTACGGAGCTGTCGGCGGCCGGTACCTGGCAGGCCTCGGCCACCGGCTCGTTCACCTACGCCTACCCGATCTCGGTGCCGTCCGCGATCGGCAGCAACGCGCCGTCCGTCGGCCTGAGTTACGACTCGCAGACCGTCGACGGCGAGACCACCGCCCGCAACTCCCAGGCCTCGTGGGTCGGAGACGGCTGGAGCTACCAGGTCGGTTCTGTGGAGCGGGCCTACCGCAAGTGCGACTCCCTCCTCGACTCCGGCGGAGACAAGATCCTCAAGGGCTCCGGCGACGAGTGCTGGGGCGGGGACAACGCCATGCTGTCCTTCGGCTCGCATTCCGGAGTGCTCGTGCCCGACGGGGTGGACTCGAGCGTGCCCGGGGAGATCAAGCAGTGGCGGCTGCAGGGTGACGACGGCACCCTCGTGCAGGAACTGTCCGGCGCCGACAACGGCCTGCACGACGGTGTCTACTACCGGGTCCTGACCACGGACGGCACCGCCGCCTACTTCGGCGCCGACCATTCCCCGAGCGGCGCGGGCACCGGTGCCACCATGTCCGCGAACCCCGCCGACCCCTCCACGCACTCCGCCTGGGGCGTCCCCGTCCTGCACCCGCGCTCGACGGACCCCTGCTACGACAGCACCAAGGGCAAGGCATCCCAGTGCGACAAGCCGGAGGGCTGGCGCTGGAACCTCGACTTCGTGGTGTCGCCGGCCGGATTCGTGCAGCGTTACGACTACACCACCGAATCCAATTACTACGACCTCGGCGGCGGCCAGGCGGCCGAGTCGACCGATCCGGACGACACCGGCACTCTGACCTCGTACACCCGTGGCGGCGCGCTGACGCTCATCTCGTACGGCTACACGCTGGCCGACGAGCAGGCCGGGCGCACCCCCGCCGCCGAGGTGGACTTCGGCCTGGCCCAGCGGTGCCAGACCACCAGCACCTTCACCGACTGCTCGGCTTCGAATCTCAAGGACAGCACCGCGACCCACTGGCCGGACGTGCCGTGGGACCTGCACTGCGACTCGACGGACAAGAACAAGCTCCCGGACGGCGCCACCACCGTCCCCGACGACGTGTGCATCACGTCGGGACCCAGCTTCTGGACCACCACCAGGCTGGCCTCCATCACCACCAAGGTCCATGTGAAGGCGACCGACCAGCTCACCGCGGTCGACTCCTACGAGCTGGGCCAGGTCTATTCGGACGCGGGCGGCACCGTCGACCCGGTCACCGGCACCACGGTGGACCCCAAGGACGCCGGGATGCTGCAGGCCGTGATGTGGCTGCAGTCGATCCAGCACACCGGCAAGGACACCTACGACAACGGCAACAGCGACATCACGCTGAACCAGGTGTCGTTCACCGGCACGGAGATCGACAACCGGGTCAACGACGACTCCCCGTCCGCACCGCCGCTGTACCGGCCGCGCATCTCCAGCGTGCAGACGGAGACCGGTGAGTCCATCGCGGTCGAGTACAACTCGGCTCCCTGTGCGGGCCTGACCCTCTCGATCTCCCAGGCAGACAGCAACGCCCACTCCTGCTACCCCGTCTACTGGACCGTTCCCGGCGCCTCGAAGCCGATTGCGGACTGGTTCAACAAGGTCACCGTGAACAGCGTGGCCGTGTCCGACCTGACCATTGCCGGCCAGTACAAGCCGGACGCCCAGAACATCCCGGCCGGCTCCGAGGCCCAGATCTCCCGCTACAGCTACGGCGGCCCGGCCTGGCACCGTGACGACTCGGCGCAGACCGACGACCAGTACCGCACCTGGGACCAGTTCCGCGGCTTCCGGACCGTTACCGTGCAGACCGGCCAGGCTCCGGAGCCGGTCACCCAGCAGACCACCACCTATCTGCAGGGCATGGACGGCGACTACAAGGCCGACGGCACCCGTCGCTCCGTCACCGTCGACGCCAAGGTCGGCGGCAACACGGTGCTGAGCCTGACCGACTCGGACCAGCTGTCCGGCACCGTGCTCGAGGACGAGACCTACACCAAGGCCGGCGGCACGGTCGACGCCGTCAGCGTCAACGGCCCGTTCGCCTTCACCACCACCGTCTCCGCAGGCCAGACGCCATGGACGGACTGGACGCAGGAGGACAATCCCGGTGAGACCGAGCCGGCCCTGTCCACCCTGCCCGATCTCACCGCGCAACGGATCAAGTCCAGCAGCTCCCTGAAGTACCAGCTCCTCTCCAACGGGACCTGGCGGCACACCAAGACCGACAGCGCGTACGACAGCCAGGGCCGCCTGTCCACCCTGAACGAGCACGGTGACGGCGTCGACCCGGACCAGGAGAAGTGCGCCACCACTACCTACGCGACGCCGCCGTCCGGAAACTCGATGGCCCTCGCCTACCCGGATCAGGTCACCACCGTCAGCGGCCCGTGCGGCACCGCGCCGAGCGCCACCACGCTCCTGGCCGACAGGAAGCTCTACTACGACGGTGACGGCAGCCTCACGAATCTGGGAACCTTCGGGCAGCTCGAGCAGACCGGCAGCACGGCGATCGGTCGGGTCACCGCCGTGCGCACGGCCACCGGCTACAGCGGCAGCACGGAAAACTGGCAGACCAACTCGGCGATGAAGTACGACGGCGCCGGGCGGATCACCGACACGCTGGACGTCACCGGGCAGAACACCCATACGGACTTCACCCCGCCCTGGACCTCGGCAGGCGGCAACACCGACCCCACCGGCATCACCACCACCAACTCCAAGAACTGGACGGTCACTTCCTCGCTCGACCCGCTGCGCGGACTACCCATCGAGAACGTCGATGCCAACGGCCGCAAGACCGACATGACCTACGACGCGCTCGGCAGGCGCACCGCCGTGTGGCTGCCCGGCCGGGACAAGGCAGCCGGCCAGAGCGCGGACCGCACCTTCGAGTACTCCATCAACCCTGGCGCCGTACCCGCGCCCGGAGACACGATCACCCAGCCCGGCGCACCGACGTCGGTCACCTCCAAGACGCTGCGCGAGGACGGCACGTACGCCACCTCGATCACGATCTACGACGGCATGCTGCAGGCCCGGCAGGTGCAGTCCACCGCGTTGGGCGACTCGAACTCGGGCCGCATCATCTCGGACACCTTCTACGACTCGCACGGCTGGAAGGTCGCGGCCTACGCGCCGTACTCCGAGCCGAACAGCTTCCCCTCGACCACGCTGTACGCGGCGAACGAGAACCAGATCCCCTCGGAGACCACCACCACCTACGACGGCCAGGGCCGGCCCCTCGAGAAGACCCTCTGGCACCAGGCCGTCGAGCAGTGGCACGCCTCCACCAGCTACCCGGGGGCCGATGAGGTCGACAGCACGGCACCCGCCGGTGGCCGTTCCACCGCCTCGTTCACCAACGCCATCGGCCAGACCACCAGCACCGTGGTGAAGAACACCGGCTCCACGGTCACCCTGCCCGGCGGCTCGGTGATTCCCTCGGGAACCTCGCTGACCTCCGACAGCGTGCGTCTGACGATGCAGGCGGACGGCAACCTCGTGCTCTCCGCCCTGGCGACCGGCGCCACCATCTGGTCCTCCGGCACCGGCGGTCACCCCGGCGCCTGGGCCAAGTTCGGCACCGACGGCAACCTGGTCGTCTACAGCACGGCCGCGGCCCAGCTGTGGACGACCGGCCTGACGGCCACCACCGGCGCCACCTTCCAGGTGCGCAACGACTCCACCGTGGCCGTCGTCGCCTCCGGCGGCGCCATGCCATGGAAGCAGGGCACCGCGGGCACCGTCCCGGCGGCCGACGCCACCACCCGCTATACGTACACCCCCGCGGGCCAGATCGAGTCGATCAAGGACAACGCGGGCAACACCTGGTCGTACACCTACAACCTGCTCGGCCAGAAGCTGTCCCAGACCGACCCCAACGCCGGCACCACCACGTTCGACAAGTACGACGTGGCCGGCAACCTGTTGCAGACCACCGACGCGCGCGGCCAGGCGCTGTCCTTCACCTATGACTGGGACAACCGCCTCACGGCCGAGTACGCCGCCGCCTGGTCGGCCACCCCGGACCCGACCAAGCTGCTGCTGTCCCATGTGTACGACACCCTGGAGAAGGGCTACGAGACCTCGGCCACCCGTTACGTCGGGGGCGCCTCGGGGTCGGCGTACACCCAGGCCGTCACCGGCTACAACACGGCCTACCAGCCGCTCGGAACCACGCTGACGATCCCGGCCACCGACGGCTTCGCCGCGGCCGGGCAGAGCAGCGCGCCGGCCACGGGCAACGTCACCTACACGTCCACCGCCCGCTACACCCCGAACGTCGGGCTGCTCTCCACCGCGCACTACCAGGCGGACGGAAACCTGCCCGCCGAGGACATCGACTACGGCTACACCCAGCAGGGCAACCTCGACGGCATCGGCGGCTTCATCAACTCCGCCAACACGCCCGCCTACCTGGACACCGCCGTGCACGACGCGTTCGGGCGGGTGCTGCAGGCCAACTACGGGCCCGTGGGCAAGGAGCTGGCGACCTTCGCCCAGTACGACGCCACCTCCGGGCGCGTCACCCAGACCAGCAGCATGGTGCAGACGTCGGCCACGGCCCTGGACGTCGTCAACCTGCGCTACAACCGGGCCGGCGAACTCACCGCGACCGACGACCTGCAGAACAACACCACGCACGACACCCAGTGCTTCGCCTACGACTCCTTCCAGCGGCTGACCGCCGCCTGGACGGACACGGCCGGCATCACCGACCCGAACTCGGCCACACCCGGCGCGATCGGCGGCTGCAACACCGGGCGGGTGCAGACCACCACCACGGCCCCCATCACGGCCACCACCGTCGGCGGTCCGGCCCCGTACTGGCAGACCTACACCTACGACCAGCTCGGCGACCGCACCGGCATGGTCAACCACGACACCACCGGCAACGCGCTCAGCGACATCACCCAGAGCGTCGCCTACCCCGGTGTGAACGGCACGGCGCCCGCGACGCTGCCCGACCAGGCGGGGACCGCCACCCTCGCCAACCCGGCCGGTACGGCGACCATCACGTCGTCGTACACCGACCCCGCCCACGGCAACGTGAACGCCGGCGACACCATCAGCCGGAAGGTGACCACCACCGGTCCGCTGACCAGCTCCTTCACCATCTCCGGCGGCGGCAAGCGGTGCATCGACGACGCGGGTGGCTCCACCACGGCCGGCACCAAGGTGCAGATCAACACCTGCAACGGGGCCACCAGCGAGAAGTGGACGATCGGCACCGACGGCACGGTGCGGGTCCTCGGCATGTGCCTGGACACCACGGGCAACGCGACCACCAGCGGCACTCTCGTGGTGATCGACACCTGCAAGACCGACGCCACCCAGAAGTGGAAGGTCACCACCACCGGCACCCTGGTCAGCAACGCCAACGGCGCGATGTGCCTGACCGACCCCGGAGCCTCCGGCACCACCGGCACCCAGCTGACCCTCGCCACCTGCGGCGGCAGTGGCCAGACCTGGACCAACGCCGCGAACGGCGCCGTCCCGGCCGGCCAGAGCCAGACGTTCACCTATGACGCCGAGGGCCGTACGGCCACCGTGGCCACGACGTCCGGCACCCACACCAACACGAGCAAGTACCTCTACGACGCTCAGGGCGGTCTGCTGGAACAGACCGCCGCGGTCGACGGCGTGGACAAGACCCGCATCCTCTACCTCTTCGGCGGCACCGAGCAGATCACCCTCAACGTCAGCGCCAAGACCTGGACCGGCCTGCGCAACATCGCCGGCCCGGACGGCACCACCGTCACCCGCTCCAGCACCGGCACGGTCAGCTATCAGGTCGCCAACGGCCAGGGCACCGCCCTGACCGCCGTCGACGCCGCCACGCTGGCCGCCACCCGCCGTTCCTTCGACCCCTGGGGCAACCCGCGCGGAACCAAGCCCGGTTCCTGGGTGGCACCGGACGAGAACCACGGCTTCCTCGGCCGGCCCGCCGATCCCGTCACCGGCCTCAACCTGCTGGGCGCCCGCAACTACGACCCCGTCGTGGGCCGCTTCCTCACCCCCGACCCGATCTTCCAGACCGGTGACCCCAACCAGATGGGCGGCTACACCTACGCCGCCGACAATCCCGCCAGCAGCAGCGATCCCACGGGTTACGACGACTGGTACAACGACCCGTCCATGAACAAGTGCGCCATCGACTGCGGTGGCGGAAAGAAGAAATCCCACGGTGGCGGCGGCACCAAGACCTCCAGCGGCTCCACCGGCGCATCGCCCGCACCGTCCACCACGCCGGCACCTCCCATGGGGCCGACCCCGACCTCCACGCAGACCCCGACACCGACGCTCGGTGAGACCCCTTGCCAGCCGGAGGACTTCGGCACGGACCGATGCGAGAGCTACGACGGCGGTCAGTTGATCTACACGGCCGTCGGGGTGGTGGCATTGCCGGTCGCCGCGTGGTGCATCGGTACCGGTGTCCTGGACTGTGTCGCGGGGGCGTTTACCGGTGCCGCGGATGCCGAGGCGGGAGGCAGCATGCTCCTCGGCGTCCGTGTCGTGGGCCTGGGGATGGGCGCCGCAAGGGCCTTGGAAGAGGGGGCAACGGGGGGCGCGGCAGCCGGCGCCGAAGCCAGCGCCGCGAACGAAGCCGCCGACGACGTGGCCGACATCGTCGCTGCGAAGCGCGCCAATGCGCAGGAGCATGCTGCGAAGGCGGAGGCGGAAGCGACGAGACCGAGCAAGCCGGCAGCAGGTAACGCGGGCACGAAGTCCGCGGAATCGACAACCCGCTGCAGCTTCTCCCCTGACACGCCCGTCCTCATGGCCAGCGGCAGGACCAAGACGATCGGCAAGATCAAGACCGGCGACAAGGTCGAGGCCGCCGACCAGAAGACCGGCAGACACACCGGCCCCCGCGAGGTCGTCGCGACGCTGGTCAACCATGACAAGGACCTGATCGACGTCAAGGTCCGCACCAGCCGCCACCACACGGCAACGCTCCATACGACCTCGAAGCACCCTTTCTGGGACGCGACCGCCCACGCCTGGGTCCCCGCGGGGAAGCTCAAGGCGGGACACGCGCTCACCACCGAGGACGGGCACCACATCTACGTCGCTCAGGTGCATGTGACCCCGGGGGAGGCCGATCGCTACAACCTGACGGTCCGAGAGCTCCACACGTACTATGTGGTGGCGGACGGCGTTCCGATCTTGGTGCACAACTCCTGCCCCAACTTCGACACGTCGGGTCTGGGAGAAGACAACCCCACTCCGCATGACGTCGTGGAAAGCGCCAAAGAACTGACCGGCACAGATGGCACCTACCTGTACCGAGGTGTCACCCACGACCACTGGAACTATGAAGACGCGGCTTCGGGAAGAGCCGTGCCGCGTGGAGGCCACGGGGACCCGGTCGCGCACAGCGGTGACGACACGGAGAGTGAAATGACTTCCTGGTCTCCTGATCCGGAGACTGCCCAAGAGTTCTCGAAGGACAGTGGATATGGCGCCAGGCCGAACCTGGTCCTGCGCATTCCCATCTCGGCGATCTCCGCAGATCGCATGATTGTCGCCGGAGAGCGCGGTCTCGATGAGCTGGAGATTCAAGTCTGGGGAGTCGTGGACGGGTGCGAGGTGAGCTGCAATGGAGGTCCGTTCTCGAAGCCATGACATGCTTGCCCCTCGGAGGCACGGACTCGGCGGGAGCTGAGGGGGATGCATGACTGCTGACGGTGGTGTGGCCGAGCCGGGGCGTATCGACGTGTTCAAGAGGTACGCCCTGGCCGGACGCAGGTACAAGCGGCTTCTCGGCGGCAACTTCATGCGTCTGCCCCCGGGTGAGCTTCGGGAGTTCGGTGAGCGACTGGCCGCCGATTCGCGCGAGATCACTCCCGGTGAATTGAACGAGCTCTTCAGCGGCGACTGGAGGGAGCGTCTCACGGGGGCTTGGCTTGCCGGGTTCGGCCTGCGGCTGGAGATGCGTGATGTGATCTCGCGGCTGCTTCTCGAGGGAAGTGACCGGCACGCCGGCAAGGGTTACTGCTTCGCCCTTGCGCGATTCGGATCGAGAGGTGATGCGGACACTCTTGCTCGCTATCTGAATCAGTCTCTCGGTCGGCTCGACCTACGCGCCGACCAGCCGTGGGCACTGGGCGCACTAATCGTCCTGGATGGGAATCTGGGGACGCAATACTCTTTGCAATTCATCCAGGGCGGGGGGGTGTGGGATCGCTGGGTTCAGGCCGGAGAATCGGCAACATATACTCCCGGTGAAATGAAGGCCGAGATCCAGTCATGGTGCTCATTTGCGGAGGCTTCCACTGGCGGCTCCTCGTGAATGCGGAACCGAAAAGGGCCCGGTCCGGTCCGGGGCTTCGGTGTAATTGCGCGACGACCGTTTCATGATCGTGTGAGTCCCAGGAGGGCGAGCGGCCGGCCGGCAACGCGGGCGTTGCCGGCCGGCGGATCTCAGCAGTGCGGCGGGGACACCGGCCTTCCTCGTCAGCGGACGCAGGCACCACAGGGCGTACGACATCGGGGCCTGCCGGCCGCGGTGCGGGCCGCCCGGGAGTGGGCTGCCGTGGCCGTCTGAGGGCCGGCGGCCCGGCCTCCCTGCCGAACCCGGGAATGCCGAGGACCGGGGGCGGCGTTGAAGAGGGCGTGGCTGGCATGCTCAGGCCACAGGAAGAAGGAAACATCATGAGGCCCGGCATCCACCCCCTCTCCCGGCCGGTCGTCTTCCGCGACCGGGCCGCGGACGTGGCGTTCCTGACCCGCTCGACCGCAGTCGCCTCGCAGACGATCGAGTGGGAGGACGGCAACACCTATCCGCTGATCGACGTCGAGATCTCGTCGGCCGGCCACCCGTTCTACACCGGCACCTCGCGGGTCCTGGACACCGCCGGCCGCGTGGAGCGCTTCGAGCGGCGCTACGGCCGCGCGGCATCGGCCCGCCGCTGACCCCGGACCGGAGTGCGAGCAGGAGGAGGAAGTCATGAAGGTGCGCAAGTCCCTGCGGTCGCTGAAGTCCATGCCCGGTGCGCAGGTGGTGCGCCGCCGGGGCGTGACCTATGTGATCAACAAGAAGGATCCGCGGTTCAAGGCCCGCCAGGGCTGAGTGCCCCCCTGTCCGCCGGTCGGCCCGGCCCCGCTATCCGCGGGGCCGGGCCGACCCGTGTGGGCGGCGGACCGGACCGCCGGGAGCCGGGCCGTGCTCTCGGCCCGCGGTCGGGCCCGGTTCCGGGCCGGTAAGGCGGTGGTCCGGCTTGTGTGCGGACCTCTCCGTCGGCGCCGAGGCCCGTCTCGCGGAGCGTGGTTGATGTCTTTGTCCGGTCATGTAACGGGCAATCCGTGCCCACGAGGTGACCAGTAGTGACGTGGAGTGCCGTTACCTGTAACGTGCATCGCACACTTCCGGCCGACTGGCCGGTATGCAACCCGGGACTGTGATGCAGGAGCCTGCGATGTCGCCCGTACACACCCCCCGGGAGACGACGGCGGTCGACTCCCGGACGTGGCATGGCCCACCAGTGGAAACGGCCGCGGGCGGTACGGCAGTCGGGCGCCCCATGGTGCTTCTCGCGGTGCTGCCCGCCGGGCTGGTCGCGGTCACCGGAGCCGTGGCCGCCGCTCTCCTGTTCACCGCAGGCGTGGGCCACGTGGACAAGACTCTCTCGTGGGGCCTGCTCACGGGCACCCTGGTGGTCGTGTGCGGGATCCTCGCGGGCGCAGGGCTGTACGCCTCCGCAAAGGCTCGGGCCCTGGGGCGCCGCTATGCCGAGCTGAGCGGCTCCGCGATCCGCGCCCGGGCCGAACTGGCGGAACTGCGGCTGCAACTCGAGCGCAGCCAGGAGCTGATCGAGCGCAGGCGACTCGAGGGCAGCCCCTTGCCGGACCGGGCGGTGGACGCGCTGGACCGGCTCGACGACGAGGTCGCCTCCGCCCGGCGCGCGGCCGAGACGATCGCGCGGGAGCCGGCCGTGCAGCCGCGCGGCGCCGAGCAGTTCGAGGTCTTCGCCAATATGGCCCGCAGGCTCGAGTCGCTGGTGCACCGTGAGATCGGGCTCCTGGACGACCTGGAGAACGAGGTCGAGGATCCGGAGCTGCTCAAGGGCCTGTTCCGGGTGGACCATCTGGCCACCCGAGTCCGGCGATACGCCGAGAATCTGGCCGTGCTCGGCGGTGCCGTCTCCCACCGCCTGTGGACCCAGCCGGTCAGCATGAGCGATGTGATGCGTTCCGCGGCCGCCGAGATCGAGCAGTACTCGCGGGTCAAGATGGTGCCCCCGGTGGAGGGGACGGTGCGTGGCCACGCGGTGGTCGATGTGGTCCACCTGCTGGCGGAGCTGGTGGAGAACGCCACGGTGTTCTCGCCTCCCCACACCCAGGTGCTGCTGCGCGCCGAGCACGTCACCGCCGGGCTGGCGATCGAGGTCGAGGACCGCGGCCTGGGCATGAACTCCGCCGAGCGGAACCGGATGAACTCCCTGCTCGACTCGCCCGACACCGTCACCCTGGGCGAACTGCTCAAGGACGGCCGGATCGGCCTGTACGTGGTCTCCGCGCTCGCCCGGCGGCACGGCATCGCCGTACGGCTCCAGAACAACGTCTACGGCGGTACCCAGGCGGTCGTCGTGCTGCCGCACGAACTGCTGGGTGGACAGGCGCAGTCGACCGAACCACAGCAGGAGCCGTCGGGCGTCACTTCCGGGGCTGCAAGGGAACGCGCGGAGGAACCGGCCGAGCGGACACCGGTGCCGGAGATCCCCGCCGCCCGGGCCCCGGTTTCCGCATCGACGGCCGAACCGCAGGCGGTCCCCGTCGCGGCCCCCGCGCCCGAAGACGACCGCCCGTCGCTGCCCAAGCGCCACCGTCAGGAACACCTCGCTCCCGAACTGCTCCAGGCCTCCACCACGGACGTGGCGGCGAAGGAGCCCGACCACGATCCGGGCCTGATGGCCGCCTTCCGCACCGGCGTCCGCCGTGCCGAGGAATACGAGGTGGCCGAAGAACCCGCGGAAGCCGCAGAGCTCGATCCCGACCCGGCCCCCTAGCAGTTTCACATCACTGAGGAGATGTACGCGATCGTGGTGAGCGAAGACCTTTCCTGGCTGTTGACCGGCCTTCTGCAGCGGGTGCCGCATACGCGCAGCGCGCTGCTGTTGTCCTCGGACGGCCTGGTGATGGCCGCGGACGGACTGGACACCGACGCGGCGGACCATCTGGCGGCCCTCTCCAGCGGGCTCTACTCCCTGGCCCGAAGTGCCGGCAAGCGATTCGACAACGGCGGTGGCGTGCAGCAGATCGTGACCGAGCTGAGCAGCTCGCTGCTCTTCGTCTCCGCGGCCGGGCAGGGTGCACTGCTGGCGGTGCTCGCCGGGCGGGACGCGGACGTGGCGGTGCTGGGATACGAGATGACCATGATGGTCAAGAGCGTCCGCAGTCACCTCGGGGCGGCTCCACGGCAGTCGGTGGGGCAGTGACAGATGCCGGAGGCCCCGGGTGATCCGGTCACGCCATTGCTCGACGACGCCGTCGGACGGATGGTCCGGCCCTACACCGTCAGCGAAGGACGCACCAAACCGACGTGCCACTTCGACCTGATGACCATGGTGGTGGCCACCGGTACCACGTCGCGGCGCAATCTCGGACTGGATCACACCCATGTCCTGGAGCTGTGCCGGACGCCGGTCACGGTGGCCGAGATCGCGGGGCTCACCCGCATGCCCGCGACGGTGATCAAGGTCTTGCTGTCCGACCTGGTCGAGCGCGGTGCGGTCGTCACACGGCCTTTCGACCTGGCAACGCAGGCGGCATCCGCTGCCCCCGATCTGGAACTATTGGAGGCCTTGCGGGATGGGCTCCTCAAACGACTCTGAGGCACCCGGCGCCGACTCCCTTCCCACGGGGATCAAGATCCTGGTCGCCGGCGGCTTCGGGGTGGGCAAGACCACCTTCGTGGGGGCGGTCAGCGAGATCGAGCCGCTGAACACGGAGGAGCTGCTGACCGAGGTCAGTGCCGCCACGGACCGGCTGGACGGGGTGGAGCACAAGGCCACCACCACGGTGGCCATGGACTTCGGGCGGATCACCATCAGCCCGCAGCACGTGCTCTATCTGTTCGGGACGCCCGGGCAGGAGCGCTTCTGGTTCATGTGGGACGAACTGTCCGCCGGTGCGCTGGGTGCGGTCGTGCTCGCCGACACCCGCCGGCTGGAGCACTGTTTCCCGGCGGTCGACTTCTTCGAAGCGCGTGGCATCGGCTTCGTCGTCGCGGTCAACGAGTTCGACGGCGCGCACCAGTACGAACCGGGAGAGGTACGGGCGGCGCTGGACCTCAGGCCCGAGGTGCCGGTGGTCCTGTGTGACGCCCGTCTGTCCAGCTCGGGTATCCGGGTTCTGCTTTCACTCGTGCAGCATCTGATCACTTCAAGGAGTGCCCATGACAGCGATGGTGCCCAGGACTCCCTTCGGAGGGGAGACCGGGATCGGCGTACGTCATCTGCTTCTTCCGCCGCAGGACCCTGAGGCACAGGCCCGGGCACGCCGGCTGCGGGAACTGGGGATCGAGGCCAAGCCGGTCCCCGAGTTCGACGACGTCGCCCGCGAACTGGCCCAGCGCACCGGGGGATGCTACGCGGGAGTCAACTTCTTCGTCGACGAGAACCGCCAGTACTTCGCCGGCCTGTACAGCGCGGCCTCGGACACGACCGTCGAGCTGGAGACCCCTCTGCTCGACGATCCCGTGCCGGGCCGGGTGATGCCTCGTGACCTCGACATCGGTTTCTGCCCCCACGTGGTCAGGCGGCGCAAGGCGCTGGTGCTGGACGACGTCCGCGACTTTCCGCGCTTCGCCGGCAATCACGTCGTCGATGCCATCGGAATCCACTCCTACCTGGGAGCTCCGCTGATCGACCACACCGGCATGGTGCTGGGCACGATCTGCGTGGTCGACCAGGATCCGCACCCCTGGGGTCACCAAGGACTGGAGACCATCAAGACGATGGCGGCCGAGCTTGTGGAGCGCATCGAAGGGCGGGAGCAGGGCCGGTGAACGAATGACCACCGGCGCGGCGTCCCCCGGCCGGCAGTCCTTGTCCGCGGCCCGACGCTGATCTCGCCATTGCATGGCTTTGCCCTTCGGTCCCCAGCCGGGGACCGTCGGCGGCACCGTCCGCGCGACGGGGCGGGGGCCGTCGCCGAGCGGGGCCACGGTCAGTCCCCGCCCCTAGACAGGTGTCACCGAGCATGCGCTGAGCGAAGCTGCCTTCGAGAGCTGACTCCGAGCTTGGTGAATACGTTGCCGAGGTGCCATTCCACCGTGCGCGGGCTGATGAAGAGCTGGGCAGCGATCTCCTGGTTGGTGTGCCCGTCCCTGGCCAGCCTGGTGATTTGGGATTCCTGGCTGGTGAGCGCGGCGTCGTTGCCGATCGTCCGCTTGCGTGCGGTTTCTCCGGTCGCCAAGAGCTCCTTGCGGGCGCGTTCGGTGAAGCCGTCGGCTCCGAACCGACTGAACGCCTCGTAGGCGGACCGTAGCTGGGCACGGCTCTCCTGACGGCGGTTCCGACGACGTAGCCACTCCCCGTAGAGCAGACGGGCGCGGCCCAGTTGGACGGCGATCCGGCAGTGACCGAGATGGTCGATCGCCTCACCGTAGAGGGCATCGGCAGCCTGGCCGTCGCTGAGTAGCGCGCGCGAGCAGGCCTGCACGCCCAGGGCCCACTCGGTTCCGCTCGCTCGTGTGCGTTCGGTGAGCTTGTCCAGCGCCTCCGCGGCGGCCTTCGGGTGACCACTGCGGACGGCCGCCTCGATCAGTTCGGCCAGTGCCCACCCGAAGAAGCCCAGATCCTCGTACTCGCATGCGCGCGTCGCGGCTGCGAACGCGGCATCGTAACGGCCGAGGCCGTTGTACAGCAGTGCGGTCGCGTACTCGGCAAGGTCGAGAGAGCGTCCCTCACCCCGGGTACGCACTTCCTTGACGGTGGTCTCGATGAGGTCCAGTGCCTCGGATTCCTGTGCTCGCCAGGCGGCGAGCATCAGCGACGTGTACATCATGGGTGCGCCGCCCGCTGCCTCCGAGATAGCCGTGGCCTCATCGATCAGAGCCGCTGCGGTATCGAATTCGCCGGCATGGACGTGGGAGCCCGCCTGGTAGGTCAGCGCCATGGGGAGGACGGCGAGCGCCCCTGCCTCGCGGGCGATGCCGACGGCTCCGGTCGCCAGCTCATGCCACGCGTCGTCGTCCCACAACTCCGGCGCCAGAGGCTCGGGGATCACCCGGAACGCGAGCCACAACCAGCGCCGGTCCACGTCCGTCACGCCTGATCTCTGCTCCTGCCGTACGACGTGCAGCGCATGCCTGAGAGGGCTCACGGCAGCGCTGTAGCCATCGATGACCCGGCTGACCATGCTGTCCAGAAGGATGTCCACCATCCGCGGCGGTGTCGGCGGCGAGGGTCCGGCGCGGGCCGCCTCAGCCACCTCCCGCAGCCCGGGTCCTTCGGTCAGGCGCCCGGCGAAGATCGCCGCGCCCGCCGCTTCCAGCAGGGTGTCACGGGCAAGGGTGGCGTCGACAGGCGCCAGCCGGTGTGCGGCGTCGAGCAGGAGCCGGGGCGCGTCGCCGCCCCGCACCTGGGAGAACACCAGCCGGGCCCGCAGCCTCTCGAGTCGGGCGCGCTGCAGGTCGTCGAGTGGACCGGCCTCCGCGGCCGCCAGCATGGAGCGGGCCTGGTCGGCTGCGCCGGCGTCGATGTGGACCTGAGCGGCGGCCAGTGCCCGGGTGGCACGCCGTGAGGGATCGGGCGTCAGTTGCGCCGCCCGCCACAGGAACGAGGCTGCCGCAGCGGCTCCTCCCCTGCTTCGGGCCCGGCCGGCTGAGCGCTCCAGGCCGACGGCGGTGCCCTCGTCGGGCCGGGTGGCGGCGAGAGCGCGATGCCACGCCCTGCGATCAGGGTCGAGGCCGGGATCGGTGGCTTCGGCCAGTGCCCCGTGCGCCGCCCGGCGATCCGGCGCACACGCCCTCTTGTAGATGGCCGAGCGCACCAATGGGTGGTGGAACCGCACCCTTGTACCGAACTCGACAAGTCCGGCGGCCTCGGCCGGCGCCGCGGCGTCCGCCGGAATCTCCTGCAGAGCGGCTGCGCGCCACAACAGACATGCGTCTCCGGTCGGCTCGGCCGCGGCAGTCAGCAAAAGACGCCGGCTGTCCGGTGGAAGGGATCGGAACTCCTGGTGAAAGGCGTTTTCGATACGGCTCCCCAAGGGGCGCCTGCCAGGAAGCCAGAAACCGCCCGCCAGTTCCGCGGCGGCGCGTGGCAGATGCAGCAGGGCCATCGGGTTACCGTGAGCTTCCGCAATGATCCGATCCCTTACGAGGGGATCGAGCGGCACGCGGACGGCCGACGCCAGCAGGGCACGCGCTTCGGGCTCGCTGAGGCCCTCGACGATCAGCTCCGGCAGACCGGCCAGCTCACGATCGTCAGCAGGCTCCCGCAGGGCGAAGATCAAAGCCATCGGTTCGGCCATCAACCGCCTGGCGACGAACGCCAGCACCTGCAGGGACCCCTCATCCAGCCACTGCGCATCATCGACGAGGCAAGCCAGCGGCTGAGCCTCGGCGGCACCAGCCAGCAGACTGAGCACAGCCAGGCCTACCAGGAAGCGATCCGGCGCCTCGCCCTCCCGGAGACCAAAGGCAACGGACAACGCATCACGCTGCGGTCCCGGCAACTCCGGAAGCCGACCCAGCAAGGGCGTGCAGAGCTGATGAAGGCTCGCGAACGGAAGTGCCATCTCCGACTCGATGCCTGAGATGTCGACGGTACGGAACCCGACAGCCCGATCGGCTGCGTGGTCCAGCAACGCTGTCTTGCCGATCCCTGCCTCGCCGCGGAGGACCAGGACCGCGCTGCTACCCGCCCGCGCTGTCGCCAGGGCCCGCTCCAGTGCGGCCAGCTCCCGGCCCCGCCCCAGAAGTCGGATGTGAGTGTCACTGGAGGGCAAGCCCATGGTCAATCTCCTGACCGGCTGCCGGGTGCGTTCCATCAGGTCGAGACGCCTGGCTTGCGTGCGTGAGCTCCGACGCGCCGACTCGACCTCACAGGCCTCGCGGCCGCTCGAAACGACCGGTCGGCCGAGCTTCCTTCAGGCGCCACCAAAACACCATTGCCACCATAGTTCGTTTCCGGATGCGGATTCACAGGAGCCCATGAGCGGTACGCCCATCGGGGCGTGCCGGGCTCTGACCATTGTTCGGCCCGCCGACGCCACCGTCGGCGCACCGGGTTCGCCCGCCGCTACGCACAGCGACTGTCCGCGCCCGTACGCGGCCCGAAGCTCCATCGCCTCCGCCGCCAGAGCACGAGGCCCCCGGGGTCAGCCGGGGGCGAATCCCCGGGGGTTTCCCGGGGGCGATGCACGCTCGTCCTCGGGAATGGTGGACCAGCCGGCGACACGAGGTCGCCGCCGATACCAAGGAGACTTACATGTCCATCACCCCCGGCACTCCGGAGATCCGGCCGTTCACGTTCGAGTTCCCCGACGCGGAGCTCGAGGAGTTGCGGGCTCGTGTCAAGGCGGCGCGGTGGCCCGAGAAGGAGACCGTCGCTGACCAGTCGCAGGGCACGCAGATGGAGACGATGAAGGAGCTCGCGCGGTACTGGGCGTCGGAGTACGACTGGCGCAAGGTCGAGACGAAGCTGAAGGCGCTACCGCATTTCATCACTGAGATCGACGGCCTGGACATCCACTTCATCCATGTTCGGTCGAAGCATGAGGATGCTCTGCCGCTGATCGTCACCCACGGGTGGCCAGGCTCGATCGTCGAGCAGCTGAAGATCATTGAGCCGCTGACCGACCCCACGGCCCACGGCGGGAGCGTCTCGGACGCCTTCCACGTGGTCATCCCGTCGATGCCCGGTTACGGCTTCTCGGGCAAGCCGACCTCAACCGGCTGGGGTCCCGAGCGCATCGCCCGTGCCTGGGGCGAGCTGATGCAGCGCCTCGGCTACACCAGGTATGTCGCACAGGGCGGCGACTGGGGTGCGATCATCGCGGACTTCATGGGTGTCCAGGAGCCCGAGGGCCTGGCCGGCATCCACACCAACATGGCCGGCGTGGTTCCGCCCGCCATCGACGCCGCGCTCATCGCGGGCAACCCGCTTCCTGCGGGCCTGTCACTCTCCGACGAGGAGAAGGCGGCGGTCGAACAGCTGGACTTCGTCTACCGGCACGTCTACTTCGCCTACATGATGGGGTCGCGTCCGCAGACGCTGACCGGGCTGGCGGATTCTCCGGTCGGCCTGGCGGCGTTCTTGCTCGACCATGACGCGGCCAGCCTGGCCATGATCTCCCGGGCCTTCGCCGGACAGACCGAAGGCCTCACCCGGGACGACGTCCTCGACAACGTCACGCTCTTCTGGCTGACCAACACGGCGATCTCTGCGGCTCGCCTCTACGCGGAGAACACGAACTCCTTCTTCGGTGTGAAGGGCGTCTCCCTCCCGGTCGCCGTGAGCGTCTTCCCCGACGAGATGTACCAGGCCCCGAAGAGCTGGGCGGAGCAGGCCTATCCGAACCTGGTCCACTACAACAGGCTCCCCAAGGGCGGTCACTTCGCGGCCTGGGAGCAGCCCGGGCTGCTCGTCGAGGAGATTCGCGCCGGCTTCCGGTCGCTCCGCTAGATGACCGCGACCGATTGCCTGGCCACGCTTTAGTGCCCCGAGGTTCGCCCCGCGGGGCGAAGTCGGCGGGAGGGGCACCGGCTGGGCGGGGTGGCCGAGGGGCTCGCAGTGGAGTCCCTCGGCCGCAATCCACGCGCACATACCCGGGGCGGAGTCCTTGACGCGGTCGCGGCCCAGGAGTTGCAGCCGTCGGCTTTCCGTCGCCGCACTGCCCGGTGACGCACGTCCCTCATTCCCCGGCAGTCCGTCCGATCTGCCACGTGAGTCGGTTTTCTTGATTATGGACAACGTCATGCCGCAATCCGCAGCCCCGGCCGCCGATGCACCGCGCTGCCCGGAACTCGCCGCTCGGTTCGAGCGTGAGGCCCTGCCCTTCCTCGACCGGCTGTACGCAGCCGCGGTTCAGCTGACCGGCGACCGCGCAGCCGCAGAACACCTGGTCCAGGACACGTGTCTTCGGGCTCTCGAGGCTTTCGGCGCGTTCACCGGCGACATGGGCCTCAAGGCCTGGCTGTTCCGCGTTCTGGCCGACACCGCCCTCGTCAGTCGCGGTGGCCGGCACCGTCCACCGCACCGGACCGCCTCGGCAGGTCGGTCGCAAGCCGCATCCCCGACGATCCCTGCACTCCGGACGCCCGCAGTGCAGGCCTTGAGCCGGCTGCCCGACCGTGAGGTGAAGGCCGCGATTGGCCAACTCCCCCGGAAAGTCGCGATCGTCGTGCATCTCGCCGACGTCGAGGAGTTCTCGTACTGCGAGATCGCGGAGATCCTGGGCGTTCCGCTGGAGACCGTGACGTCCCGGCTGTACCACGGACGACGGCAGATGCTCCGGCTGCTCACCGACGCGGCAAGCCGACGCGGCCTGCTCGACCCGGGACCGACATGACCTCGCACTTCGCCGTGTTACAGATGCGGCCTTCGGACACACTCTCCTCACCGCCGCCAGGTGACCGGACGCCTACACTGGGGCACCGCGCGTGCGGCGACAGTGATCGGGGCGGGACGGGAGCGGACAGTGCCGGAGAACGTCGGTGGCTTCGATGATCCGTCCGCCGGGGTCCTGGCGGAGGCGGCCGCCGCCTTCGGGCTGCTCGCCTCGGCGTCCCGTCTGCACCTCATGTGGGCCCTGGCCGAGGGCGAGAGCGACGTCACCCATCTCGCGGACCGGGTGGGCGGAGCCCTCCCCGCGGTCAGCCAGCATCTGACGAAGCTGAAGCTCGCCGGTCTCGTGGGCTCCCGCCGCGAGGGCCGACGCCAGGTGTACTACGTCGACGACGCGGACGTCGTCACCGTCGTCCGGCTCATGGTCGGCCAACTGGCCGCGCGCGCCGGCGAGGCAGCCGCAACCGGGACAGCCGCCACCGGGAGGGGAGCCACCGGGACCTGAGCCACCCGCCCGGCCCCCTCGCGCACCGGTCGGCCGGGCCGGGCTCACCTGTCGTCGGGGCGTCTCCCGCGGGCTCTAACCGCCCGATCCGTACGTGAGGTCGGAGCACGGGTCGTCGTCCGCCGACCGGGCGTTCCCAGCCACCGAGGAGGGGATGGCGGCGGGTGCCGGTGAGGCCGAGGTGTCCTGCGTCGCGTACGTCCGGCCGAGGACCACGTTGATGCCCGTGCCGGCGAGAGGGTTCAGCCGGGCGCCGGGGAAGAGTGCGGCGACCTTCTCCGCCTGGGCTTTCAGACCGGTGCCGTACTCGACGACCGTGGTGATGTGGTCCTGGCTGCTCGCGTTGGCGGTGCCGGTGACCGTGAAACCGTACGCGGTGAGGTGCGATGCGGCGCGGGAGGCCAGGCCGCCGGTCGTGGTGCCGTTGTAGACGGCCACGGTGACGCCCTTGCCGAAGGAACTGGTGCCGGGGCTCGGGACGGCGGAGGCGCTCGCCGTCGTCCGGCCCTTCCCACCGCCCGATCCCTTCCGGCCGCCGGCGTCCTTGCCGTCGATCGTCCGGTCGGCCTTGAGCGCGGCCCACAGCTCGGAGGCGTCCGGCTCGACGATCGCGACCCGCGAACCCTGGTAACGCCAGGGGATGGTGACGAACTTGGTGTTGTGCAGGTCGATGTTCTGCAACGACATGGCGAACGTGATCAGCCTGTTGGCCGTGGAGAGCTCCGGGTCGACGGTCATCGACTTCGTGGCGGCGTCGGCGAGCGGCAGCAACTTGGCCGGGGTGAACCCCTCGCTCTTCACCCTCTGAATCAGACCCGCCACGAACGCCTGCTGGCGCTTGATCCGGCCTATGTCGGAGCCGTCGCCGATCCCGTGCCGTATGCGCACGTAGTCCAGCGCCTTCTGCCCCGAGACGGTCTGCCGGCCCTTCTCGAAGAGCAGGGCGCCCCGGGTGGCGCGATTGGGGTTGAGGTCCTTCTGGTAGATGTTCTGCGGGAGGCACACCGGCACCCCGCCCACCACGTCCGTCAGCGCCGCGAAGCCCTTGAAGTCCACGACCACGGTGTGGTCCACGCGCAGACCGGTCAGGCTCTCCACCGTGTTCTGGGTGCAGGCGGGGTTGCCCTTGGCGGTGTTGCCGACGGAGTACGCCTCGTTGAACATCGCGCCGGTCTGCGGCCTGGTCCAGTTGCCGTCGGGCAGCTTGCAGGGCGGGATGGTCACCAGCGTGTCCCGCGGAATCGACACGGCCACGGCGTGCCTGTGATCGGCGTAGATGTGCATCAGGAACGCGGTGTCGGAGCGGCCCACGTCGCTGCTGTCGCCGCCGCCGAGCGCGCTGTTGCCATCGGTGCGCGCGTCCGAGCCGATGACGAGGACGTTCTCACCCTTCGACGAGCCCTCGGGGGGACGGTTCCGGGAGATACCTCCCGCGTCGAAGGTGTTGATGTTCCCGTTCAGCTTCAGGTAGATCCACCCCAGGCCGGCCGTCCCGAGCACCGCCACCGCCACGGCGACGAGAAACGCCGTGCGGAGCGGGCCGCGGGGGCGGCGCGGGTTGGCCTGGTGACTCGTCGGCATGGCTGCGCCCTCATCCGTCGGACTCATACGGAGGGGACGTCCGACCCCGCCCAATGGTTGTACGGTTGCGCAATGTAGCAATCATCGCGGGCGGGGCGGCGGCACGCCCGCCCGCTGCCGCGCAAGCGGTGCCCGTCGCCGCGGCCTTCGGGGCTGCACCCTCAGCGGCCGCGCACCGCATGCAGTGCGTCGAGCCGGTTCGTCGTGATCGAGTCCACTCCCAGGTCCAGGAGGCGCCGCATCGAGCGGCGGGTGTCGGGGGTCCACACGGACAGCAGATGACCGCCCCGGTGCACCCGGGCCGTCAGCTCCGCGCTCACCAGGGGGAAGCGGTAGTTGAGCCAGCGCGGGCGGACCGCGTCCAGCAGGGCGTGCCGTGGCGGGGCGAGGGTCGTCCAGGTCAGGGCGATCTCCGCCGCGGGGTCGGCGGCCCGGACCGCCAGCATGGTCTGGGCGCCCGCGCAGTAGTACACCCGTTCCTGGGCGGCGCACTCGCGCACGACGTCCACGATCCGGCGCACGGCACGGACCGAGGGCGCGCCCGGCAGATCGATCATCACCCGGCTGCCCTCGGTCGCCGTCAGCGCCTCCGCCAGGGCCGGCACTCCGCCCGCCGTCAGTCCCCGCACCTCGGCGAAGGAGAGCGCGGCGAGCGGACGGTCCCGCTCCCACAGCCGCTTCAGGGTCGCGTCGTGCAACAGCACGGGAACGCCGTCCCGGGTGAGCCGTACGTCGATCTCCACCGCGTCCGCGCCCTGTCGGAGCGCGGAACGCAGCGAGTCGATCGTGTTCTCACGGTGGCGGTAGGGGTCGCCGCGATGGGCCACGGCGGTCACGGTGCGCATGGGGCTCATTGTGGTGGCCGTCAGGGTGCGAGCCAGGCCGTGGTGTAGGTGTCGATCTCGGCCGCCAGTTTCGCCTTGCCGGCGTCGTCGAGGAAGGACGCCTCCACCGCGTTCTTGGCGAGGCCGGCGAGGCCCCGCTCGTCGAGGTCGAGCAGCCGTGCGGCGACCGCGTACTCGTTGTCGAGGTCCGTGCCGAACATGGGCGGGTCGTCCGAGTTGACGGTGACGAGGACACCGGCCCGCACGAACTCCCGGATGGGGTGTTCCTCGAGCGTGCGGACGGCGCGCGTCGCGATGTTGGAGGTCGGGCAGACCTCCAGCGCGATGCGGTGCTCGGCGAGGTGCGCCAGCAGCTTGGGGTCCCGGGCGGAACTGGTGCCGTGCCCGATGCGCTCGGCGCGCAGCTCGACGAGGGCGTCCCAGACCGTCTCCGGGCCGGTCGTCTCGCCGGCGTGCGGCACGGAGTGGAGGCCTGCCGCTATGGCGCGGTCGAAGTACGGCTTGAACTGCGGCCGGGGGACGCCGATCTCGGGTCCGCCGAGCCCGAACGAGACGAGCCCCTCGGGGCGCAGCCGGTCGTCGGTGGCCAGCCGGGTCGTCTCCTCCGCGGACTCCAGCCCCGCCTCGCCGGGGATGTCGAAGCACCAGCGCAGCACGGTCCCGAGGTCGGCCTCGGCCGCCTTGCGGGCGTCCTCGATCGCGTCCATGAACGCACGCTCGTCGATGCCGCGCCGGGTGGAGGAGAAGGGGGTGATGGTCAGCTCGGCGTAGCGGACCTGCTGCCGGGCCAGGTCGCGGGCGATCTCGTACGTCAGCAGGCGCACGTCCTCGGGGGTGCGCACGAGGTCGACGACGGACAGGTACACCTCGATGAAGTGGGCGAAGTCCGTGAAGGTGAAGTAGTCGGCCAGGGCCTCGGGGTCGGTGGGCACCTTGGAGTCGGGGTGGCGCGCGGCCAGTTCCGCGACGATGCGGGGGGAGGCGGAGCCGACGTGGTGCACGTGCAGTTCGGCCTTGGGAAGTCCGGCGATGAAGGCGTGCAGATCGCGCACGGCACCGGCGTCGCGGTGGTCGGTCAAGGTTCCTCCCCGGGAACGGCGTCCCGGCGCCGGGTTCGGGCGGGACGCGGGTGATCGGCTGATCGATGACTCGGGGACGATCCTAGGCATACGGTCGGGCCCCTGTGTCACGGGCCGAGCGCGAGCGCCCCCGGACCCCCGGGCCGTCCGTCCGGGGGCGGCCGGAGCGTCGTCGTGGGCCTGGCCTTAGCATGACGGTCCGAGGAACTAGGGGGATGGCCGTGGCGGACGAAGCACAGCGGGGACCGTACGACGCAGCGGGTGCGGACGACCCGTGGGCGCCGCCGGAGCGCAAGGTGTCGATGGACAAGCCTCCCGCGCCGCCGCGTCCCGGCGGCCCCTGGCAGGCGGGCGCCGCCCCCGGTCCGCAGCCGGGTGCCGCCCCCGGTCCCGGTGAGGGAGGCGTCCCCGTACCGCCGCCCCCGATGGCCCCCGCGGATCCCACGGCCGCCGCCTACGCCACCCCGGCCGGCTACGGCCACCCCGTGCCCCCGGGCTACGCCGGCTACGGCTGGCCGGGGATGCCGGCACCCCCGCGCAACGGACTCGGGGTCGCCGCGATGGTGCTGGGCATCCTCTCGGTGTGCCTGTTCTGCCTGTACGGCGTGGTCTCCGTGGTCCTCGGCATCCTCGCGGTGATCTTCGGGATCAAGGGCCGCAAGCGGGCGGAAGCGGGGGAGGCCGACAACCGCGGCCAGGCCCTCGCGGGCTTCATCCTCGGCATCGTCGGGCTCGTCCTCGGGGTGGCCGTGATCGTGCTGATGGTCATCGGGATCACGATGGCGATCAACCACCCCCCGCGCCCCGACGACCCCTACGTCGGAAGCGACGCGCTCGGCGTCTCGGCACCTGTCCTGTTCCACGGCTGACCCAGCCCGGTCCGGCGGGCATCCGGCGGGGGACAGGGCCACTACGATGCTTTGAGCGTCAACGGAGGGGAGACCAGTCATGTCCGACGCCAGTCCGGGGGCCGGTGGGTTCGGGCCACCGCAGCAACCGCCGCAGCCGACGCCCGGCTATGGATACTCGCAGTCCGGCCCGGGGTACGGCTACCCGCAGTCGGGACCGTCCTACCCGGCCGCGCCGCCCGTGGGGTACCCGGCGGGGCCCGGCTACGGCATGCCCGCGCAGCCGAGCAACGGCATGGGCACCACGGGGCTGGTGCTGGGCATCATCGGCCTGGTGTGCAGCCTGACCTTCTTCCTGTGGTTCTTCGGGGTCATCCTCGGCGTTCTCGCCATCATCTTCGGCGCGATCGGCCGGGGGAAGGCCAACCGCGGCGAGGCCACCAACAAGGGCGCTGCCACCGCCGGCCTGGTCTGCGGAATCGTGGCGACCGTGGTGCTGCCGCTGCTGGGCTTCGCGCTCTTCGCCAGCTTCCTGGGCAGCGCCAGCACGTTCTGAGCGGGGCCAGAGTCGCAGAAGGGGCCGGCCCGTCGGGGCGGCCCCTTCCTCATCCACGGCCGTGCCCGGTCACGTCCGTGCCCGCAGCCGCTCCCGTGCCTCCATCAGCGCGAACCCCAGCAGATTCGGCCCCCGCCAGCGCTCCGGATCCATCGCGGCCTCGTCCTCCGCGGCGAGCCCGATGCCCCACACCCGGTCCACCGGGCTCGCCTCGACGAGCACCCGGTCGCCCGTGCCCAGCAGGAACGCCCCCAGATCGGCGTGCGCCGCGAACTTGTGGACGCTGCCCTCGACCACGATGGCGAACCGCTCCCGCTCCCATATCGCCTCGTCGAAGCCGCGCACCAGCCGGCCCGCCTTCTTGGCGAGCGCCGGGTTCGGTGCCCGCAGCGTCGTGCGCTCCGCGTCGGCGTCGCCGAAGAGCCGTGCCTTCGACGCCATCATCCAGTGCTCCGCCGTCGCGTACTCGACGCCGTCCACGGTGAACGGCGACGGCCACCACTGGCTCAGACAGCTCGGCCCGATCTGTCCGTCCCGGCGTGGGCGGTGGCCCCAGAAATGCAGGTACCTGACCCTCGCCCCCGTGCGGACCGCCCTGACCAGGGCTTCCCGAGAATCGATCATCTCCATGCCACCCGAGTGTGGCAGGCACCACTGACACTCCGTCCTGCCTTTTCGGTGAGCGCTCGACACCTGGTCGACAGATTCCGTCGCGTAACCAAAAGGCAACAACGGAATCACTTGTTGGAGTCCACTCCCTCTGTCAGGATCGGCACTCAAATCGAGCCGGAGCTACGCCAGCCCCCGCGCGGACGCGGGCCGGCGGCGGAGGAGAGCGACATGCACAACCCGGGCAACGCCGACGACGCCGGCACCCGCCGCAGCGCGCGGGACGACGTACGGACACGTTTCGCGGACGGTGCCCAGTACATCGCGGGCCGGCCGGCCAAGGGCACGTCGGGCCGTACGCACGCGGTGGTCGACCCGTCGACGGGCGATGAGGTGTACACATACGAACTGGCCGGCGCGGAGGACGTCGACCGCGCCGTGGCCGCCGCGCGCGCCGCCTTCCCCGAGTGGTCGGGTGCCACTCCGGGCGAGCGCTCCGAGGCGCTGCACCGCTTCGCCGCCGTCCTCGCCGACCAGGCCGAGGACCTCGCCCGCTTCGAGTCCCTCCAGTGCGGCAAGCCCCTGAAGCTGACCCGCGAGTTCGACGTTCCGGGCACCATCGACAACACCGCCTTCTTCGCCGGTGCCGCCCGGCACCTCCAGGGGCAGTCGGCCGGTGAGTACTCCGGCGACCACACCTCCTACGTCCGCCGCGAGGCCATCGGTGTCGTCGGCTCCATCGCCCCCTGGAACTACCCCCTCCAGATGGCCGCCTGGAAGATCCTCCCGGCGATCGCCGCGGGCAACACCATCGTGCTGAAGCCCGCCGAGCTGACCCCGCTCACCTCGCTGCTGTTCGCCCGGGCGGCCACGGAGGCCGGGATCCCGGACGGAGTGATCAACGTCGTCACCGGTACCGGCAAGGAGGCCGGCGAGCGTCTCGTGGGCCACCCGGACGTGGCCATGACCTCGTTCACCGGGTCCACGGCCGTCGGCAGGCGCGTCGCCGAGATCGCCACCGCCACCGTCAAGCGGCTCCATCTGGAACTGGGCGGCAAGGCGCCCTTCGTCGTCTTCGACGACGCCGACCTGGAGGCCGCCGTGCACGGCGCCGTCGCGGGCGCGCTCATCAACACCGGCCAGGACTGCACGGCCGCCACGCGCGCATATGTGCAAAGGCCCCTCTACGAGGAGTTCGTCTCCAGGACGGCCGCCCTGATGGAGAGCGTCCGGCTCGGCGACCCGTTCGCCCCCGGCACCGACCTCGGCCCGCTGATCTCGCACGTCCAGCGGGACCGGGTGGCCGCCTTCGTGGACCGTGCGCGCTCCTACGCGCGTGTGGTCACCGGTGGCGAAGCACCGGGCGGCGACCTCGCCAAGGGCGCCTACTACCGGCCGACCCTGATCGCCGGTGCCGCGCAGGACAGCGAGGTCGTCCAGTCCGAGATCTTCGGCCCGGTCCTGGTCGTCCTGCCCTTCGACTCCGACGACGACGGCATCCGGCTCGCCAACGACACCCCCTACGGCCTCGCCGCCTCCGCCTGGAGCCGGGACGTCTACCGGGCGAACCGCGCCACCCGCGAGATCAGGGCGGGCTGTGTCTGGGTCAACGACCACATTCCGATCATCAGCGAGATGCCCCACGGCGGTTACCGGGCGTCCGGCTTCGGCAAGGACATGTCCGCGTACTCGTTCGAGGAGTACACGCAGATCAAGCACGTAATGTTCGACAACACCGCGGTGGCACGCAAGGACTGGCACCGCACGATCTTCGGGGACCGATAGACCGTTCCGGCCGTCGACCACGGCCCACCCTCCCGAAAGGGCACCACGCGCATGGACCAGTTCGAGCCCGACCGCCTCTCCCCGGCCCAAGTGGCCGCCATGCGGCGCAGTTTCCGCAACGGCAGGGCTTCCCTCACCCGCCGTTCGCTGCTGCGCGCCTCCGCGGGCGGCGCGCTCGCGGTCGGCGGTCTCGGAGCGCTGAGCGCCTGCGGGATCCCCGCGGCCGGCCAGACCCAGGGCGGCACCGCGGCCCAGGACCACTCGGCCAAGGAGAAGGTCGTCAACTTCTCCAACTGGCCCGAGTACATCGACGTCGACGACAGCGGCAAGCACCACCCGACGCTCGAGACGTTCGCCAGGCGGACCGGCATCGAGGTCAAGTACACCGAGGACATCAACGACAACAACGAGTTCTTCGGCAAGATCAAGCCGCAGCTCGCCGCCGGCCAGGACACCGGCCGGGACATCATCGTCCTCACGGACTGGCTGGCCGCCCGGGTGATCCGGCTGGGCTGGGCACAGAAGCTGGACCCCTCCAACCTGCCGCACGCCTACGCCAACCTGTCGGCGCAGTTCCGCAGCCCCGACTGGGACCCGGGGCGCGCGTACTCCTACCCCTGGCAGGGCATCTCGACCGTCATCGCCTTCAACAAGAAGGCGCTGGACGGCATCGAGGTGAAGTCGGTCTCCGACCTGCTCGACAACCCCAGGCTCAAGGGCCGGGTGGGCTTCCTGTCGGAGATGCGCGACAGCATCGGCATGACCCTGCTCGACATGGGCAAGGACCCGGCGAAGTTCACCGGCGACGACTTCGACGCGGTGATAGCCCGGCTGCAGAAGGCCGTCGACAAGGGCCAGATCCGCCGTTTCACCGGCAACGACTACACCTCCGACCTCACCAAGGGCGACCTGGCCGCCTGTGTGGCCTGGGGCGGTGACATCGTCCAGCTCAAGGCGGACAGCCCGGACGTCGACTTCGTCATCCCGGACAGCGGCTACATGACGTCGACCGACAACATGCTGATCCCCAACAAGGCGCGTCACAAGGCGAACGCCGAGCGGCTGATCGACTTCTACTACGAGCCCGAGCAGGCCGCCGCGCTCGCCGCCTACGTCAACTACGTCAGTCCCGTCGACGGGGTGAAGCCCTATCTGGAGAAGATCGACAAGGGCGCGGCGGACAATCCGCTGATCCTTCCCGACAAGGCCATGGCCGCGAAGTCACACGCCTTCCGCTCGCTGACGCAGAAGGAAGAGACGGCCTACGAAGAGAAGTTCGCGAAGCTCACAGGGGCGTGACGAAGATGACGACAGACAACAGCGGCGACGTCCGCCTCTCCGGTATCAGCAAGACCTACGGCGCCTTCACGGCCGTACACCCGCTGGACCTGACCGTGCCCCAGGGCTCCTTCTTCGCCCTGCTCGGCGCCTCCGGCTGCGGCAAGACCACCACCCTGCGCATGATCGCCGGGCTGGAGGAGCCCACGGCGGGCGCCGTGCGCCTCGGCGACCAGGACGTGACGCATCTGCCGCCGTACAAGCGGCCGGTGAACACGGTCTTCCAGTCCTACGCCCTCTTCCCGCACCTCGACATCTTCGAGAACGTCGCCTTCGGCCTGCGCCGGCGCGGCATCAAGTCGGTGAAGAAGCAGGTCGAGGAGATGCTCGACCTGGTGCAGCTCGGTGAGCAGGCCCGCAAGAAGCCGCACCAGCTCTCCGGTGGCCAGCAGCAGCGCGTCGCCGTCGCCCGCGCCCTGATCAACCACCCCAAGGTGCTCCTCCTGGACGAGCCCCTCGGCGCCCTGGACCTGAAGCTGCGCCGGCAGATGCAGCTGGAGCTCAAGCGCATCCAGACCGAGGTCGGCATCACCTTCATCCATGTCACGCACGACCAGGAGGAGGCCATGACCATGGCCGACACGGTCGCCGTGATGAACGCGGGCCGCGTCGAACAGCTCGGCTCGCCCACCGACCTCTACGAGAACCCGCAGACCACGTTCGTCGCGAACTTCCTCGGCACGTCCAACCTCATCGAAGCCGAGGTCGACTCCAGGAGCGGCGAGGACATCGTCCTCAGGGCGGGCGGCGGCAAGCTGTCGCTCCCCGGGGCACGCTGTTCGGCGCCGACGACCACGGGCGGCAAGGTGCTGGTCGGTGTCCGCCCGGAGAAGATATCCCTCACCCACGCCGACGACGCGGGCGAGATCCCAGAGGGCCGCAACCGCATCACCGGCAGGATCGTCGACTCCAGTTTCATCGGCGTCTCCACGCAGTACGTCATCGACAGCCCCGTCTGCCCCGAGTTCGAGGTCTACGCCCAGAACATCGACCGCGACGTCCGTCTCGTGCCGGGCGCCGAGGTGGTCCTGCACTGGAATCCGGCCCACACCTTCGGCCTGGACGCGGCCCAGGACATCGACGCGGGTGTGGAGACTGTCGAGGAGGACGCCGCCTGATGAGTGCCGTCACCGAGGCGCCGCCACCGCTCGCGCCCACCGCCCCCGAGAAGAAGCCCCCGCGCAGAAGGGGCCGCCTCACGCCGTACTGGCTGCTGCTGCCCGGCATCCTCTGGCTGGTCGTCTTCTTCGCGCTGCCGATGATCTACCAGGCGTCCACGTCCGTGCAGACCGGTTCCCTGGAACAGGGTTACAAGGTCACCTGGCACTTCGCGACCTACTGGGACGCGCTCGGCGAGTACTGGCCGCAGTTCGTCCGTTCGGTCCTCTACGCGGCCGCCGCGACCCTGCTGTGCCTGCTGCTCGGCTACCCGCTCGCGTACCTGATCGCCTTCCGCGCGGGCCGCTGGCGCAATCTCATCATGGTCCTGGTGATCGCCCCGTTCTTCACCAGCTTCCTGATCCGCACCCTCGCCTGGAAGACGATCCTCGCGGACTCGGGCCCGGTCGTCGGCGCCCTGAACACCCTGCACGTCCTGGACGTCACCAACTGGCTCGGCTGGACCCAGGGCGACCGCGTCCTCGCCACCCCGCTCGCGGTGGTGTGCGGTCTGACGTACAACTTCCTGCCCTTCATGATCCTGCCGCTGTACACCTCGCTGGAGCGCATCGACGGACGCCTCCACGAGGCGGCGGGCGACCTGTACGCCAAGCCGTTCACGACCTTCCGGAAGGTCACCTTCCCGCTCTCGATGCCGGGCGTCGTCTCCGGCACGCTGCTGACCTTCATCCCGGCGGCCGGTGACTACGTCAACGCCGATCTGCTCGGCTCCACGGACACCCGCATGGTCGGAAACGTCATCCAGACGCAGTTCCTGCGGATCCTGGACTATCCGACGGCCGCGGCGCTCTCCTTCATCCTCATGGCCGCGATCCTCATCATGGTCACGCTCTACATTCGCAGGTCCGGGACGGAGGATCTGGTCTAAATGGCCTTCGTACACTGGCTCAAGCGCAATCTCGTCGTCCTCGCGGGACTGCTCACGCTCGGATATCTCCTGCTGCCGAACGTCATCGTCACGGTGTTCTCCTTCAACAAGCCGAAGGGGCGCTTCAACTACGAGTGGCAGCAGTTCTCCACGGACGCCTGGAAGGACCCGTGCGGCGTCGCCGACATGTGCGGCTCGCTGTCGGTCAGCCTCCAGATCGCGGTGTGGGCGACGCTCGGCGCCACCATCCTGGGCACGATGATCGCGTTCGCGCTGGTGCGCTATCGCTTCCGCGCACGCGGCGCAGTCAACTCGCTGATCTTCCTGCCGATGGCGATGCCCGAGGTCGTCATGGCGGCCTCGCTGCTCACCCTGTTCCTCAACATGGGCGCGCAGCTCGGCTTCTGGACGATCCTGATCGCCCACATCATGTTCTGCCTCAGCTTCGTCGTCACCGCGGTCAAGGCGCGTGTGATGTCGATGGACCCGCGCCTGGAGCAGGCGGCCCAGGACCTCTACGCCGGTCCGGCGCAGACCTTCCTGCGGGTCACTCTGCCCATCGCGGCACCCGGAATCGCCGCGGGCGCGCTGCTCGCCTTCGCGCTCTCCTTCGACGATTTCATCATCACCAATTTCAATGCGGGTTCGACCGTCACCTTCCCCATGTTCGTCTGGGGCTCGGCACAGCGCGGAACGCCCGTTCAGATCAATGTCATCGGTACGGCCATGTTCATCGTCGCCGTACTGTTCGTCCTGGCCTCCATGGTCATCGGTAATCGCCGGAACCGCCGGAAGGCATAAAGCGCTCCGTGTAATGCACTGGTAGGGAGTTGAAATCATGGCCCCAAGCGCCATGACCCGTTGGACCACATCTCTTTCCGAAGCACAGCCGGTCCCGTACTGGCTGGAAGACCCCGGCAAGCCCCACCCCGAGCCCGCTCTCACCGGCGACGACACCTGCGACCTGCTGGTCGTCGGCGGCGGCTACAGCGGACTGTGGACCGCGCTCATCGCCAAGGAGCGCGACCCGCAGCGGGATGTGGTGCTGGTGGAGGGCCGCGAGGCGGGCTGGGCCGCCTCCGGCCGCAACGGAGGCTTCTGCGCCGCCTCCCTCACCCACGGCCTGGCCAACGGGCTCGCCCGCTGGCCGGACGAGATCCACAAGCTCCAGGAGCTGGGCGCCCGCAACCTGGACGAGATCGAGAAGGCGGTCGCCCGCCACGACCTCGACTGCGAATTCGAGCGCACCGGCGAGATCGACGTCGCCACCGAGACGTACCAGGCGTGGGAACTGCGCGACTGGTACGACGAGATGGAGCGCCGGGGCCTCGCCGAGGGCACCGAGTTCCTGGACGCGGAGGCGGTACGGGAGCAGGTCGGCTCGCCGACCTTCCTCGCCGGGCTGTACGACCGCCGGGGCGTGGCCATGCTGCATCCCGCCAAGCTCGCCTGGGGCCTCAAGCGCGCCTGCCTCCGGCTGGGCGTGCGGGTCTACGAGCACACGCCCGCGCTCAGCCTGCGGCCGTACGGCGCCGGCATGACCGTAGGCACCCCGTACGGGCAGGTCCGCGCGCGCCGGGTCGCGCTCGGCACGAACATCTTCCCCAGCCTGGTGCGGCGCGTGCGCTCGTACACCGTCCCGGTCTACGACTACGCGCTGATGACCGAGCCGCTCACCGACGAGCAGCTGGCGTCGGTCGGCTGGAGGAACCGCCAGGGACTCGGCGACTCCGCGAACCAGTTCCACTACTTCCGGCTCTCGGCCGACAACCGCATCCTGTGGGGCGGCTACGACGCCATCTACCCGTACGGCGGCCGGGTGCGCGCCGAGTACGACGACCGTCCCGAGACGTACGCCAAGCTCGCGGGGCACTTCTTCACCTGCTTCCCGCAGCTGGAGGGCATCCGCTTCACCCATGCGTGGGGCGGCGCGATCGACACCTGCTCGCGCTTCTCGGCGTTCTTCGGGACGGCCCACCACGGCAAGGTGGCCTATGCGGCGGGTTACACGGGGCTCGGGGTGGGTGCCACCCGCTTCGGCGCGGAGGTGATGCTGGACCTGCTGGCGGGGGAGCGCACGGAACGGACCGAGCTGGAGATGGTCCGCAAGAAGCCGCTGCCCTTCCCGCCGGAGCCCTTCGCCTGGACGGGCATCGCGCTCACCAAGTGGTCGCTGGCCCGGGCCGACGCCCATGGAGGACGGCGCAACCTGTGGCTGAGAACGATGGACCGGCTGGGGCTGGGCTTCGACAGCTGAACCCGGGGTCCGGCGGGCGGCCGGATTGCACCGGTCCCTTCCGGGGCCACCGGCCGGTCGCCGCGGGCACGGCCCGAAATCGGGCCGTGCCCGGTCGGTCGTCGATCAGTCCAGGGTGGGGTAGCCGGTGTAGCCGCGGTGGTCGCCGCCGTAGAAGGTGGCCGGGTCCGGGGTGTCGAACGGATCGCCGGCGGCCGGACGCCGGGGCAGGCCGGGGTTGGCTGGTGCGACTGCTGGACTCCGACGCCGCCACCATGACCCGTACCGTCCAGCGCCTGGAGCAGGCCGGACTCGTCCGCCGCCGGCCCTGGCCGACCGACAAGCGCGCGTCCCTCGTCGAACCAACGGCGGCCAGCCACGCCCTGCGCCGTGAGGTCGAGGGGGTCCGGAGCCGGCTCGAGGGCCTCGTGACCGCGGAGCTCTCCACCGACGAGCGGACCGCGGCCCTGCTCACCCCGGAACGCCTGGCGCACAACCTCGCACTGGCCGCCGCCGGTCCGGCGGACACGGACGCGGAGCGTTGGCCCCTCGATCGGCGGCGGAGGGCGACCGGGCCGCTGATGAGGAACCGTCAGCGGCGGGCGCCCGGCAGGAGGCCGAGGAGGAGCCGCAGCGCGCAGAGCGGCACCGCGCACAGGCACCAACTGCCCACCACGTCCAGGGGCCAGTGGTATCCATGGCGGACCAGGCCGTAGGCGACGCCTAGTTGGAGCACCGCGCAGACCGCGAGGAGCCCGCGGCGGGCGTACGCGGTGGTCAGCCACGGCCGCAGCACCAGGGCCGCCGCGCCATAGGCGAGCGCTGCCGTGGCGGTGTGCCCCGAGGGGTAGAAGCCCGTCGCCGAGCCCATGACCGGTGGGCCCGGACGGGCGATGGCCTCCTTCAGCGGGACGATCAGCGCCGGCAGGACCGCCATGAGGCCGGCCGCGGCGACGGCGGGCAGCCACCACCGGTGCGTTCCCGCGCGCCGGGCGCGCAGGGCCGCGTACCCGAGGACGACCGCCAGGACGGGCACGGCGACCGCGATGTTCCCCAGATCCGCGAGCAGTCCCGAGACGCGGTCCGGACGGACGGCGGCCCCGCCGATCCGCTTGTCCACCCGTGCGAGGGGCCCGTGGGCCACGACCTGCCAGGTGATCAGGAGGAAGAGAAAGCCCGCGGCGGCCGCCACCAGGGCCGGCCGCGCCGGAACACGCGGCCTGCCGCCGGACGGGTGCGGTGCGCGTCCGGGGACCTGCGCTCGGGGGGTCGACACGGGCACAGCTTCGCAGGCACGGGCTGCCGCGGGTGCGGGCGGGGTTCTCGCCGCGAAACGCAGGTCGGCCGCCTCGGAACCGGGGGGGTGGTTCGGAGGCGGCCGGCCGGATCGGGTGCCGCCCGCCCCGGGGGGTGTGGGGCGTGCGGCCGTCCGATCGTGAGGAGATCCGAAGCTGGAGGCTCCGGGCTGTGCGCGAGGGCACGACCGGGTCGAAGCTGGGGAGGCCACGGCCCGGTGCCGCCCACAGTCCCCTGTGAGCGGGGTGTTTCTCTCATCTCCTGAGAAACTACGGCAGGAAAATCCGTTCCGACAGCCGGATTCGCGTCCCGCCATCCACCTCCCACACCTTCTTCACACCCTCTGACCGCCGGTGCTCCGGCGGTCGGAATCAGATGCGCGTGAACGCCTGCTCGATGATGTCCAGACCCTCGTTCAGCAGGTCCTGGCCGATGACGAGCGGCGGCAGGAAACGCAGCACGTTGCCGTAGGTGCCACAGGTCAGGATCAGCAGGCCCTCCTGGTGGCAGGCCTTGGCGAGCGCGGCGGTCGCCTCCGGGTTCGGCTCCTTGGTGGTGCGGTCCTTGACCAGCTCGATCGCGATCATCGCGCCGCGGCCGCGGATGTCGCCGATCACGTCGAACTTCTCGGCCATCGCCGTGAGGCGGGCCTTCATGGTCGCCTCGATCTCCTTCGCGCGGGCGTTGAGGTCGAGCTCCTTCATCGTCTCGATCGCGCCGAGCGCACCCGCGCAGGCGACCGGGTTGCCGCCGTAAGTGCCGCCCAGGCCTCCCGCGTGCGCGGCGTCCATGATCTCGGCGCGGCCGGTCACGGCGGCCAGCGGCAGACCGCCGGCGATGCCCTTGGCGGTGGTGATCAGGTCCGGGACGATGCCCTCGTCCTCGCAGGCGAACCACTGGCCGGTGCGGCAGAAGCCGGACTGGATCTCGTCGGCGACGAAGACGATGCCGTTGTCCGTCGCGAACTGGCGGATCGCGGGCAGGAAGCCCTTGGCCGGCTCGATGAAGCCACCCTCGCCGAGCACCGGCTCGATGATGATCGCGGCCACGTTGTCCGGGCCGACCTGCTTGGTGATCTGGTCGATGGCCTGCGCGGCGGCCTCCGGGCCCGCGTTCTCCGGGCCGGTCGGCCAGCGGTAGGCGTAGGCCACCGGCACGCGGTAGACCTCCGGCGCGAACGGGCCGAAGCCGTGCTTGTACGGCATGTTCTTGGCCGTCAGCGCCATCGTCAGGTTGGTACGGCCGTGGTAGCCGTGGTCGAAGACGACGACCGCCTGGCGCTTGGTGTAGGCGCGGGCGATCTTGACCGCGTTCTCGACGGCCTCGGCGCCCGAGTTGAACAGCGCGGACTTCTTGGCGTGGTCACCCGGCGTGAGCTCGGCCAGCGCCTCGGCGACGGCCACATAGCCCTCGTAGGGGGTGACCATGAAACAGGTGTGGGTGAAGTCCGCGAGCTGGGCGGAGGCGCGGCGTACGACGGCCTCGGCGGAGGCGCCGACCGAGGTCACGGCGATACCGGAGCCGAAGTCGATCAGACGGTTGCCGTCGACGTCCTCGATGATCCCGCCGCCGGCGCGCGTGGTGAAGACCGGCAGCACGGAGCCCACGCCCTGCGCGACCGCGGCGGTACGGCGGGCCTGCAGCTCCTGCGACTTCGGGCCGGGGATGGCGGTGACGACGCGGCGCTCCTGCGGAAGTGCGGTCATGGGGGCTCCCTGATGATCATGCGAACCGAACCGGAGGGTTCCGGTGCACCGGTGGTCCGGTGGGGGTGGGCTCCGGCGGGGGTGTTTTTCGGACGCTTGCCTTCTTTTCTCGCAGGCTAAATGCGGTCGTGGGGGGTGGGCATGCTCCATGTGGGCGCTTTGCGCGCGGCTGCTTGTCCGCGGTGGACATAGCGGAGCGGGACACATCGCCGCGGGCCCGGCGCCGTGTGCGGTGAACTCCCCGTGCAGCGCGTTAGATTGACTCGCTGACGATGGACGCAGCGGCTGGTCAGGGGGCAACGGCGATGAACAGCGACGGGACGCAGGACGCGCGGGGCACACGGGCCACCCCCGTGCCGCGTCCGGCGGGGCCGCCGGAACGCTCCGCGGTGCCGCCGATGCCCTCGGTGGCGCCGGGGGTGCCCCCCCTGCCGGACGGCGGCGCCTTCCTCGCCTGGGTGCGAGGGCCGCGCCCCGCGGCCGCACCGGGCATCTGGCGCTTCGGTTACCGGCCCCGTCCCGACCAGGAGCCCGAGCAGATCCCCGCCCGGCAGCTGCTGAGCGGCGCGCTGATCGCGTTCCTGGCCGGCTGGCTGCTGTGGTCCCTGCTGTCCAACGGCTATCTCGGCGACTGGTGGATCCTGCCCCTGTACCTGCTGACACCGGACTCCTGGCGTCAGAGCGGCAACCACGGCGACGTCTTCAACCTCGTCCTCTGGGACGGCTACGACCTGCTCGTCGTGGTCGGGATCATGCTGGCGGTGGGCCGGCTCGGCCGCTGGGGCGAGGTGTGGCGCCGCTTCCTGGCGCCCCGCCTGAAGCGCCGCGAGCCCGAGCAGGCCCCGCCCGCCCCCGAGGAGGACCCCGCCCAGTGGAACCAGCTCCGGGCCGCGGGCGCCCATGACGCCGCCGACCGCCTCGCCGCCGAGGCGCGCGCCGGGCTCATGCGGGACGTCGACCACGCCCGGATCGCACGCGCCTGGCAGGGGGTCCTGAACGGCCGGCACAGCCTGGCCACGTTCACCGGCACCGTCCTCGCCGACGGCGCCGCCGCCTGTCTGCACCCTTCCGGGGCACGGGACCTGCCCACCCGGCTCGCCCGGCACGACCTGATCACCGGGCAGGTGCGGCTCGGCACCACGGTCGACGACCCGCGCAACCCCTACGGCTACCGCGGCACCGGCCTCGGCCTCGGCCCCGACCTGCTCGGCACCTCACTGGTCGCGGTCGGGCCGGCCGGCTCCGGCAAGACCGGATCGGTGGTCCGGCCGCTCGCCGAGTCGCTGTGCCTGCACGCCCTCGCCGGGCGGGCCGCCGTGGTCGTCGTCGGCGCGGCCGGTGCCGGTCTCGGCCCGGTGGACGCCTACGACGTCGTCGTACGCATCGGTCATCCCGAATCGGACTTCGACCTGGACCTGTACGGCGGGACCACCGACCCGGACGAGGCGGCGGCCGTGCTCGCCGAGGCCCTCGTGGGCGACCTCGCCGACCCCCAGCCCGGCGGCGACAGCCGCCGCTCCGCCACCGTTCTCGCCCAGCTCCTCGGGCCGTACCGGGCCGTCCACGGCCGCTTCCCCTCGGTGCCCGAGCTGCGGCAGCTCCTCGAGGGCGCGCCCGGCCCGCTCACGGCACTGCGCAAGGCGCTGGAGGACTCCGGGCGGGACTCGCTGCTGCGGGAGCTCGACGCGCGGGAGCGGCAGTCGCGGCATCCCGGTGACGTGGGCGGTGTCCTCGCCGACCGGGTCGCGCTGCTCGACCGGCCCGCCTTCGCGACCTTCTTCGACACCTCCGGGCAGTCCCGGCCCTTCTCGCTGCGCGCCCTCGACCACCCGGTGCGGGTCCGCATCGACCTGCCCGAGCGCGGCCACGCCGATGCCTCGCGCATCCTCGCCCGGCTGGTGCTCGCCCAGTTCACGGCCAGCGTCGCGGTGCGCGAGGACCGGTCGCTGTTCGCATGCATGGTGCTCGACGACGCGACCGGCGTGGTGACCCCGGAAGCCGTCCGCGCCATCCAGCGGCTGCGGTCCGCGCACGCCGGGGTCGTCCTCACCCTGCGCACCCTCGACGACGTGCCCCGGCCGCTGCGCGGGCCGCTGCTCGGCGCCACCGGGTGCCGGATGGCGCTGTCCGGGCTCACCCCCTGGGACGGGCAGGACTTCGCCGAGGTGTGGGGCAAGGAGTGGATCGAGGCCCGGGACGTCACCGACCGGCAGATCATCGCGGAGACTCCCGCGGGCAAGGCCCTGCACATGCTGCGCCGGGTGATCACCGGCCATGCGCCGACCGCGCGCGCCGTGACCGTCCGCCAGGTCGAGCGGGAACGGTGGTCCGCGTCGGAGCTGGCGCACGCCGTGCCGCCGGGGCACGCGGTGCTGTCCCTGACGAACGTGGAGGGCGAGAACGCGCCCCCGCTCCTGGTGAACCTGCGCGGCTGAGTCCCCGGGCGGGGTGTCCGGAAATCCCGGGCAGGAGGTCCGGATATATGGGCCCGGCACCACCGTACGGTGAGGCAGAATCGACATAGGTCGTTCATACGCGGCGGCCAAAGCATCACCCCGCTCACACCGTCCGTGACCCTTGCGGGTTCCGTGAAGAACTCCGTCACGGATCCCATGAGACTCCCGTCCGTGCACACCGAAGGCCCCATGCCCCCCACGCTCGCCTCGCTCGTCCACCACTCCGCGCTCAAGCTGACCGTGCGCGCGGGCGAGGACCGCCTCGACGTACCCGTCCGCTGGGCGCACGTCAGCGAACTCGCCGACCCCGTGCCCTACATGGAGGGCGGGGAGCTGCTGCTGATCACGGCGCTGAAGCTGGACGCCGAGGACCCCGAGGCCATGCGGCGCTATGTGAAGCGGCTGGTCGGCGCGGGTGTGGTCGGACTCGGTTTCGCCGTCGGCGTCAACTACGACGAGATCCCCAAGGCGCTCGTGGACGCGGCGCAGGGGGAGGGGCTGCCGCTCCTGGAGGTGCCCCGGCGCACGCCCTTCCTCGCCATCAGCAAGGCCGTCTCCGCGGCCATCGCCGCCGACCAGTACCGGGCTGTGACCGCGGGGTTCGCCGCCCAGCGGGAGCTGACGAAACAGGCCCTGAGCGACGGCCCCGAGGGGCTTCTCGCCGCGCTCGCCCAGCAGGTCGACGGCTGGGCCGCGCTGTACGACGCGTCCGGAGCCGTCGTCGCGGTCGCGCCCGAGTGGGCGGGGCGGCGGGCCGCACGGCTGACGGCCGAGGTGGAACGGCTGCGGGATCGGCCGGCGCCGGCGAGTTCCGTGATCGGCGGGCCGAGCGGCGAGGACCGCGTCGAGCTGCACTCCCTGGGGACGGGCCGGCGCCCGCGTGCCGCGCTCGCCGTGGGCACGGCCGCCGCTCCGGGCACCGCCGAGCGGTATGCGGTCCACTCCGCCATCGCCCTGCTGACCCTGACCACCGAGCGGTCCCGGTCCCTGCACGCCGCCGAGCAGCGGATCGGCACGGCCGTCCTGCGCATGCTGCTGGCCGGCGAGCCCGATCACGCCAGGGCGGTGGCCGGGGACCTGTACGGCGACCTGCTGGACGCGCCGTTCCGGCTGATCCTCGCGGAGTCCGCGTCCGCGTCCGCGTCCCGGGCGCACGCCGACGGGCACGCGCGCGTGGCGCCCGCGCCGCCGGCCGCCGCGGTGCTCGCCGCGGCCGAGACGGACGGCGATCCGCTGGACGGACTCGCCGAGACCGTGGAGTCCGCCGCCGCGCGCTCCGGGGAGTCCGTGCTGGTCGTGCCCGACTGGGAGCGGCTGGTCGTGCTCGCCGGGGACGGCGGTGCGGCCGTCGCCGCGTGCCAGGAGTACGCGCTGGCGGTGCAGGCGGCACGGGCCGCCACGCGCGAGCAGCCGGCCGCCGACGAGGACGAGCTGGTGGTGGGGGTGTCGGCGCCCGCGGGCCCGATCGCCGCCGCGGCCGCGTACAAGCAGGCCGAACAGGCCCTGTCGGTGGCCCGGCGACGTGGCCGGTCACTGGTCGAGCACGCCGAACTGGCGGCCGGATCGGTCCTGCCGCTGCTCCAGGACGACGCCGTACGGGCCTTCGCGGACGGCCTGCTGCGCGCACTGCGCGAGCACGACGCGACGGGCCGGGGAGACCTGGTCGCCTCGCTGCGGGCCTGGCTGTCACGGCACGGCCAGTGGGACGCGGCGGCGGCCGACCTCGGCGTCCACCGCCACACCCTGCGCTACCGGATGCGCCGCGTCGAGGAGATCCTGGGACGTTCGCTCGACGATCCGGACGTACGGATGGAGCTGTGGCTGGCCCTCAAGGCGACGGCGTCGGCGGGGGAGTGACGAGCGTCCGCCTGCGGCTGTACAACCCGTACTACCCCCGTCCCGCACTGCTCCTTGCCGGACAAACGACCCTTCGCCGCCCCGGCCCTACCGTGGACCACGCAGTTCAAGGAACACCAACCTCCGAAGGGCCGGGACCCGATCATGACCTCCACCCACGCCTTCTGGCTCGCCGGCCGCCAGGCCACCGGTGAGACCACCTTCGACGTCACCAACCCGTGGGACGGGCGGCTGGTCGCCAAGGTCAGCGTCCCGACCGAGGCCCAGGTCGAGGAGGCCGTGGCCGCCGCGTACGCCGTGCGGGACGAGTTCGCCGCGACCCCGGCCCACGTCCGCGCCGCCGCCCTCGACCACGTCTCCAAGCGGCTGGCCGAGCGCAGCGAGGAGATCGCGCAGCTGATCTCCGCCGAGAACGGCAAGCCCGTCAAGTGGGCGCGGGGTGAGGTCGGCCGTGCCGTCTCCGTCTTCCGCTTCGCGGCCGAGGAGGCCCGCCGCTTCAACGGCGGCGAGGCCCAGCGCCTGGACACCGACGCGGGCGGCCAGGGCCGTCTCGCGCTGACCCGCCGCTTCCCCAAGGGCGTCGTCCTCGGCATCGCGCCGTTCAACTTCCCGCTGAACCTGTGCGCCCACAAGGTCGCCCCCGCGATCGCCGCCGGCGCCCCGATCATCCTCAAGCCGGCCCCCGCCACCCCGCTGTCCGGCCTGATCCTCGGCGACCTGCTCGCCGAGACCGCCCTGCCCGCCGGTTCCTGGTCGATCCTCCCGGTCACCAACGACCGGATGCCCGCCCTGGTCCAGGACGAGCGCCTGCCCGTCATCTCCTTCACGGGCTCCGAGAAGGTCGGCTACGCGATCATGGACTCGGTGCCGCGCAAGCACTGCACCCTGGAGCTGGGCGGCAACGGCGCGGCGGTCGTCCTCGCCGACTTCGCGAGCGACGAGGACCTGGACTGGGCCGCGAACCGCATCGCCACCTTCTCCAACTACCAGGGCGGCCAGTCCTGCATCTCCGTGCAGCGCGTGATCGCCGACGCCTCCGTCTACGACCGGCTGCTGCCGCGCATCGTCGCCGCCGTCGAGGCCCAGGTCACCGGCGACCCGTCCGACGACGCGACGGACGTCGGCCCGCTGGTCAGCGAGGACGCGGCCAAGCGCGTGGAGTCGTGGGTCGACGAGGCGGTGGGGGCGGGCGCGAAGCTGCTGACCGGCGGCAAGCGGGACGGCGCCTCGTACGCGCCGACCGTCCTGACCGATGTGCCGGCCGATGTGACCCTCTCCTGCGAGGAGGTCTTCGGACCCGTCCTCACCGTGCAGAAGGTGGACGGCGAGGCCGAGGCGTTCGCCGCCGTCAACGAGTCCAAGTACGGCCTCCAGGCGGGCGTGTTCACGCACGACCTCCAGGTCGCCTTCCGCGCCCACCGGGCCCTTGAGGTCGGCGGCGTCGTCATCGGCGACGTGCCGTCCTACCGCGCCGACCAGATGCCCTACGGCGGCGCCAAGCTGTCCGGCGTCGGACGCGAGGGCGTGAAGTACGCGATGGACGACTACACCTACGAGCGTGTCCTGGTCCTGACCGGCCTGGCCCTCTGACCCACCCGGCACGCCGACGGCCGGAGCCCGCTGTGCGGGGGCTCCGGCCGTCGGCGTAGTGGCGGGCGTGTGCGCCGACCGGCCCCCGACGGGCTCGCCTCGACCGGCACGGAACCGGTCGTCCACGGACGCTGTCCGGTCAGGCGTGGGGTCTTTTCTCTTGCTGGTCCTGATGTTCGCGCCGTTCGTGACGCCGTTCGTGGTCATGGGCGCCGCCTGGGCACTCGCCGTGCGGGTGCGCCGCCGAAAGCCGGGCAGCGGGTGGCGCTTGCCGGACGCCGGGTCGTGTGCGCTGGTGACGGTCATGGCCGGCGCGGCGGGCCTCGGCGCGTACGCGTACGGCGTGATGTCCGGGTTCTACATCCTGGATCCGGACCAGATGTGTGCGGCTGCCGGCGCGGCCGGCGATCACGTCGTGACGCGGATGACGCTGCCCGTCAGCGTGCAGTGTGTCACGGAGCAGGGTGAGGGAACCGAGCTGGTGCCGAGCTGGGTGAACCCGGTCGTCTTCGGCGGTCTGGTGGTCTGTGTGCTCGCCCTCGGGGCGGGGGTCTCCTCCGGCATGCGTTCGGCGCGCCGACCCGTCGGGGAACGAAGCAGGTGAGGGCGGCCCGATTTGACACCCCCGCGTCCGCGGTGGACGTCGGCCGACGGAATTCGGTGGGCGTGCTGCTGCGCGAGGACTGGTGACCTCCCCCGGATTGGGGTACCAACGATCGAGTAGCACCGGTCGGTAACGTAGGCCCGGGCTGCGACCCACAAGCCCCGATTCGCGGCGAGGTGAGCCTCATGTCCGCACCAACAGCTCCCACACCCAAGCCCACCGTCACCGAGCGTGAGGCCCGCCAGGTGGCGGAGGCCGCGCGCGAGCAGGACTGGCGCAAACCCAGCTTCGCCAAGGAACTCTTCCTCGGCCGTCTCCGGCTGGACCTGATCCACCCCCACCCGCTGCCCGCCGAGGAGGACGTACAGCGCGGCGAGGAGTTCCTCGCCAAGCTGCGCGACTTCTGCGAGACGCAGATCGACTCCGCCCGCATCGAGCGCGAGGCGCGCATCCCCGACGAGACGATCAACGGGCTCAAGGAACTCGGCGCCCTCGGCATGAAGATCGACACGAAGTACGGCGGTCTCGGCCTCACCCAGGTGTACTACAACAAGGCACTCGCCATGGCCGGCACCGCGAGCGCCGCGATCGGCGCGCTGCTCTCCGCGCATCAGTCGATCGGAGTACCGCAGCCGCTGAAACTCTTCGGCACCCAGGAACAGAAGGAGACGTTCCTGCCGCGCTGCGCCCGTACCGACATCTCGGCGTTCCTGCTCACCGAGCCGGACGTCGGCTCCGACCCGGCCCGCCTGGCCACCACGGCCGTGCCCGACGGGGACGACTACGTCCTCGACGGGGTCAAGCTGTGGACCACCAACGGCGTGGTCGCCGATCTGCTCGTCGTCATGGCGCGGGTGCCGAGGTCCGAGGGCCACAAGGGCGGTATCACGGCGTTCGTCGTGGAGGCCGCGTCCGAGGGCGTCACCGTCGAGAACCGCAACGCCTTCATGGGCCTGCGCGGCCTGGAGAACGGCGTCACCCGCTTCCACCGGGTCCGGGTCCCGGCCGCCAACCGCATCGGCCCGGAGGGCGCGGGCCTGAAGATCGCGCTGACCACGCTGAACACCGGCCGTCTGTCGCTGCCCGCGATGTGCGTCGGCGCGGGCAAGTGGTGCCTGAAGATCGCCCGCGAGTGGTCGGGAGCCCGGGAGCAGTGGGGCAAGCCGGTCGCCCTGCACGAGGCGGTGGGCGCGAAGATCTCCTTCATCGCGGCGACCACCTTCGCCCTGGAGGCCGTGGTCGACCTGTCGTCGCAGATGGCCGACGAGAACCGCAACGACATCCGTATCGAGGCCGCCCTCGCCAAGCTCTACGGCTCGGAGATGGCCTGGCTGATGGCCGACGAACTGGTCCAGATACGCGGCGGGCGGGGCTTCGAGACCGCGGAGTCCCTGACGGCCCGCGGCGAGCGGGGGGTCCCCGCCGAGCAGATGCTGCGCGACCTGCGCATCAACCGCATCTTCGAGGGCTCCACGGAGATCATGCACCTGTTGATCGCCCGTGAGGCGGTGGACGCCCATCTGTCCGTGGCCGGTGACCTGATCGACCCGGACAAGTCCCTGGCCGACAAGGCGAAGGCGGGCGCGAACGCCGGCGTCTTCTACGCCAGGTGGCTGCCGAAGCTGCTGGCCGGGCAGGGCCAGATCCCCGGCGCCTACGGAGAGTTCCACCGGGAGGTCGACCTCTCCGGGCATCTGCGGTTCGTCGAGCGCAGCGCCCGCAAGCTCGCCCGGTCCACCTTCTACGGGATGTCCCGCTGGCAGGGCCGTATGGAGACCAAGCAGGGCTTCCTGGGCCGGATCGTGGACATCGGCGCCGAGCTGTTCGCGATGAGCGCGGCCTGTGTGCGCGCCGAGCACCTGCGCAGGAGCGGGGAGCACGGGCGTGAGGCGTACCAGCTCGCCGACGTCTTCTGCCGGCAGTCCCGTATCCGTGTCGAGGAACTGTTCGGACGGCTGTGGAGCAACACCGACGACCTTGACCACAAGGTGGTCAAGGGCGTCCTGACCGGTACCTACGCGTGGCTGGAGGAGGGGACCGTGGATCCGTCCGGCGACGGCCCCTGGATCGCGGACGCCCGTCCGGGTGAAAGCACCCGCAAGGACGTGCGCAGGAAGGTCCCGAAGAGCTGATCCCGCACGGCGCATGCGAAGGCCCGGCGGCGCCCGCCGCCGGGCCGAAGCGGCCGCCGGGCGCGCCCTCTCCCGGCCGGGGCGGGCCGTCGGCACGCCCCCGGGGGACACCCTGTCCACCCGGACGCGCGGTGCGGCAACAATGGAGGGATGAGCGACAGTCCAGCCCCTCTTGCCGACCCCCATCTCGTCTTCGACCCCGTGGACGGAGTACGGGACGTCGTGATCCTCGGCTCCACCGGCTCGATCGGCACCCAGGCCATCGACCTCGTGCTGCGCAACCCCGACCGGTTCAAGGTCACCGGGCTCTCCGCCAACGGCGGCCGGGTCGGACTGCTCGCCGAGCAGGCCCGCCGGCTGCGCGTGGGCACGGTCGCGGTCGCGCGCGAGGACGTCGTACCGGCCCTGCGGGAGGCCCTGAGCGCCCAGTACGGGCCCGGGGAGCCGCTCCCCGAGATCCTCGCCGGGCCCGACGCGGCCACGCACCTGGCCGCCTCCGACTGCCACACCGTCCTGAACGGCATCACCGGTTCCATCGGCCTCGCACCCACCCTCGCCGCCCTGGAGGCGGGCCGCACCCTCGCGCTCGCCAACAAGGAGTCGCTCATCGTCGGCGGCCCGCTGGTGAAGGCCCTGGCCAAGCCCGGACAGATCATCCCCGTCGACTCCGAGCACGCCGCGCTGTTCCAGGCCCTCGCCTCCGGCACCCGTGCGGACGTGCGCAGACTCGTCGTCACCGCCTCCGGCGGCCCGTTCCGCGGCCGGACCAGGGCCGAGCTGGCGCGTGTGACCCCCGAGGACGCGCTGGCCCACCCCACCTGGGCCATGGGCCCGGTGATCACGATCAACTCGTCGACCCTGGTGAACAAGGGCCTCGAGGTGATCGAGGCTCATCTGCTCTACGACATTCCCTTCGACCGCATTGAGGTCGTCGTGCATCCCCAGTCGTATGTCCACTCGATGGTGGAGTTCACGGATGGATCGACACTGGCCCAGGCGACGCCCCCCGACATGCGGGGGCCGATCGCCATCGGGCTCGGCTGGCCTGAGCGGGTACCCGACGCGGCGCCCGCCTTCGACTGGAGCACGGCATCGACCTGGGAGTTCTTCCCGCTGGACAACGAGGCGTTCCCGTCCGTCGGACTCGCCCGGCACGTGGGAGAGCTCGCGGGCACGGCCCCGGCGGTGTTCAATGCGGCCAATGAGGAGTGCGTCGACGCGTTCCTGAACGGCGCGCTTCCGTATCTCGGGATCATGGAGACGGTGACGCGGGTGGTGGAGGAGCACGGCACCCCCGGCACGGGAACTTCCCTCACCGTCGCGGACGTCCTCGAAGCGGAGACCTGGGCGCGCGCCCGGGCCAGGGAACTGACAGCGCAGACGGCAATCGCGGAGGCTCGTGCATGACGACCCTGATGATGATCCTCGGCATAGTCGTCTTCGTGGTCGGCCTGCTGATCTCGATCGCGTGGCACGAGCTGGGACATCTGTCGACTGCCAAGCTCTTCGGCATCCGTGTGCCGCAGTACATGGTCGGTTTCGGCCCGACCGTCTGGTCGCGCAGGAAGGGCGAGACCGAGTACGGGATCAAGGCCGTCCCGCTCGGCGGCTACATCCGCATGATCGGCATGTTCCCGCCGGGTCCCGACGGCCGGATCGAGGCCCGTTCCACCTCGCCGTGGCGCGGGATGATCGAGGACGCCCGGGCGCAGTCCTTCGAGGAGCTCCAGCCCGGTGACGAGGACCGTCTCTTCTACACGCGCAAGCCGTGGAAGCGGGTCATCGTCATGTTCGCGGGCCCGTTCATGAACCTGGTGCTCGCCGTCGCGGTCTTCCTCGGCGTGATGATGACCTTCGGCGTCCAGACCCAGACCACCACGGTCTCGAAGGTCTCCGACTGCGTCATCCAGCAGAGCGAGAACCGCACGAAGTGCGCGAAGAACGACCCGGACACGCCCGCCCAGGCCGCCGGGCTCAAGCCGGGCGACAAGATCGTCGCCTTCGACGGCAGGCAGGTGCCGGACTGGTCCGCCCTCCAGTCCGACATCCGCGCCAACCCCGGCAAGGACGTCACGATCACCGTCGAGCGCAAGGGCCGGCAGCTCGACCTGCACGCCCACCTGATCAAGAACCAGGTCAGCAAGACGGACGGCAACGGCGGCTATGTCGAGGGCAAGTACGTCTACGCCGGATTCCTGGGCTTCACACCCGCCACCGGCATCGTCCCGCAGTCCCTCGACCAGTCCGTGCAGCGCATGGGCGACATGATGCAGAACGGCGTCGAGTCGCTGGTCTCCCTGCCGGGCAAGATCCCCGCGCTGTGGGACGCGGCCTTCGGCGACGCCCCGCGCCAGCCGGACTCCCCGATGGGCGTGGTCGGCGCGGCCCGCGTCGGCGGCGAGGTCTTCACGCTGAACATCCCGCCGTCCCAGCAGATCGCGATGATGCTGCTGCTCGTCGCGGGCTTCAATCTGTCCCTGTTCCTGTTCAACATGCTTCCGCTGCTCCCGCTGGACGGCGGGCACATCGCGGGCGCCCTGTGGGAGTCGCTGCGCCGGTCCGTGGCCAAGGTGCTGCGCCGCCCCGACCCGGGCCCGTTCGACGTGGCGAAGCTGATGCCGGTGGCGTACGTGGTGGCCGGGATCTTCATCTGCTTCACCTTGCTCGTGCTGGTCGCGGACGTGGTTAACCCGGTGAAAATCTCCTAGCCACACGGCGTTGGCGGCGGCCGGGGAGCATGGCTTCCCGGCCGCCGCCCTTTGGGTGGGTTTACGGACGGTGATGTGCTGGCGTGCACGCGCGTGGCGTAATCTCGGGGCTTGGAGCCCGCCGATCCGGGACCGGACCTTGATCCACACTTTGGGGTTGCACAGCAGATGACTGCGATTTCACTCGGCATGCCGTCCGTTCCGACCAAGCTCGCCGAGCGCCGGAAGAGCCGGCAGATCCAGGTCGGATCCGTGGCGGTGGGCGGAGACGCCCCGGTGTCGGTGCAGTCGATGACGACGACGCGTACGTCGGACATCGGTGCCACGTTGCAGCAGATCGCGGAGCT